>JBBRQU010000002.1:0-278384 GCA_038225855.1 Burkholderiales bacterium | reverse complement strand
TGACCTGCCCCGACCTTTTCGGACCAGCTGAAACTTGAGAGGATGGCTCCCACCGACCCAGGAGGGAGCTGTGAGGAAGAGCCGATACAGTGAAGAGAAGATGGTCGCGATCCTTCGGGAGGCCGATCGAAGTCCGGTGGCCAAGGTGGCCAAGAAGCATGCGGTCAGTGAGCAGACGATTTATAACTGGCGTCAGCACTTCGGAACGATGGAGAGCGCTGACGTGAAGCGCTTGCGGCAGCTCGAGCAGGAGAACGGGCGCCTCAAGAAGATGGTGGCCGATCGGGATCTCGAGATCGACGTGATGAAGGAGATCGCCGCAAAAAAATGGTGAGCGCGCCGGCTCGTCGGGAACAGGTCCGCTATGCGATGGCGCGGGGCCTTTCGACACGACGGGCTTGCGCGCTGCTCTCGGTGGCACGATCGACGCTGGGCTATGCGTCGCGGATGTTCGGCAAGGACGTGACGGCGCTGGCGGCGATGAGCGTGCTGTCGGCGCAGTACCCGCGCTTCGGATACCGGCGCATCCACGTCTTTATGGAACGTCAGGGATTCCTGATGGGCCACGGCCAGGTGTGGCGTCTATGGCGCAAGGCGAAGCTGCAGGTGCCGCGCAAACGGCCTCGCAAGCGGATCGCTGGTCATCGACCGCGGCCACAGGCGCCGATGGGACCGGGTCAGGTCTGGGCGTACGACTTCGTGCACGACGCTTGTGCCAATGGACAGAAGCTGAAGTGCTTGACGGTGATCGATGAGTTCACGAAAGTGAGCTTGGCGATCGACGTGGCCGGCTCGATTCGGTCCGGCCGAGTGATCGAGGTGCTCTCGCAACTGGTCAGCGTTCATGGCGCACCGAGACACGTTCGATCGGACAACGGTCCGGAGTTCGTGTCGCGGGCGATCCTGCGATGGGCCAGGAACGAGAGCATCGAACTGGCGCTGATCGATCCCGGAAAGCCTTGGCAGAACGGATTCGATGAGAGCTTCAACGGCAAGTTCAGAGATGAGTGCTTGAGCCTCGAGTGGTTCCGCAACAGGACCGAGGCCAAGGTCGTCATCGAGCAGTGGCGAAGGCATTACAACGAGGTCCGGCCGCATAGCAGCTTGGCGTATCGGACCCCGAACGAGTTCGTGCAGCAAAGATGTTCATCCGTGCAATCGGGGGCCGTTCTCCAAGAATGATTGGTCCGAAGAAACGAGGCAGGTCACGAAGGCCTGAGCGAATCCATTCACGAACAGCAGCGCGCAAAGCACGGGGAGGTACCCGAGAAATATTCCCAGTGCCCATACTCCAATTTCTTTCAGGTTTGGCTTGTCAGCGCGAGGTCTTAGAGTCAAGAGAATGAAGGCGAGGATCGATGCGACTACTCCATAAACACCATGATTCCTACCGATCATGGCCACGAATCCCACACAGATACCAAGCAGATACCATGCGAATCTGTTTTGTTGGGAGACCAACCAATAGACTGCCAGGATCAGCAATACGCTCGAGAAGTGATCGAATACTTTATAGTAGGGGAATACCTAGAGCAAAGCCAGGAAAGCAACCGACAGCGCGAGGAACCAGGATCTTAGCGAATTTCGATCGTTTTCTTGAACACTACCAAGCGTAATAAATACTACTATTGCGACCAAGGGGAAAAGAAGGGAATAAGCCGCAATTCTTGCCACCATCAATCCCGTGTCATGCGCCGCGAACAAGAATTGCGCGGTATAAAAATAGCGGCCCAAATCGTAGGCCTGGAAATCACGAAGGGGTACTCCTCCATGCACTACGCGTTGAGCGCCGTACCAGTAAAAGCCTTCATCAGCTAAATCGAAACCGATATGGCCCATGAGGAAGAACCAAAGCGTGCAGGTAACGATTCCAACAAGAATGGAAATAAGTGCAATTTTGTGAGTTCTCTCCATTGGTGTTTGAAGTTCGAAGTCGCAGTGCGTGCGATCGTTTTACGCCCCGTAGATATCATCAAAAGGCTGCAAGAATGTGTTGGATGACTTCCGTTTGGTGCTCTTCAAGGCCCGACCAGAGAGGCAACCGGACCAGTCGATCCGACATTTCGTCGGTCACCTTGAGTTGGCCGTGCGCGCGAGCGTAGCGCCTTCCCGCCGGGGAACTGTGCAATGGGATGTAATGGAACACCGGGTGAATATCGGCTCGGCGCAGCTTCTCGATGAACGCAGTACGGCGATCCAGATCGGGCAGCAGGAGGTAATACATGTGTGCGTTATGCCCGCAATTACCCGGGATTACGGGCCTGCGAATCTTGCCTGCCTTCTCGGGCTCTGCAAACCATTGATGGTAGGTGTTCCACAAGGAGAGCCGTTGACGCGTGATGTTGTCGGCCTCTTCCATTTGCGCCCATAGAAATGCAGCGATGATTTCGCCGGGCAAGTACGATGAGCCGACATCGACCCACGAATACTTGTCGACCTGGCCGCGGAAGAATTGCGACCGATTCGTGCCTTTTTCTCGAATGATTTCAGCCCGCTCTGAGAAACGTGAATCGTTGACGAGCAATGCGCCGCCCTCGCCCGCGATGATGTTCTTGGTTTCGTGGAAGGACAGGGCCGCCAATTGGCCGATCGACCCCAGCGGCTGCCCCTTGTAAGTAGCCATCACGCCCTGTGCCGCGTCTTCCATCACCATCAGGCCATGCTTGTCCGCAAGCGCCATGATGGCGTCCATCTCGCATCCCACTCCCGCGTAGTGAACCGGCACGATCGCACGGGTCTTGTCGGTGATGGCGGCTTCAATCAGCGATTCGTCGATGTTCATGGTGTCCGGACGAATGTCCACGAACACCGGCACTGCGCCCCTGAGCACGAACGCATTGGCCGTAGAGACGAACGTGTAGGAAGGCATGATGATTTCGTCGCCCGGCTTCAGGTTCGCGAGAATTGCGGCCATTTCGAGCGCCGCGGTGCACGAGTGCGTGAGCATCGCTTTGTGCGCGCCGGTACGGCGCTCCAGCCATCCACTGCAACGCTTGGAGAAACTGCCGTCGCCGGCCAGATGCCCCTTGGCATGCGCTTGTGAGATGTACCAGAGTTCCTTGCCCGTCATGAAGGGCTTGTTGAAAGGGATATTCACGGCGCCTCAGGTTTTGCGAGCGATCAAGAGTAACGAGCCGCCCATCGGAAAGGAAACTCCGAGACGGATGAAAACGCGCTCTATATCCAGCGCTGATTCAAGCATGACGTTGGCAACACCGCCAAGTCGCAATTCATTGAGCGGGTCAAACTTCTCGTCGGCATTGCGCTTGCGCCAGCGCGACAAATACATGAGAGGCAGCAGCAACGAGACGAACGACGTGGTCCTTTCTACGACAAATCCGGCGCGTGCAACCTTGTTCCTGAGATCGCGGGCTTGATAGCGGCGCACATGGCACGCATAGGTGTCCTGCTGGCTCCACAGGAATTCATGCTGGGGAACCGTGAGGATGATGCCGCCGCCGTGTTTGGTGGCTTGGTACATTTGCGAGAGAACGGCCTCGTCCTCTTGAATGTGCTCCAGCACATCCAACGCGCCAATGACATCGAACTCATTCTTGAAGGGAATACGCCGGGCATCCATTTGAAACAATTCCGCACCGGCCCGCATCCGACTTGCCGCGAAACCAAGCCCGTCGCTGAAAATCTCGCTTCCGGACAAGCGGATCGACGGAAAAGACTTGGCGATTCCCGACAGGACGAATCCTGTTCCGCAGCCGATTTCCAGAAAACTGGTGGATTGGGGAAAGTAACGTTGTATCGCCCATACAATGATCCGATTGCGCGCTCGGAACCAGAAGTTACGCGCTTCCAGATTGGCGAGTTCTCGAAAGATTTGGGGTTGGAATCCCGAGTTTTCGCGCGCCATTTCTGGTGCAAAAGCCAGGTGTCCTCCAAGCGTTTCGACGGAGAATCCGCATAGTGGGCAGACCCAGTCATCGCTACCGAATGTTGAATTACATCTCAAGCAGAATTTCATTGGCGGGGCATTGGTTGCGGTCCGGCGTTCACGTTGGACGCCGTCTCACGGAACACCCAGAATTTCTGCAAGAGAAACAGCAGGACGGCGATGCCGCACACGAGCGTGCCCTGAACGAACTGATGCTTGTAACCAAGTACGTCGACGAAGAGTGACAGCAGGGCAAGGTTCAGAATGTACGCGACGCCGTAGATGATCCAGTAGCGCGTATAGGCATGGCGCTTGTTTCCACGGTGCGCAAAGGTCCAACGCCTGTTCATCAAGAATGTATATGTGACGCCGGCCACAAACGAAAGCGTCATCGCGAGCTTTGGCTCAATGCCGATGCGTGTCAGCGCGAGATAGGCCAAATACAGCAGCGCATTGGACACAAGTCCAACCAGGGCGTATCGCACCAGTTGCCTGCGGGTGGTATCGGCGGTCATGCCGGTCGCACCCAGTGGAAGGTCATCAGTGGAGGGGGGAAACGAAATCCCAAGCGTGCATAGAGATTGAGTACACGGTGATTGCGGGCGACGATGCTGGTGCGAACACGGCGTGCGCCGTTCACGCGTGCATGCTCGAGCATTGCCGACCACGCTCTGCGTCCATAACCGTTGCCCTGGTACTCGGGCGCTACCGCATTGAGGTGCCAGTAGCAGGTCCCGTCCGAAAGCAGTTCAGTGACGAAGAACGCAACGACTTTTTTTTCACCGTCACTGATAACGAACAATTGCTGGGTCGGATGGCGCAGGCTGCTGCGTGCCCAGCTTTGATAGCGCCGGTCGCTCAGTTCAGGAGAAAGACGCGGGTCAATATGAAAGCGTTCATTGCGAAACGCAGTGCCTGCGATCTGAAGCACCTGTGGCAAATCTGCCTGGGTGGCTCGTACTATTTGGAGATTGCCATCGTTCGACGCGGCATCAAGCGTCGATAAGTCGAACTCCGGAAGGTACAGCATCTCGATGAAACGAAAGCCCGCTTCTTCCAATAGCATCGATTCGCGCAGTCTGTCATGCTGAAGTCGACAACTCACCAATCCACTGCCAGTGGCCTCTCTGGCGCGCTCGAAGGCTACAAGGTCTTCGGAGGCCGTTCGACCACGGACTTCAAGTCGGGTTATCTGCAGCACCATGAAACCGTAGATCGCGGTATCCCACGGCGCCTCGGACCATTCCAGTTGCAGATCTCTGGTGTCGATACAACCGCTCGAAGCAACATGGCTCACTGGGCGATCAGTGCTCTCGGACATCGCTGAGTTTGAGTTCGCTGAGGACAGGTTGATCGATCGAATCGGTATTTCGAAGCAGCGTATATGGCGGCCTCTCCATTGACCGAAAATGCATCCGCGCCAGGTATTCGCCGAAAATGCCAAGAGCAAAAAGCTGCACCCCTGAAAAGATTGCGATGATCGACGCCAGGAACGGGAATCCCGGAACGCTGCTGCCTACCAGGAAATAGGCCCAAAGCACATAAATCAGGATAAGGAATCCGATGCTTCCGAACACCAAGCCGAGAATACTGGCGATCCGTAATGGAAGGGTCGAGAAACCCGTCATCATGTTGATGGCGTGATCGACGAGCTTGCCGAAGCTGTAGCCCGAATCCCCCACTGAGCGCTCATCCTGGCGGACACCTACCGCGGCAAAGCGCGTGGTTCCCCATGTGAGCAGCACGTCGATATTCACCGTTGGGCTACGGTGCTCATGGAACGCATCTCGCAGCCGGGTTCGGAATGCGCGAAATGCGCTGACCTTGCTGGCAGACTCCGCGCCCATGGCGGTTTTCAACGCAAATTTCGTGATCCGCGACGCTTGGTTTCTCATGAAGCTATGCGTTGGATTTTCCGGCGTTCCATAGACCACATCGTATTGCGTCCCAAGTTTTGCTAGCAGCTTGGGAATCTCTTCGGGCGGGTTCTGAAGATCGTCGTCTATCGTGACGAGAAGCTCACCCCGCACAGCGCGGATACCGCAAAGCAGTGCGTTGTGCTGCCCATAGTTGCGAGCTAGCTTGAAACCTCGAACACGCGAATCCTGTTCGGCGAGAACCTCGATCACTTGCCAGGATTCGTCGCCCCCGCAGTCTTCCACGAAAATAATTTCGAATAGCGGCTCCAGTGGCTCGACCGCGGCAACGATCCTGCGATACAACTCATGCAGGGTCTGTTGAGATCGGTACACCGGAATGACGATAGACAGTTTTACTGACAAAGCTCCTTCTCCAATCGTGTAATACAACAAACTTTTGAGTCAATGTTCATTCTACGCATCTGAAACACGGAACAGCTGCGCGCCATCTCAGACAACGCTATCAGGCAGAACGCACGGTCACTCGTCGCGCCTGAGAACGAACACATCCGGCGTCGTGCCATCCCACCAGCGCTCAACGGGAAGCCTGCGCTCGATGCGATATCCCGGGGTCGGCCCCGCGGCAATTCGGTACTCGTCGTCATCGACCCACCACCAACTCTTCTCGTCATGCAGTTCATAGCGCGGATCGTAGAGGAACCACCCGTTGAACTCGTAGCCGCCATCGATCTGGCGCGGACTCACGCCGCCCTTTTGCATCAGATCCGAGAGCGCGACCCAGCGCGTTCTGTTCCAGGCCAGGAAGTCGTGCGTGGCAACCACCGAGAAACATGCGAAGGTGAACAGCGCGATGGCAACCACGGCGTACGCGGCGCCGCCCGACTGTTGTTTGCCTGTCCGCACTCCGAGCAACGGCAGAGCAAGGGCCACGACGATAAAAAGCGGCAGCAGATAGCGATCGAACAAATCGTGTCGCGTGGCAATCAACAAGAGAATGCCCAGATAGGCAAGCCCGGTAGCCGCAAAAAAAATGGCCGGCCATGCGCGCCTGACCAATTGATTGAACGTGCGCGTTCGATCGAACGACTCGGCGCATCCTTTCGCAAATGCAAACACGATCAACGTCGCGCCGATGATTCCAAGACCGGTCATCACGATCCAGAAAATCGTCTGCGGCGTGTCATGCGGTGGCAGATTCCATCCGATCAACAGCGTGTCGCGCAACATCAATGGCCCGATGCCGAAGTAATGCAGGGTATCGCCGGTCAATGGCATGGTCCGGCGCTCGGCAACGATGAAAGCGCTCATTGCTACACCGATCACGATTGCCAGGAGCGCAGACCAGCGCATTCCGGCGGGTCCGGGTCTACGCGATGCCCTGCTGAAACACAGCACAGTGATCGGCAGAAGCAACCAACCCAGCTCGACGATCACGTTCAAGAGTTCGTGCGCCGATGAATAAGCGAAATCGCCGAGCGACGCGGTCGTGAGGTCCGATATGCCCGCGAACAATTCCTTTCGTCCGGTCTGAAGCAGCCATTGGGTGAACGCGACATGCGCGGCGATTCCCACGGCCAGCGGAATCGATGCTTGAATGATCGCGGCGGTTCGCATGCCGCGTTTGGCCACCCAGGCACACGCGAAACCGCCGAAGATCACCAACGCAAACTGTCGGACGAGTACCGCGACCAGGCAAAGCGCCAGACCGGCGAGTAACGTGAGCTTGTCCTCGCGCCGCATGCCTCTGACGATGAGCGCCATGGCGATGCCGATCAGCGCCACGAACGGCACATCGGTCATGAAAGTATCCGCGAGTGCAAAGTAGATCGGATTGACCATCAGCGTGACAGCGGCCACGAATGCAAGATGCCTGTCGATCCACACCTCCCTGAACAGGAAATAAACTCCGAAGATTCCGAACAGGCCCATCACCAGCGTCGAAACGCGCAAAGCCGTAAACGAAAATCCGAATGGCCAGCAAAACAGCGCGCCCCAATGAACCATTGGCCCGAGATTGGTGCTGACGAAACTCGGAATGCGATAGACGCCGTCGTTGACCAGCGATCGCACAGCGAGCCCGTAGGCCCAGTCGTCCTGCACGGGGAAATCGCCTGCCGGACAAACCAGCAGAGCCATCGCCGTCCACGCTGCAGCAAGCGCGAAGAGGTTCGCGCGATCGGATTGAAATCCGACAAAACGCTTCATTGAAGCTAAGAACCTATCCGCCTGAGTACGACCACGTCGGATTGCGTGTTCGTCAACCAGCGACGAAATGGAAGCCGACGAATTTCGCGGTACCCCGGCACTGGGCCGGAAGCCAGCATGTATTCGTCATCGTCGACCCACCACCAACTCTTGTTGTCGTGAGCCTTGTAGAGCGGGTCGTAATTGATCCAGCCATTGAATTCGTATCCGCCATCGATTCGATGCGCATCAATCTTCTGCACGTCGGTGAGGTCGCGCAACGCCACCCAACGCGCTCGATTCCATTCGAGATAATCGCGAGTCGCCAATATCGAGAACGAAGCGAACGCAATCAGCATGCTCACGGCAATTGCCTGCCCCATTGACCAGCGCCGCGTCGTCTCTGTCGAAACTTCGCCCAACACCGGGAGAGCAAGCGAAAAAATAACGAACAATGGAAGCATATATCGATCGAAAAAAGCATTGCTCGTGGAGACAAGGACAAAGATTCCGAAATAGCTGATCGCAATGGTCGTAAAGAAGACGGGCTGCCAGACGGCGCTCATACCGGCGCGCTCATTGCGCATCCGGATCACCGCTCGGCGCATGCCGACCGCAAACGCCAGAACGACAAATGACGCGCCAAGAATCGAGATTCCCGTAATTGCCTTCCAGAAAATCGAAAGGCCCGGAGTCATTGCCGGTAGATTGCTCTTTAAAATAAAGGAATCGCGAAGAGTCAGCGGCCCCATACCGAAGTAAGTCAGCACGTTTTGATTGCGCGGCATTGTTTCATGTCGGACCAGCAGAAAAGCACCGAGCACTAGCACGACCAACGCGAGTGGCACGATGACATTTCGCTTTCCAACTTTCGCGGTTTGCAATCGAGAAAAAGAGAGGCACACCACGATCAGCGGGAGGACCAGGAGCCCGGTTTGAAGCAAGGCGTAAACGATTTCCTGCACCGAGATCGGCAACACATATTTCACGACCGCGTAAATGGAAATATCCCCAATTGTTCCCGAACGGGGTTTTCTTCCGCTCTCCGCCAGCCATCGACTGAACGCCAGATGAACCGTCAAGCCAAACAGCAGCGGCATGATCGCAACCACGATATTGCGCCAGCCCAGACCGCGCCTGACAAGATGAGCCATCGCATAGCCCAGCAATACGACCAAAGCCAGTTGCCTCAAGAGCGTGGCAAGAATGCAGACCAGCATTCCCGCAACCACAAACATGGGTTCCTCGCGCCGCATCCCACGCACGATCAGGAACATCGATGTGATCACCAGCGCAAGAAACGGAACATCGGTCATGAAAGTGTTGGCCAGTCCGAAATAAACAGGATTGACGAGGAGAACCAGAGCTGCAATCAGCGCGACTTCGCGATTTTTCCAGACCTCGGCAAACAATCCATAAGCCGCCCATCCGCCCAGCAATCCGAGAGTCAACGAGGAGAAACGCAACGCCGTAAACGAAAATCCAAAGGGAAGACAAAACAGCGCGCCCCAGTAGATCTGGGGTCCGACATTCGCGCTCGAGAAGCCGGGGATCTGAAAGCTGCCTTGTTCCAATACCGACCTCACACCGATCGCATATGCCCAGTCGTCATTGAGCGGAAAATCGCCGATCGGATTGACGAGGATAATCATCACGATCCAGACGAGCGTCAGAATAGAGAGGTTCTTCCAATCGCCAAATGTTTTCAACGATAAAAAACATGCATGCATGGAAGAAAAATTTGAGCGCGCCATGCCGCTATTCATCTATCTGGGTCGACTTGACGAAAAACAAAATATTTTTGCGCGAAATAGGATGACAAAACTGCGAATGGAAGCGCAAGCGCTCCGCTAATATATGGATTCAGCCCAAAAGCGATGAAACGTCCAATAATAAAAATATTGAACAGGTAAATCAGCGACCAAGCCAGCGCAAACCTGAACAGCAGACGATTATCCGAATTATTGAACACCAGGATGCCCTGCGTCTTGAAGCTGAAGAGGATGCCGACCAACAGAGCGATCAAATTCGCAATCGCGTAGCCAAGTCCAAAAAAGAGGAGCCCGGCATAAATGGCGTAACTGAAGCCGGTATTGACAATGCCAACTAAAACGAATCGCACAAGCTGCGGTATGCCCGTGCGGCCGGCTCTTGGAATCTGCAGCTTCACGGCAACGCGCTCAACCGACACGATCGTAGACCAGCATCAGTTCATGATAGATGAACAATTTTCCGATCGACTCGAAGTTTCCGGGAAAATAAGAGCGATGCCCAAGCGTGAAACCTGCGTGCGATGTCAAGTTATTGCTCTCGATGTAGTCGAGCGTGACGAAGGTCTTATGTGTGGAATCGCTTTCGTACCCCACCTTTCCAGGCACGACGATGATTACGCGCGCGATTCCTCGCGCAGCGCAGTCTTCCAGCAGCATTTCAAATACCCGAGCCGCATTCTCGAAATGCTCGAGCACGTGCGAGAGCACCAGCGTCTGGAATGTTCCAAGGGCGAAGTCGCCGAGCTCGATCCGGTCGGGCCTGCCCGTGATCTGCAATACGCGAATGCCTCTGGACGACAGATCTCCGACCAGGATGGGATTGACCTCGAGTCCCATCGATCCGGTAGGCAACTGCTCGAGCAATTGGCCTGCTCCGCATCCGACGTCCAACGTGGGTCCCTCAACGCGACCAAGCACGCGGTCGAGATAGGCCTGCTTGACCCACCTGCGTATCGGACTCGCGCGCCGCGCCATTTGTGACGCGGCATATCGGTCACCAAACTCCTCGCCCATCATGATTTCTCCCTGAATAGCGATCGATAGAGCAATGCGCGGGCGAAGGTGTTGATACGCGCCTTTGCGAATCCAACGGCCTTATCGGTTCGGGAAATGGTGCATTCAGGAACATTCGCGAATTTTTCTACAAATCCTTTGAAGTCCTGATATTGCTTCAAACCCAACGCCACGCTCCAGGATCCTTGCAAAACACGAAAACAGGAACTGCGCTTGCAGGTGTAATACGCATCGCCATGCATGAGAACGCGAAACCAATAGTCGAGATCGACAAGATAGGGATGGCCGGCGTCGTACGGACCCACCCGCTCGGTGACGGACCGGCGGATCAGTCCATTGCCGGGTTCGCCGATCAGATTCGCTCCGGCGCGAACACACCGCCGAATCAGCGCCCGGCCCTCGATGCGCCCCGCTTGCGTTCCTCGCAGGCCGCGGTTGAAGTACGGGCGACCACGGCGATCGATAATCAGGCGCGACCCGAAGACCAGCGCGATCTCTTCTTCGGCGTCGGCCTCGAAAATCGCGACGTGATCGAACAGCGAGTCCGGTTCGATCAGGTCGTCGTGCGGAAGCAGTTTGTAATACTTGCCTTGCGCCAGTTCCAGGCAGCGATTCCAATTGCCATTGGGTCCCAGATTGCGCTCGTTGCGCACGTAGCGAATTCTCGGATCCCTGAAAGCGCCGACGACATCGGCCGTATCGTCCGGCGACGCGTCGTCGACGATCCAGATTTCGAAGTCGCTGTACGACTGACGAAGAACGGACTCGATCGTCGCCGGCAGAAAGGCGGCGCCGCGATAGGTTGGAATACAAATCGAGACGAGCGGGCGAGCGATCGGAGTCATGAATTCATTGTCACGGCAATGATGCGGCCACGAAGCGCATCCGTTCGGCTGCCATGACCTGACTGATTCCGACCAGCAAAGGCGTTCGTACCCGCGTATAGCTCAGCGGCGGGACGACCGATCTGAATTGCATTCGCCGCGCATAAATACTCGATGCCGGCGTCGCGCTGGTCATGATTCTGGGGGGACGGCGCGCGACGCGCTTGAAGACCGAAACGATTTCGCCGATGGTTGTGGGGCGTTCGGACGCGATGATCTTGACTCGCGTACTTCCCGGTTCGAAACCGGGCCTCGCGGCTTCGACCAGCATCGCCGCAGCATCGTCGGCGGAAATGTAGTCGCGAATGGTGTCGAGCGGAACGAAGATCTGGATCGGTCGGTTGCGAATAATGCAACGCGAAATATGAGTGAGCAAACCCTGCGCCTTGGCGCTTGATTGGCCCACGCCATAGAGAGTGGAAATGCGAGCGACGAGCGCGCTTGTGCCGCTTTCGATTGCGAAGCGTGCCACCATCGCCTCGTGCTCGAGCTTGGCGCGCGCGTATGCGCTCGTGGGGGCGACGGGCGTTGCCTCGCTGATCAGCGGCTCGCGCGAACCCCCGTAGATCGCCCCGGCAGAACTCGCAAGCGTGAAGACGCTGCGGCGGGACTGCAAAATTCTGTTTCGTGCGATCGCATCGAGCAATAGCGCCAACGCGCGGGTCTCCGAAGCGAATTCGCCTTCGGCACTCATCAAAGTGCCGACGCCCGCGGCCCAATAGATTTCCCAGCGCCCGGCTTCGGCTGCGGCTTCTGCGAAGGCTCGCGCCGTCTCATCGATCTGCGTTTGCAGCAACTCCGGCTTGCGCCACGCAAATCGATCGCTTTGCTCGAACAAGACGCTGCCGCTGCGCGCGAGCGCCCGCGACAACGCCGAGCCCAACAGACCCCCGCGCCCGATCACCCAGGCGATCGTCATCGATCGGCCGATGGACGCGTGGGACGCGTGCTCACGACATAGAGCGGCTTGCCCATCACGATACCCATCGTCACCGCGAGATATTCGGCGATGACTCCGAGCGCCATCAGTATGCTGCCCGAAAAGAATGCGACGACGATCACGAGCGAGGCCCAACCCTGCACTTCGATCCCGCCGGTCAATCGCCCGTAGGCCGCATTTGCGGCAATGACGATGGCCAGGAGCACCGACGCCAGTCCGACCAGCGTGATCAATCTCAGAGGCCGCGTCCCGGTGGTGAGAATCAGGTTCCAGAAATGGCCGAGCAAGCGGAAATAGGAATATCCCGAAGGCCGATCCATTTCATTGCGCAAACGTATCGGCGCATGCCCGATGCGCGAAGTAATCCAGAAAAGCGCAACGTCGAGATAAACACCGTTTCCGCAATATGCGGCGAGCGTGCGCGCAATTTCTCCGTCGACCAGACGAAAACTGTTGAAGCGGCCGATTCGGTCGTTGCCGAGCACCTTGGAAGTAATCGACTTCGCGGCTTGACTGAATGCATTGCGCATCCAGCCATGAGGAGGTGGATTGAGCGGTTGCGCGTAAACGAGTTGAAGCGATGACCCCATCGCATGGTCGAGCAGGGTCTGGATATCGGTTGGATCCTGCTGTCCGTCTTCGTCTATCGTCACCACCCAATCGCCGGTCGCGCTGGCCATTCCAGCGAGCGTCGCTGCATGCTGACCATAGTTGCGCGAAAGCCAGACCGGACGCACGAACGCGTACTGCGTTGCGAGTTCTTCGAGGACCTTGTCGGACCGATCGGGTCCGCAGTCGTGAACGAGCAGGACTTCAGCGATCACGAACCGGTGTCCCGCGCGACTGACCTGCTCGACCGTCAGCGGAGCGATCTCGGCCAGAATGGTCGGCAAGGTCCGCTCCCCGCGATATACGGGAATGACCAGGGAAATGCGGATCGGTGTCTGGTCTTCCATAAACGCTTGTCAAGCCATTCGCTTTGCGGTGCGTTCGATTTCCGGACGCATTGCCGTCAACATCGCGGCAAGGGTCAGCTTCTCCAAAAAATACTCCCGGGCTCTCATTCCCATTTCCTGCGCGTCCTGTCGGTTATCGAGCACCCACTCGATTGCACGCGCTAAATCGTCCAGATTCCCGGGCTCGACGATCAGACCGCGGCCTTCCAGGTGCAGCGGAATGTCGGCAAGCCCCGATGCGATGACGGGCTTTGCCATGGCCATGGCGTCGGTCAGTTTCGCCGGCATCTGTCCAAGACTTTCCGGCACTTTTCTCTGCGGAAGCACCACCAGATCGATCGCGGTCAGATAGTACGGAATTTTCTCGATGGGTTGGGGCGTTACGGTCATCATCGACGACCCGTATTGCTGTTTGAGGCTGGCGAGATAGGCATCATTGTCCTCCGCCCCGACGATCATGAGCTTCAGTTTTTCATTGTTCAATTTCCTGATGGCTTCCAGAATCAGATCTATCCCCTTTTGCTGTTGAGGTGAACCAACGAAGCCAATCACGGTGTCTTCGACGTCGATATTCAAGTCATTGCGGATTTTGGTCCGGTCGTATTTCGCCGGGTTCAGCTCGTCTGGATCCCGTCCATGCGAAACAATCACACCTCCATAGGTATTGCGGAAATGCTCTGAAACCGTAAAGATTCCGTCCGCGAATTTCCAGAAGGGATGCGTCATCCGGGTGAAAAGATATCCACCCGTGTTGATCAACTGTTTTGGGAGAGACGCGCGTTTTCCAGGCAGGGTCTGCGCAAGCTCGTCATCGTCGACGTCCAGTATCACCGGCTTGCCGGACAACACCTTCTTGATGAGCGCCACACCCAGGCTCGGGAATCTCGGTTTGCAGGCAATGATCACGTCACCGTCGATCGCAGACAGAAGCGCCCGGATCGACTTGAGATAGCCCGGGAGATAGCCGCCTCGCACCGCACGAATCGGAATCGAAACGCCCTCCAGCGGCGGCCACAAGCCCTCGCCCCAGCGGGTCCCGACGCCGAATGTCGTTCCTACTATTTCCACTTCATATTCGCCGCTCAATGCTTCTGCGATGCGCACGCACCGATTGGTGCAGTTGGTCGAAAGGTTCATCGAAACAATCGACAGTTTCAATTTGCGCTTCCCCGCGTCATTCATGCCCGGTTTTGCCTGATTCACAAGCGTTGACCCTTTGCGAAGCTTCGCTTGAATTGATTTGACACTCTTGTCAATAACAGTTGCTCGATGCCCGGTTGCATCCCCGTCGATTTCCACAACAATACGACAGCCGCAATATAGACGGCGCCTCCGGCCATCGTCGCAATCAGCAATTGCGAGAGATAGACCAGGAACGTGTTCCCTGCCGGCGCCCATTCAAGCACCAGCCTTACCGCCACGATCATGAAACCCGTAGCTGCGAGCGGCCGCCATAATATTTTCGCTACCTCCGATGCGCGAAGCTCGATGTTTTTCAACAGCACCACGAAATTGATCGGCATCGTAACCACCCCGACCAACAGCGTCGCTTCGGCCGCCCCCATTGCCCCGTTGCGCCTGGCGCCCCAGACCAGAAGCGGCAAGAGCAGCCCAGCGTGGAGCACGGCAAGAACGGTCAGGACCCTGGGGCGGCCCAGCGCAAGATAGACGGCGCCCTGATTGGTTCCCAGAGCCGAAATCACCCCGGCGATCGCGAGAACCTGGATCAGCGGCACGGCGCTCGCCCACTGCGCTCCCAGCATCAAATGGACCAGCGGGTCGGCAGTCAGCGCCAGTCCTGCGCCAATCGGCAACACAAATATTGCAATGGCCGAAAGGACGTTGAGAAATCCTTGCCTCAGGACGCCAAGATCGCCGGCCATCTTCGCGTAGCCCGGGAAAATCGCGCGGTTGATCGGCGCAACCAGATCGGTCGACGGAAGATTCGAAATTTCATAGGACACCGAATACAATCCCAATGCGCTTGCACCGCCCAACTTGCCAAGAATGAAACTGCTCGATTCATGGATCGCGAAATAAAGCCCATTATTGATCAGCAGCCATTTCGAGAAATGAAATAACTCGCTCATTGCGGAAAGGGAGAATCTTGGCCGATAGGGCTGCATGGCATAACTGAGCGCCACGCCTGCAAATGTCCCCGCCAGCATACCGCCGACAAGCGCCCAATAACTTCTCAACCACAAAGCCAAGCCTATAGTTATAGTGAAGCCGATCATTTTTCTGATGACCTGGAATTTGAAATCCTTGTGAAACTGCAACTCCTTGCGAAATGCCACCATGCCGATGTTTTCGACTCCGGATACGAGGCGTCCCAAAGCCAGAAGATAAACGATGAGTTGCAGGCGCGGTTCGTTGTATAAATGTGCAATCAGCGGAGCGATGAAAACAAGAATAACCGCCTGTACGGTGCCTGCGATGAAATTGAAAGTCCACGCAGTGTCGTAATGCTTGCGCTCGGCATTCTGGTTCTGGATCAGCACCGTATCCACGTTGAACGCGCTCAGAACCTCCAGACCCGCGATGATGGCCATGGCCATCGCCACCAAGCCGAAATCCGCAGGAACCAGCAGACGCGCCAGCACGACGGTACTGATTAGGCCGATGCCTCGCGTGACGAACTTGAACAAGATCGTCCACATGACGCCTTTGGCCATGCTCTTGTTGATTGCTTCCATGGATTGCGACTCTGCCTGATTCAGCGGTTTTGACCATCGATCGGCCCGGCGCCGCGACCGCACCTTTCGCGTATCATCGCCGGCCAGCAAGAGGCGTGAGCGCGCGGGCGCTGTCTGCATTTGATGGCCATGCCGCGCCGAAGCATAACGATCTTCAGACCCGATGAGCCGACCGACCCTGCGCGGACGCTTCGAACACGCGCTTCCGATATCGGAACAGTCACTCGTCAGCAGCGATTCGCGTTCGGTGCATCAAGCCGACGGTGTAAGCGCAGCGATTGTCGGCCTTCCGTATTTCACCGGCCCTTTGGCGGCTTCGGCAGGCGGACAAGGCGCGGCCGATGCGATCATCGCAGCCTTCCGCGCGCGCGGCATGCGCATGCTCGACGACGTGCACGGCACATTCGCACTGGCGCTCGTCGATCACACGCGCAACGAAGTCCTGCTCGCGGTCGATCGACTCGGCATCGCTTCGCTTTGCTTTGCCGTCGATGCGGGCAAGTTGCACTTTGCAAACGACGCGAGCGAAGTCGCCGCGTCGCTGCGCGGCGACCGCGCGCTCGATCTCGCAGGGTCGGGCGGCCTCGACCCCCAGGGCATCTTCGACTATCTCTATTTTCATTGCATCCCCGGCCCCTCCACCGTCTATCGCGGCGTAACGCGCCTTCTGGCCGGGCATGCGCTGCACTTTGTCGATGGGACCGCTACGGTGACGCCCTACTGGTCGCCGCGCCATGACGAACATCGGCGCGACACTCTCCCCGCACTCGAACGCGAATTCCGCGACACCGTGAAGGCGTCGGTCGCGCGCGCGATCGAGGGCGCGGCGAAGCCCGCGGCTTTCCTCTCGGGCGGCACCGACTCGTCGACGATCGCCGGCATGCTCGGCGCGGTCACGGGCCAACCGGCGCGCACCTACTCGATCGGCTTCGACGCCGAGGGCTTCGACGAAATGGAATACGCGCGCATCGCGGCCGCGCACTTCAAGACCGATCATCACGAGTACTACATCACGCCGGCCGACCTGGTCGCGAGCATTCCCCTTATCG
Organism: Burkholderiales bacterium; assembly: GCA_038225855.1. Classification (GTDB taxonomy): domain Bacteria; phylum Pseudomonadota; class Gammaproteobacteria; order Burkholderiales; family Burkholderiaceae_D; genus CAHJXF01. Next base: position 261,123 of record JBBRQU010000002.1, on the reverse strand, counting down.
CAGCCGCGTACGATCAGCCCTTCGGCAATTCGTCGGTGCTTCCCACCTACTACTGCGCGCGCATGGCCAAGGCCGACGGCGTCGATCGCATGCTGGGCGGCGACGGCGGCGACGAACTGTTCGGCGGCAACACGCGTTACGCGAAACAACGCGTGTTCGACTACTTCGAGCGCGCGCCCAGGCTTGTCAGGGACGTCATACGGAGCGCACTTGCGCCCTCGCTCTGGGAGTCGGTGCCGTTGGTGAAGAAGGCGCAAAGCTATGTGCGTCAGGCAAGCGTGCCCATGCCCGATCGCATGCAGACCTACAACCTGCTCGCGCGCATCGGCGTGGAGACGATCTTCGAGCCGGCGTTCCTCGCGGACGTGGACGTGAATAAGCCGATGCGCGAGATGCGCGAGTGGTATGGGCGCTCGCAAGCGAACAGCCTCGTCAACCGCATGCTCGCGTTCGATCTCAAGTACACCCTGACCGATAACGACTTGCCGAAGGTCGTGACGGGCTGTCGGGTGGCGGGTGTCGATGTCGCGTTTCCGTTTCTCGACGATGCAGTGGTCGCGTTCGCCGAGCGGCTCGATCCCGAGTTGAAGTTGAAGGGCCTGAAGCTGCGCTGGTTCTTCAAGCACGCGTTGCGCGACTTCCTGCCCAACGAGATCATTACCAAGACCAAACACGGCTTCGGATTGCCGTACGGCATCTGGCTCGGTCGAGACAAGGGGCTCAACGAGCTCTCGTTTTCGAGCCTCGAATCGTTGAAGCAGCGCGGCATCGTACGCGCCTCCTTCATCGATCAACTGCGTGCGGATCTGCTGAAGGCCCACGCGACCTATTACGGAGAACTGGTGTGGGTGTTGATGATGTTGGAGCAGTGGTTGCAGACGCATCAGACGCGAATCGCTGTGGATTGAACTTCCCGCTTGGCTTCGAAGCCGCGGGCGCGACAATCATCCAGAAGCTCATCCACGAAAGCTCCTCGGTTGAAATGTCGCGGAATTGGAGAGCCACCTTGTCCACGATGAGATTGATCTTCTCCGTTGTCAGCAATTCGGTCGGGGCGAGTTTCAAGACGGATAAACCGGCCAGACGCACCACGTCTCTGTATTTGTCGACTCGACAACGATTGGGAAATCCCTTGTGGCTGTACATCAGCCTATAAAGGCCATCTGGCCAAGTGAGAAAATCGTAAGTCTGATACCTGTCCAGACCGTGGCTTTTCAAATCGACCTTGTGTATTGAAATACCCTCTTTTTTGAGCGATGCGGCGATATCCGCCATGGTTCTTTGAAGATTGCTGACGTGTTCGAGAACGGATCTGGATATGATCAGATCGTACTGCGCCGTTCGCCCGCTCAGCCCGTCCCGCGTCACCAGATAATTGATGGCGCTGGAATCGAATCCGCTTTCGGGCTTTCCGTACTCGACAAAAGCGCCACGAGCTCTCTCTTGCTGCTCGCCATCGAGGCCATCCAGCAGCCTCCTGTAGATTTCGATATTTGTTGCCGTAAATTTCTGCAGCGGAAATCGATCGACGCAATGAACGGTTTCAGCGCCATGGGCGTACATGAGCAGCGCGACGCCCAGAATATCTCCCGGCCCGTATTCCAGAATCAGTTTTCCCTTCAGGTATGCGTATGCATTTTCCTTGTTTACGTCGAGTTGTTCCAGATATTCGTCGAAACAGGCAATAAAATAATCGGCGATTTGACGGGTATTCATATCTTTCTCGCCTCTACCCGTCTGATTCGTCAGTTTTACATACAGGGCAGGCGCGAATCTCGCGAGTTGATTCGACAGGAACGCTTTGGAGAAAAGCTTGACGTCATTGGCGATATTTTCGCTGTACATGATATTTGTCTGGTCGTATGCGCCGAAATACTGACCTAGACCAATTCGGGCCTGCGCGTGAGGTTGTGCGCGAGCCGCAGTCCGAATCGATTGACGCTCGCATCCCAGGGCGTGAAGCGCGGAAGCTGAAAGCGATCGCTGCTTCGATCGGCGACACCCCATGCAGTCGCAACGGCGGCGTCGAAGCCCATCTCGCGAATGAGCGCGACGTGAGTCGCATCGTAGTCGCGCCGCGGCCTTCCGTTCGGATAGGCAAACAGCCTCACGGGCTCGCCCAGCGTTTGCTCGAGATCGCGGCGCCCATCGGCAACCTCCTGCCTCGCGTCGTCGATGCCTAGCGTCGTGAGGATCGGATGCGTGACCGTGTGCCCCCCGACAGCCATGCCGTAACGTGGCAGTTCTCGTACCTGTCGTCGCGTCATCATCAAATCGCTTTGCGCTGCAAGACCGACCGCCGACGCGATCGCATCGACCTTTCGCTGGCGTTCCGATTGCGGCAGGTACTTGAGCCTATCGAGCAGACCGGCAATGGTTGCGACCCGTTCGGCAATGTTGCTGCACGGCCATTCGTCAAGGCCGATGGAGGCGAGATCCAGTCGAGAGCCGCGAGCGACGCGTATCGCTTCGATCACCGTATCGTTCCACATCCGCCCGCCATCGAGAAAACCGGTCGCGATGAAGAACGTCGCAGGCAGTCGGAGCCTTGAAAGCAGCGGCGCCGCGATCGTCGCATTGTCCGCGTAGCCGTCGTCGAAGGTGATGCAAGCCGCGTTGACCGGCAGGTTGCCGTCGGCCAGGCGTCGCACCGCTTCGGTCAGCGGCATGACGTGAAACGCCGACGCGAGCCAGCGCATGCGCGCTTTGAACAATGTCGCATCGGGCTCCCCGGGCAGCAATGGGTCGAGCGCAGGCAGGACGCGGTGGAAGATGAGGATCGACAGGCGCGGTCCGCGCGCGGCCGAGAGAGCGCGGCCGAATCCTCTGACCGTCGCGGCGAGCGGATTCATTCGACGATCTTGCAAGGCATCGGCATCGGCCGCGCGCGCACCGGTTTCACAGAGGGGATTTCGGCGTGTCGAGCGAAAACGGTCGCTCGGCAAACGATCCCTGGCCGCGCCAGCCTCCGATCCGCGACGGCGGTCGCGGCGACTCTATCTCGGGCGCGTATTCGGGAACCTCGGTCTGCACTGCGCCGAATCGGTCGCGGCGCATCCATCCATTCGCCCCGTCGCGACCGACCTTCGCCTTGTGCGCCGCCAATGCAAGCTCGCGCGACGCGACGACGATGACGAGCAGGTAGTAAGGAACGTCGTAATACGCGAGACTGAGAAACGCGCCGCCTACCGCATATCCAACCATGCTGACCTTGGTCAAATCCATCAAGGGCCCGATCCAGTGCAAGTCAGCAATTCCCTTGGCTTTCCGCTTTGCATCCGAAGCAGCGAACCAGGTGGATGCTCCGATCGACAGGAAAAGAAACAAGCCACCGAACCCATGCTCGCCGAGAATCTGAAAGTAGATGCTGTGCGCCGCATGCATGTCGAGCGGGTTGGGGGCGTAGCGCGCAAAGGTGTCGAAGTCATAGATATCGAAGCCGCCTCCGAAAAAGCGATCGCGCGCCATATTGAACGCCATCCACCAGGCGTTGATGCGACCCATCGCCGACGTGTCTTCATCGTAGGACTTGATGGACTGCATGCGCTCCATCCATTCGTCCGGCATGAACGCGAGCATTCCAATGCCGATGATGAAAAGGACCAGGCCCATGCCGAACTTGTTGCGACTCTTCCACCAAAGAACGGCGCCCATCGCCGCAATGGCGAGAAACGCGCCCCGGGAATGGCTTCCGACCGAGGCAAGCGCACACAACAGCATGGCCCCGGTCATCGCCCAGCGTTGCCACGGCTTTTTCAATCCCAGTTGCACGTAGCGCAGCAATGGAATCGTCATGACGAGCGCGAGCGCCACTTCGTTGTTGCCCCCGATGAATGAACTATCGGGACCCCATACCATATAGTTGCCGCCCGTGAGCAACGTGAACAAACCGCCTTTGACGCCATAGAACGCAAGCGAGCCCGCAAGGACCCAGACAAGCCAGTGAATCTGCTTCTTCGAGTGGATCACGGTGAGCGCTACGAAAGTCATCAACAGAATCTTCATCACCCGCGACCACATCTCATAACCCGAGCCCGGATGAAAGGGGAACAACGACGCCACGGACATCCAGAGCATGAACAACGCGAGCACAATCACCGGCGGCGTCAATGGCAACCTGCGCTTATCCTTGGTGATCAGCAGCCCGAAAAAAGTCAATCCCACCGTCAATGCGGCAAACGGTAAATTAAACGCGAAATTGTAGGTCAGGCGGTGCGGGTTCATCACGCTCAGCCATACCCACATGATTACGCCGATCGCAGGGCGCTTGATAATCAGCGGTATCGAACAGATGAAAAAGGCGAGAAGAGCTATATCGCGCATGATCGCTTCCTTGAATCGTATGTTTTCTAGCGCTCGGCCGGGATATGGATCAATCCCGCGAGCTTGCGATATTTCGCCCAGGCGTCACGCCACGCGAATTGTTCATTGACACGCTGCTTCATTGCGCCGACGTACCGAGAGGCGCTCGTGTGGTCGTTCAACAAGCGCGATATCGCCGATGCAAGGTCGTCCGGATCATCCGGCGGCACGAGCAAGCCATTGCGATCCGACTCAATTATTTCGGGAACGCCTCCCACGGCTGTCGCTATGACCGGTATGCCGAGATACCCTGCCTCCAACAGCACGATTCCGAACGGCTCCGACCTCGAAGGAAGCACGAACAGACGCGCACCTTCAATTCGCTTCAAGACGGTGGCATGGTTCTCATCATAAAAAAGATCGATTCGACCTTTCAAAGCCGGAAGACCATCCTCGAGTTCTCCGATCAGCGTCTTCAGTTCTTCCGCATAAGCGGTTCGGCGGCCCACGATCACAAGGCGAAGATCTTCGTTCGAAGATTGAATGACGCGCGAGAAAGCCTTTACAAGGACGTCGAGTCCCTTCTTGTATTCAAATGATGCAACTGAAAGGATGTAGGGCGATGAGTGCGGCAACGCATCCGCGCCCTTTCTTTCCTGTTCGCAGAACGCGGTGTCGATCCCGTTATGAATCGTCACGACGCGATCTTTACGACCGAACACGTATTCAGGTAATGATTTTCCAAAGGCATGCGAACAAACCACCACGCTGTCGGCGGCCGAAAAGAGATAACGCCAAAGCATTCTCTCGAATGGGCCACTTTGGTCGAGGCCATGGACATCCTGTCCGTGCACCGAAATCAAGAGACGCTTCAACCCTCCACATTTTCTTATGAACGCAAAATAGAGGGCGGCCACCGTCGGATAATGGATATTCACGACCGATATGCGGTGTCTCCGCAAATAAGCCCATAACTTGAACAATGACGGAACGAATGAGATCAGAAACCGGATATGTGAACCGATCCGGGACAACAGAAGGCCGGGCTCGCGAAGACGCGCTCGTGCGGCTCGCATTCCCTGCAAATCAATCTCCTCGATTGTTCCTGCGGCGTTCCAGTCGAGAATCATGAAATAGGGGCGACAGTCTCTGTCCGCAACGGCGTGACGAAACAGGTTCGCAACGACCTGGCTTACTCCGCCGGTACTCTCCAGGGTCCACGGGAGGACGAATAGCCAGCCGGGCGCGTCGAGTACCGACGAATGCGCTGCGCGCACAACCGCGTCGGTTCCCGCACGCCGGCCCGGGATCACGTTGCGAAAGGCCCAGGGAAGAAAATTCATGACGAATTCTTCAATACCGCGCCTTGCGGAAAGGCGCGCAGCGACTCGAACAATTGCTCTTGTCCCCGCGTCGTTTCATCCCAACTGAAGCGCTCGGCATAGCTGCGCGTCATCGCGCGATCCGGCAACGCAGCGAGTAGATCGTGAAGCGCCGCTGCGATCGCCGACGCAGAACGTTCGCGCACGATAGCTCCCGCTTCTGGAGCGGCCACGACTTCCGATGAACCGCCTGCATCGGTCGCAACCACCGGGGCGCCGCACGCCATCGATTCGAGCAGCACGTTGGCCCAGCCTTCGTTTTCCGAAGCGAGCACCGAGGCGTCGGCGGCCGAATACACCGCGGGCAGATCGTCGTGCGCCATCTGTCCGAGAAAATTGACCCGGTCGGCAACGCCGGCGCGAACCGCATGCGATTCGAGAACACTACGCAACGGTCCGCTGCCCGCAATGACCAGACGCACGCCCGGCAATTCAGCAAGCGCATCGATCACGAGTTCATGTCCCTTCCTCGGAATCAACGCGCCGACCGACGCGATGATTTTTCCGTCGGCGGGCAATTGCAGGCGGGCACGCGCGATCTTCATCGGCATGGGTACGAAACGTTTGGCGTCGACGCCATTGCGCAGCACGACGATCTTCTCGTCGTCGGCGCCCAGACGAACGAGTTCGTCCTTGAGGGCGCGGCATACGGTCACGATGCCTGCGGCATGCCTTGCTGCCCAGAGGATCATGCGTCGGGGCAGCGCTTGCGTTTGAAACCAGGTGATGTCGCTGCCGCGCGCCGTGATCACCACGGGCAGATCGAACCATCGCCCGAGCAGGATGGCGGCAACGCCGTCGGGAAAAAAATAATGCGCATCGATCGCATCGAAGCGCTCGCCGCGCCGAATCAGACCCGCAATCGTCCGGCGTGCGGCCAGGGCCATCGTCAACGGCGCGCCGTGAGCTCCCAGGCCCGGGATCGTGAAATATCGGGGATGACACACCTCGATGCCGTGCCTCTGTTCGCACTCGGGAACGCGTGCGAATTCCGCGTAGCGTCCGAAGCTGCGGTGACTGGACGGAAACCACGGGACGGGCGCTACCACGCGCGCTGCGATCCGCCCATTTCTCACCAGATGCACCAGACGATTCTCGACGAATACCCCATGCGACGGCCTGACCGCGTTCGGATACAGCGACGTGAACGTGAGCAGCTTCATCACGCGATCCTCCGCGTTTCGATGGGCTCGGCGCAACCGTCGAGAGACTCGTCTGCGTGCGCGTGGGGTGGCATGTGCGCGACGGCGCTCGGCGCTGCGAGTCTGCGACCTTGCGCGACGAGCAATTCCCTGAACAGTTCGGCGACGCGCTCGGCGTTGCGTTCCCATGTGAGGCTGCGCTCGGCGATGGTTCGCCTGGCGCCCTCGGCGACACGCTCGCGCAACGCGGCGTCATGAGTGAGCCGCTCGATCGCGCGGGTCAAGTCATCGGGGTCGGCGGGGTCGAACAGCACTGCGTTGATCCCATCCTCGAGAACCTCGCGAATGTTGGGTTGATCGGGTGCGACGATTGCCCGGCCCAGTGCGAGATACTCGAACAACTTGAGCGGAGACGCGTAAGCGACGACGCCGGGCTGCAGCGCGATGTCGAAGGTCGCGACACACGCGGGAATCTCCTCGCGCGGCACGATGCCGGTGAAGACCACGCGCGACGCGATGCCCAGCGCCGCAGCCTGCGCTTCGAGCGGCGCACGCGCGGGGCCGTCGCCGACGATCAACAGCATGCGCGGATGTTCAGGGCCGTCTTCGGCGATCGAAGCGATCACGCGATCGAGTCCATGCCAGTCGCGAACGAAACCTGCGAAGCCCAGCACGATACGGCCATCGAGATTCCAGCGCCGACGCACCGCGTCGGTATCGAAGGGACCCGCGAAATGCTGGTGATTGATGCCGTTGGGAATCGCCTCGATGCGCTTCGCGGGGCCGGTCACTTCACGGACGATGTGACCGAGCGCCGCGGACACCGGCAGGACGATATCGGCGCCGCGCCACGCCGTGCGCTCACTCGCGTGCGCGAGAGCGTCGAGCGCGATGCCGTCGAAGCGCTTGCGCTCGGCGTAAATCGGCGCGTTGACTTCGAGCAGCATCGGCAGTTTAAAGCGCTTTTTTGCGCGCACGCCGGCGGTCAGAAAAAGGTTGTAGCGCTCGTAGAGAACGTCGGGACCGAAGGCCTTGATCGCACGCGTGAGACGCGCGTATGCGTAGAGCCCGTAGGCCCATTCGGTCAGCTCGTAGAGCGCTCGCGGAAGGTGGCGCTTCAGCCATGCGACGAAGCCCGCGTCCGACCCGAAATCCGCCACGCCCACCGCATCCGGCCCGACCACGCGAACCTCGTGCCCGAGCCTGCGCAATGCCCCCACCAGTTCTTCGAGGTGAACGTATTGCCCATCCTTCGAGCGGATGCGATGGTGATACAGGATCTTCATGGCGGGTCGGCGCGCTACGCAGCCTTCATCGTGAGAGGCGCCGCGTCGTTCACTGCATCGTGCCCCTCCATGACGTTCTTGAGGAACGCGTCGAACATCAGGATGGTCCAGATCGGCGTGCTGTGATCGCGCGCGCCCGACTGATGTTGTTCGACGATGCGCTTCAACACAGCGCGATCGAACCATCCGGTGTCGGCAAGGCGCGAGCCCAGCAGCGCGCTCTGCACGCGACCGGCGAGCGGGCCGCGAAACCACTGCGCGACCGGAATCGAGAAGCCCATCTTGGGCCGGTACATGATCTCGTTCGGCAGGTAGGGCTCCATCGCTTTCTTGAGCAGGAACTTCTGCTCGCCGCCGCGGATCTTGAGCGACGACGGCAGCGTGGCGAGCCACTCGACCAGCGGATGATCCATCAGCGGCTCGCGCACTTCGAGCGAGTGCGCCATCGAAGCGCGATCGACCTTGGTGTTGATGTCGCCGACCAGATAGGTCTTCAGGTCGATGTACTGGATCTGCGAGAGCGCATCGTCGGTGGGCGCGCGTTGCGCGTGACGGCGCATCACTTCGATTGCGTCGTAGCCGGCCAGCTCGCGCTTGAACGCGGGGCTGTAGATCTGCTGACGCAGCGGCGAACGGATCAGCGACATCGTGTGAAAGTAGGCCTCGACCGAATCGCGGCCGAGCGCTTCGAAGGTCGATTTGGCGCGGAACACGCGCGGCGCCCAGTCGGCCTTCGGATACGCGCGGCCGAGCGCGCCGAACATGGGCCGGCGCATCCCGAGCGGAAACGCGCCGCGCAATTTTTCTTCCATCAAGTGGAAACGATAGCGGCGATAGCCGCCGAAGCTTTCGTCGCCGCCATCGCCCGACAACGCGACCGTGACGTTCTTCCTCGCAAGCTGACAGACGCGATAGGTCGGAATCGCCGAGCTGTCCGCAAAGGGTTCATCGTAGAGACGCGCGAGCGTGTCGATCAGATCGAAGTCGTCGCTCTCGACATGCTCGACTCGATGCCGCGTCTGGTAGCGATCGGCGACCTGCCTGGCGTAGATCGACTCGTCGAACTTCGCTTCGTTGAATGCGATCGAGCAGGTGTTGACGGGCTCGGGCGACAGGCCCGCCATCATCGCCACCACCGCGCTCGAATCGACGCCGCCCGACAGGAAGGCGCCCAGCGGCACGTCGGAGATCAGGCGCAGCTTCACCGATTCGCGCAGGCGCACGACGAGCTCTTCGCACGCATCCTGGTCGCCGATGGCGGATGCGTTGCCTGACTGCGCCTCGAAGCGCACATCCCAATATTCGCGCGACGCGGGAATCGGCTGGCCGCGGCGGATCGCGAGCGTATGCCCGGGCTCCAGCTTGAACACGTCGCGAAACACGGTGCGCGGCTCGGGCACGTAGCCCAACGCAAAATATTCTTCGACGGTCTGCGGCTCGATCACGCGCGCGAGACCCGGATGCGCGAGCAAGGCCTTCAGCTCGGAGCCGAACAGCAGCATGCCGTCGGGCATGATCGTGTAATACATCGGCTTGACGCCGAGGCGATCGCGCGCGAGGAACAGCGTCTCGCGATTGCGATCCCAGAGCGCGAACGCGAACATGCCGCGAAAGCGCGTCACGCATGCCTCGCCCCACTCTTCCCACGCGTGGACGATGACCTCGGTGTCGCTCCTGGTGCGAAACGTATGGCCGCGCGCCGACAACTCGGTCACGAGTCCCTGATAGTTGTAGATCTCGCCGTTGAAGATCACGGCGACCGTGTTGTCTTCGTTGTAGATCGGCTGATGCCCGGTCGACAGATCGATGATCGACAGACGCCGATGACCGAGGCCTACGCCGGGCTCGAAATGAAAGCCGTCGTCATCGGGTCCGCGATGCGCGACGGCATCGTTCATCGCCACGAGGATGTCGCGCGGCACGTCGCGGCGCGCGCGCGTGTCGAAGATTCCGGTGATTCCGCACATGATCTGGTTCTCGGGTCGATATCGACGAGCGTCGCGGTCAGTGGTCGACGACGCCGTTCGAGGCGTTCGATGGATTCCCGATCGGGCGACAGCGCGTTTCGAGCAGCGTGTCGTAGAGATCGGCGTAGCGCGCCACCATGGTGTCGATGGAGAAGCGCGAGACCGCGCGCGAGCGCGCGTTGTCGCCGTGCTGCCTGGCGGTTGCCGGATCGGTCGCGTAATCCGCGATCGCAGCGGCCATCGCGCCCACATCGTTGCTCGGAATCAGCCTGCCGGTGCCCGCATCTGCCAACCCGTCGACCACCAGTTCGTCATTGCCTCCGACGCGCGTCGCAACCACCGGCACGCCGCACGCCATCGCTTCGAGGATGGTGTTCGATATGCCTTCGGCGAGCGACGGCAACACGAACAGATCGAGGCCTGCAAGCAGCGCCGGCACGTCGTCGCGTTCGCCCGCGATCCAGATGCGATCGGCCATGCCCGATGCGGCGACCTGGCTTTCGATTGCGGCGCGATCGGGACCGTCGCCTGCGATCACGAGCCGCATGCGATCGGCCGCTTGCGGCGCGCGGCGACACGCGCGCACGAATGCATCGATCAGAAGACGTTGGTGCTTGACCGGTGCGAGACGGCCGACGGTTCCGGCGACGAATACGTCGTCGCCCGAAAAACGTTCAGCAATCGGACCTGCCCGCGCAACCGAACGATCGCGAGGCGCAAAGCGCGAGATGTCGACACCGTTGCAGATCTGCGCGATGCGAGTCTCGGCCACACCGATGCGGTCTTCGAGATAGCTTCGAATCTCGCCTGACAGCGCAACGTAGCGATGCACCAGCGGGCTGAAGAATCGCCGCTGCAGATGATGACTGCGCTTGCCGCCCGCTGCGTCCTGCACGTCCCAGCCGTGCTCGCCATGAATGCGGATCGGCACGCGCGCGAGCGCGGCGGGCAGTTGCGCTTCCATCGCTGCGATGTTGCGCGTGTGGACGATGGTTGGAGCAAGGGTGCGCAGCAGGCGATAGAGCTTGCGATAGATCGCCAGCCCGTGGCCGGGCGGCTTGTGCAGTTCATGAAAGCTCACGCGCTCGCGGGTGACGCGTCGGCGAAAATCGGTGATGTCGGTCAGTGCGATCACCGCGTGATCGTAGCGATCCGCAGGCAGCCGGTTGATCAGGTTGACGACGCCGTTCTCGAGGCCGCCGACATCGAAGCGATAGACGACGTGCGCGACCAATGGACGCGTGGCAGCGGCCCGAGCAGCAGACCGATTCGCCGCAGGACGCGCGTTCCGGATGGTCGTCGAATTCATTGCCGGGCCTGTGCGCGAATCGCGGCCAGACGCGCGGCGATCTGCGGCTCTGCGGCTGCGACGAAGGACTCGAGCGCGGCTCGCGCTTTTCCGTCGTCCTGCGCCGCCATCGACGTGGTCACGACAATCACGGCCGAATCGTCGCCGCGACCGGTGAGCTTGTCGAGCGCGTTCCAGGCCTTCGCGAGATAGTCGCTGGTCGTCAGGCGGCCGTTGATCCAGTACCAGCGCCATGCGAGCAGGCGCTCCTCGCCACGACGACCGGCGTCGCCCCTGATCTCGGTCTCGACGACCGATAGCGGCTGGCCTGCGACGTGTGCCGTCTGCGCGCGCTGTGCGATGGCGCCCCACACCTTGTCCGAGACCACGACCACGTCGTTGTCGTAAGTGACGAGCTGGCCGTTGTTCAACTGCCCGCTGTAGTAAGCGACGAACAAGGCGACCTTGCCCCGGTCTGACTCGAAGGTCTCGTTGAGCTGTGAACGCGGATGCGGATAGTGCGGCGCGAAGCTCGATAACGCAGGCGCGCCGGCGGTCCATCCGTCGACACGGTCGAGCGTGATCGCCCCCGGATGCGACGCGTCAGCGACGCGATCGAGCCAATCGGCAAGCGCGGGCCACGGCAATGCGATCGCCAGCGCGGCAATGACGATCGCGCCGAAGGCGCGCGGGCCGGTCCTCGATGACGCAGCCTCTGCAATGCGCTGCGTGAATGCGGACGGACCTTGCGCGGCTAGCTTCGACACATCGGGCCTGGACGCAGGTTCGGGCTCGTCGTCATCGCGCCAGAAACTGCCGACCCAGAACAGCAGCAGCATCACGAGGCCGAAGAACAGCCAACCATAGACCAGATGATCGACGCCGGTCGCGAGCTTGTTGCTGGAGAGGTGCGCGATCATCACGATCATGTAGGCGCGCAACCAGTTGGCCACGATCGGCACGAGGATCGCCGCGAAGATGAAGGCCGCGCGGCGCCACAGGCCGCGATAATTGAGATACGCGAACAGGCAGCCGAGCGTCACCGACGCGATCAGATAACGCAGGCCGCTGCACGCCTCGACGACCGACCAGTTGCCGCTCGGGATCGAAAAGTAATTGCCTTCGCGAAACACCGGCACGCCCGACAGACGCAACGCGGCGACCGTGAAGTCGGCGGTGCGATCCATCAGCGTGGGCATCAGGAAGTCGCCCGCGGGCACCGCGAAGAACAGGAAGGCCAGAGGGAAAAGAATGCGCTTCGTAACGTCGGTGCCGAATATCGCCCAGACCAGGCACGGAACCATCGCGATGAACGCGTATTGCTCGGCGGCGTGTGCGCCGGCCGAATAGCCGAGCAGCCACAGCAGTCCGCTAGCCCCGAGCGGCAACAGCGCGAGCGCTTGCGGCCGGGGCGTCGCCGATGCGAGACGATCGCGCAGACGCCACACCAGCCAGGCGCTGACCGGAAAGATGATGAAGCCGTGCGCGAATGTTCCGGTGTGCGACCACGCGTCGATCAGGTCGTACACGGTTTCGCGATAGATGCCGAGCAACGCCGCAAAGGCGAGCGCGAACGACAGCCCCGCACTTTTCCACGCCGCAGCGTTCGCGGAACGGGGCTTCGGAATGGTCTGCGTATCCGTTGGTTCAAGCGGCTGCAAAGCCGGCACGTCGCGCTCGGCGAATGCAGGTTGCGCAGCGACTGGCTGCGCGACCGCCCGTTGGCTGCGCCGCGCAGGGCTCGCACCCGCCGGGCCGACGATCGTTCCGCTGCCCTCAGGCATGTTCGACCTCTGTTGCGAGTAGCGGCCCGGGAGGCGCGCGACGTTTGAAAACGGAATCCGGCGTCGACGCTTCGACACGCGGCGGCACGTCGAATAGTTGATCGACGCTGCGATCGAAGTTTGAGTCGAAGCAGCGATCGATGCGCGCCAGGTTGCGCGACCAATCGTAGTTCTCGAGCACCACGTTGCGTCCCGCGTGGCCGAGACGTTCGCGTTCGCGCGGGTCGTTCAGGAGTTCGACGACGGCGCGCGCGAACGACTCGGCATCGTCGGCGAGCACGAAGTCGCGGCCCGGCACGGCGTTGATCGCGACCGCCGACAAGGTCGATATCACCGTCGCCGCACCCATCGCCATCGCTTCGAGCGCCTTGTTCTGAATGCCGCGCGCGAGGCGCATCGGCACTACGACCGCGCCCGCGTGCGCGAGGTAGGGACGGACATCCGACACGGTACCGGTCACGACGACCTCGTTGGCGCGCGCGAGCGAGCGCACCTCCGCCGTCGGTCTCGCGCCGACGATCCAGAAGCTTGCCTCGGGCAACTGATGACGGATCAAGGGCAACACTTCGCGGCTGAACCACGCGGCGGCATCGACGTTGGGTTTGTAGTCCATCGCGCCGGTGAAGACGATCCTGCGATTGTCTGCCTCGCTCTTGCCCTGCTGCCAGCCCTCGGGCATCGCGACGGCCGCAGGTGAAAAATAATCGCAGTCGACGCCGTTCTCGACCGTGATCACCGGCGAAATCAGATCGCCCGCGAGACGCCTGAACAGCGCCGACTCGGCTTGGGTGACGAACACGCTCGCGATCGCACGCGCGGCGCTGTAGCGCTCGAACTCGAGCAGGGCTTCGGCCTCGCGGCGATAGAGCCATGCCGTGGCCGTGCTGCTCGCGTCGGCGTATTGCTTCCACTTGTCGGAATCGACATCGACGAAGTCGATCAGGCGATCGAGGTCGTCGAGCTCGTTGACGTATTGCGCCATCGGCGACGAGAACACGACCACGCGCCGAATGCGATGACGGTTGACGACGTGCTCGACCCAGCGCGTCATGCGCGCGTCGCGGTAATAGGGAATCGCGAGCGCCTGACCGGTTGCAAGACCCGTGAGGCTGCGCAGCTTGGCGCGACGCGGCGACAACGGCAGGCACAGCGTTTCGCCGGCGCAAAGATGCTTGACCGTATCGACATGCTGCCAATCGTCGACGTCATCGACGAAGGCGCCCAAGTGCACGCGATAGCGGCTCGCGAGGTGCTTCAAGACATGGTACGAGCGCAGCTTGTCGCCCTTGTTGGGCGGATAGGGAATACGGTGCGCGAGAAAGAGGAGGTCGTCCATCAGCCCAGACTCCTCGCGATCAGCGGCCCGATGCGATTGGCCAGAGCGAGCGGCATGCGCTGCCAGAGTGCAATGAAAGCCCGGTACTTGGGGTTCAACGGATTGTTCTCGGGCACGCGCGAGGCGCGCACCAGCTTGTACGCGTAGGCGAGCGGCTGCGGCGTGAAGCCCCAGTTGCGCTTGAAGTCGTAAGGCCCTGTGCCGACCTTGCTGCGACCGTAGTCGAACAGTGTGAATCCTTCCTCGCACGAACGGCGCATCAACTCCCAATACTTGAAGTCGTTGGCCGCGGTGTCGCGCGAGACCAGCGCATCGCCCGCGTAATACGGCAGGACTTCATTGCGAAAATAGAACGTGAGCACGCTCGACACCGCGTCTCCCGATGGCGTGGTGACGGTGAGCACGCGGCAATCGTCCCCGAACGCGGTCTTGAGCAGCTCGAAATAGCGACGCGACTGCGCGGGCGTGCCGTGACGATGCACGTTGTCGGCATAGAGCGCGAAGAAGCGATCGACGTCGTCGTCGAGCGTACTTGCGAGATTCGCCTTGATGCCCTTTCTCACCATCGCGCGCTGCTTGCGCGGTATCGCAAGCATGTTGGCTTCCGGATCGCGTGCGATCCCCTTGCGAAAGGTGACGTAGAGGTCGGTGGTGGTCCAGCCCTCGCGCGCGCTGTCGACGTCACTGTGAACCTCGCCGCCGAGGTTGCGACATTCGAGATGTCCGACGCCCATGTCGCTGGCGCGCGCCTCGGCCGCGTCGAGCAGCGCATCGGCAGCGACGCGGTCTTGCGCGGCGACGCCGCCATAGACGCAGAACGGCAGCGAGATCAACGCGTCGCCGAACAGCACGCTCTTCTGTCGGGCAAGCGGCAGGACGCCGACGATGCGGCCCGCGCGTTCGGCATAGAGATACAAGGTGCGATGGCCGAAGGCCTGATCGATCACGTCACGCCAGGCGGCTCGATGAAAGAAGGTGGTGTCGGGAGATGCCGACACGAATGCGTCCCAGCGCGCGCGATCGGCGTCGCCCATCTCGCGAATCACGGGCGCTGAAAGCAAGTGCGCTCCATCCGCGTCAGGCATGGAAGTCTGGACGCCGCTTGCAGGATCGAGCGGACGCAGGGTTTCGAAGGATTCCGCTTTCATGCGCGCGACGAAATCGAAATGCGAGGATCAAACCGACCCGCGCAGAAAAACGCGGTCGACCCGATCCCAGCGAAAATCGTTCAGCAGCTTCTCGAGCCTGGACTGCATGCGATCGAGATTGAGGTAGTGACGAAAACGCGTCTTTGCGTCGATGCCCGCCACGCGCGGCTGCTCGGGATCGAGCTCCCACGGATGGAAATAGAACATGCACGACTCGCCATCGATGCGATTCACGCGCTTCAACAACCAGCGCGACAACGCGTACGGCAGCAGTCTGAAGTAGCCGCCGCCGCCCGCGGGCCAGTGGCGATTGAAGAGATCGACGGTCGTGACCGGGACTTCGACCAGATCGGGCAGAGACGCATACGCGAAGCGCGGCGCATCGGGCATGCCGTAGTGATCGTGCCTGACCGGATAGATGCTCGAACTGTAGCGATACCCCGCCTCGCGGATGCAGTCGAGCGCCCAGAGATTTTCCTGATTGATCGAGAAGCTCGGCGCGCGATAGCCCTTGACCTCGATGCCGCCGATGTCTTCGAGCAGCTTCTTGGCGCGAACGATGTCGTTGCTGAATTCCGACGGCGTCTGCTCGGACGCGCGCAGGTGTCCATAGCCGTGACTTGCCAGTTCGTGACCGCCCGCGATGATTGCGCGAACGATCTGCGGATGGCGTTCGGCGATCCAGCCGAGCGTGAAGAAAGTCGCCTTGGCATCGTGCGATGCCAGCAGATCGAGAATGCGCGATACATTCGCTTCCGCGCGGCACGGGATGCCGTCCCACGAGTCGCGTGCGATGAACGGTGCGAAAGCCGAGACCTGAAAGTAGTCTTCGACATCGATGGTCAGCGCGTTGACGGTGGCGTCCGCGCGCGTGCGCAGCGCATCGTGGCGCGCCTGCGTGTCGCGGTAGCGCTCTTCGGATGGTGTCGAGACCAGAGGCGTGTACACGTCAGGCCGCCTTCTTCAATGGGTTCGATGCGGCAGTCGTCGGCGCGGCATCCGACGAACCCGGCGATGGAACCGACGATGAAACCGACGACGCCGCGTGCGATGCAACCCGCGCTGAAACCCACGACGCGAGATGGCTCGCAATGCGCTCGGCCGCGTGTCCGTCCCACAGTTCGGGCGCACGTCCGCGCTTGCCGCCGCCATGCAGAATCTCGAACGCCGTGTCGACGATGCGACGCGTATCGGTACCGCACAAGGTATTGGTCCCTTCGGCAATCGTGATCGGGCGTTCGGTGTTCTCGCGCAAGGTGATGCAGGGAACGCCGAGCGCGGTGGTCTCTTCCTGCAGCCCGCCCGAGTCGGTCAGCACCATCGTCGCATCGGCCATCAAGCCGAGCATTTGGAGATAGCCTTGCGGCGGAAGGATCGCGACCCGGCGTGCATCGAAACGATCGTCGAAACCGAACTCGGCGATGCGCGCCTGCGTGCGCGGATGAAGCGCGAGCACCAGCGGCAATCGCGAGGCGACTTGGTCGAGTGCGTCCAGAAGACGCGCGAAAGTCTCGCGAGCATCGACGTTCGAGGGTCGGTGCATCGTGACCACGCCATAGCCCGCATGGTCGCCGTTCGTGGGGTCGAATACCGCCTGAAAAATCGGCAGTTCGCGCAGCGTCTCGCGTGCAGGCACGGCGGCAGCTCGATTGGCGAGCAGCGTATCGATCATCACGTTGCCGACGAAAACGATGCGCTCGCCGGCGATGCCCTCCGCGTTCAGATTCACTTCTGCCGATCGCTCGGTGGTGTAGAGCAGATCCGCGATCTGATCGGTGAGGACGCGGTTGATCTCTTCGGGCATGGTGCGGTCGTAACTGCGCAGTCCCGCTTCGACGTGCACCACCGGCACGCCCTTCTTGCTGGCGACCAGCGCGCACGCGATCGTCGAGTTCACGTCACCCACCACCAGCACCGCTGCCGGAGCATACGCGTCGAGCACCGGCTCGAAGCGCTTCATGATTTCCGCGGTCTGCACGGCATGACTGGCCGAGCCGACTTCGAGATTGACCGTCGGCCGGGGCATGCCGAGCGCGGTGAAGAAGCTGTCGTTCATCGCGGCGTCGTAATGTTGACCGGTATGCACGAGCACGGGCCGCAGCACATCGCCGTGTCGTTCGAGCGCGCGAATGATCGGCGCCATCTTCATGTAGTTGGGTCGCGCACCCACGACGCACAGGATAATCCGTACCGCGGGACCCGACGCCGCACTCGACGCAGCAGCCGCGGCCGCAGCCGCGTGTTCGATTGCGCGTGTGTCGATGCCGCCGGCTATGCTCATGTTCAGGATTCCATCCCGCCGACCTGGGCTTGCCGCTCTGCGGGCTGCGCTTCGGCACGCTCTTCGTGTCGTTCTTCGGGTTGCTCGGTCGCACGCAAGTGATCGAGCGTGCGCGCGATGCTTGCCGCCGACTGCTGCAGAAGATGTACCTGCTCGGCCAGACCGTTGAGCAGGACGCCGTTCGCGTCGCGTGAAAGGCGGCGCGAATCGAAGGTCGCCTTGCCGTTCACCAGCGACAGCGTCGGCGCATACACAGGCATCACGCCTGCGCTGATCCCCTTGCTTGCCGCCTCGGCTTCCTCATCCGAAAGACCGCCACGCAACTCGGTGCGCAGCTCTTCAGCGACATCGGCGACGTCGCTCTCGGTCAAATTGTGCTTCTCGCCGAGAAACGCGGCGAGCAGTATGCGATCGCAGAGCACGTTGATCTGTCGTGGAATGCCCCCCGCGGCTTCGTGGATCGCGGCGAACGCAGCATCGTCGAAGCTCGGGTTGTTCTGCCAACCGACGAGACCGAGCCGGTGTTCGATGTAGGCCTTGGTTTCTTCTGGACCGAGCGGCCCGAGGTGATACGACGCGATCACGCGTTGCCGAAGCTGACGCATTTCGGGCTGCTGCATGATCTGCCGGAATTCGGGCTGACCCAGGAGAAAACTCTGCAGCAGCGAGCGCTCGTTGGTCTGAAAATTCGACAGCATGCGCAGCTCTTCGACCGCCCGCGGCGTCAGGTTCTGCGCCTCATCGACGATCAGCAACGCACGCTTGCCTTCGAGCTGCAAGCGCCGGAAATAGCGCTCGAGCCCGAGCAGCAGGCTGGCCTTGTCGGGCAGTTCGGGCTGCACGCCGAAGAACGCGCCGGCAACCATCCGCAACATGTCATCGGCATCGAGCTGCGTGCTGACGATTTGTTTGGCGACCAGATTGCCGGGCGCGAGGGAGCGCAGCAGATTGCGAACCAGCGTCGTCTTGCCCGCGCCGACATCGCCCGTTATGACGATGAAGCCTTCGGCCTGATGCACACCGTAATCGAGGTAGGCCATCGCGCGGCCATGACCGCGGCTGCGATAGAAGAACGCCGGATCGGGATTGAGTTGAAACGGCTTGCCGGTCAATCCATAGAATGATTCATACATGGCGGGCCTCGCTCAGAAAGTCAGATTTAGCGAGCCGATCACGGCGTTCTCGCGATAGTTGCTCGAAAAGAAATTGCCTCCGTTGCCGCCGCCATTGCTGTCCTGGCGCGTGTTGCGGTACTGGAGACTGCCCGAGAGACGCCTCTGGAATTGACGATTGATGGAAGCAAGGATGATCTGCTGCTTGGTATCGCCGCTGCCGGAAAGCGCCTTGTTGTGAAACTTCTGCACGCTCACATTCGCGCTGGTGCGCGGACCGAGTGTGTGGCTCCAATTGGCCGAATAGCCGGTTTGACGGAATTTGCTGGCCTGATTGAAGACGTCGAAACTCGTGGCGAGAGTCGACAACGCCTGGGACTCGGCGCGAAAGACATTGAGCGTCACGTTGTTGCGCAAGCCGAGTAAAGCGAGAGAGACCTCGAAGCGCTTTTGCACGTAGAGCTGAGTCGAGATAAAGCCGGTCGTGCCGAACCGCGCTGTCGACAAGCCCGCGCGCGCCAGAAAGCTGGCGACCGCGAGGGCACGCTGGATCGGATCGGGAATCGAAGCCAGAAGAATTTGATCGAGCAATGCGTACTCGGGATTGGCGACCACGCCCAGACCGGCCGACGATGAAGTGGTCTGGTCGCGCGTGAAGCTCACGTGCAACGCCGCATGCGCGGTGGCCTGGTTGAGCGAAATGTTTGCGGTCGGGCCGAAATAACGATGACCGACCTGCGCGCTCAGACTGGTGTGTCGCGTCGGATTCCAGTCGAAACCTCCAGAATAAGAAACGCCCGACAAGCCGCGGTCCGGCGCGGCCGGATAGTGATTGCGGTCATAGCCGACGTTGGCGCGCAAATGAATCGTGGGCGAAAGCGTATAGGTCAGGTTGCTGCCGACCGTCTCGACGATGATTTCGTTCGCGCCGCCGTAGACTTGATCGGTGCGATCGAAATTGGCGCCCACGCCGATATCGCGCAACGTGGTGGCGCTCTGGATGTTTCCGTAAATCTCGCTCGTATGATTGGTCGCCACGGCGTTGGAGTTGTAGCTCGATCCCGTGTACCGATAACCCGTGCTGTAGCTGATGTCGTTGCCGAAGCGCGAACGCAACGAAGGTCCGAAGGAATAGTTGCGCGACTCGGTACGATTGTTCGACCCGTTGACCGAATTCGCGGCGAGGCTTCCGAATGGCGAAACGTTCTCTTGCGATACCGATGCCCGCGCGTCGAAGAAAAGCAGGTTCTCGACCAGCGTCGCATTCGCGACCGCGTCGAGATAGTTGCGCAACGTCGAGCCGTTGGTCCCCTGCGCGTAATAGAGAAGCTGGGGCCGATAGACGAAATCGACTTTCAACCGCGAGCCCAGGCGCGTCAGTTGAAGCGCCGGAGAAATGTTCGTGACGAGATCCGATCGTTCGCTTCCGGGTGCCGCGAGATTGATGTTGTCCGACCATGTTTCGCCGATCGACAGCGATGGCTGGAGGCGCCAGGGATCACGCGCTTGCGCATGCGCGGTCTGACCCATCAATGTGGCCCAGGCGACGAGCACCGCGAAAGTCGACAGTTTCGACGGTAATCCGCGAGACGCCTCCGTACGCCTGTGCCGCCGGCGTTCGTCAATAACCATAGTATCCGTAGCTGTCACCCGGATTGGAGCGTCGACCCTTGTTGAGCACCATGCCCACCACTTCGCACGACTCGATCGTGGCGAGCGCTTCACGCAGCGCCTCGTGCGTCGTGTTCTCGGACTCGACCACCATCACGATCTGCCCCATGTTGGCAGCGAGCGTGCGCGCTTCAGTCGTGACGAGCAGAGGCGGCGAATCGAAAATCACGATGCGGTCCGCGTAACGCGCGCTCAGTTCCGCAAGCAGTTCGGCCATCGCCTCGCTGGCCAGCAGTTCGGTCGCCTGGCGGTGAGGACGTCCCGCCGGCATCAGTGTCAGTTTGGCGACGTTGGTCCGCACGATCGCGTCCGCCAGACTCACATGCGAGTCGAGCAGCACGTCCATGAGGCCGATGTCCGGCGCGATGCCGAACTTCTGCGGGATCGAAGGGCGCGCCACATCGGCATCGACCAGGAGCACGGTGCGATCGCGTTCCATCGCGATACTCATCGCGAGATTGATCGCGCAGAAGCTCTTGCCCTCGCGCGGGAACGCGCTGGTGACCATCACGAGATTGCCGTTGCGGATCTTCGCACCGCCGCCGAATGCGTTCTTGAGCAGCGGCCTCTTGATCACGCGGAACTCTTCGGCCAGCGGCGTCTTGTCACTG
This sequence comes from Burkholderiales bacterium, assembly GCA_038225855.1. Classification (GTDB taxonomy): domain Bacteria; phylum Pseudomonadota; class Gammaproteobacteria; order Burkholderiales; family Burkholderiaceae_D; genus CAHJXF01. Next base: position 239,813 of record JBBRQU010000002.1, on the reverse strand, counting down.
TCGGGCGCAATCATGCCGCCTTCGCGCAGCCGCTCGAGGTCGATCGTGACCGTCTTGCTGCGCACCGCTGCCGGCTTGTCGCCCGCGAAGTCGTCAGCAAAATCGTCCGATCGCGGTATGGCAATCGACGGCGCCGACCAATCGTCATCGGCCATCGGCACAGCACTTTGCTCGCGCAGCGTGGGCTCGCGCATGCTCGGCTCGATTGGCATCATCGGTTGCGGGAGGGGCTGCGCGACCGGATGAAGCGACGGATGCACGCGCTGCCGATTCACTTCGGCCAGCCCAGCATCTGCGAACACCGGGGCCTCGTGGGCCAGCGGCACTTCGGCGCGCATTGCGGGCGCCGGGATTTCGTCCATGCGCTTGATGGCGCGTTCGATGAGACTCACTTGCTCTCCTAAGCGGTGTAAGAATGCGCGAGGAAAAATGCGAGGCCGGCGCCATACACGGACATCAGCCCGACAGCTCCGACCACAAACCACGCCAGCTTCCTCCTGCGCGTGCGCACCTGCGTTTCAGTCCAGATCATCGTGACCGCGCCCAGGATGGGCAGTCCCGATATTTCGCGCAGCGCCTTGCGATCCGAAAACGTCGGACGAATCTGACCCATCAGAAAGGCGACGCCGACGCCGCCGGCGAGCGCGCCGAGAAACACCATCGAGATCAACAGCACGCGATTGGGTGCGACCGGCTTGGGCGAGACTCGCGGCGGATCGATCACGCGAAACTCGACCATCCCCGCGGACGCATCCATGTCACTGGACATCTGCGCAGATTCGCGACGTCCAATCAGCTTCTCGTAGTTCCCCTTGTTGACTTCGTAGTCACGATTGAGCTGCTGCAGATCGGCTTCGATCTTGGGCACATTATTGGCTGCGGCCTTGAGTTGGACGACCCGCGATTCGTAGTTCGCCACACGGGTCTGCAAACTCGCGACTTCAGATTCCGACTGCGCGAGCTGCACCTGCAATTGCTGAAAGACCGGATTGCCCGCGAGGGGAGAACGACCCGGCGTGGCCTTCGCGCGCGCCGCGAGATCGGCCTTCTTCTGTATTTCGAGCTCACCGATGATGCGCTTGGTCGCGACGATGTCGGGATATGCATCGGTGAAATGCAGACGCATCTCATCGAGCCGTTGCTTGAGCGATGCGATCCGCGAATCGATCTCGGTAACGACGCCCGCTTGAGCGTCGCCGCCGAGAATCACCATGTCTTCACCCGTCAACTGGCGGCGCATCGCAGCGCGTCCATTCTCGGCTTCCTCCAACTGCAAACGCGCGGCAGAAAGTTCGCTCGCCGCATCGGTCATCCGCGTGAAGTAGTCCTTGCCGGCCATCGTCGCCATGTTATTGATCTTGAATTCCTTGAGCGCGTTTTCGGCCTGGGTCAGCTTCTGCTCGTACGACTTGATCTGGTCGTCGATGAAGCGGCGCGCCGTGTCGGAGTCCTTGCGCTTGTTGCCGAGGTTCGACTCGACGAAAATCGTGAGCAGCGACTGCACGACCTTGCGCGCCGAATCGGGATTCGAATTGCGAAACGCGATCGTGTAGAGATTGATGCCGCCGCTGCTGCGCATTTCGATCGCACGCGTGAGATAGTCGATCTGCGCCTCGGTCTGATCGCTGGTTTTCGCCAGCAGGTTCAGGTCCGACATGCCGACCACTTTCTCGATGTTCGGCCTGCTGATCAGCGTGCGGCTCATCATCGCGATCTGCTGGTCGACATTGGGCTCGACCGTCAGGCCCGACATCAACGGCTTGAGTACCGATTGCGTGTCGACATACACGCGCGCCGAGGCTTCGTATTGATCGGGCAGCAGATAGACCGCGACCGCGCCGACGACCACGATCAGCCAGGCCGCGATCAGGCCGATCCAACGATGGAGCCACACGTCGCGTACGACGCGGCGAAATTGTTCGACGATCTCGTTCATTGCATATCTCGCGTGAAAACGTTCGGAAGGGCAGTGAGTGGCCGGCCGCTGTCAGCGACGCCGGCCATCCGGGTCATTAGAAGTAAGTCTCGGGAATGATCAACACATCGCCGGGGCGCATCTCGACATTGGCGCTGACGTCGCCCTTCTGCAGAAGGTCGTTCAAGCGCACGCGGTACTGGTTATTGCCTTCACGCGTGCGAAGAATCGTCGCGCGATTGCCCGCCGCGAAGTCGGTGACGCCTCCCACCGCGATCATCACATCGAGCAGCGACATGTTCTGGCGATACGGTAAAGTCTGTGGGCGGGTTGCCTGTCCGACGATGCGAATCTGTTCGCTGTATGGCCCCACGAAGCCGGTCACGATGATGGTGACGATCGGATCCTGAATATATTTCGTCAGCGCCTTTTCGACTTCGCGTGCCAGTTGCGTCGGCGTTCTGTTGGTCGCCTTGATATCTTCGACCAGAGGCGTGGTGATCATCCCATCGGGCCGAACCGGAACACTGGTCGAAAGCTCCGGGTTGCGCCAGATGACGATGTTGAGGTTGTCGCCCGGACCGATCAGATAACTGTAGTCGGCATTCGACGGGGCCTGCTGGGGCGCGGGCGGGAATTTGCTCGCGCAACCGGATGCCGCGATGCCGAGCACGACCGTGAACAGAAACAGCGATGCACGACGAAGACCTGATGAAAACGCGGAGCACGAAGTGATGTGCGGCATGGCCCACTCTCCCCTTTTTAAGATGAAGTTTCTGGAAGCTGCGCCTCGGATCGAGAGCGAGTCTGCTGCTCGCGTGGATGACCAGGGTCGGGGCGACGATTCTAGCAAAGCGATATGCAGCGATGGACAATTTCGAACGGCTTCGGATACCGCATGACTAAGGCCTTGTTCGAGCAACAAGCGTGCCGACTCTTGCCTGAACCGCCCCGCCGCATCGGCTGGCGCGCGCAGAGTGCGCGGCGTTGCGCGTCTCCCGGTGCCCGCAACGCCCGGGCCGGTGTGCCGAAGATACTGGCGCGATGCCGTGATTTTCTTGCGGGCACGCCCGTTCACACCAGACGCACGCTCGTCAATTGCGGGCCGTATATTTCACATCCTTCAAGCGTGCCGTCTAAGGAATACATCCGGATTCCAATCGGGACTGGCTGCCAAACATCGCGTCGGGACCCGCAGAACGCACCCGGAGTTTCTGGATGATGCGCGTCATTTACTGACGTTTTTTGACAGTTCCACCCCGAAAATGCGCGTCGCGGCGAAGCCATCAGCCCCGTCGAGGGGTTGGCGACAATCTTGAATCCGGATTCGGAAGCAGGATTCAAAGACGTGGGCCGGGCGGCGGCACTACCCAAGCGCTCGAGGGTGAACCATCAGGCACGCTTCTTGTACGCCATTGCCAGCGCATTCGCGTCGAGCATTGCGGACATCCCCGCAACGCTCCGCTTCAGGCGACGCCGCGCACTGCCTAACTGGATGTTTCGATGATCCGCGTATTCAGTCATTACATTTCGATTCGCATCGTGTTGCTGATGCTGATCGAGGGCGCGCTTCTGCTCGCGGCAAGCTTCGCGGGCATCGCCGTGCGCTTTTCTCCGGTCGTGTTCAGCGTCGAAGCGCTGTTCATGCCCGAAGCGATCCTGTTCGCATTCTTCATGATCGTGGTGATGGCCGCGCTCGGTCTCTATCAGGACGAGCCTCCGGAATCGTTCATCGCCATCCTCAACCGGACGATCATTGCATTCGCCGCGGGCAGCGCGCTGATGAGCGTGGTCTTTTATCTGTTCCCCAATACCTACATCGGCCGCGGCGTCTTCGCGTACACCGCGGCCTTCGCGTTCGGCGCGATCCTGATCGTTCGCACGGTGTTCTTTCAATGGACCGCGTTCGGTCTCATCAAGAAGAGAGTATTGATTCTCGGCGCCGGCGAACAGGCGCGTGCGATCCTCGAACTGGTTTCACGAAAGGGCCATCGCGATGCGATCGAAGTCGTGGGAGTCCATCCGCTGACGACCGCCGACGTCGCGGTATCGGGGGTCAACATTCTTCCGATCACGATGTCGGTCAGCGAAGCGGCCAATCAATTCGGCGTCCACGAAATCATCATCGCGATGCGCGAGCAGCGTGGCGGAGCGCTGCCGGTCAGTCAGCTTCTCGACTGCAAATTGCGCGGCGTGCAGATCACCGACCTGCAATCGTTCTTCGAACGCGAGCTCGGCCAGATCCGCCTCGACAGCCTCAAGGCGAGCTGGCTGGTGTTCGGCGAAGGCTGCCGACAGGGGCTGATTCGCGAGACCGTCAAGCGCCTGTTCGATGTGATCGTCAGCGGCCTGCTGTTGCTGGTCGCGTTGCCCGTGATCATCCTCACCGCAATGCTGATTCGCCTCGAGGGCGGAGGGCCGATTTTCTATCGCCAGGAACGCGTCGGCCAGGGTGGGCGCGTGTTCGAAATCCTCAAGTTCCGCAGCATGCGCCACGATGCCGAGCTGGATGGAAAACCGAAATGGGCGATCTCCAACGACGATCGCATCACGCGCATCGGACGTTTCATCCGTCGCACGCGCATCGACGAATTGCCGCAGGTCATCAACGTCCTGCGCGGCGAAATGAGTTTCGTCGGCCCGCGTCCGGAGCGGCCTTTTTTCGTTCGCCAGCTGGTGCAGGAAATCCCTTTCTATGCCGCCAGACATAGCGTGAAGCCCGGCATCACGGGTTGGGCGCAGGTTCGCTATCCGTATGGCGCTTCGCTGCAGGACGCCTCGCAAAAACTTCAATACGACCTCTACTACGTCAAGAACCACACGCTGTTTCTCGACCTCCTGATTCTCGTCGAGACGGTCGAAGTGGTCCTGTGGGGCAAGGGCGCGCGCTAGACAGCCGTGGACAAAGCCACCATTCAAACCATTGCCGAGTGGGGATTCTGGGGCTACTCGGCGGCATCGGCTGGCTACGCATTGCTTGCGACGCTGCTGTTCGTCTCGTGGCGCGGGCGCAATCTGCGCGCGCTCTCGGGCGTCGTGCTCGCGATCGCGGCGCTGATCAGCATGCTGTGGGCCGCAACTGTCGCTGCAAGCATCTCCGACGTCGCCTTCGCGCGCAGTCTCGCGAGCGTTCTGGAGGTCTTGCGAAATGCGAGCTGGCTCGCGTTCATCGGCGTTCTGCTGTGCGGACCGACCGGCGTGCAGAGTGCAACGCCCGCTTCGGGCGCCCTTGCGCTCGCCAAACGCATTCCGCCTTTGCTCTGGGTCGGTCTGGCAATCGTCTCGGCCAGCTTCGTGATCGAAGCGGCGCGGCTGATGTCGCTTCCGCTGGTGACGGCATCGACCTACTTCGGCTCACGCGTGCTCGTTTCGATCGTCGCCTTGATGCTCATCGAACAGGTCTACCGCGGAACGGGTCTCGACGATCGATGGAGCATCAAGTTCTTCTGCCTCGGCGTCGGCGGGCTGTTCGCCTATGACCTCGCCGCGTTCGCCGACGCGATGTTGTTTCGCCAGGTCGATGTCGAACTGTGGGCTGCGCGAGGCTTCATCAACGTGTTGATCATTCCGCTGATCGCAGTCTCGGCCGCGCGCAATCCGCAATGGTCGCTCGACATCGCAGTCTCGCGGCGCATGGTGTTTCAGTCCACCGCCCTCCTGAGCGCGGGCGCCTATCTGTTGATGGTCTCGGCGGCCGGCTATTACATCCGCTTCTTCGGGGGCACCTGGGGCGGCGTTCTGCAGACCACCGTGGTCTTCGCCGGACTGATCGGGCTCGGTCTGATCGTCGTGTCGGGATCGATTCGTGCGCGCCTGAAAGTCTTCATCAACAAGAACTTCTTCAGCTATCGCTACGACTACCGCGAAGAGTGGCTGCGCATCACGCGCGAGCTGACCGAAGAAGGCCACGAGGATAGCTTCGGCGAACGGGCGGTGCGTGCGATCGCGAGCCTGGTCGAGGCCCGTGGCGGCGGACTGTGGGTCAAGCAGGATGCGCCGCGCTACCAACGGATCGCCCATTGGCAGGCCGCGACGCTCGATGGAATCGAGCCTGAAGACGGCGCGCTCGCGACCTTTCTCCAAGAGAAGGAATGGGTGATCAACCTTGACGAATATCGCGCGACGCGCCCGATCTACGGCGCGCTGCATCTGCCCGACTGGCTCAGCAGCGACGAAGACGCGTGGCTCGTCATCCCACTGATGCTTCACGACAGCCTGTTCGGCTTCATGGTCCTGCTGCCAGCGCGCACCAAGATCAACATCAACTGGGAAGTCAACGATCTGCTGAAAACCGCGGGTCGACAGGTGGCCAGCATATTGGCCCAGCTTCATGCGAACCGCGCGCTGCTGGTCGCTCGCCAGTTCGAGTCCTTCAATCGCCTGTCGGCCTTCGTCGTGCACGACCTGAAGAATCTGGTCGCACAGTTGTCGCTCCTGATGACCAACGCCGCGAGGCATCGGGACAATCCCGAGTTTCAAGACGACATGCTCGACACGGTCAACAACGCGGTCGACAAGATGAAGCGCCTGTTGATGCAGTTGCGCGCCGGCGCCACGCCCGCGGACGAACCGACGCCGGTCGACCTGCAGGACGTGGTGTTGTCGGCGCTGCGGGCCAAATCGCCGCTGGTGCCGCGTCCCACCGTGCTCGTCGACGCACCCGGGATCCGCACGCTCGCACATCGCGAACGCCTTGACCGGGTGGTCGGCCACCTGCTCCAGAACGCCGCCGAAGCGACGCCGGCCAACGGCTGCATCGAAGTTCGGGTTCGAGCCAAAGACGAGTCTGCAATAATCGAAGTTCAGGACACCGGCGTCGGAATGAGCGAAGACTTCATCCGTTCGCGTTTGTTCAAACCCTTCGAGTCGACAAAAAAAAACGGGATGGGTATCGGCATCTACGAGAGCCGCGAGTACATACGCGAATTGGGCGGCCGGCTCGACGTCGAAAGCCGCGAAACCGAAGGCACCCGCTTTTCAATCTCGCTGCCCCTGCTCAGGCCTGCAGCCATCGCCTGACCCTGGAGCACTGAATGAACAATGCAATCGCAGTGGAGTCCTCGAGCGCACTCCCCAAAGTGAAAGAGCCCGACGTCAAGCCGACGCTGCTGGTCGTCGAAGACGATCCGGGCATCCAGAAACAGATGCGCTGGAGCTTCGACCAATACGAGGTCATCGTCGCGGAAGATCGCAGTTCCGCGATGGCGCAGTTGAGACGCCACGAGCCGGCGGTGGTGACCATGGATCTCGGTCTGCCGCCCGATCCCGACAATACCTCCGAAGGATTCGCGCTGCTCGCGGAAATGCTTTCCGCCGCGCCCGACACCAAGATCATCATGATCACCGGACAGAACGATCGCACCAACGCGGTCAAGGCGATCGGTCTGGGCGCCTACGATTTTTATACCAAACCCTTCGAACCCGACCTGCTGATGCTCGTCATCGAGCGGGCTTTCCGCCTTGCCGGCCTGCAGCGCGAGAACCGCCTGCTTCAAAGCGTGAGCATGCAATTGCCGCTGGCCGGACTTCTGACGCGCGACGCTGCGATGCTGCGCACCTGCCGCAACATCGAGCGCCTTGCTCCTTCGGACGTATCGGTGCTGTTGCTCGGCGAAAGCGGCACCGGCAAGGAATTGCTCGCGCGCGGCCTGCACGATTTGTCGGGCCGCCGCGAGAAGCGCTTCGTGGCGCTCAATTGCGCGGCGATCCCCGAGAACCTGCTAGAGAGCGAACTGTTCGGATACGAACGCGGCGCCTTCACAGGGGCGGCCAAGCAGACCCGGGGCAAGATCGAATACGCCGACGGCGGCACCCTCTTTCTCGATGAAGTCGGCGATCTGCCCGGCGCCCTGCAAGCCAAGCTGCTGCGATTCCTGCAGGAACGCGTGATCGAGCGCGTCGGCGGCCGCGAGGAAATCCCGGTCGATGTGCGCATCGTTTGTGCAACCCATCAGAATCTGAAGGAACTGATGAAGGCGGGACGGTTCCGCGAAGACCTGTTCTATCGGCTCTCGGAAATCGTCATCGACATTCCGCCGCTGCGGCAGCGTCACGGCGATGCGTCGCTCCTCGCTCGCGCCTTTGCACAACGCTTCGGTCAGGCGCACAACAAGAAGCCGGCGATGCTGTCCGATGACGCACTCGCGGCGATCGACGGCTATCCATGGCCGGGCAATGTCCGCGAAATCGAGAACTGCATGAAGCGCGCCGTGATCATGGCCGACGGTCAATTCATTTCGGTCGACGATCTCGGACTCGATGTCGAAGTCGTCGAGCCCAGGATCTTCAACCTGCGTCAGGTGCGCGACGATGCCGAACGCGGCGCCGTCATGCAGGTGCTCGGCAAAGTCGAGGGCAACATCGCGCGCGCCGCTGAAATGCTGGGCGTCAGCCGACCGACGCTGTACGACCTGATGCGTCGCTTCGGCATTCGTTGAAGTGTCAATTATTGAGAAGCGAAGCATTTTCTTTTTGCCATTCGGGGCGCGTCAGCGCCCCCGCAGCCAGTTCCCCGGAGAACAGCAACGATGAATCAGCAACAAGGTGGCAAACGTCTGAAGTTCGTGGCGTGTGCGATGGCGAGCGTCCTTCTGACCTCATGCGGCCGTGATACGGCGCAGGATCATCTGGCGCGCGCGAAGGAGTTGAGCGCGAAGAACGATCATCGCGGCGCCGTCATCGAGCTCAAGAACTCGTTGCAGGGGAACTCGCAATCACCCGAGGCGCGATACCTGCTGGGCCGCGAACTTCTCGAGCAAGGCGATCCGAAGAGCGCCGAGATCGAGCTGCAGAAGGCCTACGATCAGAAATACGATCCCGATCTGACGATCCCCCTGCTGGTGAAGAGCCAGTTGCTGCAGGGGCTGTTGGAAAAGGTTGTCAAGCAGGTTCCCGTGGCGGCAGTGAAGGCGCCGGCCGCGAACGCCGAATTGCAGACCTTGCTGGGCGTCGCCCAATTCGGCATGGGCAAGCCTGACGAGGCGATGACGGCATTCGCATTAGCCAAGAGATTCGTTGCCGACTATCCGGCCGCGGTACTGGGCGAAGCGCGCGTCAAGGCCGCGCGCGGCGATCTGGCCGGCGCCGGCATAGAGGTCGCGCAGGTGCTCTCGAAAGATCCGAAACAGGTCGAGGGCATGCTGCTCAAGGGCGATATCGCTCGGGCACAAGGCGCGACCAAGGAAGCGATCACGTCTTATGAGGGAGCCATCAAGCAGAACCCGCGCAACTTCATCGCGCGACTCAACCTGGCGGGCGCCTACATCGGTGACGGTCAACCGGATCTCGCCCAGTTGCAAGTCGACGAGCTGAAGAAACTATCGCCGCGTCATCCGGGCGTGAATTATCTGGACGCACTGATCGCGTTCAACAAGAAGGACTTGACCAGAGCCAACGATGCGATCGCGCTGTCGTTGACTTCGATGCCGAACAACGGGGCCGCTCAACTCCTCGCCGGCGCCATCGCAACCTCGATGAATCAGCCCGCCCAGGCCGAACAACATTTGCGCGACGCGCTGAAGATCACGCCCAACAATATCTACGGGCGCAAGCTGCTGACCAGCCTGTATCTTCGTCAGCGCCAACCGCAGAAGGCCGATGAAATTCTGCAACCTGCGCTCACGGCCGCACCCAACGACGCCGTTCTCGTCAGTCTGGCCGGCGAAGTCGCGCTGATGAAGGGCGACTTCAAGGCCGCCTCGCAGTCGTTCGAGCAGGCCGCCAAGCTCAACCCGAACGACGTCAATGTGAGAACGCAAGGCGCGGCGGTTTCGTTCGCGCGCGGGGACACGGCGGCGGGATTTGCGGAACTCGAAGCGGCTTCCAAGGTTTCGACCAGCAATCCGAATCCGGATATCGCCCTGGTTCTCGCCCATGTGCAACGGCGTCAATTCGATCAGGCGCTGACCGCCTGGAAGACGCTCGAGAAGCGACAGCCCGACAATCCCCTCACCTACAACCTGCGCGCCGCGATCGACATCGGGAAGAATGACATCCCCGCCGCGCGCAAGGCGCTTGAGAAGGCGTTGCAATTGCAGCCCACCTATTTCCCCGCGGTCGCGAATCTGGCCGGGCTCGATCTGCGTGACAAGAATGTCGACGGCGCGCGTCAACGCTACAAGAATCTGTTGGCGAAAGAGCCCGCCAATCTGTCCGGCCTGCTCGGACTGGCGCAACTGGAGAGCAATGCCGGTGCGAGCAGCGACACGGTTCTGGGCATTCTGAAGGAAGCCAAGCGCGCCAACCCTGCTTCGGAGCAGGCAGTCGCCGCCTTGGCCGCCTTTCACGTCAGCAAGGGCGATCCCAAGCAGGCCCTGAGCATTGCGCAGGATGGCCTGGCCGGAGCGCCCAACAATCCGCGCTATCTGGACCTGGTCGGCCAACTGATGTTGCAGACGGGCAGTGCCGATCAGGCGGTTGCAGCCTATCGGAAACTGGCCGGCCTCAACCCCGAGTCGGTCGACTACCAGATCAAGCTCGGTCAGGCGCAATTGAGCGCAGGACAAAGCGAAGCCGCGCTTCAATCGTTTGGCGCTGCGCTCAAGCTCAAGCCCGATTCGATCGACGCGCAGACGGCGATGGTCGGTTCGATGATCCGCGCGGGCAAGAACGACGAGGCTGTGCGATTGATGGCGAACATCAAGCAGCAGTCGCCGAAATCACCCGCCATCCCCGAGCTGGATGGCGATGTCAAATTCGCGATGAAGCAATACGCCGATGCCGCGGTAACGTACCGCAAGCTTCTCGCGCAGGCGCCGACTTCCAACCTGGTGATCAAGTCTTATTCGTCAATGGCGCTCGCAGGCAAGCGGCCCGAGGCCGACGCCTTCATCGCCGACTGGTTGAGAACCCGTCCAAAGGACGTCACGGTGCGCCTCTTCGACGCGGACGTTGCATTGCGTTCCAAGGAATACGCTCGCGCCGTCCAGGACTATCGGGGAGTTCTCGAGGTGCAGCCCAACGACCCGATACTGCTCAACAATCTGGCCTGGGCGCTCTGGCAGCAGAAGGATCCGCAAGCGTTGGGCATCGCTGAAAAAGCCAACACGCTTGCCCCGACCAATCCCATGGTCGGCGACACGCTCGGGTGGATGCTGGTCGAGCAGGGTCAGACCAAGCGCGGCGTCGAGTTGCTCGAGAAGGCAAGCTCGGTCGCCCCGGCGCAGCGCGACATCGCGCTTCATCTCGCGAAGGCGCAGATCAAGGACGGGCGCAAGGATGCCGCGCGCGCGACGCTCCAATCGCTGGTCAAGGCCGCGCCGAACAGCGCGGAGGCAAAGGAATCGAAGGAGTTGCTGGCGACGCTTTGAGCAGAACCGAATCGGGCGACGCTTGAATCAACCAGCAATTCGCGCGCAACAGGAACTGGTCGCACCAAAGAAAAGGCCGCTCTCGGAAGGCGGCCTTTTTTATCGCATGCCAACAGAAATCTTTATACGCGCTTTTGATCCTGTGGGTCAGATGCGATTCAGATTCCTTCGCCGCAATAACGAAAAAATACAGAGCGCGCCCAATCCGAATAGCGAAAGCGATCCCGGCTCCGGCACGCTGATAGCGAGCAGGCCGAAAGCGTGATTGTCGGTTTCAAATGAATTACCGGCGCTCGAAATCCTGATTCGATTGAAGAGCGCAGGCGCGAAGTGCCCTTCTGAAAATACTCCCGGAAAATAATCGACATATTGGGCCTCGGCCTGATTTCCGGTAGTCGGGTGCCCGGGAAAGGCCACCGCGTTGATTTGAGCGCCGTCGAATGAATCGACCAGAACGCCATCCATGAAGAACTCGACGAGGTTATAGCTGTCCAGAGAGCCTGCATAGAATCCGAAATAGTTGGCCGGCATCGAGAGATTCACATACACCGGCGTGCCGTCGCTGGTTCCGACGGCAAGATAGCCTGACGTATCTGCCACCGGCGCGGCGTGGGTGGGGGCACTTCCGAATGCGACGCTGTTTGCGCCGAGTGAGAACAAGCCGGCCGCATCTGTCGAATAGGTAGCCATGCAGCCGTTTGCAGTACTGCCGGCGTTGAAATCCACCGTGCACGCGCCTTCGCGAGAGGTCATGCGTCCGTTCGATCCGGCTGCGGTGCCCCCGGCTTGAATCAGTCCCGCGTTCGCCATTCCATGCATCAACAGCAATGTCGCGGCACTCAGTTGTAGAATCTTGCTCATTGATTGCTCCGTATAGAGATTAATTCACCTCAATCGCTCAAGCAAATTGCGGACCAGTATCGCCAACGCGTTGAGCCCATTGGATTCCTGGATTATGTTTAAACCTTTGAGTCCCCGGGACTGAAAAGAATCCCGACACCCGCCATGTGTCCAATCAATTGCCTCGCTTGTAAGACAGACTATGAGCGTCATGTTCCCACCTCCCCATTATCTTATTGACTTGTAGGAGTAGCACTTAATGTACGGGCGTAAAAAAGACCGCGTTTGAATATCGATGGAGTTTGGCAGAATGAATCGATCGAATATGAATTGTCGAATACTGCTCGCCGCGTTGGGTCTTTTCATTGCGGGCGTCGCTCCGTTGACGCGCGCCGCAGTGGATATCGCGAGCATCCGGTTGCCGCCAGGTTTTCATATCGAGGTCTTGACCGATCGGGCGCCCGATGCGCGCGAGATGGCGCTGGGCCGCTTCCGGGCGGGACGAGGCATTCTGTTTGTCGGAAGCACAGGCGCCGGAAAAGTCTATGCGGTGACTCTCGATCAAAGCCGCGCCGCCGATGTCAAAGCCGTCGCCTCAGGGTTGCAGACGCCTATTGGCGTCGCGTATCGCGGCGGCTCGCTCTACATATCGGCCGTGTCGCGCATCCTGCGCATCGATCACGTCGACGATCGGCTCGAACCTGGTTCCGCACCGTCGGTCGTCACCAGTGGTTTCCCCGTCGAAACGCATCACGGCGCAAAATTCATTGCGTTCGGGCCGGACGGAAATTTATATGTGCCGGTCGGGGCGCCGTGCAATGTCTGCGAGCGGGATGAAAGTCGGTATTACAACATTCAGAGAATCGACGCCGATGGCGGCGGACAAACGGTCATCGCCAAAGGAATTCGCAATACGGTCGGTTTCGATTGGAGTCCCGTCGATGGTTCGCTCTGGTTCACCGACAATGGACGCGATGGGCTGGGTGACGATATTCCAGCGGATGAATTGAATCATGTGCCGGCAGGGGCCACAGCTCCATTGCATTTCGGCTTTCCTTATTGCCATCAGGGAGACCTTCCCGATCCCGAATTGGGAAGCAAACGGTCGTGTTCGCAATTCACCCCTCCGAGCGCCAAACTCGGCGCACATGTGGCCGCGCTCGGCATGCGCTTCTATTCGCCGCCCGATGGGGCTCGCGAGCCTTTCCCCGCGCGCTTTCGCAATGGCATCTTCATCGCCGAACACGGCTCCTGGAATCGCTCGACGAAAATTGGTTATCGCGTGATGTTCGTGACCGTCGATAGCTCGAACAAAGTTGTCAGGCAGGACGTCTTCGCCGAAGGCTGGTTGCGCAAAGACGAATCGGTATGGGGGCGTCCGGCCGATGTGCTGCCGCTCCCCGATGGTTCGTTGCTGGTTTCGGACGATCTCGCCGGCGCCATCTATCGGATTCGCTACGCGCCGCAATGACGTGGGGAATGACGCGGGTAATGAAATTTGCAGCGAGACTGGCGCTTGCGCACAAGCGGTTGATGTTCTCTCGGCGCGAGCGGCGCCCGATCGCTCTCTTTCTGTGCATCTATGGCAGTCTGCTCTCGGGCTGCGCAACGATTCCCGATCGACAGTCAGCGCCAACCTCGATCGCGTCGGCGCCGCTGCCGGACTTCACGCTCCGCCTGATCGGCGAACGACGGCTGGATCACCGTCTTGCCTTCGGTGGGACGATCGTCGGTGGTCTATCGGGCATCGACTATGACCCGGCGTCGGATCTGTATTACCTGATCAGCGACGATCGCTCGGTGTTTTCGCCGACGCGCTTCTACACCGCGCGCCTGAAGATCGACGAACACGCATTCGCGGATGTGGCGCTTCAGACCGTCGTCACGCTGATGCGACCCGACAACACGCCCTACCCTCCCCACGGAAGCGACGATGCGGCCGATGCCGAGGCGATCCGTTTCGATCGCGGCACGCGTTCGCTGTGGTGGACCAGCGAAGGCGAACGCACGCCGCGAAAGCGCCGCGGCGGCCCGAGATTGATCGATCCGTTCATCCGGCAATCCGCGCTCGATGGCCGCTATCTCGGTGAGATCCCGCTCGATCCGATGTTCCGCATCAGCGCCCAGGCCCGCGGTCCGCGGGACAACCGCGTTTTCGAAGGGGCGACGCTAGCGGTCGATACGCAATCGCTGTGGGTCGCGATGGAAGGGCCGCTGATTCAGGACGGGCCGATGCCGACGCGAGACCGCGGCGCCTGGTCGAGGTTCTCGCGCCACGATCGCATGCCCTCGCGAAGCTTCGGGTCGCTCGCGGTGCAACTCGCCTATCCGATCGATCCCATCCCCGCCGAAAGCGCATGGACCATCGCATATGCCGTCAACGGCGTGTCGGAAATTCTCGCGATCGATGCGACTCGCTTCCTAGTGCTCGAGCGCGCTTTCATCCTCGGGCTCGGATGGCGCGTGCGCCTCTACCAAGCCGACGCGAGTCATGCCAGCGACATCAGGACGATCGAATCGCTCGCGCCGGATTCCGGCGGCCGCCTCGACTTCGTGCCGATGGAAAAACGCCTCGTGCTGGACCTCGACACGCTCGGCATCGCGATCGACAACCTCGAAGGACTATGCTTCGGCCCCACGCTCTCCAACGGACATCGGACGCTGATCTTGGTGTCCGATGACAACTTCAATCCGGGTCAGGTGACGCAATTCCTCGCATTCGAGATCGTGCCCGATTCAAGAGGCGCTCTGCCGCGCATCACGAACGATTCGTCGATGACTCACGAATGATCATGGGCTTCAAGAACAAGACGACAGCGACGCTGCTCGCCTCGCTCGGCGGAAGCCTGGGACTGCACCGCTTCTACCTGATTGGCGCGAGGCGCCTGTGGCCGTGGCTGTATCCGCTGTTCGCCTGGACGCTTGTTCCGACGTTTGCCGGATTCATCGAAGCCCTGCGCTTTGCGC
This sequence comes from Burkholderiales bacterium, assembly GCA_038225855.1. GTDB lineage: Bacteria > Pseudomonadota > Gammaproteobacteria > Burkholderiales > Burkholderiaceae_D > CAHJXF01. The sequence goes on along the minus strand of JBBRQU010000002.1, from coordinate 224,783 downwards.
TGACGCCCGATCAAAAGTGGGATGCAAAATGGAACGCCGAGTCATCGACGACCAATCATTCCGGGTGGCTCGTGATCATCGTTGCCGCGCTGACCTTGTTCGGAAGCATGGTCCTCTTCATGACGCTAATCTCGTTCGCCCTGGGTCGCTACTTCGGAGCGGGGGAGAGTTTTGTGTCGCAACTGGCGATCCTGCATATCGTCTGACGCGAGACCGGCGCGGCTTGGGCGCGGCTTGGGCGCGGCTTGGGCACGGCTTGGGCGCGGCTTGGGCGCGGCTTGGGCGTAACTCTGGGGCCCTACTCGAACAGCCGCTGCTGCGGCGAGGCCGGTTGGGTCGACAGCGGCCTGATGAATCGGGTGGTGTCGAAGGTCTTGCGTTCGCGATTGAGCCCGTGTCTCGCGCACGCCGCGCGAAAGCGCTGCGCGAACAACTCGGCCCAGATGCCTTCACCCGTCATGCGCTTGCCGAAGCGCGAATCGTAGTCCTTGCCGCCACGCAAATCGTGAATGCGGTTCATCACGCGCTCGGCGCGCAACGGGAAGTGGGCACGCAGCCATTGCTGAAAAACTTCCTTGAGTTCCCAAGGCAGCCTGAGGATGATGAAATGCGCGCTGTGCGCACCTGCATCGGCGGCCGCCGCGACGATGTGTTCCATCTCTCCGTCGGTGATGAACGGGATCACCGGCGACACGTTGACCGACACCGGCACTCCCGCGTCGGCAAGCGTTCGGACAGTGCGCAGACGTCTGGCAGGACTGGCGGCGCGCGGCTCGAGCTTTCTCGACAACTCGTGATCGAGCGTCGTGATCGTGATCGATGCGCGCGCAAGGTGATCCCGCGCAAGCGGCGCGAGCAGATCGAGATCGCGCTCGATCAACGACGACTTGGTGATCAGGCCGAAAGGACTGCGGGTCTCGTGCAACACCTCGAGCACCGCGCGCGTGATCCTCAACTCGCGCTCGATCGGTTGATACGCATCGGTGTTGACGCCGACTGCGATCACGTCGGGTGTGTACGAATTCTTCGCCAGTTCGCGGCGCAACAACTCGGCCGCGTTGACCTTCGCGAACAGTTTCGATTCGAAATCGAGACCGGGCGAGAGACCCAGATAGCTGTGCGTCGGCCTCGCGAAGCAATAGATGCAACCATGCTCGCATCCGCGGTAGGGATTGAGCGACAGCCGGAAGGGAATGTCGGGCGAGTCGTTCCTCGAGAGGATGCTTCTTGCGCGCTCTACGGTGACTGTGGTCTTGAGCGGCGCTGCGCCTTCCGCTTCCTCGATGGCGATCTGGAGCCCGTCCCATCCGTCGTCGAAGGCCTCGCGCTCGTCGACCTGGTAGCGTCCGCGCACATTGGCGATGGCGCCTCGCCCCTTCTGCGCAAGCGGGCGAAAAACCAGCGGGCGCACCATCGACTCATCGATCGACGCGCTTTCCTCTGCCTGCCTCTCGAACGAACGTTCTTGCATCGTCAGGTCGTGATCGCGTCCGTGGCCACCAGCTGGCAGCCGCCGACCTTCCATTGCTTGTCGGGTTGCCTCTTCATCGTGAACAGCGCGCGCCACACACGTCCCTCGCCGTCGACCAGTTGAACCGTCTGCACCCATTGCCCATCGATCGCGTCCAGACGGGTGAAGCGCACCGAGCCAGCGCGATACACCGGCGCATAGTTGTTGCGAACCATGCGCATGAAATTGTCCGGCGTGCCGAACATGCGCTGGATGTCGGAGCTTGCATGCCCAAAGGCGCGGCCGGCGTCGTCGCGACCGAAGGCGTCGAGTTGATCGCGAATCACCTTCTCGACCGCCTGCCTGTCCGCGGCGTTGATGTTCGGTGCGGCGACTGACAATCGTGGCGCACCCCACACCAGGCTCGCAGCCGTGACCAGCGCAATCGCGATCGCCGACTTCAGCGCGAGCGCCAGCGGCGAGACGAATCGAATAGTGAACATTTGTTCAGTTTACTCCGCGAAGAGGCATACGGCCAAATAGATGCGCGAGCGATAATGCGCGGCTCCGGCTCTATCGGCACAATCAACGACATCATGGTCCGCTTCGAAAAAACCCGCATCCACCCTGTCAGCGCGGTGCTGTTTCTGCTGGGACTCTATGCGCTCGCCGGCGTCGCGTACGCGGCCTTCATGCACAGCGCGGACTCGACTGTCGTCTGGGCGATCGTTGCGGGGCTCGCGTTCATCGCGTCGGCTGTATATCAGCGTTACGTGTCGAAGAAGCGAAGCCGCGCGCAATAGGCGCGGCCTGCCCCAGCTCGCGCGCCGGGCCGCCTTGCCTTACGCGGCTTCGCGCATGGCCTTCTTGCGCTCGTGTTCCTTGAGGTAGCGCTTGCGCAGGCGAATGCTCTGCGGCGTGATCTCGACGAGTTCGTCGTCGGCGATGAATTCGACGGCGTATTCGAGCGTCATCTGAATCGGCGGCACGAGGCGCACCGCTTCGTCGGTGCCGGAGGCACGCACGTTGGTGAGTTGCTTGCCCTTGATGGGATTGACCACGAGATCGTTGTCGCGCGAGTGGATGCCGATGATCATTCCTTCGTAAACCGGGTCGCCCGGGACGGTGAACATGCGGCCGCGATCCTGGAGTTTCCACAACGCGTAGGCGACCGCCTCGCCATCCTCCTGGCTGATCAGCACGCCGTTGCGGCGCTCGGCCATCTCGCCTCCCTTGATCGGCGCGTAATCGTCGAAGATGTGGCTCATCAGACCGGTGCCGCGCGTGAGCGTCATGAACTCGCCCTGGAAGCCAATCAGGCCGCGCGCCGGAATGCGGTACTCGAGACGCACGCGGCCTTTGGCGTCGGACTGCATGTCGGAGAGGTCGCCGCGGCGACGCCCCAACTCCTCCATGACCGCGCCCTGATTGACCTCTTCGACGTCGACCGTCAGGAGCTCGAACGGCTCGTGCTTGACGCCGTCGACGTCTTTCAACACGACCCTCGGTCGCGACACGGCGAGCTCGAACCCTTCGCGCCTCATGGTCTCCACGAGGATGGTCAGATGCAATTCGCCGCGGCCCGACACTTCGAAGATGGTCTCGTCGCCGGTGTCCGCAACGCGCAGCGCAACGTTGGCCTTGAGCTCGCGCTGCAGCCGTTCGCGAATCTGACGGCTCGTGATGAACTTGCCTTCACGCCCCGCAAGCGGCGACGTGTTGACGCAGAAATTCATCGTCAGGGTCGGCTCGTCGACGCGCAACAGCGGCAAGGCATCGGGCGCGTCGGGCTGGCAGATGGTGCTGCCGATACCGAGCTCGTCGATGCCGTTGATCAACACGATATCGCCGGCCACCGCTTCGTCGGTAATCGTGCGATCGAGACCGTGAAAGGTCAGTACCTGATTGATGCGCGCCTTGATCGGCGTGGACCCGGGACCGTTCATCACGACCACGTCCTGCAGCGGCCTGACGCGACCGCGATTGATCCGGCCGATGCCGATCTTGCCTACGTAGCTCGAATAATCGAGCGACGAAATCTGCAATTGCAAGGGTCCGTCCGAGTTGTCGTCACGCACCGGCACGTGCGCGAGAATGGCATCGAACAGCGGGCGCATGTTGCGTCCGGCATCGCCGCCTTCGGCATGCGCGATCGTCTCGCCCTGATGCGGAGTCGCGTTCGCTGCCGTCGTCGCCGCTGTCGTTCCATTCGGCGCCGACGTCGGCATGTCCTTCATGTCGGTGAACGCGTAGCCGTTCAGCGCCGACGCGTACACCACCGGGAAGTCGAGCTGGTCTTCGGTAGCGCCCAGCTTGTCGAAAAGATCGAAGGTCGCGTTGATGGCGTAGTCGGGACGCGCGCCCGGGCGATCGATCTTGTTGACGACGACGATCGGCTTCAATCCCTGCGCAAGCGCCTTCCTCGTGACGAAGCGCGTCTGCGGCATCGGGCCTTCGACCGCATCGACCAGCAGCAGCACGCCGTCGACCATCGACAGGACGCGCTCGACCTCGCCGCCGAAGTCGGCGTGTCCGGGCGTGTCGACGATGTTGATGTGCGTGCCTTCATATTCGACTGCGCAGTTCTTCGCGAGAATCGTGATGCCGCGTTCCTTTTCGAGATCGTTCGAATCCATGACGCGTTCGGCGACGTGCTGGTTTTCGCGGAACGTGCCGGACTGTCGGAGCAACTGATCGACCAGCGTGGTCTTGCCGTGATCGACGTGCGCGATGATGGCGATGTTGCGAAGGGAACGGGTGTTATCGGTGCCGCGCATGACGGGCTCGCAAATTCAAGGATATGGGTTGGCGCAAGCGGCAAGTCCCGCGGCGAATCGAGTTCGGTAAATTCACTTCTTGGGCAACCTGTGATTATAGCAGTGGGTGGCGCGTCAGACACCCTTATATGCGTTCCGCATGTTGAAACTATGACGGCGTGGTGGTCTGCATGGTGATCTGCGCCATGAGCCTGACCGGAGCCAGACGATCGTCGAAGCCTACGAGCGCCGTGCCCAGCAATGTCGCTCGCTCGCAGGTCGCCGCGTTTGCCGCACGATAGACGCGCACTCGGCCCCGGTACGAAACATCGGGCCACACCAATCGCTGACCTTCGACGAACCGTCTCGCGAGGTCATCGTCGAGCTCGATCGCGGGCAGGTTGGCAATCAGCGTGTCGACCGGTCGCAGCATTGCGATGCGCTCGACAGGAGAAAGCGACTCGAACGCCTCGAGCGTAACGGCATCGCCAACCGTGAGCGCTCCCGAGCTCACGCGGCGCAGTGCGATCAGATGCCCCCCGCATCCGAGCGCCTCACCGATCTCTTCGGCGAGCGCGCGAATGTAGGTGCCTTTGGAGCAATCGACTGCGATCGACAACGACATGCCCTCGAACGCGATGAGTTCGAGGCGATGGATCGTGACCCGACGCGCTGCACGCTCGACGGTGATGCCGCGCCGCGCGTAATCGTAGAGCGGCTTGCCATCGCGCTTCAACGCCGAGTGCATCGGAGGCACTTGATCGATGGCGCCGCGAAAAAACGCGAGCGCGTGATCGACGGCTTCGCGGGTCACGCCGACCGCACGCTCTTCGAGCACGCGGCCTTCCGCGTCGCCGGTGTCGGTGACGATACCGAGGCGGATCGTCGCTTCATAGGATTTGTCGGCGTCCAGCAGATCGGATGCGAACTTGGTCGCTTCGCCGAAGCACAGCGGCAAGAGACCTGTCGCCATCGGATCGAGCGTGCCGGTGTGACCACCCTTCTCGGCGCACAAGGCGCGCCGCGCGCGCGCCAGCGCCGCGGTCGACGTGATGCCGCCGGGCTTGTCGATCAGCAATACGCCATGCACGGCGCGCCATGCGATTCGCGCGTGGGATGCACGCGAAGGCGCGCGCGCAACCATCAGTCGGCCGCGCGCGTCGCGTTGGCGGCGTCTATCAGTTGCGACAGCTCCGCGCCGGTCTTGACCGACGTGTCGTGCACGAAATGCAGCATCGGCACGGTGTGTATCTGCAGCCGCTTGAACAGCAGGCTGTGCAGCCATCCCGCCTTTGCCTGCAGCGCCTCGCGCGCGCCCTCGGCATCGTCGCGCAGGGTCGTGAAAAATATCTTGGCGTGCGCGTAGTCGGGCGTCAGTTCGACGTCGGTGATCGTGATCAACAGCGCGCGCGGATCGCGCACTTCGCGCGGAATCAGCTCCGCGAGGTCGCGTGAGATCTGCGACGCGATACGCAGGTTGCGATTGGGAATCGCCTTGGAATGTTTGCTGCTCATCATGGTCTCGCTCGGTTGTCCCGTGACGCTGACGCTGTCGGCGAAAAGCGCATCAGACGTAAATCGCCGGGCTGGAAAACTTCATCGCTCTGCAATCGGAATCCGGCGGAACGCAGCGCGGCGACGATCGCTTCATCGGGATCATAGGTGTTGTTGCGTCGGGTCAGAAGAATCACGTCCGACTCCTCACGCAGACTGTCGATCAGCGGGCCCGGATTCAGACCGACGACCGAGGGCGCGCACTTACCCGACGGATAGCGCGCCTTCATCCCGGTCGCGGGGAAATCAGCCGGCACGCCGCGCACGCTCAGCCTCACATTCTCGGCCTTCGCTTCGTGCGCGAGCGGCAATGCGATCTCGTTCGGGACGACGAGTATGGTGGCGTCTCGAGGCTGGGTCGCGAGGCGCGCAACGACCGCCTTCCACGGTTCCTTGACGTGGTCCGCGCGCAGCAGCGCAACCGTCGCAATCGCGTGGGCCGCGATCATGCCTGCCGCGATGGACAGGCGCAGCGCACGCGGCTTGACGAGGGCCACGGCCGCGGCAAGCGCGAGCACCATCGCCGGGGTCGCGACGATCAGCGCGCGTGAGATCAGGATGGGCTTGAACGCCGCGCCGATCGCGACGTTAAAGACCACCGGCAGAATCGCGAGCGCGCCCACCATGACCGCAAGCTGCCATCCGATGCGGCGCCAGAGCAATGCGAGGCCGCCGATCATCGCCAGCGCCATCCACCACACCGCGCCGATCGAATCGAGCCCCATCAGATAATGCAACTCGAACGTGAGGCCCTGCAGGGTCGGCGGGAGAATCCAGAAATCTTCGGAGACCTCGCGCATCTGCGAAACGAGCAGGGGCAGATCGGGAGCCCACGACAGCAGGACGACGGCGCCGGCGGCGATCAAGGGAACCACGGTCCGCCGCTGCGATCGATCGAACAGCCAAAGGGCGATGAATGCCGCGCTCACGGCGCCGAGCAGCAGCACGGCGGTGTTGTTGGTCCACACGACGACTGCGGCGCCGACCACCAGAGTCGACCAGCCGCCTCGTGATACGTGGCCGAAAAACGAACGATGTCGAAACGGTTCGTCTCGCGTCACTGCATCGCTCGGCTGCGCGTTTCCGGCGGAACGAACGACCTGGATACTGCCCAGCGTCAGCAGCGCGGCGCCGAAGCACAGCAGCGCGTAAGGCCGCGCCTCGATCGAGAAATAGATCTGGAACGGTGTCAGCGCAAACAGCAACGCAGCGAGATTCGCGATGCCGAAGATGCCGGAGCATCCATCGGACACTGCGCGCGCGGCATCGAGTTCACGCCCCGCGAAATAGACGACGACTACTGTCGCGATGCCGAGCAGCGCCGAGAGCGCACGCATTGCGATCGTGCCGTCGCCGAACAACGCGATCCATCCATGCAGCAGCGCGAAGTAGAGCGGCGGATGCGGATCGCATTGCGGGACCAGCGACCACAGCGATGCGAACGACTGCCGTGCGTCCCACCACGAGTAGCCCTCGTCGAGCCACAGCGCATCGCGATCGATGATGACAAGCCGCAGCACCGTCGCGACTACGACGATGCAAACGAGGGACCAGGGTATGCGTCGGCTGCGACGCGCGTCAATGTTTGTCATTCCGAACGAAGAGAGCAATCCCATCCGCCCGGGTATGGGACGCAGATGAGATTCCTCCTCGCCGCGCTGGTCGGAATGACAGGAGCGCTACAACGTCCGCGCGACTTCCTGCACCTCGAAGATCTCGAGTTGATCGCCTTCCTTGATGTCGTCGAAGTTCTTCAACGACAGGCCGCACTCGAAGCCCGCGCGCACGTCCTTGACGTCGTCCTTGAAGCGCTTCAAGGAATCGAGTTCGCCGGTCCACATGACGACGTTTTCGCGCAGCAGGCGCGCCATCGCGCCGCGACGCACGACACCCTCGGTCACCATGCAACCCGCGACCGCGCCGACCTTGGGGATGCGGAACACCTGACGGATCTCGACGAGACCGATCTGTTCTTCACGCTTCTCGGGCGCGAGCATGCCGCCCATCGCCGCCTTGATCTCGTCGACCGCGTCGTAAATGATGTTGTAGTAACGGATGTCGACGCCGTTCGCTTCGGCGAGCTTGCGTGCCTGTAAATCGGCGCGCACGTTGAAGCCGATCACGACCGCCTTCGAGGCGACGGCGAGGTTGATGTCCGATTCGGTGATGCCGCCGACCGCCGAGTGCACGATCGCGACCCGCACTTCGCCGGTCGACAACTGATGCATCGCGTGAACCAGCGCCTCCTGCGAGCCCTGCACATCGGCCTTGACGATCAACGCGAGCGACTGCACGGCGCCGGTCGGGTCGAACACGTTTTCGAGCTTGGCGGCCTGCTGCCTGGCGAGCTTCACATCGCGGAACTTGCCCTGGCGAAACAGCGCGATCTCGCGCGCCTTGCGTTCGTCGCCGAGCACGGCGACTTCTTCTCCGGCCTGAGGCACTTCGGTCAGGCCCTGAATCTCGACTGGTATCGACGGACCCGCCTGCGTGACGACCTTGCCGTTTTCGTCGAGCATCGCGCGCACGCGACCGAACGACGAACCCGCGAGCACGATGTCGCCGCGCTTCAAGGTTCCCGACTGAACCAGCACCGTCGCGACCGGACCCTTGCCCTTGTCGAGCTTGGCTTCGATCACGAGGCCGCGCGCGGGCGCGTCGATCGGCGCGCGCAACTCCAGCACTTCGGCCTGCAGCAGAACCTGTTCGAGCAGCGAGTCGATCCCTTCGCCGGTCTTGGCCGACACCGAAATGAACGGCGACTCGCCGCCGTACTCTTCAGGCACGACCTGCTCGGCGACCAATTCCTGTCGCACGCGTTCCAGATTCGCGCCGGGCTTGTCGATCTTGTTGATCGCGACCACGATCGGTACCTGGGCGGCGCGCGCATGGGCGATCGCTTCTTTGGTCTGCGGCATCACGCCGTCATCGGCGGCCACCACCAGAATCACGATGTCGGTCGCCTTGGCGCCGCGCGCGCGCATCGCCGTGAAGGCTTCGTGGCCCGGCGTGTCGAGGAAGGTGATCATGCCGCGCGGCGTCTCGACGTGATACGCGCCGATGTGCTGCGTGATGCCGCCTGCTTCGCCGCTTGCCACACGCGTCGTGCGTATCTTGTCGAGTAGCGACGTCTTGCCGTGATCGACGTGACCCATCACCGTGACGACCGGCGCGCGCGGTTCCGAAGGACCGGTCTCGCCCGCATCGGTGTCGATCAGCATCGCTTCAGGATCGTCGAGCTTGGCGGCCAGCGCCTTGTGTCCCATCTCTTCGATCACGATCATGGCGGTCTCCTGATCGAGGACCTGATTGATCGTGACCATCTGACCGAGCTTCATCAATTGCTTGATGACCTCGGATGCCTTGATCGCCATCTTGTGCGCCAGATCGGCCACCGTGATCGTCTCGGCGACGTACACGTCGCGAACGATAGGCTCGACCGGTGCGGCGAAGTTGGGCGTTGCCCGATCGTCGGCGTGACGGTGACGACCGCCGCCGCGCGGACCGCGCCAGCCGGCGCCGAACGAATCGCCGCGCGTCTTGATCGCGCGTTTCTTGGCCGCGTCGTCTTGCCACGTCGATGAAAGCGCGGCCGACTTGACCGACTTCTTGTCCTTCTTGTCGTCCTTCTTGTCGGTGGTCGCACCGGCTCTTGCGGCGGGCTTGTGCAAGGTGCCGGCAATTGGAGCCGCAGGCTTCGCAACCACGGCCACGATCGGCGCGACGGGCGCGGGCGCCGGGGCTTTAGCAACGCGTTTGGCCGGCGGCGCCGTCATCAGACGGTTGATGCCCGCAACCTCAGCTTCGACGGCACGGCGCGCACTGTCGCGAACGTCGGCTTCCTGCTTCACACGATGCTCGGCTTCGACCACGGCCTGGCGTGCGGCCTCGGCCTCGGCCGGGTCGGTGGCCGACGCGGTGCGACGCGCGAGTTCCTCGGCTTCGGCGCGCGCACGCTCTTCGGCGGCGAGACGCTCGGTTTCGAGACGCTCCTGCTTTTCGTGCGCTTCGGCGACCTGGCGCGCGATCAGGGCAGCGCTGCGCTGCGCCTCTTCTTCGCGCAGCAGTCTTTCCTTGTCGTCGATGATGCTGACCGGCGCCGACGGCGCGGCCGCCGGAGCCGGAGTGGCTTCGGGCTCGACCGCCTCGTCACGCTTGACGAAGACGCGCTTCTTGCGCACTTCGACCTGAATCGTTCGCGCTTTGCCGGTGGCATCGGCCTGCTTGATCTCCGAAGTCTGCTTGCGAACGAGCGTGATCTTTTTCTTCTGCGCGTCGCCTGCGCCGTGCGCGCGGCGCAGGGCGTCGAGCAAGCGCGCCTTGTCGTTCTCCGACAACACGTCTTCGGGCGTTTCCTTTTCCACGCCGGCCGCGCGCAGCTGATCGAGCAGCACGCTCGCGGGCAGCTTGAGTTCCTGCGCGAATTGGGCGACGTTGTAACTTGCCATTCAGTTCCTCGATTTCAGTCGATGCGGTTGCGGTTGCGTATGCGTGCAGATTGCGTATTCAGTTTCGTGGGTGTGCGCTTGTGGTCCGTGAATCGTTCACGCAAACCAATGTTCTCGCGCTTTCATGATCAGTACCTTGGCACGGTCCTCGCCGACTCCGGTCATGTCGGTCAGCTCGTCGACTGCGAGCTCGGCCAGTTCCTCGCGCGTGAATACGTTGCCGCCCGCGAGCTTGGCTGCGAGCTCGCGGTCCATGCCGTCGAGCGACAACAGATCCTCGGTGGTCTTCTCGATCTTTTCTTCGTTGACGATCGCCTCGGTCAACAGCGCATTGCGCGCGCGGTTGCGAAGCTCGTTGACGGTCTCCTCGTCGAAAGCGGGAATCTCGAGCATCTCGGCGATCGGTACGTAGGCCACCTCTTCGAGACTCGCGAAGCCTTCCTGCACGAGGATGTCGGCGACCTCCTCATCGACGTCGAGCTTGTCGATGAAGAGCTGGCGCGTGTGCGTGGTTTCAGCGCTGCTCTTCTCGGCGGATTCTTCGGCCGACATCAGATTGATCTGCCAGCCCGTCAGTTCGGACGCGAGCCTGACGTTCTGTCCGGCGCGGCCGATCGCGATCGCGAGATTCTCCTCGTCGACGACGACGTCCATGCTGTGCTTTTCTTCGTCGACCACGATCGACGACACGTTCGCAGGCGCGAGCGCGCCGATCACGAACTGCGCGGGATCGTCGGACCACAGCACGATGTCGACGTTCTCGCCACCGAGCTCGTTGCGCACCGCCTGCACGCGCGAGCCGCGCATGCCCACGCAGGTACCGATCGGATCGATGCGGCGATCGGTGGTGAAGACCGCGATCTTGGCGCGCACGCCCGGGTCGCGCGCGGCGGCCTTGATGTGCAACAGGCCCTGCTCGATCTCGGGCACTTCGAGCTCGAACAGCTTGACGATGAAATCGGGCGCCGTGCGCGAGAGCATCAACTGCGGCCCGCGCGCCTCGCGATCGACCCGCAGCACATAGGCGCGAACACGATCGCCCACGCGCAGGTTTTCCTTGGGGATCATCTGGTCGCGCTTCAGGCGGGCTTCGACGCGGCCGGCTTCGACGATCGCATCGCCCTTGTCCATGCGCTTGACGCTGCCCGTCACTATGGCTTCGCCGCGGGCGAGGAAGTCCGCGAGGATCTGTTCGCGCTCGGCATCACGGATTTTCTGCAGGATGGTCTGCTTGGTGTCCTGCGCGAAGCGGCGGCCGTACTCGGCCGGATCGAGTTGCTCCTCGATGTATTCGTCGAGTTCGATATCGGGAATCTGTTCGCGCGCTTCGGACAACAGCTCCTGGCGATCGGGGAATTCGAGGCCCGCTTCATCGGGCACCACCTGCCAGCGGCGGAAGGCCTCGTTCTCGCCGGTATCGCGATGGACCGCGACACGGATGTCGACGTCGCCGGGAAACAGCTTCTTGGTCGCGGCAGCCAGAGCCTGTTCGAGCGCGCCGAACACCACTTCCTTGCTCACGTTTTTCTCGCGCGCCAGCGCGTCGACCAACAATAGAATTTCCCGGCTCATCGCTTTTTACTCCCTGCATTGCTTCTGAAATCGATACGCGGCACCAGCCGCGCCTTTTCCACTTCGTCGAAGGAAAACTCGAGCAACTCGTGATTTCCTTCATTACCTTCCAGGACCAATCCGATCCGGTCCGCATGGGTTTCACGCGGATCGATGTTCTGCAAAATTCCTTGAAACTGCTTGCGGCCGCGCGGCTGACCTCTCGGCGAACTGCGCAATTTGACAAACGCCTCGTGGCCGACGAATCGTGCGAAATCGGCCGGCTTCTTCAACGGACGATCGAGTCCCGGAGACGAAATTTCGAGCCGTTCGTAGTTCACGTTCTCCACCGCGAAAACACGCGACAACTGCTCGCTCACCTGGGCGCAGTCTTCGACCGTCACGCCTTCGGGCGGCGTTCCGTCGATGACACGACCTTCGGGCTTGTCGATGAATATCCGCAGCACACCGCCGCCGGCCCACTCGACGTCGACGAGCTCGTAGCCCATCCCCTCGACTGTCTGCTCAATGACCGAATCGCTAGCCACCTTCTTTACGCCCTCTGCTCCATTCACAACCGATCCGCTGCCGCCCGACCGCCATGGGTTTTGCGCTCTGCCAATCCGCGAACGCGTCAGCGGAAAAAAAAGTGGGCTCGAAAGCCCACTTCATGTTTCCCACCGCACCGCACCTGATGCAAACCACCGCAAGGCTTGCAGGCTTGGCACTCGCTCGGCGGATCAATGCCGGGTCGACTGCTGCGGGGCAATTGATTAACTGCGGGATTGTACCAGCCGCGGACGCTCGAAACAAGCCGTAGTCATGCACATGGCACGACTGTTGCTCAGCCCGGGCGGCGACGGCGCGGGCCGCCGGGAGTGGCGAACGGCGTCTTTCCGAATCCGGTGCCCTGCGCGCGCGGGGTCCGCGGCCCTCTTGTCCCTTCGGCGAATGCGCCAAGCGCCGTGACGAGCGGATCGATGCGCGGCTTGCCGGGTGAAACGCCGGTCGCGCCGTTGGGACGTCCTTTGCCGCGAGGCTTCCCGGGCGCTCCCGCGAAGGGCCGAGGCGGTCGATTGTCGAGCGCAGGCGCGCCGGGGTTGCGCAGATGACCAGGACGCGCTGGCCTCTTGCCGGACGGCGCGTGGTGATGACTTGTCGGCTGCGCCATCGCCTGACCCATCGGATCGATCGCTCGAGGCGCCTGAGGGCGACGTCCCTTTCCGGCGCCCGGCTCGCCGCCCTTGGCCGCGATGCCGAGTTCGACGCACCAGCGCCTGACGACGTTCTGATCGAGTTCTTCCCAGCGACCGCGGCTGAGCGTACGCGGCAGATGAACGCCGCCATAGCGGATGCGAATCAGGCGACTGACCGTCAGGCCCACCGATTCGAACATGCGCCGCACCTCGCGGTTGCGGCCCTCGCCGATGACCACGCGATACCAGCGATTCGCGCCATCGCCGCCGGCGAAATCGATCGTCGAAAAACGCGCCGGACCGTCGGCCAGCGTGACGCCTTCGAGCAAGCGATTTCGCGCTGCCTCATCGAGCTCGCCCAACAGCCGCACCGCGTATTCGCGTTCGAATCCGTAGCGCGGATGCGCGAGCCGATTGGCCAACTCGCCCGAAGTCGTGAAGATGAGCAGCCCTTCGGTATTGAAGTCGAGACGGCCGATGGCGAGCCATTTCGCGGACTGCACTACCGGCAGCTTCGCGAAGACGCTGGGGCGTCCCTGGGGATCGTCGTGCGTGACGATTTCGCCTGCGGGCTTGTGATACAGAAGCACGCGCGCCGGCCGCACCGCCAGACGCCGCTGCAGCGGTTTACCGTTGATGCGAATCTGGTCGGTCGGGCCGATGCGCTGGCCGATATGCGCCGGCTCGCCGTTGACCGAGACGCGCCCGGCCACGATCATTTCTTCCATCTCGCGGCGCGAACCGAGTCCGGCATCGGCCAGCAACTTGTGCAGCTTGGGCGCATCGGCATCGGGATCGATCGTCACCGCACGCCGGGGCGCGAACGGACGCGGGCCGCGCGCGATCGGCGTATTCGCATTCACGAAACCCGCGGGAGGCTGGTGCTCGTGCGCCTCTTCGAATTGCGCGTCGTACGAGTCGTCCTCGAACAGGTCGTCCGATGGCGGCCCGAATTCTGCGTCATCGTTCTCGCTCGTCGACTCGAGCGCATCGGGATCGGCCACCGAAGTAACCGGCTGGTCATCGGAAATCGCATCAACAGTCGCAGTCTCCTCGGGCACCGTCGTCACGCCGTCGAGTTCTTCGCTCACGTCGCTGGTCGTGATCAATTCCTCGATGCGCCACGGCTCGCCCGTGGCGGCAATGCGCGGGGTTACGTTCTTCAGACCGCCCTGCCCACCTGCCGGTCGCGGACCGCCCGGACTACGCGGCGGGCGCGGCCCGGGCCTTGATCCCGCTCCCGATCGTGGCCCGGGTCTCGGGCCGGGCCTCGGCCCATCGGTCGGCGTATTCAGAGGACGATTCGGCTGCGCGCCTGCGGGGTTGCCTCTCCGGTTGCGGTTGTTGCGCGGACCACCGGGACCACCAGGGCCGCGCGGACGTGGCTCTCCTTCAAGTCGATCGGCGATTGATCCTGACGGGCTTCCCGTGTCGGGGGTCACGGAATCGTTGACTGCGCCGCTGACTGCGCCATTGAGCGCGCTGGTGGAAGAAACGGCGACCGCGGACGCGTCGGGCGTCTGCATCTCGCCGTGCGGCTGTCCCGCGTCAGGCTGTCCCGCGCGCTGCTGACTACGCTGCGGATTGCGCGGGGAATGTCGGTGGAGTCTGCGCAAAATCGATGACCTCTTGAAGGAGCGGAGCGGCCGAGTCGGGCTCGCCGGGTTGGGGAAGCGGAGGAAGTTGAGAAAGTGCCGTCAGGCCGAGATCGTCGAGAAAGGTCCGGGTGGTCGCGTAGAGCGCCGGACGACCGGGCGCTTCGCGGTGTCCGATCGCGTCGACCCAGCCGCGCTCCTCGAGCGCCTTGATCACGGGCGTCGAGACCGTCACGCCGCGAATGTCCTCGATATCGCCGCGCGTGACCGGTTGCCGGTACGCGATGATCGCGAGAGTCTCCATCACGGCTCGCGAGTAGCGTTGCGGCCTTTCCGGATTCAAGCGCGCGAGATAGCTGCGCATCGAGGGCCGCGTTTGAAAGCGCCAGCCGCTGGCGATCGATGTCAGCACGAGACCCCGTTCGTTCCAGTCTTCGCCGATGCCCGTCAACAGGCCGCGAATCGTGTCGGCGTCGAGCGCGTCGTCGAACAGACGACGCAGCGCAGGCATCGCCAACGGCTCGCTCGCAGTCAGGAGCGCCGCCTCGAGAACGACTTGTGCTTCGGTTGTGTTCATCCAGTCCTGTGTGGACGAGCGATCGGCAGGGTGCGCCGATCGATGAGCTGCTTGATATCAAACCTGGTCGGGTGGCCCCGCGGGTGAGCCAATTCGCTACGGGGCACGGTGTCTGTCAGACCCGTATTGCTGCAAGGCCGAGGGCGCCGGCGTCGTGCTTGCCTCGCGCTTGCCTCGAATCGCATGGACCCTGGCGAAACTGCAATCGCTGCCGGTCCGCACCTCGATCCGTAACTTTCGTCATCGATGCTCGATGACCGGGACTCGAAGAGGTGTCGTTAGGGGGGCGAGTATACCGAGCGCGCCGCGCATGCACAAGCACGGATCGCTGTGGGCACCTCACCGGCTGCACGGTAAAGTTCAGAATCGGAACTTCGCCCCATGCGCGCACTCATTCGAGATGCATGCAGGCAGGCCAACTCCGGCATGCGCCTATAGCGATGGAATCGCGGCTTGGTTCAAATGCAAAGCTGCGGGTGCGATCACGACAAGAGAAGAGCATCTTCGCGCTCGCTTCACACTCCTTCCCACAACGCAGGACGATCAGCTTGCAGCCACGCATCGCCGAGATTCGCTTCCATCCCAAAAGCGCGGAAGCGCGCGATGCGCGATGGCTGAGCGCGCTCGACGGTGCGTGCGCGTCCGGATTCAATGCCGTGCTCGTGGGGGACGCCGGTGCGCGCACTGCCTTGTCCGCCTTGCGCACGGCGTGCAGCGAGCGCAGCCTCGCGTTGTGGATCGCGGTTGCGCCCGACGCCGATGGTTTCCCTCACTACTCACCGGACACCGTGCCGCTACTCGACTCTTGGCTGGTCGACAACGAAGACGCGCTCGATCCTCGGCGTCCCGCGCGACGCACGCGCGCTCGCGCCATCGAGCCCGACGATGCGATCGCCGCGGCGTGGGCTGACGAATTCAAGACCGCGGTGAATACGGGCGTCGACGCCATCGTGTTTCGCGATCCAGATCGATTGTCCGCGGGGTTCTGGACATCGTTGATCGCATCGGCGGCCAAGCCGCCGCGTCGTCCCCAGTGCCTCGCTTGGACGCCAGGCCTCACCCCCTCGATCATTCGCACGCTGATCGAAAGCGGCTTCGATGGCGTGTGCAGTTCGCTCGCGTGGTGGGACGGCCAAAGCGCATGGCTGATCGATGAGAGGCATCGTCAACGCAGTGCGATGCAGCTCGCCTTTCCGCTCGATCCCTTCGCATCGGGCGCGAGCGGACGCAAGGCCGTATTGACGGACGACGCGCACGACGCCGCGAAGGACAACGAAGCACGCCGCCTTCGACGCCGGCTCTGGGTCGCTGCGCTCGTGGGAGATGCTCTGCTCGTTCCCGCGTCGATTCAGAACATCGATCTCTCGGACGATATACACGCGGTCAATCGCTGGTTGGCTTCGCAAAACGATCGCGGCGATGGCTTCGAGAGCACCGACAGGATTCGCATGCTGAGCGGACCGGATGCGCCGATCACCGCGATCGTGCGAGCCAACGCACCCGACCTGCGCGCAGCCGATCGCGTCGTCATCGCGCTCGTCAATCCGGACGCGGTAGGCAAGGTGAGGATGAATACCGTGACGATGAATGCCGTGACGATGAATGCGGCAATCGTGACGTCGGCATTGAGCGGCTTCGGCGATTTCCGCACAGTGGCATCGGCAGCGCCCGGAAGCTCGACGACTGAAACACTCGATCCGTGTGCGACCCTGCGCCTCGCGCCCGGTGAGGTGCGCATCTTCGAAGGCCGACGCATGGCGGCGATCACGCTGTCCGCGACGCGCGGCAAGCGATCGGCCCGGGCCGCCGTCGAGACTGCGGTCGAGGCCGCCATGCAGGCGCCGCGTATCGCGATCGAAAGCGTCACGCCCTCGGTCGACGGCGGCCGCTTTCCGGTCAAGCGCATCGCGGGCGAGTCGGTGCGCGTCGAGGCCGACATCCTCATCGACGGACACGAGAAGCTCGCGGCCGTGTTGCGTCATCGCGCGGTGGGCGATCGTGATTGGGATGAGGTCCGCATGGAGGCGATCGGCAACGATCGCTACACCGCGAGCTTTCCGTTGTTGCGCGTCGGTCGCCACGAGTTCGCGATCGAAGCTTGGCGCGATGAGTTCGCGACCTATCGCAACGAACTCGACAAGAAGTCCGCCGCCGGACTCGATGTCTCTCTCGAAATTGCCGAGGGGCGCCTGCTTTTGGCTCGCGCACTCGCGCATGCAAAGAGCTCGAAGCGACCCGATGCCGTCAAACGACTGACTGCGCTGTCGCAGTCGGTCACCGAAATCATGACCGCCGCGATGGCCGCGCAAGTCGCCGCCTTGCTTGCCTCGCAAACGCTGCTCGACATGCAGGCCGCCGATTCCCGCGCGTTCGCGGTGCGCACCGAAGTCGCGTTCCCCGTCGATGCCGAGCGCAGCGCCGCCGCGTTCGCGAGCTGGTATGAACTCTTCCCGCGCTCTCAGGGCAACGTCATCGGGATGCCGCTGCGTCACGGCACCTTCGACGACGTGATCGATCGCCTTCCGGCAGTGCGCGCGATGGGCTTCGACGTTCTCTACTTCACGCCCATCCATCCGATCGGCGACAGCAATCGCAAGGGTCGCAACAACAGTCTGACTGCGGCCGACAGCGATCCGGGAAGTCCGTATGCGATCGGCTCGGCCGATGGCGGACACGACGCATTACATCCCGAACTGGGCACGCTCGAGGACTTCAGGCGCCTGCGTGCGGCGGCGCTCGAGAATGGCCTCGAACTCGCGCTCGACTTCGCGATTCAGTGTTCGCCCGACCATCCGTGGCTGAATGACCATCCGGGCTGGTTCGCATGGCGGCCCGACGGCTCGCTGCGTTACGCCGAGAACCCGCCGAAGAAATACGAGGACATCGTCAACGTCGATTTCTACAACGCAGATGCATCACCGTTGTGGATCGCATTGCGCGACGTGATCCTGTCGTGGGTCGAGCACGGCGTGCGCATCTTTCGCGTCGACAACCCGCATACCAAACCACTGCCGTTCTGGGAGTGGATGATCGGCGACGTGCGCGCGAAATATCCCGACGTGATCTTTCTATCCGAAGCCTTCACGCGACCCAAGCTGATGTACCGGCTTGCGAAGATCGGCTTCTCGCAGTCGTACAGCTACTTCACGTGGCGTCACACCAAGCAGGAGTTCATCGACTACATGACCGAGTTGACGACCGGGTCGACGAGTTCGGCGCCGCGCGACTTCTTTCGCCCGCATTTCTTCGTCAACACGCCCGACATCAATCCGGTCTTCCTTCACCGCTCGGGGCGCGCGGGCTTTCTGATCCGCGCGGCGCTCGCGTCGACGCTCTCGGGCTTGTGGGGCATCTACAGCGGCTTCGAATTGTGCGAGGCGACGCCGGTACCGGGCAAGGAGGAATATCTCGATTCGGAAAAATACGAGATCCGCGCGTGGGACTGGCAGCGGCCGGGCAACATCATCGCGGAGATCACCGCGCTGAACCGTATCCGCGACCAGAACCCGGCCTTTCGCACGCATCTGAACGTGCGCTTTCATAACGCTTTCGACCCCAACATCCTCTACTTCGCCAAGGCCACCGACGACCGCAACAACATCGTGCTGGTCGCGATCAATCTCGATCCGCATGGCGTGCATGAAGCCGACTTCGAAGTCCCGCTGTGGGACTGGGGCTTGCCGGATGACGCCGCGGTCGAGGTCACCGATCTGCTCAGCGAACTGCGCTTTCGCTGGCAGGGAAAGATGCAGCGCATGCGTCTGGATCCGATGATCAATCCCTATGCCATCTGGCGCATCACACCATGACCGATCACAAGATCGCGCACTCGAAGCAAGCGGCCAGGACCGCGACGGTCCCGCACGTCACGAAAACGAAAGCGAAAACGAAAGCGAAAGCGAAAGCGAAGAAGGCCGACGCTTCGGGAGCGGCCATCGATCCCCTCTGGTACAAGGACGCGGTCGTCTATCAGTTGCACGTCAAGTCGTTCATGGACGCGAACGGCGACGGCATCGGCGACTTCGCGGGCCTCTTGCAGAAGCTCGACTACATCGCGTCGCTCGGCGTCGACACCATCTGGCTGCTGCCGTTCTATCCGAGTCCGCGCCGCGACGACGGCTACGACATCGCCGAATACACCGGCGTGCATCCCGACTACGGAACCATGGCCGACGCCAAGCGCTTCATCGCCGAAGCGCACAGGCGCAAGTTGCGCGTGATCACCGAGCTCGTCGTCAATCACACGTCGGACCAGCACCCGTGGTTCCAGCGCGCGCGGCGCGCCAAGCCCGGCTCGGCGCATCGCAATTACTACGTGTGGTCGGACAACGATCAGGCGTATGCCGGCACGCGCATCATCTTTTGCGACAGCGAGAAATCGAACTGGACCTGGGATCCGGTTGCCGGCAGGTATTTCTGGCACCGCTTCTTCTCGCATCAACCCGATCTGAACTTCGACAATCCGCAGGTGTTGAAGGCGATCATCAACGTGATGCGCTGGTGGCTCGATGTCGGCATCGACGGCCTGAGGCTCGACGCGGTGCCTTACCTGATCGAGCGCGAGGGAACCAGTAACGAGAATCTTCCCGAGACGCATGCGATCCTGAAGCTCATTCGCGCCGAAGTCGACCGCGACTACCCCGGCCGCATGTTATTGGCCGAAGCCAATATGTGGCCCGAGGACACGCAGCAATATTTCGGCGACGGCGACGAATGCCACATGGCCTTCCACTTCCCGCTGATGCCGCGCATGTACATGGCGATCGCGCAGGAAGATCGTTTTCCCATCACCGACATCCTGCGGCAGACACCCGACATTCCGCCGACTTGCCAGTGGGCCATTTTCCTGCGCAATCACGACGAGCTCACGCTCGAGATGGTCACCGATCGCGAGCGCGACTATCTGTGGAATTTCTACGCGGCCGATCGGCGCGCGCGCATCAACCTGGGCATCCGCCGCCGTCTCGCGCCGCTGCTGGAGCGCGATCGTCGCCGTATCGAATTGATGAACTCGCTGCTCCTGTCGATGCCCGGCACGCCGGTGATCTATTACGGCGACGAGATCGGCATGGGAGACAACATTCACTTGGGCGATCGCGACGGCGTACGCACGCCGATGCAATGGTCGCCCGATCGCAACGGCGGCTTCTCGCGCGCCAATCCGGCGTCGCTGGTGCTGCCCGCGATCATGGACCCGCTCTACGGCTTCGAAGCCGTCAACGTCGAGAGCCAGGACGCCGACCCGCATTCGATGTTGAACTGGATGCGACGCATGCTCGCGGTGCGCTCGCAGCATCGCGCGTTCGGACGCGGCAAGTTGCGCACTCTGTCTCCCGTCAACCGCAAGGTGCTCGCCTATCTGCGCGAGGTCGTCGACGATGCGGGACAGGTCGAGACGATCCTGTGCGTCGCCAATGTCTCGCGTTCGGCGCAGCCGGTCGAGCTCGAGATCTCCGAATTCGCCGGGCGCATTCCGGTCGAGATGATCGGCGGCTCGTTGTTCCCGGTGATCGGGTCGCATCCCTACATCCTATCGTTGCCGCCCTACGGCTTCTTGTGGTTCACGCTCGCGGCCGAGGCGCAGTTGCCGGTGTGGCACGTGCCCGCACCCGAGGCGATGCCCGACTACACGACGCTGGTGGTTCGCAAGCACATCGATGAGCTCCTCACCGGCGCGTCGCGCACGCTGCTCGAGAACGACATCCTGCCGAGCTATCTGCAGAAGCGTCGCTGGTTCGGACACAAGGACGGCAAGCTCGCGCATGTGCGGATCGCGGTCGCGACGCGCCTGCCGCGCGATGGCCGCCCGTTGTTGATGGTCGAAGTCGAGACGGATGCGACACGCGCCGGGGTTGAACGCGCATCCG
Organism: Burkholderiales bacterium; assembly: GCA_038225855.1. Taxonomy (GTDB): domain Bacteria; phylum Pseudomonadota; class Gammaproteobacteria; order Burkholderiales; family Burkholderiaceae_D; genus CAHJXF01. The sequence goes on along the minus strand of JBBRQU010000002.1, from coordinate 203,789 downwards.
GGCGCGCGGTCGATCGCTATCTGCTGCCGTTCGGATTTTTCGGTGAAGACGAATCGGTTTCGGCGTTGCCGATGCAACTCGCGCTTGCGCGCGTGCGCCATGGCCGTCAGGTGGGCTATCTCACCGATGCCTTCGCGCTTGCGGACTTCGCGCATCACATCGTCCACCTGCTCACGCAGCGCGCGCGAGTACCCAGCGATGAAGGCGTCGTGCATTTCGAGCCGACCGCATTGCTCGACGAACTGCTGCCGCAACTCGATGCCCGCAGCGGCAGCGGCGGCACGGGTGCCGGAGTGCGCTGGCTCTCAGCCGAGCAGACCAACAGTTCGCTAGTGATCGGCGACGCCGCGGTGTTGAAGGTGGTTCGACGCATCGTGCCCGGCGTGAATCCCGAAGCCGAGATGACGCGTCTGCTGAGCGAACGCGGGTTTTCCAACGCGTCGTCGCTGCTCGGCGAAGTCACGCGCATCGGCGCCGACGGGACGCCGCATCTGCTGATCGTTCTGCAGCGCTATGTTCACAACCAGGGCGACGCGTGGCAATGGACGCTAAACGTGCTCTCGCGGGTCTTTCGCCAGACCACGATCAGCCTGGCGGCCGCATCGTCCGGCAGCGCCGCGTCAGGCGAAGCGATCGCGCCGGACACCGTCGATGCTGCGCGCGACAAGTCCGAAGCCCTCGAGGCGTCGGCCCTTGCGGAACTCGAGGTCGGCGCGACGGTGCTCGGCAAGCGCCTCGGCGAAATGCACGCCGTGCTTGCACAGGCGAGCGACGACCCCGCGTTCGCGCCCGAGCGCGTCGATGCCGCCATGGCGCAGAGGTGGGGCAAGGCAGCGATCGTGCAGATCGATGCAGCGCTCGATGTGCTCGCCGAACGACTGCGCGTGGACGACTCGACCTGGAGCGCCGCTGAGCGCGAAACTGCGGCCGACCTCGTCAAGAAGCGCGCGGCCTTTACGCGCGCGGCGAGCAAGCTTGCCAGGCACGCGACCGGTTCGCTCGCCATGCGCATCCACGGCGACTTCCACCTCGGCCAGGTGCTGGTCACGCAAGGCGACGCGGTGATCATCGATTTCGAGGGCGAGCCCGCGAAGCCGCTCGAAGAGCGCCGCGCGAAGATGAGTCCGCTACGCGACGTCGCGGGGCTGTTGCGATCGATAGCCTACGCGGCCGCGATGGGTCAGAAGACCGGCCCCGCGGACGTGGGCGAAGCCGGTGAAGCGAAGAAGCGCGACATCGTTGCGCGCTACCTGCCGGCGGCGAAGAAGGCGTTCCTGATGGCGTATCGCGAACAAGCCGCGCGCATCGATCATCACTGGGACCACGCCGACGGCGAAGACGCGCTACTCGATCTCTTCACGATCGAGAAGGCCGCGTATGAACTCTGCTACGAAGCGGCCAATCGACCGACCTGGATCGTCGTGCCGCTTGCGGGCCTGGCGCAGTGGGCTGCGACGTTGTTGTCTCCGAGCCGCGGGACTGAACGCGACTGAGCGCCATGGCGACCAAATCGAATCCCGAAGACAGGCCCGCGAAGAAGCGGACGACTGCGAAGTTCGCTGTGACGCCCGCTGGGAAGCCCGCCGTGAAGCGCGCCGCGAAGAAAGGCGGCATCGATCCCGCGGCGGCGGCGGCTGCGATCGAGCGAACCGCGGTGATCGTCGCGAGCGTCGCCGCATCCGCACGGACGATGGGCGATGCGAGTCGACCGCGCGCGACCGATACGGTCGAGGCGCTCGCGGCGCCGTCGCTCGCGAGCCACGTGATCGAATCGCTGATCGTCGCGCGACACGGCGATCCATTCGCGGTACTCGGCCCACACCGCGTCAAAGGCTCAGGCGGCGATGGCGACGTCGTGCGTGCCCTGCTGCCGAATGCGATCTCGGTCGAGGTGCTCGCTCGCGCTTCATCGACCACATCATCGACCGCCGCGCCGCGTTCACTGGGCACACTCGTTCGCATCCACGATGCCGGTCTCTTCGAAGGCAGCGTCGGCGCTTTCCTCGCGCTCGACGGCGCTGCGCCTTCGGGTCCGCCGCCGTATCGCCTGCGCGTCGTCTGGCCGAGCGCCGCCGGCGGCACGGTCGTGCAGGAGATAGATGATCCCTATGCGTTCGGCCCGCTGCTCGGTGCGCTCGATCTGCATCTGATCGGCGAAGGGCGGCATCATCGATTGGGAGAGAGCCTGGGCGCGCACGTCGCGCGCGTGCAGGGCGTCGATGGCGTGCGCTTCGCGGTGTGGGCCCCCAACGCGCAGCGCGTGTCGGTGGTCGGCGACTTCAATGGATGGGACGGCCGGCGTCATGCGATGCGCCGTCGCATCGAAGTGGGCGTATGGGAATTGTTCATCCCTCAACTATCGAGAGGTGAACGATATCAATACGAGATCGTCGGCGCCGATGGCGCGTTGCTGCCGTTGAAGGCCGACCCGGTTGCGCTCGCTACCGACCTGCCCCCTGCGACTGCATCGGTGGTGCCCGACGACACGCCTTTCTCATGGACCGATGAAGAATGGATGGACGAGCGTGCCGCGCGTCACGCGCCCGATGCGCCGATCGCGATCTATGAAGTACACGTCGGGTCGTGGCTTCGCGATCTGGACGACGACGCGGAACACGGCGGTCGCAGCCTGGCCTGGGATGCGCTGAGCGAACGCCTCATCCCCTACGCGAAAGCGATGGGCTTTACGCACCTCGAGTTCCTGCCGGTGATGGAGCATCCCTTCGGCGGCTCGTGGGGCTATCAGCCGCTCGGCCTGTTCGCGCCGACCGCGCGTTTCGGCTCGCCCGCGGACTTCGCACGCTTCGTCGATCGCTGCCATCAGGCGGGCATCGGCGTGATCCTCGACTGGGTGCCCGCGCACTTTCCGAACGATGCGCATGGCCTCGCGCGCTTCGACGGCAGCGCGCTCTACGAACACGCCGACCCGCGCGAAGGTTTCCATCAGGACTGGAACACGCTGATCTACAACTTCGGGCGCAACGAGGTGCGCGGCTTCCTGATCGCGTCCGCACTCGAATGGCTCGAGCGCTATCACGTCGATGGCCTGAGAGTCGATGCGGTCGCATCGATGCTCTATCGCGACTACAGCCGCAAGGCCGGTGAATGGGTGCCCAACATCCACGGCGGCCGCGAGAATCTCGAAGCGGTTGCCTTCATCAAGGAGCTCAACACGGTCGTTCACGAGCGCTGTCCGGGCGCGCTGATGATCGCCGAGGAATCGACCGCGTGGCCGGGCGTGACCGCGCCGGTTTCGTCAGGCGGCCTGGGCTTCTCGTACAAGTGGAACATGGGCTGGATGCACGACACGCTGCGCTACATCGAGCACGATGCGATCCATCGCGGCTGGCATCACGACGACATGACCTTCGGCATGGTGTACGCGTATTCGGAGCGCTTCGTATTGCCGATCTCGCACGACGAGGTGGTGCATGGCAAGGGATCGCTGCTCGCCAAGATGCCCGGCGACGAATGGCAGAAGCGCGCGAACCTGCGCGCCTACCTGTCGTTCATGTGGACGCATCCCGGCAAGAAGCTGCTGTTCATGGGATGCGAATTGGGCGAGTGGAAAGAATGGAATCACGATGGCTCGCCCGATTGGAATCTGCTCGACGACCCGCGGCATCGCGGCATTCAACTGCTGGTGCGCGACCTCAATCGCCTCTATACCGAATCCCCCGCGCTGCACGAGAAGGACAGCGAACCATCGGGCTTCGCATGGATCGTCGGCGACGACTGCGCGAACAGCGTGTTCGCCTATCGGCGCGTGGGGCGCGATGACACGCGGGCGCTCGTGATCGTCGTCAACATGACGCCGGTCGTGCGGCGCGACTACCGCATCGGTGTGCCGCATGCAGGCACGTGGCGCGAGCGCTTGAACAGCGACGCATCGGTGTATGGCGGCTCGGGCGTCGGCAATCAGGGCGAAGTGCGCGCGAGCGACGATGGCGCTCACGGACTGGCCGCCTCTCTCACGCTGACCTTGCCGCCGCTCGCCGTGCTGGTGCTCGAATCGTCACCCGCCGACTGTTCCAGCAGCGGTTCCAACAACAACACGTCCGACAGGGGTTGATCGATGTGGCATCCGCCGGACCGTATCCAGCCCGGTCTGCCGTACCCGCTTGGCGCGAAGGCCGACGACGACGGCGTCAACTTCGCGATCTTCTCCGCGCACGCCGAGGCGATCGAGCTGTGTCTCTTCGATGCCGGCGGCCGCAAGGAAATCGCGCGCTATCACCTGCCCGAATGCACCGACGAGATCTGGCACGGCTATCTGCCGACGGTGCAGGCCGGCCAGTTGTACGGCTATCGCGCGCATGGTCCTTATCGTCCCGAGCAAGGCCATCGCTTCAATCCGCACAAGCTGTTGCTCGACCCGTATGCGAAGAAGCTCGCCGGGCAGCTCAAGTGGACCGATGCGCTCTACGGCTATCGCCTGCATTCGCCGCGCGCCGACCTGTCGTTCGATCGACGCGACTCGGCCGCGGCGATGCCCAAAGCGATGGTGGTCGATGAAGTCTTCAAGTGGGGACGCGACCGTCCGCCCTCGGTTCGCCCCAGCGCGTCTATGGATCGCAGCGTGATCTACGAAGCCCACGTGCGCGGCTTCACGATGAAGAACGAACGCATCCGCACCGACGAGCGCGGCACGTTCGCGGCGCTCGCGGACCCGGCGTCGATCGAGCATCTCGTCAAGCTCGGGATCACGGCGATCGAGTTGTTGCCGATCCACGCGTTCGTTCAGGATCGGCGGCTCGTCGAGAAGCGGCTGCGCAATTACTGGGGCTACAACACGCTCGCGTACTTCGCGCCCGAGCCGCAGTATCTTGCGAGCGGCGCGTTGAACGAGATGCGCGCCGCGATCAAGCGCCTGCATGCGGCGGGCATCCAGGTGATCCTCGACGTGGTCTACAACCATACGTGCGAAGAGAGCGAGCTCGGACCCACGCTGTCGTTTCGCGGCATCGACAACGCCAGCTACTACCGCCTCCTCCCCGACAACCCGCGCCACTGCATCAACGACACCGGCTGCGGCAACACCGTCAACACCTCGCATCCGCGCGTGATCCAGTTGATCATGGACTCGCTGCGCTACTGGGTCGACGAATTCCACGTCGATGGTTTTCGCTTCGATCTGGGTGTCACGCTCGGTCGCGAAGCAAGCGGCTTCGACCCCAACGGCGGCTTCTTCGACGCGTTGCGCCAGGATCCCACGCTTGCGCCGGTCATGCTGATTTCGGAGCCGTGGGACCTCGGACCCGGCGGTTATCAGCTCGGCAATCACCCGCCCGGACTCGCGGAATGGAACGGCCGTTACCGCGACGACGTGCGACGGTTCTGGAAGGGCGACGCGGGACTGCGCGGCGCGATCGCGGCGCGCCTGCATGGATCGGCCGAGCTCTTCGACCATCAGCGTCGCCGACCATCGGCATCGGTCAACTTCATCACCGCGCACGACGGCTTCACGATGGCCGACCTGGTGTCGTACGACCACAAGCACAACGACGCCAATCACGAAGACAACCGCGACGGCGCCGACGACAACCACAGCTTCAACTGGGGCGTCGAAGGCCCGACCGACGACGAAGGCATCGCCGCGACGCGCGCCAAGGTGCAGCGCTCGATGCTGATGACGCTGCTCGCCTCGCACGGCACGCCGATGCTGCTCGGCGGCGACGAGTTCGGGCGCACGCAACAGGGCAACAACAACGCCTATTGTCAGGACGGCGATATTTCGTGGTTCGACTGGGCCGCGGCCGAGAGCGACCAGGGCCGCGCGCTGGCCGCGTTCACCGCGCGCCTGATCGCGCTGCGGGCCGAGCATTCGTCGCTGCGTGCAAACTATTTCATGAAGGGGGTTTCCGAGCTCGGCCATGGCCTCACCGACATCGCCTGGTTCGACGAGAAGGGCGACGCGATGAGCGACGAAGCCTGGCAATTCTCCGAAGGCCGATTGCTCGCTTGCCGGCGCGTCTGCCCGCACCCACAAGGCCAGCTCGATGCGACGCTGCTGCTGATCAACGGCGCCTCGGGAAAGCACGACTTCAGGTTGCCCGAGCCCGCGCTGCGCTGGCGCATCGTGCTCGACAGCGCGCGACCCGATCGTCTTGAAGCCGCGTGCAAGAGCGAGGTCGTGGAAGTCGAATCGCACAGCGCGGTTCTTCTCGTCGCCCGCCATCACGTCGCAAGCGCATGACTTTGCGCCACCATCGACGGCTGCCGTTCGGAGCGGAATTGATCGCGCCCGATCGCGCCCGCTTCAGGCTATGGGCGCCGTCGTGCGCCGGGGTGGCGCTCGCCATCGAAGGCCGCGACGAGCTTCCCATGATGGCAACCGGCGAAGGCTGGTTCGAAATCGACGCCGATTGCGGCGCAGGCACGCGCTATCGATTTCGCATCGCAATGGGCGGCGGCGGCGACAACACGCTACTGGTCCCCGATCCCGCGTCGCGCGCACAAGCGGGCGACGTGCACGACCCCAGCATCGTGATCGATCCCGAGTCGTATCGCTGGACTCACGACGACTGGCGCGGCCGCGCATGGTGCGAGACGGTGATCTACGAAATTCACGTCGGTCTCGTAGGCGGCTTCAACGGCGTGCAGCGCTTGCTGCCGCAGCTCGCGCTGCTCGGCATCACCGCCATCGAGCTGATGCCGGTCGCCGACTTCGCTGGCTCGCGCAACTGGGGCTACGACGGCGCGCTGCCGTTCGCCCCTGAAACGGGCTACGGCACGCCCGACGAGCTCAAGGCCTTGATCGACGCGGCGCATGGCGCGGGCCTGATGGTGTTTCTCGACGTGGTCTACAACCACTTCGGACCCGAAGGCAATTACCTCGGCGTTTACGCGGACGCATTCTTTCGCGACGACATCAAGACGCCGTGGGGTCGCGCGATCGACTTTCGCAAGCCCGAAGTGCGCGACTTCTTTCGCAACAACGCGCTCTACTGGCTGATGGAATATCGCATCGACGGCTTGCGTCTGGATGCGACGCATTCGATCGTGCCGCAGGACTGGTTGAAGGATCTTTCGATGTTCGTGCTCGACACCGTCGACGCCTCGCGGCATATCCACCTGATGATCGAGCACGAAGGAAACGCCGCTCATCTGCTCGGCCCCGCATCCGGCAGCCGCGGGGGCTACGACGCGCAGTGGAACGACGACGGTCATCACGTGCTTCACGTCTTGCTGACCCGCGAGACCGACGGCTACTACGTCGACTTCGCCGACACGCCCGAAGACAAGCTCGCGCGCTGTCTCGCCGAAGGCTTCGTCTATCAGGGGCAGCCATCGATCTTTCGCGATGGCGCCGTGCGCGGCGAGCCGAGCAAGGACTTGCCGCCGACGGCCTTCGTGCTGTTTCTGCAGAACCACGATCAGATCGGCAATCGCGCATGCGGCGAACGCCTCACGACGCTCGCCGATGCGGCGGCGCTGCAGGCCGCATCGGCGCTGGTGCTGCTCGCGCCGCAGATTCCGCTGTTGTTCATGGGCGAAGAGTGGGGCGCGACCGAACCCTTCCTCTACTTCACGAGCTATCCCGACGAAGAGCTCGCGGCCGCGGTGCGCGAAGGACGACGCAACGAATTCTCCGCTGCGCGAGGCTTCGGCGATCCCGAGGCGCGCGACACGATTCCCGATCCCAACGCACCGGCTACGTTCGAGATGTCGCGCCTCGATTTCGATCGCGCGTCGCGCGACGCGGCCAGCGATTCCGTCGGTGATTCGAAGACGATCGCGTGGTCGTCCGCGTCGTCGTCCGCGTCGTCGTTCACCTGGCTCGCGCACACCAGCCGCCTGATCGCGATTCGTCATCGATTCATCATCCCGCGGCTCGAAGGCGCGCGCTCGCTCGGCGCCGAAGCGGTCGGTCCGGCGGCCGTCGTCGCACGCTGGCATATGGGTGACGGCGCCGTCCTCACGATCGCGGTCAACCTCGCCGCGCTGCCTGTCGCGATTCCCGCACATCGCTTTCACATGCGCGGCGAACTCATTTATGCGACGCGTGCAGACGCGCATCACTATCCCGAAGGCTTCCTGCCGGGCCGCACGACCTGGGCATTGCTCGAAGGCCCGATCGCATGAACGGCACGGCGTCCGAAGGATCCACACCGCCCGCGATCGGGGACGACGAGGCCTCGACGTCGGCGTTGACTGCGGCGCTTCACGGCCTCGCGGAAGAAGCCGGCATCACCGTGGTCTGGCAGGACTATCGCGGGGTGATGCACAACGTGAGCACGAAGACCTTGCGCGCTTTGCTCGCCGCGCTCGAATTGCCGGCGCTCGATGTCGACGACATCGCCGCGAGCCGCATGCGTCTGGCCGCCGAAGCGCAAGGCCATGTGGCCGAACATCTGCCGCCGCTCGCGACCGCGATGGTCGGTGCGCCGATCTCGTTGTCTTTCGGCGCTTCGTTCGCGGGAAAAAAATATCGCGTCACGCTCGAAGACGGCGAGGTGCGTGAAGGCCGCTTCGCCGATGAAGGACCGGCGATCGTCGAGGCGATCGAGCGCTTCGGGTATCACCGTCTTGAAGTCGAAGACGTCTCGCTCACACTCGCCATCGCGCCGGCGCGCTGCTATGGCGTGGCCGATGCGCTCGCCGACGCGGGACGCGATGTCGACACACGTCCCTGGGGACTTGCGGTGCAGCTTTACAGCATTTCGCGAAGCGGTGATGGAGGCCTGGGCGATTACGGCTCGCTCGCCACGCTCGCGCAGCGTGCTGCACGCCACGGCGCCGACGCGCTCGCGATCAGCCCGGCGCACGCAATGTTCTCGGCCGATCTGCATCGCTACAGTCCTTACGGACCGTCGAGCCGGTTGCTTGCGAATGTGGTCCACGTCGATCCGCGCGCGGTGCTTGGCGGAGAAGCATGCGCGGCCGCGTGCGACGAGATCGATCCCGGAGGCCTCGCATCGAAACTCGAGACCAACACGCTGATCGATTGGCCCGCGTCATCGCGCTTGCGACTGGCCGTGCTGCGTCGTCTCTTCGATCGCCTGATGGCGCGCGGCGATGAAGACGCTATACGTCTGCGCGACGACCTCGTCGCGTTCCGCACCAACGGCGGCGAGGTGCTCGAGGCGCACGCGCGCTTCGAGGCCTTGCACGCCGTGCTCTCGGCCGACGATGCGGGCATGCTCGGCGGCTGGCTCGCGTGGCCCGCTGCCTGGCGCGACCCGCATGGCGATGCCGTCGTTGCGTTCGCGAAAGAACATCGCGACGACGTCGCCTTCCATGCCTTCCTGCAATGGCAGGCCGCGTGTCAACTCGACGCCGCGCATCGCGCGGCGAAGGCCGCGGGCATGGCGATCGGCATCGTCGCCGATCTCGCGGTCGGCGCCGACGCAAGCGGCAGTCAGGCGTGGAGCCGCCAGCGCGATATGCTGATCGGTCTGTCGATCGGCGCGCCGCCCGATCTGCTCAATGCGCTCGGTCAATCGTGGGGACTCGCGGCCTTCTCTCCGCGCGCGTTGAAGAGCGGCGGCTTTCGCGCCTGGATAGCCATGCTGCGCGCGGCCTTCTCCCACGCGGGCGGCGTGCGCATCGATCACGTGCTGGGCTTGACGCGCATGTGGCTCGTGCCCGATGGCGCCGATCCGGTCGAGGGCGCGTACCTGCGCTATCCCTTCGATGACCTGCTGCGACTGGTCGCGCTCGAGTCGTGGCGGCATCGCGCGATCGTGATCGGAGAAGACCTCGGGACCGTGCCCGAAGGTTTGCCCGAGCGACTTTCCGCCGCGGGTCTGCTCGGCATCAAGGTGTTGTGGTTCGAGCGCCAGTGGCATGTGCCGGGCCAGCCGTTTCGACCGCCGCACGAATGGTCGAACGGTGCGCTCGCGGTGACGACGACGCACGACCTGCCGACTATCGCGGGTTGGTGGTGCGGACGTGATATCGGCTGGCGAGCGCAGCTCGGCCTGTTCGGCGAACACTCGAGCGAAGAGCTCGAACGCACGGCGCGCGAAGCCGATCGCGACAGGCTGTGGACGATGCTGTGCGAAAGCGGCGCCGCGTACGGCGAGCGGCCTCCCGCCGATCGCGCGCCGATCGCGGAAGCCTTGCGCTGTGTCGGATCGACACCCGCGCCGCTCGCGATCACGCCGATCGACGATGCGCTCGGTCTGGTCGAGCAGCCGAATCTTCCGGGCACGATAGATACGCATCCCAACTGGCGCATGCGCTTGCCGGCGCCGGTCGATTGCGTGCTTGAAGGCGACCAAATCGTCGCGCGGCTCGCGGCGTTTGCGGAAGGACGCAAGCGTCGATGAGTGCGCCCTCTCCATCATCGGACAACAAGCGACGCTCGAAGAGAACGCCTGAGTCCGGCGTAACGCGCGACGTTCCGCGCGCGACGCTGCGCATCCAGTTCCACGAGGGCTTCACGTTCGACGACGCGACCGCGCTCGTGCCCTACTTCGCGCGCCTGGGCATCAGTCATCTCTACTCGTCGCCGATTCTGAAGGCGCGACCCGGTTCGACCCATGGCTACGACTGTGTCGACGTCGGCCTCGTCAATCCCGAACTCGGCGGTGAGGACGCATTGCGCCGCATGTCGGATGCATTGCACACGGCGGGCATGGGACTGGTCGTCGATATCGTGCCCAATCACATGGGCATCGGCGCGGACAACGCGTGGTGGCGCGACGTGTTGCTGTGGGGTCCCGACAGCCGCTACGCATCGACCTTCGACATCAACTGGGCATCGAGCGATCCGATGTTGCGCGGCAGGTTGCTCGCGCCGTTTCTCGGCGCGGGGTATGGCGAGACGCTCGCGTCGGGCGATCTGGTTCTGGTCTTCGATACTGAAGCGCTCGCATTCGAAGCGCGCTACTTCGATCATCGCTTTCCGATCGCGATCGCCGACTACGCCGCGATCCTCGACGCGACCGATGACGTGGGTCTCGCCGAAGTCGCGCGGCGCTTCGACGCGGTCGCGGCGCTTGGCGATCTGCCGCGCAGCGATGCGCGCGAGCGCGCCAACCTGCTCGCGCGGCGCGATGCCTTGCTTGAAGAAGCGCGTGCCCGATTGCGTGCGACTCTCACTGTCGCAGGCGCTGTCGCAGGCGCGCGCGCCGCGCTCGATCGCGTGCTTGCACGCTACACACCCTCGACGCATGAAGGCCGCGCGCGCTTGCACGCGCTCTTCGAACGCCAGTCTTATCGACTCGCATCGTGGCGTGCGGCGGCAGACGAAATCAACTGGCGCCGCTTCTTCGAAGTCACCGATCTCGCGGGCGTGCGCGTCGAGCGCGCCGAGGTCTTCGACGCCATGCACGCGACGCTGTTTCGGCTGTATCGCGAAGGCCTGATCGATGCGATGCGCGTCGATCACGTCGATGGTCTGGCCGATCCGCGCGGCTATTGCCGCGAACTGCGCAAACGCCTCGAAGCGCTCGCGCGCGAGCGAGAAAACGAAAACGCGGAATCGAAGTGGACCCGCCCCTGGATCGTCGTCGAAAAAATCCTCGCGTCGCGTGAAGACCTGCGCAGCGAATGGCGCGTCGATGGCACGACCGGCTACGACTTCATGGACGAGGTCGGCGCGCTGCTGCACGACCCACGGGGCGCCGAGCCGCTCGCGGCCTTCTGGGCGCGGACGACGCAAAGGCCGCCCGACTTTCACGCCGAGGCGCTCGCCGCCCGCCGCCAGATCCTCGCCGAAAATCTCCCCACCGAATTCAGCGCGGCCGCGCGCGCACTGCATCGCGTCGCGCGCGCCGACATCGACACGCGCGATGTTGCGTTGATCGCGATCGCCCGCGCGCTGACCGAACTGCTGGTGCACATCGACGTGTATCGCAGCTATGTCGATGCGCGCGGTCGCAGCGCCGCCGACACCGCCGTGCTGGTGCGCGCATTGCGCGCGGCGCACGACACGGTGCGCCCTTCGGACCGCACCGTGCTCGCGTGGCTCGACCACTGGCTGGGAGGCGATGCGGCTTCGGATGTGTTGCCCGAGGCATCGACGCGCAAGCAGCGCACCGAACGTCGTCAGGCGGTCACGCGCTTTCAGCAACTGACGCCGCCGTTAGCTGCCAAATCGATTGAAGATACCGCCTTCTATCGCTACGGTCGATTGATCTCGCGCAACGAGGTCGGCTCGGATCCCGGCGAGTTTGCGCTGTCGATCACCGATTTCCACGCAAAGTGCCTGCGGCGCGCGAAGAACTTTCCCCACTCGATGCTCGCGACCGCAACGCACGACCACAAGCGCGGCGCGGACACACGCGCAAGGCTTGCCGTGCTATCGGAGATCCCGCAACGCTGGATCGCGACGCTCGAACGCTGGCTGGGGTTGAACACGCCGATCGAAGACCGGGCGACGATCGCCCAAGATGTCGCCGCCGAAACCGCGCCGATGATTCCGCCCGCCGGACTCGCAGCGATTGCGCACGTCGTCGCCGAATCCGCGCCCGTGCCCTTGCCCGCAGACCAGATCATGCTGATGCAGACGCTGGTCGGCGCATGGCCGCTGGAACTAGCAGGCGACGTGGACTTCAGCGACGACTCTATTCGCCTGCAACTCGCGATCTTCATCGAGCGCGTCGCCGGATGGCAGACGAAGGCGCTGCGCGAATCCAAGCGGCCATCGGATTGGGCCATGCCCAACGAGCATTACGAAGCGACCTGCCGCGCGTTTCTCGATCGCATCATGGATCCGGAGACAAGTCCGTTTCTGCGAGAGGCAGCGGCCTTCGTCAAGAGCATCGTGGCCGCGGGAGCGTTGAATAGCCTCGCGCAAGCCGCGCTGCATTTGACCGGGCCGGGCGTGCCCGATTTTTATCAGGGCACCGAGTGGTGGGACTTCAGCCTGGTCGACCCGGACAATCGCAGGCCGGTCGATTACGCGGCGAGGCGGGACGCATTGGCTGCGTTCGATGACGGCGTGGACATCGCCACATTGCTCGACGCGTGGCGCGACGGTCGCATCAAGCAGGCGCTGATCGCACGCGTACTCGCGTTTCGCAAGGACCACCCCGCCCTCTTCGCGCGCGGTTCGTATCAAGCGTTGACCATCGAAGGCGGGCACGCCGATCATGCATTGGCGTTCATCCGTCGCAACGGCAGCGAACGCATGCTCGTCGTCGTGACGTTGCGCGCGAGCGGCATGCTCGAAGGGCGGTTGCGCCCTTGCATTGCGCGCGAGCGATGGAACGATCAAACCGCTCTCGTGCTGCCGCCCGATGCGGCATCTTCACTATGGTTCGATGTCGTCACTCATCGGAGTCTGGAAACCGGCACGGGTCGCGTGAAGCTTTGCGACGTGCTCGCCGATCTCCCCGTTGCAATACTTCACAATTTCTGCGCACGTTGATTGTGACCCGGGCCTCGCAATGATGGTGGGCGGTACTGGGATCGAACCAGTGGCTTCCACCGTGTGAAGGTGGCACTCTACCGCTGAGTTAACCGCCCGGAAGAGGGTGCGAATTATGGCATGGTCGATTGGGCGCGGCCAAATCTCGCAGTGGCGAATCGACCACTTCGTCGTTCCCGCGAAAGCGGGAACCCAGTGGCGTTCGTAGACTTCGGAATCAAGACACTGGGCCCCTGTTTTCACACGGGCAACGGCGCTTGGATCGAGCGCATCGAGTCTCCCAACATCTGCCACACCGGCGTCCGCTTGCTCTCAACCGCGATCGCATTCAGCGTCGCGACATGCGCGGCGCATTCGTCTTCATCGGCGGTGACGATCAACAACGTCATGCGATCGACCGCAGCCCAGCCCACCTGCATCACCGGTCGCAGCACGATGTCGATGACCAGGCTCTCCTGCCCGCGCGTCATCGCGAGATAGACATCGGCGAGCAGCTCGGCGTCGAGCAACGCGCCATGCAATGTGCGATGCGCGTTCGACACGCCGTAGCGCTCGCATAGCGCATCGAGACTGTTGCGTTTGCCGGGATGCAGTTCGCGCGCCATCGCCAGCGTGTCGATCACGTTCGCGCAATGCTCGGGGAACGCGGGGCGTTCGAGTCGCGCGAGTTCTTCGTCGAGAAAGGCCACGTCGAAGGACGCGTTGTGGATCAGGATCTCGGCGTCCTTCACGAAGTCGCAGAGCGCATCGGCGATGTCTGCGAACGGCGGCTTGTCGGAAAGGAAATCTTTGGTCAATCCATGAACTGCGAGCGCGCCCGGCTCGCTGTCGCGTCCCGGATTGACGTAGTGATGAAAGGTGTTGCCGGTCGGCCGCCGATTGAGCATCTCGATACATCCGATCTCGATGATGCGGTCGCCGGTTTTTGGATTGAGCCCTGTGGTCTCGGTGTCGAGAATGATTTGACGCATGCGGTCCCGTGGATTTTTCTTCGTACTGATTCAGCGGACCGCTTTCAGCGACCCGTGTGCGACTGCGCACTTGCAGTCGCCGGCTCGATGATCTCGTTCAGCACGACCGCGCTCTTGTGTCCCCGCGCAACCAGCGTGTACACGGTCGGCACGACGAACAAGGTCAGCAAGGTCCCGAAGCTCATGCCGCCGACGATGACCCAGCCGATCTGCATGCGCGACTCGGCGCCCGCGCCCGATGCAAGCGCGAGCGGCACCGCGCCCAGCACCATCGCGCCGGTCGTCATCAGGATCGGTCGCAGACGCAGCACCGCGGCTTCGCGCACCGCCTGTTTGGCGTTCAGGCCTTTCGCGCGCAACTGGTTCGCGAACTCGACGATCAGGATGCCGTGCTTGGTGATCAGACCCACCAGCGTGATCAGGCCGATCTGGCTGTAGATGTTGAGCGTGCCGCCCGACAGCCACAGCGCGAGCAGAGCCCCGGTCATCGCCAGCGGCACCGACAGGATGATCACGAAAGGATCGATGAAACTCTCGAACTGCGCCGACAGAACGAGATAGATGAACGCAAGCGCAAGCACGAAGGTGAGATAGATGCTGCCCGCCGAATCGCGGAACTCGCGCGAGACGCCGTTGAGATCCGTCTGCGCGGTCGGCGGCAAGGTGCGCTTCGCGGACTCGTCGGTCGCCTTCAATGCATCGCCCAGCGTATAGCCGGGCGCGAGAGTCGCCGACACCGTCACCGCGCGCTGCCGGTTGAAGTGATTGAGCGATTGCGGCGACACGCCTTCCTTGACCGCGAGCAGGTTGGCCAGCGGCACCATCTGCTGACTCTTGGTGCGCACGTTGATGTCGCTGATATCGTTGGGGCGCGTGCGATCGCGCGGCGCGACCTGCACGATCACGTCGTATTGTTCGCCGTCGCGCTTGAAGCGCGTGACCTGCCGGCCGCCGAGCATCGTTTCCAGCGTGCGGCCGACCGTCTCCACCGGCACGCCGAGGTCGGCCATCTTGTCGCGATTGACGTCGACTCTGAGTTCCGGCGTGTTGAGCTTGAGATCGGTCTGGATGTTCTGCACGCCGGGATATTTCGACAGGTCGGCGATGAACTTCTCGACGATGTTCTGGAGCTCGGTATACGGGACCTGCGACATCACCACGAACTCCAGCGGCGGCGATCGCGGCGACTGCCCGAGCGACGGCGGATTGAGCGCGAATGCGTTGATGCCCGGAAGCGCGGCGAACTTGGGTTGCAGCTCGCGCGTGATGTCCTGCTGCTTTCTCGTGCGTTCTTCCCACGGCTTGATGCGCATCACCGCGCGCGCATCGATCGGCGTCGGGTCACCCGCGAAGGAGGTATACGCGACGACTTCCGGAATGGCCGCGTACAGGCGCTCGATGTCGCGCACGCGCTCTGCCGTATATGCGGGACTCGCGCCCTGCGGCGCGGTGATGAAAGCGAAAATCACGCCGCGGTCTTCGGTGGGCGCGAGCTCGGACTTGACGTTGGCGAACAGCAGCCCGCCGCCGATTGCCGTCACGACTGCGACCACGACCACGATCCACCGCACGTGGAACAAGCGAGCCAGCAATCGGTCGTAGCCGCGCGTGACTGCATCGAAGGTCCGCTCGATGCGGTTGTAGAGCCAACTGTGGTTGATCTCGTGCTTGAGCAACAGCGAACACATCATCGGCGTGAGCGTCAGCGCGACGAAACCCGACACCAGCACCGCGCCCGCCAGCGCGAGCGCAAACTCGATGAACAGACGCCCCGTGCGGCCGGTCGCGAACGCTAGCGGGGCGAACACCGCCGCGAGCGTCAAGGTCATCGCGATCACCGCGAAGCCGATTTCCTTGATTCCCGTGAACGCCGCCTGCTTCCTGTCCATGCCGTTCTCGAGATTGCGAAAGATGTTCTCGAGAACGACGATCGAATCGTCGACCACCAGACCGATCGCGAGCACCATCGCCAACAGGGTCAGCGTGTTGATCGTGAAGCCGAACGCATACATCAGGCCGAACGCGCTGACCAGCGACACGGGAATCGTGACCAGCGGAATCAAGGTCGCGCGCAGATTGCGCAGGAACAGAAAGATCACCAGCACGACCAGCGCGATCGCTTCGCTGATCGTTTCGAACACCGAACTGATCGAGCGCTCGATGAACACCGACGAGTCGTACGACATCACGAGGCTCATGCCGCCCGGCAAGGTCTCGTTGATGCGCGCGATCTCGGCGCGCACCGTCCTCGACAATTCGAGCGGATTGGCCACCGCCTGCTTGACGACGCCGATGGTGACCGCGGTTTCGCCGTTGAAGCGCGCGAAGATGCGCTCGTCGAGCGGCGCGACCGCCACGCGTGCGAGATCGGACAGGCGCACCGGATAGCCGGCCACGTTGGCGACGATCACATTCTCGAACTGCTCGCGCGTCGCGAGATCGGTCTCTGCGACCACCGTGAATTCGCGCGACGTCGATTCGATGCGGCCCGATGGAATCTCCACGTTCTGCCGTCGCAGCGCGTCTTCGACGTCCTGCACCGTCAAGCGATAGGCCGCGAGCTTGTCGCGATCGACGTCGATGTGCATCGAGATCTGCCGCTCGCCGAACAGGCGCACGTCGGCTGCGCCCGGCAGCACCGACAGGCGCGGCTTGACGTAACGCTTGAGATAGTCGGACGCCCCGATCGCGGTGAGACGTCCGGCCTGCACGCCGATGAACATGATGGGAAACGAATCGGACTCGACCTTCGCGATTACCGGCTCGTCGACCGCGTCGGGCAGCCGTCCTCGCACGCGAGCGACCTTGTCGCGCACATCGGCCGCGGCCGAATCGGGATCGCGCGTGATGCGAAACCGCACGTTGATGTTGCTGCGCTCGGAGCGGCTTTGCGACGTCATCACTTCGACGCCTTCGATTCCCGACAGCGAATCTTCGAGCGGCTTGGTGACCTGCGACTCGATCACTTCGGCAGACGCGCCCTTGTACGTGGTCTGCACGGAAACCACCGGCTCGTCGATGCGCGGGTATTCGCGCACCGCGAGCCGCGTGTACGCGATCGCGCCGACCAGCAGCACGACGATCGACAGCACACTCGCGAGCACCGGCCTTCTGATGCAGATCTCGAAGAGCCCGTTCACGATCGAGGCCCCGCTGCGTTCGCGCTTGCCGGGGTCGCTGCCGAATTGGCGGCCGGGTTGGTCGCATTCGCGGCATCGACCACCTTCACCGGCATCGCATCGCGGATCAGCTTCAACTGCCCCGCCACTACCACCACGTCGCCGGCGTGGGCGCCTTCGAGCACATCGACCTTGGCGTCGCGTCGCGCGCCGATCTTGACGCGGGTCCGCTGCGCGGTCCCGTCGATGACGCGATAGATATAGAACTCGGAACCCGAAGGCACGATCGCTTCCTCGGGCACGAGGATCGCCCCCGTCTTCTCGGCGAAGATCACGCGGACTCGCGCGAACATGCCGGGACGCAATGCCTTGGTCGGATTGGGCGCGCGCGCGCGAATCGAAACCGAGCGGCCGTTGGCATCGATCAACGGGTCGATCGCGGCGATCGTCGCGGCGAAGCGTTGGCCGGGCAATGCGTCGCTCGTCACGTCCACTTGCTGGCCGACCGTGACCTGCGGCTGATAACGCTCGGGCAGGCGGAAGTCGATCTTGACGCTGCCGATGTCTTCGACGTTGATCAGGTCGGCGCCGTCCTTCACATAGTCGCCCACGCTGACGTTGCGTATGCCGACCACGCCGTCGAAGGGCGCGGTCAACGTCATCTTCGACAGCTTGGCTTGCGCGAGCGCGAGGGTCGCTCCGGCGACGCGCATCTTCGACGCGGCCTCGTCCTGCGCGCTCGCCGAGACGAAATTACGCCGCGCCAGTTCTTCGGTGCGCTTCAGGTTGCTTTCCGCGAGGTCGAGTTGCGCGCGCATCTGATCGACCTCAGCGCGGTTGACGCTCGCATCGAGCGCGATCAGGGTCTGCCCGCGCTTGACCATCTGGCCCTCGCGAAAATTGATGCTGGCAATGCGCCCCGCGACTTCGGGTCGCAGCACGATCGATTCGTTGGAGCGCACCGAGCCGACCGCGCCGACATCGTCCAGCAAGGTCGTCGCCACGAGCGTCACCGCTTCGACCGACACGGGCGCAGCGCTTGCGCCTGACGGCACAAGCGCCGTCGTGCCCGCCGCGACAACCGGCGCCGCATTCAAGGTGCCCGTCGGCGATCGATTGAGGGTCCAGGCTGCGACCGCCAGCGCCACGATGCCGATGCCCGCAATGCCGATGGTGACGAATGATTTCTTCGGCATGAGTCGCGATGCGCTGAGGGAGAAACAAGCGTCGAATGTAGCACGCGAGACCCGAGCCCCGTCGTTCCCGCGCACGCGGGAAACCAGAGACGTTCGATGACTACGCTGGGTCCCCGCTTTCGCGGGGACGACAGCGTCCTACGCCAGCGTGCCGGGCAGGCTTTAATCGTCGACTTGAAGCGAAGAGAACTCGACCCCGCGATTGGCGAGCGCATCGGCGCGCTCGTTGTCGATGTCGCCGGCATGGCCCTTCACCCAGCGCCATTCGATCTCGTGACGCGAGGCCGCGACCTCGAGCGCCATCCACAAATCGATGTTCTTCACCGGTTGCTTTGCAGCGTTCTTCCATCCGCGTTTCTTCCATCCGGCGATCCATTCGGTGATGCCTTGAATCACATAGCGCGAGTCGGTGAAGAACATCACGCGGCACGGCCGCTTCAACGCTTCCAACGCGCGGATCGCGGCGGTGAGTTCCATGCGATTGTTGGTGGTCGCGGACTCGCCGCCGAACAATTCCTTCTCATGGACCGCGCCCTTTGCGCCGTGCTTCGCGCCGTCGTTCGTGCCGTCGTAAAAACGCAGCACCGCGCCCCATCCGCCCGGCCCGGGGTTGCCCTTGCACGCCCCGTCCGCATAGATCACCACTTCAGACTTCGGCATGCGTGTTTTCCGTAGCCTCTGTCGAGGTGATCACATGCGCGCCCCCCACGCGGTTGGAGCAACTCTCGCGCGATCGATTGACGCTCGCTTGCAGCGCCGGCGCGGCGCGCTTCCTGTCTTTCCACGCGGGTCCGATCAGGCGCATCCCCTGCACGCGCTTGATCGCATGGACCATGTAGACCGCGCCGCAGAACGGCCACCAGCGCCGCCCGGCGCCTTCGATGAATCCGAAGCGCCCCTGCCACGCTTCGGCCCGAAACGGCGGTCGATAACAGCCAAAATGCCCGCGATTGACTTCGAAGCCGAGCAGCTTCAGCCAGTCCTTCAGACGCGTCAACGCGAGGAACTGTCCTTCGCTCGGCAGGAACGGCGCGTTGAAACTTCGACCGACCAACTGACGCATGCCCCACAGGCTGATCGGATTGAAACCGCTGATGACCACCTGTCCCTCCGGCATCAACACGCGTTCGACTTCACGCAGCACGCGATGCGGGTCGTCGGCGAATTCGAGCGCATGAGGCAATACCAGGAGGTCGATGCTTTGCGACGCGAACGGCAATTCTTCGAGGCCGATGTGGACGTGAGCCCGCACGCGCGCAATGTTCGAGTCGCTCTCGGCGATGCGCGGCAATGCGACCGTGCCCACTGCCCGAGGCTCGCCGGCCGCGAACACGAAAGGCATGCGACTGCTGCGCAGCGCCGGCAATTCGAGCAGGCCGATCTGCACCGCATTGAAGCCGAAGATATCGGCGACGAGGCGATCGAACTGCACTTGCTCCCACGCGAGAACGTAGCGGCCCGGCGCCGTTTCGAGCCATTTCGAGAGGGCTATAATCGACTCGCCGTGAGTTGAAAACGGACCCGAAGCCGACTGGACGCCGATCGCCCGTCCGGTCTCATCCTCAACCATCGCTGCACCACGCATCAAGCGGCGTACGCATGCGCGCGATCGACTCGATTGCTGTTACCTTGATTCGAAAGTTCATTCTCTGATTCGATTTGATGACACTTTCAGAGCAGCCCTTGACGGTCATTCCGGTTCCCGCCTTCAAGGACAACTATGTTTGGCTGCTCAGTCGTGACGGCGACGCGGTCGTCGTCGATCCCGGCGATGCCGCGCCGGTCGAAGCGGCGCTTCTCGAACACGGACTCACGCTGCGCGCCATTCTACTCACGCACCATCATGCCGATCATGTCGGCGGCGTGAGGGCGTTGATCGACGCGCGGCGCGTTGAAGATCTCGCGGTCCATGGTCCGGCGGGCGAAGCGATCGACGGCGTGACGCACACTGTCAAGGGCGGCGAGCGCGTCGCACTCGACGCGCTCGGGATTTCGTTCGATGTCATCGACGTGCCGGGTCACACGCGCGGACACATCGCGTATTACGGCGGCCCGGCCGATGGATCGAAAGACGATGGCGGCC
Source organism: Burkholderiales bacterium (assembly GCA_038225855.1). Taxonomy (GTDB): domain Bacteria; phylum Pseudomonadota; class Gammaproteobacteria; order Burkholderiales; family Burkholderiaceae_D; genus CAHJXF01. Next base: position 183,099 of record JBBRQU010000002.1, on the reverse strand, counting down.
CTCTGCTCTTTTGCGGCGACACCTTGTTCGCCGCGGGCTGCGGGCGCCTCTTCGAAGGGACGCCCCGGCAGATGCATGGGTCGCTGTCGAAGCTAGCCGCGCTGCCGCCGAATACGCGCGTCTATTGCGCTCACGAATACACGCTCGCCAATCTGCGTTTCGCGCGCGCGGTCGAACCCGACAGCGCCGAGTTGATCGCCCGCGAACAGGCGGCCATCGCGACGCGCCGGCGCGGCGCTCCGACCTTGCCGTCGACGATCGCGCTCGAACGCGCCACCAATCCTTTCTTGCGCAGCGACGAGCCCACGGTGCGCGCGGCCGCCGAAAAGCAAAAGCCCGGCGCAAGCTCGTCGGCAATCGAAACCTTTACCGCGATTCGACGATGGAAGGATTCGTTCTGAACGATTCAATGAAGAGCGAGTATCGCGGCTCGACCATTGCGGGGAACTGAATGACGCCTCTTCGTGCAACCCTGCCCGTTCTCTTCTGCGCCGCTTTGGTCCTCGGCGGCTGCGCAACCACCGGTCTGGATTCCTCCTCGAACACCGCGTCGAATTCCTCTGCGAACGCCGTCGCTTCGACCAACCAAGCGTCGACGAAGAGCGATGCCGAAGGAGCCGACACCAAGCCGGCCGAGGCGACGACGGAAGCGACGCATTCCAATCCGGCGCGGGCGCGCTATGCATTCCCCGGCGCCTCGACGAGCAGCGGCTCGATCGGCAGCGTCGTCGTCACCAATCCGCTCGCGCCTCGCACCGTCGATCTGACCTTGAGACCCGACGATATCTGGGATCGCATCCGCACCGGCTTCGGCGTTCCCAATCTCGAATCACCTGTCGTCGCCGAGCAGCAGGCGTGGTATCTCGCGCATCCCGACTACTTGCGTCGCGCGGTCGATCGCTCGAGCCTCTACCTCTATCACGTCGTCGAAGAGCTCAACAAGCGCGGTATGCCGACCGAACTCGCGCTCTTGCCTTTCGTCGAGAGCGCATACAACCCGATGGCTTATTCGCGCTCGCATGCATCGGGTATGTGGCAATTCATTCCCGGCACCGGCAAGACCTACAAGCTCAAGCAGGACTGGTGGCGCGACGAGCGACGCGACGTGATCGCGTCGACCGACGCGGCGCTCACCTATCTGAAGAAGATCTACGAGATGCATGGCGACTGGCCACTCGCGCTCGCGTCGTACAACTGGGGCGAGGGCTCGGTCAAGCGCGCGATCGAAAAAAATCAGGCGGCAGGCTTGCCCACCGATTACCTGAGCCTTGCCATGCCTGACGAGACGCGCAACTACGTGCCCAAGTTGCAGGCGCTGAAGAACATCATCGCCAATCCCGAAGCGTTCGGAGTCACGCTGCCCCGGATCGACAACGAGCCTTACTTCGTCGCGGTGGATCGCAATCGCGATATCGACCTTCGCACCGCGGCGCGACTTGCGAACATGACGCTCGAAGACTTCAAGGCGCTCAATCCGTCGTTCAATCGTCCCGTCATTCTCGGGTCGTCGAATACCGCATTGCTGGTTCCGGCCGATCGCGCGCGCGAATTCAAGAACGGCCTCGACAGCCATGTCCCGCTTGCAACCTGGCAGGCGCATACCGTCACGCGCAAGGAGTCGATCGAGAAGATCGCTGCGTTCTACGGGATGACATCGGCGGCGCTGCGCGAAGTCAACGGACTCGGACCGAAGGCGCGCGTACAGGCGGGCCAGGCGCTGCTGGTGCAAAAGAAAGGCGCGAGCGACGTCAATCTGCGCTTCGCATCCTTCACGCCTCCAACCGACACCGGCATGTTCGCGAACGTGTCGGACAGTGCGGCTGCGACCTATCAGGTCAAACGCGGCGATACCCTCTATTCGATCGCACGTCATCTCGGCGTATCCGCCGATTTGCTTCGATCGACCAACAAGTTGAAAGGCAATCAAGTTGCCACGGGACAGAAGCTGCGCGTGCCGGGCGTTATAGCCGCGAAGCCTGCGAGCGGCAAACTCGCCGTGACGAAGATATCTTCCCCATCGCACTTGCAGTCGAGGACGGCCACGTCGTCGCGCCATGCAGCCGCGACGACATCCCCCAGGAAACGTATCGCCCGCTAGCGGTGTTTTGAAAGGCGCCGCTCGCGTTTGATGCTTGACATGTCAAGCATCAAACGCCGTCGTTCCCGCGAACGCGGCAATCCAGTGTCGTCGAGCCAAGCCGTTGGGTCCCCGCTTTCGTGGGGACGACCAAGCCTAAACCGGGCGACGCGCCACCAGACTCCACAGTCGAGCCAGATCGGCCGCGCCATCGGTTCCACCAACGGTCTTGAAGACTTGCAGAGCCTTGGCCTTCTGTCCTGCCTGAAGGTAGGCGATGCCCAGATGCAGCTTGGCGTCTTCGGGACGACGCAGGTTGCCCTTCTTGATGCCCTGCTCCATCAGTGTGATGCCCTTGGCGGTCTGTCCGTATCCCACTTCGTTGAAACCCACCGCGACAAGGTTGTTGCCGTCGCGGTCGTTGATCGCGTCGGCCTCATCCTTCGCAAGGGTTGCCTTGGCTTCGGCAAATCGTTTGGCCGCGAGATCGGCGAGTCGTTTCTGGCGCTCCACGTCTCCGCCTGTGCCCAGCACCTGGTTCGCGAAGCCCTGGTCGACGATCTTCTTGGCTTCGGCGGTGTAGTCGTCGCCGAGCGCCATCTGGGCCATCTCCATGTAGTCACCGGGTCCCGACATCAAGCCGGTCGCGAGCTTGAGCCGATACACGTCGAGAGAAAGGCGATCGGAAAATCCGCTCTTGCGCTGAACGCGCGACAGGAGGTCGACCCAATAGTCCTTCTTGGGGTAATAGGTGACGAGCCTCTCGAGAGCCTGTGCATAGCCGTTGTTGTCTTTGGTCTTCTGATAACAACTCGCGAGCATCTGCAGTTGCTCTTCGGGCGGCGCGCGACCCGCGCCTTCGTCGGCCTGCGCCTCTCCCTGCAATGAACGCGACACGCTGTTGCAATCGCCGCCCAGGTAATACGACTGCACGAGGATCGCGCGCATCTGCGGATCGGTACCGCCTTCCTTGAAGTAGCGCTGAGTCCAGGTCGCGGCCTTCGCATACTCACGCTGCTGGTAATACATGCCTGCGACCGCCTGAACCATGCGGGTCTGCTCGGCGCCCGCCAATTTGCCCGACGCGATGATGGTTTCGTAGGACCGGATCGCGCTTGCCGTATCTCCCGATGCCGCGGCCACCGCAGCGCGCATGCGCTCGATCGTGAACGCTTCACTGGCGGTCTTGTTGGGCGCGTTGTCGGCTTCACGAACCTTGGCGGCTGCGTCGGCAAAACGACGCGCCTTCAAGGCTTCCTGCGCGGCCTGAAGAGGCTTGCCCACTTCGGGTCGCAGCGCCTGCGCGCCCGCGATCGATGCGAACGACCAAAGACTCAGCGCGCAGACGAATGCCGCGACCGCTTTGCTGACGGTTTTCAAATCGAACATGCTCGAGATCCTCGACAAGACTGCGGGTCCCACCACACCACCATCAGACCTGCGCAATTCAATTATTGATGAACTGTTCCTGGCCGACGATGCCGATCTTGGTCAATCCCAATCGCTGCGCCGACCCCATCACGGCCGCCACCGAACGATAGGCGACCAGCTTGTTGGGGCGAATGTGAATCTCGGGCTGTATCGGCTGAGCGATCGCGGCCTGCATCTTCGTCTCCATCGCCGCACGGGTCGGTAGCGCCTCACCATTCCATACCACCGTCCCGTCGAAGTCGATATCGAGCTGCACGACTTCCGGTGGCGTCGGGGGCGGCGGCGGATTGCCCGCCGGCAGGTTGAGGTTGACCGCATGCAACTGGATCGGGATCGTGATGATCAGCATGATCAAGAGCACGAGCATCACGTCGATCAGCGGCGTGGTGTTGATATCCACCATCACCTCGGGTTCACCCGAGGCGCTCGATGAACCTACGTTCATTGACATGACAAATGTTCTCCTTCGACCCGGCGCTCAACCGCGCGGCGGTGGCTCGGTGATGAAGCCGATCTTCACGATGCCCGCGCGCTGCAATGCGAACACCACCCTGCCGACGTATTCGTAACGCGCGCCTCCGTCCCCGCGAATCTGGACTTCGGGCTGCGGAGTGAGCACCGCGACTTTTTTCAGGCGCGCGACCAGCGCGTTGTTGTCGGCGACCTTTTGTTCGTTCCAGAAAACGTCGCCGTCCTTGTTGACCGAGAGGACCACGTTCTCGGGCTTGGTCTGACGGGGCAGCACGGTTTCTTTCGGGAGTTGCAGCGGTATCGTGTGCGTGACGACCGGGATCGTGATCAGAAAAATGATCAGCAATACCAGCATCACGTCGACCAGCGGCGTGGTGTTGATCGCCGAGACCACTTCGTCGTCGTCCGCATCGGCCGTCCCTACGGTCATCGACATGATTTAGCTCATTCGCGAAACTGCGGCCGTGCGCGAAGTATTGGCCGCCACCGATGCGTTCGCAGCCAGGGGCGGGTTCGACGCAATGCGCGACGTGCCGCCGCCCAGAAGGACCGAGTGCAGGTCGGATCCGAATGCGCGCACCCGCTCCATCCCGGTCTTGTTGCGACGAACCAGCCAGTTGTAGCCGAGCACCGCCGGCACCGCAACGGCAAGACCCATGGCGGTCATGATCAGCGCTTCGCCCACAGGACCGGCGACCTTGTCGATCGACGCCTGGCCGGCGATGCCGATGGCGGTCAGTGCGTGATAGATCCCCCAGACCGTACCGAACAGTCCCACGAACGGCGCGGTCGAGCCGACCGTCGCGAGGAAGGCGAGGCCGTCCTGCAGGCGGTTCTGCACGTTTTCGACCGCGCGTTGAATCGACATCGTGACCCAGGTGTTGAGATCGACCTCGCCCAGGAGACCATCATGGCGTTCGGTGGCCTGCGTCCCGGACTCCGCGATGAAACGGAAAGGGCTTCCTTGCTTGAGGGTCGCGGTGCCCTGGGTTACCGAGGGCGCGCTCCAGAACGTCCTGTTCGCGTTCTTCGCCTGCTTCATCAGCTTGGCCTGCTCGATCAGCTTGGTGACGATGATGTACCAGGTGCCCATCGACATGATCACGAGAATGATCAGCGTGCCTCTGGCAACCCAGTCGCCGCCTTTCCAGAGCGCTTCGAGACCGTAGGGATTCTCGACCGACTCGGTCGTTGGAGCCGCGTTGGCCACATCGGTCTTCGCTGCGCTGGTGTCGACGGGCACCGCGGCGGGAGTCGTCGGCGCAGTCGTGACTGACGGCGTCGTCGCGGCTGCCGGAGCCGCTGTCGAAGGCGTCGTTGCAGGAGCAGGCGCTTGAGCCAAGGCCACTGGCGTCAATCCGAGGCTGCCGATCAGTGCGGTAAACATCCATGCGAACACCGTGGTCCGCAGTCGGTTGGTGAATTTCATTGTCTCTCCATGTAGAAGCTGTATTCAACGCGGCTGCGCCGCATCGTTATCCGCACCTGGCGCGCTGCGCGCTTGCAGCACCGCGCTTGCGCGACCGGTTCCTTCAAACAGCGATCATTCCCGCTTGTACGAAAAGGGGATTTCAAAAATGATGTCTCTTCCCTGGCCGAGGCAGTGCAACTCGCGAACAACGGCCGTTGCCGCACGCGCGAATGCCCGGTGGGAACTGCTGACCGTCGTGATGTCTTTGATCTCTCCCCCCGGACCGACCGTGAAGCGGATCAAGGCCTCGCCGCGCTCGATGCCTTCCTTGACCGCGTCACGCGGATAGGCGCTATCGCCCAGCGCTTTCGCGTAGTTGGCGCAGGCCGTGCGCGCGGAAGTCACGGGCGGTGCGGCTGGCGCTGGCGCCGGCGCCTCTACCGGCGCGCGCGCGGCGATCGGGGGCGCTTCGGGCGGCGGCGTATTGGTCGTCGCCGTGATCACGTTGGGCGGAGGCGTGACGTTGACCTGCACTTCCGGCGGCGGAATATAGGGCGGGGGCGGCGCCGCGAACTTCGGCGGCGGAGGCAGCTGAACCTCGGGCGGCGGCGGAGGCGGCGGCTTGATCTCTTCGATGATCTGGGTCTCGAGCGGTTTCTTGACTACCTCGACGACCTTGCGCGCCAAGCCGCTGACCAGCGCGTAAATCAGGGCGATGTGCAGGACAAGGACAACAACGATGCCAACCAGATGTTTGGCAGGATTTCGCTGCTGTTGCGCGTAGTCCATAGGGATGTACTCCAGAACGCATTCGATTGTGGCAAAGGCGCGCACGTCCGCCCGGCGTTTGACGGAATCATCGCCATTTGAGTGGACTTCCTCGTAAGAGGCCCGACTCGAAAGGGCGCCATGGTACACCAATCGACCGGTGTTTCATCAACTCCAGGCGATGACGGGGGTCGCTCGTAATTACGGTGTAAAAAGCGCGTCGGATTCATCAATCATATGTCGCCGAATTCGCGCCCCGCGTGCCCAGCCCACGCATCGACAAGGAGATAGCAGGCCTTGCCGGGCATTGCAATCGGCGCGCGTCGCTATCCGCAAACCACCGCTTCACCGAAGACGCCTCGCTCTACAAGTTCCCAAAAAAAAACCGCGGGATTGCTCCCGCGGTTTTGACTTGCGAATGCGCGATTACTTGAACGAGTAGGAAACTCGCGCGTAGTACGTACGATCGTGCGGATCGCCAATCGTCGGATCGTAGCCCACCTGGAAGTAAGCATTCTGATTCGAGAACGGCGGGGCGCGATCGAGCAGGTTACGAACACCCAGCGTGAGCTTGAGCGCCTTGAAGGCTGTGTACGAAGACGTGATATCCCACGTTTCATACGCGCCCACCTGACGCTTATTGCCGGCCAGATTCAACTGCTGATCCTGATAGCCCGACGACCAGTTGTAATAGACCGCTGCATTCCAGGGGCCGTAATCCCAATTGGCCGAAATCACTTGCTTGTAGCGAACCACCGGGCCGAATGTCGCATAGACACCGACATTCTCGGTGAAGTCCTTGTCACCCTTCAGCTTGTTCTTGCTCGAAATCAAATATGTGCTTTCGATTCCGGTCGTGAACTGGCCGTAGGTAGTCTTCGGGAAACGATATTTAGCCGAAACATCGACGCCCTTGGTGAGCTGCTCGGCTATATTGGAGAAATTGGCCGAAACGAAGTCGATCACGCTCACACCGGTAATCGGATCGATCTTGGTCACGACATCGCCCGAATAGACCGACGAGCTGGTCCGGGTCACCCTGTTGAACAGGTCGATATAGCCATTGTTCTGGGCGTTCGTCAGTTTGGTGTCGCCGCTGATGATGCCGATCTGTTGGCGCTGCTTGATATAGAAATAATCGGCGCCGAACGTCACGTCACGTGTCGGCTCGAGCAGGAAGCCGAGCGAAAACTGATGCGACTTTTCCGGCTGCAGCGCCTTGTTGCCGCCCTGCTTGATCTTCAACTGCGCGCCGCAATAGATGCCGTTGAATTGCACAGCGCATCGGCTGACACCGGCTCCGAGGCTCGAGTCGTACAACGGATCGTCATAGACACCGCCCGAATTGGTCTGCGTGACGCCGGTAAACAACTCCGGCAGCGTCGGCGCGCGGAATCCCGTGCCTGCCGAGCCGCGCAGCAACAGCCCCGTCGTCGGTTGATAACGCAGCGTGACCTTGGGATTGGTGGTATTGCCGAAGTCGCTGTAATGGTCGAAACGCGCCGCGATTCCCGCTTCGAGATTCTTGATGATGGGGATATTCACTTCGGCGAATAATGCCGAAACGCGCCGGTCAGCGTCGACCGGTTGAAGGTCGCCACCACTGCCGATCAGATCACCGGATTGGAAGATGTTGGCAGGAATGTCGCTGAATTTTTCGCGACGGAACTCCGCACCTACCGCCAAAGCCAACGGACCTGCCGGCAGATTGTAGACTTCACGCGAGGCGCGACCGTCGATCGAGTCACGCGTCGACTTGCCGACGCGTACGACCTGGTTGATCTTTGCCAACGCGAGGGCGGCCTGGCCAGCCGCGTCCTGCGAAATCGACCATGGGTTGATGGCCGGATCGATGCCGCCCGCGGCGAGAACCGCAGCCGAATAGCCCGGCTGCTTCGGCGTCAGGCCGCCGGTGCGCAGCAGTTTGGACTCGGAAAGCCAGCCGTCGACGTAACTGTCGGTCACACGGTCTTCCGCGCGCATCAGGCCGACGTTGTAATCCCATCCGAATCCCGACCCTTCGGCGCCGATCAAGCCGCGATCGGTTTTCTCTTTGGAGACGTTGGTGCGGGGACCGGCCGAAAGCGAGCGCCAATAGATATCCGCAAAGCCGGGGAATCCGCCGGTGTCGGCGGCGATGCCGGGAATTGCGGGAGTAATACCATTACCGGGATAATATTTTCCGGATTTTGGATAAAGAACCGGGTCCTGATTGAAGGACGTCGCTTCTGAAACCGGTACGGGAGAAATTTTGAACTTGTTGCGATTTTCACTATGCAGATATTCGGCAAACAACTGGTTGTTTGCATTCAATTGCAAGGTGCCGCGCAACAGCACGCTGCCTGCTTCGGAAGGATTAAGAATATCGATGACCGACGCATAATCGAAACGGCAACGCGTATCAGCCGGGGTAGTACCAAACGATGACGGAGGAAAGCATCCCGCTCCGCCCTGATATGCGTTCGCATAAGGATTACGCAGACCTGCAGACGTCGAAATGTTTGCGGGAATCGCATTCGAACTCAAGCGATTGATGCCTTCGGTGGGAACAAAAGCGGTACGCGAGTATCGGCGCTGATTCGCTGCAATCGCATCCTGCTTGCGATAATCGAACACGCCGAACACATTGAAGCCGTTCTTGGCGAGATCGCCAAATCCTATGGTTGCGGTACCCGAGTAGCTGTTGCCACCTCGGCTGTCGGTCGAGTAATAAGCCGCTTCGACCGATCCGCCCTGATAGTCCTTGCGGGTAATGAAGTTGATCACGCCGCCGATCGCGTCGGTTCCGTAGATGGCCGATGCGCCGTCGCGAAGAATTTCGACGCGCTCCAGAGCCGCGATCGGAATCGACGTGAGGTTCACGCCGCCGCCGTCGAACGCATAGACCGCGAGACGCCGACCGTTCAGTAGAACCAGCGTGTTGGTGGAACCCAATCCGCGCAATGACGCGCCGGAGAATCCCGGCTTGCCCGCGTCGCCGAGTGCCAGCGTCGCGTTGTAGCCTCCGCCGTTGTTAGAAGAAATACGGTCGAGCAACTCGGCTGCGGTCGTGACGCCGAGCTTGTCGAGGTCCGCACGCTTGATGACGGTGACCGGCAATGCCGTTTCGGCGTCGATGCGCTTGATCGACGATCCTGTCACCTCGACGCGCTCACCGCGTTGAACATCCTGCGCGAGCGCAGGCAGCGCGACCAGTGCCAGTCCTGCGACACCGCCGTTAAAAGCCAGGCGCAAACCGCGCGCGATAGGTACTTCTTTAAACATAGCTACCCCTTCAAGAACGGTTGGAATCGACGGCGAGCAACGTTCGCGCATCAACGCATTCGTAAGGTTTTCGGGATTTGGTGCAACCGAATCTGGCGAGCCCTTACTACGCTTTAAGTCTAGCCAACTTCCTTTCGCGACCGAAGCAAAAGGTCGCGGAAACGCCCAAAGCGCGATTTTTGCGTGATTCGTGTTGGGTTTTCGCTACGAATGAGCCGTTGCCTTGCAGACTGTAACGAAGGCCGCGGTCGAGTCCGACAAAAAAGCCCGCCGAGGCGGGCTTCTTCGATGCGGCACGACGCTCTACAAAAACTTGTAGGTCAGGCCCGCGCGGAAGTAACGGCCCCGCGCGTCGTACAGCGTGAAGTCGAACGGCAGGCCACCCGTCGAAGAATCGAACGGAGGATGGGTGTCGCCCAGGTTCTGCACCGACCCGTAGAGCTTCAGATTCTTGATGCCCTCCCATGAGACGGAGAGATCGTACTGGCGATACTCGCCAACACGCGTCTGCCCGGTGGTCGAACCGAACTGCGAATATGCGGCGGTGTAGTAATTGGTGAGCTGCGTGGTGAAGGCCTGATATTCCCAAGTGAGCGACGTCGTGGCTCGCATACGCGGCAAGGCGGTGTAGTCATTGCTGCCGGCATAGCTATTGAGCGGGCCATTCAGGGACACCTGCACCTTGTAGCGCTGCAGATAGGTCCAGTTGCCGTTGAGCGTGAATTTTCCCAACGACGAAAGCACCAGTGTCTTCTTGAAGTCGAGGTCGTAGCCCATCGTGCGCAACGCGTCGAAGTTTCGATAGGAACGCAACACGGTGATGAGGCTGCCCGTGATCGGATCGCGAATCAGCTTTCCCGGGAAAAGTCCCGGATTGTTGACGATGAACTGCGCCGAATCGCGAGCCACGATGTGCTTCTGCTCGATCGAGTAGAAGTCGATACCGATGCTGCCGGTCGAGTCCGGTGCGAACACGAAGCCGGCGTTGTAGTTCTTCGAACGCTCGGGGCTCAGACCCGGATTGCTGGCCGATACCGACGAGATCGTCACGTTGGCAGGACCACCTGGCGCCAGGGCATCGGTCACGGTCACGAACGACGTCGCGCTCGACGCCGAGTTTTCCGGCAGCGAAGGGGCGCGGAAACCTTTCGACGCCGTGGCACGGAACAACAATTCCTGAATCGGCTGCCACTTCAGGCCGACCTTCGGCGAGAAGGCGCTGCCGAAGTCGCTGTAGTGGTCTTCGCGTGCCGCGAGCGATGCTTCGACGGTTTTCACGAGCGGTATGCTGAACTCTGTATAGGCCGCCGAAACAGTGCGCGAACCATCGGTGCGCGTGGCCCCCTGCCCCAGCACATTGCCGTTCGTGATCAGGAAATCGGGACGATCGGAAATCGATTCGCGTTTGAATTCCACACCGGCCGCGAAGCCCACCGGCCCGGCCGGCACACGCGCGATTTCGGTGCTCGTCTTGGCGTCGATCAGGTCGAGCTTCGACAGCGAACGACGCGTCGGATTGATGCGCAGCGAATTGGTCAGCGCCGGGTCGTTGTTCTGCGGATTGACGAAGTTGTAGGTGCCGTTGGCCAGAACCCTGGCGAGCACATACGAATCGATGCGATTGAAGTCATGCTGCGCTTCCTCGCTTTCCGAATGCAGATACGCCGACTCCCAATCCCACTTGCCGAAGTTGCCTTTGAGCCCTGCCATCGCACGATAGAACTTCGAGGTCAGCACCGAATTTCGAGGACCGATATCGAAGAACGTATAGCTGATGTTGGTCGGCACGGCGAACGGATTGCTCGGGTTGCCGACCGGCAGCGTCGCCGGGAGGCGGCGCACGCCTCCAGTGGCCGGATCGAACGCGACCGAGGTGCTCGAGAACGGCGTCGGCGTGAAGATCTGCTTGTTGTCGTTGTGGCTGTAGGCCAGGTCGGCGAACGCTTGCAGGTTCGGGGTGATGTCGAACGTGCCTGCCGCCACGACCTGCTCGCGCGTCGACTCGGGAAAGAGCGTGAGATAGGGCGACGGGTTGTACGCGCACACGCTGCCCGTGAGCGTCGTGGGTGCAAATGCCTGGATCGGCGCCACGTAACCCGGGAAGCCGTTGGTTCCGCACGCCGCGAAAGGAACGCGATTGGGGTTCGCTGCAGCCGCGCGCTGATAGGTGCCCGCGCCTGAGGAATTATTGTTCAGTCCGCCGAAGCGATGGAAGTCCTGATTGTTGATGTAGTCGCGATCGGAATAACGGGTCAGGTCGCGCCTGAAGTAGTTCGCCGCGATCAACACGTTGAATCGATCGACGCCCGGCTGCCCCAATCCGATGATGGCATTGGCCTGCTTCTCGGCCATGCCGCCTTCGTAGGCCTTGCCGTAGCTGCCGCCGATTTCACCGCCTTGATAATCCCTGCGGAGAATCACGTTGACCACTCCCGCGATGGCGTCCGAGCCGTAAATCGCGGAGGCGCCGTCCTTCAGCACTTCAATGCGCTCGACCGCGGAGATCGGAATCGCGTTCAGGTCGACGTACGTGTCCGCGAGGTTTTGAGCGAAACCATAGTTCGCCACGCGGCGACCATTCAACAGCACCAGGGTATTTTTCTGGCTCAGGCCGCGCAATGCAATGCCCGATGCGCCCGGCGAAAAACTGTTGGTGAACGTTTCGTTGTAGCTTTGTCCCGCGTTGGCCGAAATCGTACGCAGCAATTCGGCGACGGTCGCCTGGCCGGTCCGCTCGATTTCCTTGCGCGTGATGGTCTGAACCGGGTTCACACCTTCGGTATCGGTCCGCTTGATGTTGGAACCGGTCACTTCGATCTTGTCGAGCCGCTGCGGCAATTGCTGTGCGACGACTGGCGCAGCAGCGAGCGTCAGGCCCGCACCGAATGCGACGATCAATGTCTTGGGCATTGCCCTGTATTTGAACCCCATCGAACCACTCCCGGATAAAGAACGAGCCCCTCGGTTTGGGGCGTTCGGAACTCATCACAATTTGTGACGAGTTGTCACACTCTGTAAATTCCATCGCGGAGTTTAACGACCATCGGCAAGAAAATCGGCGAATTTTGCCTACCGCGCCTCTTTCTCCGCTCTCGACTGAAGGAGATGTTGGGCATTTGCGACAACCTGGTCGCGGCAATGACGGCATCTTGTGCGGCGCGGATCAACGATGCCGCTGAACGATGCCGTTGCAAGCGTCGGTTATCATTTCTCCCGTCGTTCCCGCACGAGCGGGAATCCAGCGTCTTTCGACCCACGCCACGGGCCCTGCTTTCGCAGGGACGACGCCGCACAGGACATTGAGCAGCACGGATGATGCAAACCACTATTCAGCAAGAAGAGGCGGACGCCACTGCGAACGCACCCGCGGCAACCAGCGACGCATCTCGGGGCGGCGACAACCAGGCGCTCGAGCGCGAAGTCGCGCAACTGATCGTCGAGGCGCTCAACCTCGAAACCCGTCCCGAAGAGATCGCCGCCGAGGCGCCGCTCTACGGCGAAGGTCTCGGACTCGACTCGATCGACATCCTCGAGATCGCGCTCGTGGTATCGAAGAAATACGGCTTTCAATTGCGGTCTGACGACGAGAACAATGTGCGGATATTTCAGTCGCTCGGAAGTCTCGTGTCCCATATCGCCACGCATCGAACCAAATAGGCGCGAAGCGTCCGGCGCCTCTTCAGCGCGGCTGTCGCGCCCTCGTCGCCCCACCGTCATCCTCTTCAGGCACTTCGAATGACGGCTTCCGCTTCATCATCGCCCTCGCGACGCGACGTGATCGCCACCGTCGCGGTCGTGGCCGTCCTGGTCGCGTATTGCTTCGCGCTTCATCTGCTGATCGCCGAGCAAGCCATGCCTCGCGTGGCGCTCGCGCTCGCGCTCGCGCCGTTGGCCTTCGCAGGCGTCTCTCTGTGCGCGAGGAGCAGACGTTTCTGGCTGCTGCCGGTCGTCGCGCTCGTCGCCGGCGTCGTCTTCTGGCGCTTCGGCGACGCGCTCGCATCGCGAGTCGATCGCGTCGTGTTTCTCGAAAACTTCGCGTTCAACCTGTTGCTCGCTCTGGTCTTTGCGACCACCTTGCGACCGGGACGCGAAGCGCTCGTGACGAAGCTCGCGCGCGTCGTGCGCGGCGGCAACATGCCCGCCGTCGTCGTCCCCTACACGCGTGCGGTCACCGCGGGGTGGGCGATCTATTTCGTTGCCATCGCCGCGATCTCGACCGTGCTTTTCTTCACGCAGTCGCGCGAGGCCTGGTCGCTCTTCGTCAACGTGCTGGTGTGGCCGTTGACGGTGACGATGTTCGTCATCGAATACGCGGTGCGCGTGCGCGTGCTGCGCGATGTCGAACACGTTTCCGTATGGGCGACGATGCGCGCATTCATGCATCGCGCTTCCTGACGCATAGCTCGATGAGCGCGAGCCTTCCTCTTCTGCATACCGATCAGTCGACGTCGTTCGATGCACCGTTCGCGTGGCGTCACGGCATCGCGATTTCGCGCGCCCGGTTTCTCGACGATGTGGCGACGCTCGCGAGCACGCTGCCCAACCGGGGACACGTGCTCAATATCTGCGCGGATCGCTATCGCTTCGCCGTCAGCCTGGCCGCGGCGATCGTGCGCCGACAGGTCACGCTCATGCCGCCTTCGACACACGCCGAGACCGTGCGGCAGTTGAGCGCGCGATTCGCCGACGTCTATTGCCTCGCCGAAGCGCCCCGGCCCGACATCGATCTGCCGCAAGTCCTGTGCGACGACGCGCCCGCAACGCGCGGCTCGAGCGAAGCTCGACCGGTGCCTCTCGTGCCCGTCGATCAGACGATCGCCTGCGTCTTCACTTCGGGTTCCACCGGCGCTCCCACGCCGCACACGAAGCGCTGGGGATCGCTGGTCGAGAATGTCCGCTCCGAAGCCCTGCGCCTCGGCATCGACCGTGCCGGTGCTGCGCTGGCGATCGTCGCGACCGTCCCGCCGCAGCACATGTTCGGCTTCGAATCGTCGGTGCTGCTCGCATGGCAAAGCGCCACGGCGATGGTGGGCGAGCGTCCCTTCTTTCCGGCCGACATCGTGGCCGCGCTCGAGCGCATCCCCACTCGACGCATGCTGGTCACGACGCCGTTTCATCTGCGCACGCTGTTGACCGCGCTGTCGCAAAATGTGCTCGCATTGCCCACCGTCGATCTGGTTCTTTGCGCCACCGCGCCGCTGTCGCTGGCGCTCGCTTGCGAGGCCGAGCAGCGCTTCGGCGCGCCGGTCTCGGAAATCTACGGCTGCACCGAGACCGGTCAGCTCGCGTCGCGACGACCCACCGCCGATTTGCGCTGGCATCTGCTGGGCAACGTGACGCTCGAGGTCGATGGCGGCAACACCCTTGCGAGCCGAGGCCATGTGGATCAACCGACGCCGCTTGCCGACATGATCGAGCTCGCATCCGACTTCGAGGTCTCGCGGCGCTTCGAGCTCGTGGGTCGATCGGCCGACCTGGTGAACGTCGCCGGCAAGCGTACATCGCTCGGCTATCTGAACGTGCAACTGAACGCGATCGAGGGCGTGATCGACGGAGCGTTCTTCATGCCCGAGGCAAACGACACGATCGGCGATGGCGTGACGCGGCTCGTTGCCGTCGTGGTGGCGCCGACGCTCGACGCGCAGCGATTGCTCTCGGCCTTGCGCCTGCGCATCGACGCGCTCTTCCTGCCGCGACCGATTCATTTCGTCGAGCATCTTCCCCGCAACGACACCGGCAAGCTCACGCGGGCGGTGCTCGAGTCGCTCGTGATGCAGCCCCGCGCTGACGCGGCCCTCTCGGCGACCCTGTCGCCGAGCGCGGGCGCGACCCCATCGATTCCCGACCAGCGCACTGCGTGACGATGACCGAGCTCGCCCTTGCCATCGACGCCGCGCATCCGGCATTCGTCGGTCACTTTCCTTCCCGGCCGGTGGTGCCCGGCGTGGTGCTGCTCGACCAGTCTCTGCGCGCGATTGCAACGACGATGGCCGCGACCTTCGGCATCGATGAAGAGACGATCGCTGCCATGATCTGCAGGATCGTCTCCGCAAAATTCCTGTCGCCGGTCGGCCCTGGTGAAGCGCTGCGGCTCGAAGTCGAAGCCACGACCAGGCCCCCGAGCGCTCCGGGCGCGCCCTCGCCCCGCTATGCACTGCGCCTCTTCGCGGGCACGAGCGCGAACGAACGACTCGCCATGACAGGCTCCGTGTCATTCGACTTGCCCGTCTCGCGCGTTGACAGCGCATAGCGAGGCAACGCATGGCAGCCATCTGGACCACCCAACGCGAACGCGGCAACCCGGCGATCCTGTCATTGTTCACGTGGGTCGCGCTGCGCCTGGGCCGCCGCGTCGCGCGCCTCCTGCTCTATCCGATCGCCTGGTATTTCGTCTTCGCCGGCGGCGCGGCGCGCGCGGCTTCGCGCGACTACATCAAGCGCGTGCTGGGGCGCGAGGCGACTCTGCTCGACGGCTTTCGCCATGTGTTCTGCTTCGCGTCCGTAACGCTCGATCGGCTCTACTTTCTCAACGACCGCAATGATCATTTTTCGATCACCGTGATCGGTCGCGACGAAGTGCGCGCAGCCATGCACGAGGGACTGCGGGTACGACGCGGTGCATTCGTTTTCGGTTCGCACATCGGAAGTTTCGAAGCGATCCGCGCTGCGGGCCGCGACGAACCCGACCTGCGCTTGTCGGTGGTCATGTACGAAAACAACGCACGGCAACTGAACCGCGTTCTCGCGGCGATCAATCCGCGCCTCTCCGAATCGGTCATCCCTCTGGGTCGCGTCGACTCGATGCTGCGCGTCAAGCGCGCGCTCGACGACGGCGGATTCGTCGGCATGCTGCCCGACCGCACGCTCGCCGAAGAATCGGGCAGCAACGCGGTTCACGAGGCAACGCTGCTCGGCGGCCGCGTGTCGATCCCGACCGGCCCGTTCCGCATGGCCGCGATGCTCCGGCGCCCCGTCATCTTCATCATCGGGCTGTATTGCGGCGGCAATCGCTACGAGATCCACTACGAAAACCTGTTCGATTTTTCGGACGAGAGCCTGGCCGCCGGCGCGGACCGCGCCGCCACGGTGAACGCAGCGATAGCCACCGCCATCGAACGCTACGTCGCGAGGCTCGAACACTTCAGCAAGAGCGCGCCCTACAACTGGTTCAACTTCTATGACTATTGGAACGATGCCGAACAACCTGGCACCTATCAGGCCGAGCGTCGTGCATCGCGACGGCGCTGACGCCATGCGCGCCTGCGCGTCGATCGCGTCGGTCGGGTTCGCGTTCATGCTCGCGGGCGCGCTAGTGTTCGCAGCCCCGGTCTGCGCAACAGCCGCGTCGATTGCGGCCGAACCCTTCACGGCAAAGCAGTTAATGCTGAGCCTCGCCGCAAACAAGGCGAGCCGTGCCGACTTCGTCGAGAAAAAATATCTCGCATCACTCGATCGTCCGCTCGAGTCGTCGGGCGAACTCCTGTTCGTCGCGCCGTCGCGGCTCGAGAAGCGAACCACCAAGCCCAAACCCGAGCTGCTGATCGTCGACGGCGGGACGCTGACGGTCGAACGCAACGGCGCCAGGCACAGCATCGCGCTCGCGTCTTTCCCCGAAGTCGCGGCGTTCACCGAAAGCATCCGCGCCACCCTGGCGGGCGATCTCGATGCGCTGTCGCGCGACTATCGCGTCGTAGTCGATGGGTCGCCAGCGCTCTGGCGGCTCACGCTGTTGCCTTCTGACCCGAAGATCGCGGTACTCGTGAGCCGCGTGACCGTGACCGGACACGACAAGCGCATCGATGCGATCGAGGTCCTTCAGGCCGACGGCAATCGCTCGGTGACGACCATCACGGCGAAGGCCGACGCGCCATCATGAGGCGCCTCTTGTGACGAGCCGCGCGCAGCGGCGCCTCGCGGTCGCGCTGTGGCTCGCGGTCCTGGTGGTCGCAATCGTCGTGATCGCGCGTGCGCGCTTCACGGCCGATCTGTCGGCCTTCCTACCGAGCAAGCCGACGCGCGAGCAGGCGCTGCTGATCGATCAACTTCGTGAAGGCCCGGCTTCGCATCTGATCCTGATCGCGATCGATAGCGGCGGAGAGCCGCGCGGACAGCCCATCTCCGACGCCGCGCTCGCCAGCCTGTCGCGCAAGACCGCCGCGACTCTGCGCGGCGACCAGCTTTTCCTCTCGATCAACAACGGCGAGACCCCCACCGCATCGCGCGACCGCGAGCTGCTCTTGAACCATCGCTATCTGTTGAGCGATCGCGTCACGCCCGAGCTTTTCACCGCAACCGGTTTGCACGATGCGTTGAACGAAACCCTCGACCTGCTCTCGTCGTCGGCCGGCCTGATGTTGCAGCCGCTGATCGCGCGCGATCCCACCGCCGAGCTCGTGCACCTGGTCGATGCGCTCACCGCCGGCCGCGACTTGCCGCTGCTCGACGGCGTGTGGATCGCGCCGTCCGCGCACCTTGATGCGCAAGCGGGGACGCACGCATTGCTGCTTGCCGAAACCAGCGCCGCCGGCTCCGACGTCGATGGGCAAGAAGCCGCGATCGGCGCGGTACGCAGCGCCTTCGATGCGGCCAGGCGTGAGGCGCAATCGAATGGCGGCGGGAACGTGAGCGCGGCGCGTCTCGTACTCTCGGGCCCGCCCGTGTTCGCAGTCGACGCGCGCAACACCATCGAGGGCGAAGCCAAGCGCCTCTCGCTGATCGGCGCGGCGCTCGTCTCGCTCTTGCTCGGCTCGGTCTATCGCTCGCTGCGCGCGCTCGTGCTCGGCTTGTTGCCGATGATCTCGGGTGCGCTGTGCGGGCTGGCCGTCGTCGCAGCGGGCTTCGGCGTGATTCACGGCATCACGCTGGGCTTCGGCGTGACGTTGATCGGCGAAGCGGTCGACTACGCGATCTATCTGTTCGTACAGCGCTCACGCCGCGTCGAAAGTAGAGCAAACAGCGACGACGCGCGCGTGCATGGGAGTGCGCCTGCGGGTGCGCATGGGGATGCGCATGCGCGAGGCTTCTGGTCCACCATCGCGCTCGGCGTCGCGACCTCGGTGATCGGGTTCGCGGCACTGATCTTCTCGGGCTTTGCCGGGCTCGCACAGATCGGCATCCTGTCGATCGTCGGGCTGGTCGTCGCCGCGTCGGTCACGCGCTGGGTGCTGCCGGCCCTGATGCCCGCTGGCTTTGCGGTGCTCACCATGCCGTTGCTCGGCCGCGGCCTTGCATCGACGAGCGCACGCGCGTCCGGCTTGCGCTGGCCGCTGGTCGCACTCGCGATCGCGGCATGCATCGTGTTGTTCGTCCATCGCGATAGCATCTGGAGCGACGACCTCGCATCGCTCAGCCCGGTCGCCAAGGCCGACCAGGCGACCGACGCGCGCTTGCGCAGCGAACTCGGTGCGCCCGACGTGCGCGATGTCGTCGTCGTCGTAGCGCCCGATCAGGAGAGCGCGTTGCGCGGCAGCGAGCGCGTGGTCGCGGCGCTCGCTCCGTTGATCGCCGACGGCGCGCTCGCAGGCGTCGATGCGCCGTCTCGCACCCTGCCCAGCGCTGCGACGCAGCGCGCGCGACAGGCGGCCTTGCCCGACGACGCGACGCTCCGCTCGAACTTCGCGAAGGCGCTCGAAGGCCTGCCATTTTCCAGGGCGCGCTTCGATGGATTTTTCGAAGACGTGGCGCGCGAGAAGAGCGGTCCGCTCGTCGTGCGCGCGGACCTCGAAGGCAGCTCGCTTGCGATCGGCACGCGCGCGCTCCTCGGCCATCGAGAGGCCACGCGGCAATGGACTGCGCTGGTCGCATTGCGTTCGCCGCTTGTACCAGCCGGTCATGGGAACGATGGCCGGCGCGAGGCGCCGCGTGCGCGAATCACCGCCGCGCTCGCGCCTCTTCACGACGACGCGAACGTCGAGATCCGCGCGATCGACATCAAGACCGAAACCCAGCAACTGTATGCAGGCTATCTCTCCGAGGCGGTGCGCATGGCGGGTTTCGGCGCGCTTGCAATCGTCGCGCTGCTCGCGTTCGTGCTGCGCGACGCGATGCGCCTCGCCCGTGTCCTGATCCCGCTCGCGCTTGCGGTCGTGCTGGTCGCGGCCGCACAGGTCGCGCTCGCAGGTCCGCTCACGCTCTTCCATCTGGTGGGCTTGTTGCTGATCGTCGCCGTCGGCTCGAACTACGCGTTGTTCTTCGATCGACGAACAAGAATCGATGCACGCGTGGCGGCGGACGATGGCGCCGACGATGGGTCGGACGATCGCGCGCTGCTGACCTCGCTCGTCGTCGCCAATCTCACCGCGGTGATCGGCTTCGGCGTGCTCGGCTTCTCGACGCTCCCGGTGCTGCATGCGATCGGCACCACGGTCGCGCCCGGCGCATTACTGGCGCTGTTGCTGTCGGCGGTATTCGCCGCAACGAAAACTCGAACGAGGTCCGCTGCCGTGGCGCTTCCATGACGTTCCAGCTTGCCCCGCGGTCGACGCGTACGCCCTTCGTTCAGGCGTCGATCGGCCTGCACGTGTTCATGGCCGGCGCGGTCACGATGCAACCGTCGTGGTGGCCGATGGCGCTCGCGACGCTCGTCGCCGACCATGCGCTGATCACCGGCGCGGGCCTGTGGCCGACCAGCACCTGGCTCGGACCGAATCTGCGTCGCCTGCCCGCCGCCGCGATTGCGCGTCACGAGATCGCCCTCACGATCGACGATGGACCCGATCCCGAAGTGACGCCGCGCCTGCTCGATGTCCTCGATGCGATCGATGCGAAGGCCACCTTCTTCTGCATCGGCTCGCGGGTGATCGCACACGCGGCGCTGGCGCGCGAGATCGTCAGGCGCGGACATGCGATCGAGAATCACAGCCTGCATCACAGCCACAATTTTTCGCTGCTCGGACCGGGCGCATACGAACGCGAAATCGTCGCGGCGCAACGTGCGATCGTCGACACGACCGGCATTGCGCCGCGCTTCTTTCGCGCACCCGCGGGACTGCGCAACGTATTCCTGCAGCCGGTGCTCGCGCGACACGGACTCGTCCTCACCAGCTGGACGCGGCGCGGCTTCGATACCGTGACGCGCGATGCGGATCGGGTCGCCGCGCGCCTCGTCGACGGGCTCGCGGCCGGCGATATCGTGTTGCTGCATGACGGACACGCGGCGCGCACCGCCGAGGGCGAGCCGGTGATTCTCGAAGCATTGCCGAAGCTGGGCGCAGCGGCGCGCGAGCGCGGCTTCGCGATGGTGACGCTCGCCTCGGCGCACGCGTGAATCTCGACCCCGCGTCACTCGATCGACTGATCGCCGACGCGGCGGCGCACTACAGGCCAGCCGGTCGCTTCGCTTATCACTTCGCACGCGGCAAGCTGCGCGGCGATCCACTCTTCACGACGCTGCTTCGCCTCGGCGCGATTCCCGATGCGGGACGGCTCGTCGATCTCGGCTGCGGACAGGGCTTGCTCGGCGCGTGGCTCGCGGCCGCGCGACGCGGTGGCGTCGATTCCACGGCACCGCACGTCGATGAATATTGCGGCGTCGACCAATCGAAGAGCGACGTCGCGCGCGCACGAATCGCGCTGCCCGGCGCGCGCATCGTCGAAGCCGATCTGCGCTCGTTCGATGTTCAGGCCCTTGCGCCCTGCGACGTGATCACGCTGTTCGACGTGCTGCATTACCTCGAACCGGCGGCGCAACAACGTCTGCTCTTCAGCGCGCACGCAGCGCTGCGTGATGCGGGCACGCTCGTGCTGCGCGTGGGCGATGCGGCGTCGCGATCGGCGTCGCGATCGGCGTCGCGATGGGCGAATGCCGTGGACCTTTTCGTCTGCGCGCTGCGCGGGCATCCGCGAGCGCGCCTGTATCGGCGATCGATACACGAATGGAGCACGCTGCTTCTCGACATCGGGTTCGACGTCGAGATCCTCGACGACGAGCGCGTGGACGCGAGCCAATGGCGCAAGCGAATGTCCTTCGCCAACGTCTTGCTGCGCGCGACTAAAAAAAGTTTGTCGTTCCCGCGAAGGCGGGAACCCGGCGGCCCTAGGTCAGCGATGCCTTAGGTGCATGCATGTACCGTGGCTCCCACCCCGCAACCGCATCCCATTCCAGCGTCCTGCGCGCTGCGCCATTGGGCCAACATAGTGTTCGAGCGACGTAGAGTCCCCTGCGCCAGTTGGTGGGATGGCGCGATCAGGAATTCATTGCCGGGTGGCACGATAATTGTTCCAGATGGGACATCCCGAGTGACTTCGACGGGGCCAAAGATCAGGACCCCGGCGCCGATCTTGACGCCGTCGGCAATCCTGGGTCCGAACAACACTGTCCCGTCCCCGACGCTTACGTTGTTGCCAATTTCCAGTGGTCCGTGCAGCACGACACGATTCCCGATGACACAATTCGATCCCACCCGGCATGACGTAAAAGTGAGTTCGTGGAGGCTAGTGTTACTACCGATGCGGGTACCGCTTCCCACTGAAATAGCCGGCGTATCTCCGCCGTGCAGATACGATCCTGGTCCGACGATGACCCCGGCTCCGAGTTCGACCCCGCCGAGAACGATGGCGCCATCGTTCACCAATTCAGGTGTGGCGACGCGTGGCACTATGAAGCGCGCCGATGCTTCGGGACTACCTGATGCCGGTGCGTTCAATCCGCCGACATCGGGCCCCGGGGTACTTGGTCTGGGTACGGGAGATAGCGGCTGGAAACGTTGGAAGCTCAGGTCGCCCAGGTTAGCTTGGCGAGCTGGGATCACACCGGTTCCACGCCGGTCCACGGTGGGCGGGCCAACAGATAACTTACCGAAAGCCTGGGCAAGACTGGGAAAATCCGCGCCCGGATTGCGCGGATCCCCGGCCGCTGCGGAAAACGGAGTCAGGCGCGCAGCCGCCCGATATAGCAGATTGTACGCACGCGCCAAGAGTACGTTTTCCTGATTGACATCGGAAGCAAACAGAGAAAATGGTGCCGGCACCGGAATGATGTTGGCTGCGACTTGCGCTTGATCCGTAATGCGCGCCCCGAACAATACCAAGCTCGCCTCCGGAATCTCGATAGGGCGATTCGGGTCACGCCCCAGAATACGTGCGATAAAGCCGGTAATGCTGGCATTGCCGACGCGGGCGTTTTGCACTACCGCATTGATCACGGTACCGCACGCCTCGCCAATCCGCACCTTCCCGATAAACGTGACGCCGTGCGCAGTAAACGAACCGTCGCCAATGACCAGGTCGCCGCGCGAGAACCCACCCGGACCGCCTACAAAATTCAACAGGCGAGCGTTGTCTTGCAAGTCGGCGGCGTTGCCGAGCCTCGCTGATTTGCCTTCAACGGAGACAAAGCCTTCGATCAAGCTTTGGGCACCGATGGAAAACTCTTCAGTCTTTAGCCTCGCTGTGGGGTGTATGAACGATGTAAACCCTACCGCGCCGGTAGAAACTTCATCCTGCTCGGCCGCAAGCGCCTGCGAGCCTCCCGGAACGGTAGTGCCGATTACTGCGCCAGCAGTACTCCCCAGAGCAAGCTTGATCAGATCGCGGCGCGTGACGGCGTTAAGCTGTGACAGGGATCGATTCATGCTGCCTCCTTGGTGATTTTGTTGCCGTTCCTTTTTTTTAAGAATCTAAGAAAACCCCCTGCCTGTCAACAGGCGACTAAACGAAGGGGGAGTCGTAATCGGCGTGGCATAGGTTGCCGAAATGAGCGCGGTTGATACGAGCAGGACTTGGCACAATGAACCTCGTTTCGTGGAGTCCCGATCTTTAGAACCTATCCGTGAATAAGACGGCCTTGCGCCCAGTCTGACCCCGGCCCTTCGGGTTGTGACGACCAAGCGCGTCTCCGGCGTTGCAAGCCTTGCATCCATCGCTTGGTCGTCACTACGCAGGGCCGTCTTATTCACGGATAGGTTCTTAGCGCATCACGACAACGACGCTGGACCCCCGCGTTCGCGGGGCGACGGGCACACGACGGAGCTCCGGTAAAATCGCGCGTCTTCCGCATCCGAGTCGCCCCATTGCAAGCTCTCCGCATTCCCGCTTTCACGATGACCAGTTGCCTCGGCCGCGGCCTCGAGCCCTCGCTCGCTGCGCTGGCCGGGCATCGCGGCGGTTTGAAACCCTGCGACTTCGAAACCGTCGATCTCGACACCTGGATCGGCGCGGTCGATGGCGTCGACAATGAAGTGCTCGCGCCGGAACTTGCACGTTTCGATTGCCGCAACAACCGCCTCGCACAAATCGGACTGATGCAAGACGGCTTCGCGGAAGCCGTGCGCGCGGCGATCGATGCGCATGGCGCCGATCGCATCGGCGTCTTTCTCGGCACCAGCACGTCGGGCATCCTGCAGACCGAACTCGCCTTTCGCGAGCGCGAACAAGCCGGCGAACAGTCGCATCGCGAAGGGCCTTTGCCTGGCTGGTATCACTACGCCGAGACGCACAACACCTATTCGGTGGTTGACTTCGTGTCTCGATGGTTCGGCATTCGCGGCCCTGCGGTCGCGGTATCGGCCGCGTGCGCGTCGAGCGCCAAGGTGTTCGGCAATGCCGCGCGCATGCTCGCAGCCGGGCGCATCGACGCGGCCATTGTCGGTGGCGTGGACTCGTTGTGCCTGACGACGCTCTATGGTTTTCGTTCGCTCGAACTGATCTCGACGCAACCCGCGCAACCGTACGGCGTCGATCGCGACGGCCTTTCGATCGGCGAAGCCGCGGTCTTCGCATTGCTCGAACGGTGCGACGACCCAACCGCCAACCGTCGCGCAAACCCCGGCGCGCCTCTGCTCGTGGGCGTCGGCGAATCGAGCGATGCGCATCACATGTCGTCGCCGCATCCCCAAGGCCTGGGCGCGCGGCTTGCGATGGAGGCCGCATTGCGTTCGGCCGCACTCGCGCCGCGCAATATCGACTACATCAATCTGCACGGCACCGCGACCCGCAACAACGATGCGGCCGAAGACCAGGCGGTGTTCGGCCTCTTCGGACACGACGTTCCGGTGAGTTCGACCAAGGGCGCGACCGGCCACACGCTCGGCGCGGCGGGCGGCGTCGAGGCCGTCATCTCGCTTTTGGCGTTGCGCGAAGGTCTGATTCCGGGCGGACTCAATACGACGACGATCGATCCGGCACTGCGCAGCGACTATCGCATCGACAACAGTCGCGGCGACGTGCGCCGCGTGCTGTCGAACTCGTTCGGCTTCGGCGGTGCCAATTGCAGCCTGCTGTTCGCGCATGCGTGAAGCGGGAATGACACGGCCATGAACATTCAGCCGCTGGTCGCGTGGGTCGAGGGGATCGGTGTGCGCGGTCCGGGACTCGATGGCTGGCTTGCCGCGCGCGAGGTGCTCTCGGGTCGCGCGCCCTATGCGATTGCGTCCACCGAGCTGGTCGCGCCGCCGCTGTTGCCGCCCGCCGAACGTCGTCGCGTCGGCAAGGGCGTCAAGGTCGCCCTCGAAGTCGGACTGGAAGCTGTCGCGCATTCGGGACGCGACGCCGCAACGCTCGCGAGCGTGTTCGCGTCGTCGTCGGGCGACGGCGACAACTGCGACGCGATCAGTCGCTCGCTCGCGACGGATCGCCTGATTTCGCCGACACGCTTTCACAACTCGGTACACAACGCGCCTTCGGGCTATTGGGGCATCGCCGCCCAGTCGATGGCGCCCTCGACCAGCCTGTGCGCCTTCGATGCGAGCTTCGCGGCCGGGCTGATGGACGCGATGACGCAGCTCGCTTGCGGCGCCGATGCGGTGCTTCTGGTGGGGTACGACGCGCCCTATCCCGAACCTTTGCATACGGCGCGGCCCACGCCAGAGACGTTCGGTGTTGCGCTCGTTCTCGCGCGCGGGCCGGGCGAGAAGACGATCGCGCGCATCGAAGTCGCGGCGTCCGCGGCGGCGTCCGCGTCATTGTTCACAGATATACGACCCTTCACGCCCATGCGCGATCCAGCGCTCGAGACCTGCCGCACGGCGATTCCGGCGGCGCGCGCGTTGCCGCTGCTCGCTGCTATCGCGCGGGCGATGTCGGGCGCGAGCAACGACGAGGTCATCCTCGAAGACGTCAACGACGCACGCCTCTCGTTGATCGTGCGAGCGCCCGAATCAACCAAAACCCGGTCCATGAAGGAACACGTCCGATGCGCCTGAACCGCAAGGAAATCTCCGAACGCATTCCGCATGCGGGGCGCATGGTGCTGCTCGATGAAGTCGTCGAGTGGGACGATGAGCGCATCGTCTGTCGCAGCGCCACTCATCACGATCGTGGCAATCCGCTCTGCCTGGCCGGTCAATTGTCATCGGTCTGCGCGATCGAATATGCGGCGCAGGCGATGGCCGTGCACGGGAGCCTGCTCGCGCATCGCGATGCGGGCGACGGCGCCGCAGACAGCGCCGCGAAGGATGGCGCAGAACGCGCAACTTCGCGCCCGCGCGTCGGCTTCCTCGCGAGCGTGCGCAACGTGCGCATGGACGTCGCGCGCCTGGACGACGTGCACGGCGCCCTCACGATTGCGGCGACGCGCGAATCGGGCGACGACGCGCGCGTGCTCTACGACTTCGAAGTGCGCGCGGGCGAGCGCGTGCTGGTGTCGGGTCGCGCCGCGGTCGTGCTCGACGCCAAAGGTCTGCTCGCATGAACGTCGAGGTAGCCGTCTCGAAGAAACGCGCACTCGTCACCGGCGGCAGCGGCGACATCGGCACGGCGATCTGCAGGCGGCTCGCGCGCGAGCATCACGTCATCGTCCACGCCAACAGTCGCCTGGACAAAGCGCAAGCCGTGGTGGATGCGATTGCAGCCGGCGGCGGCAGTGCAAGCGCGATCGGGTTCGACGTGTGCGATGCCGCTGCGACGCACGCGGCGATCGAGACCCTGCTCGGCGACGGCGCCATCCAGATCCTCGTCAACAACGCAGGCATCCACGACGACGCGGTCTTCCCCGCGATGCGCGCCGAGCAATGGAGGCATGTGATCGACGTATCGCTCAACGGCTTCTTCCATGTCACGCAGCCGCTCACGATGACCATGATCCGTACGCGCTGGGGCCGCATCGTCAACGTCTCGTCGATCGCCGCACTGACGGGCAATCGCGGCCAGGTCAATTACGCCGCCGCGAAAGCCGCGCTCCACGGCGCGACCAAATCGCTCGCGCTCGAACTCGCGAGCCGAGGCATCACCGTCAACGCGGTCGTGCCCGGCATCATCGCCGGCGCAATGAGCGAACGCGCGTTCGATGATGAGACGATCGCGAAGCTCGTGCCGATGAAGCGCGCCGGCACGCCCGACGAAGTCGCCGAGCTGATCGCGTTTCTGGTGTCGCCGCACGCGGGTTACATCACCGCGCAGGTGATCTCGATCAACGGGGGAATTCCGGCATGAAGAATGCGGGCACGGACCACGACATCCATACGACAGAAGCGCTTGAAGCGCTCCTGGGCGAAGTCAACATCGCCTCACGCAAGAAGGAAATCTCGTTCATTCACGAGGTGTATCGACCTTCATCGAAGCGTCTTCCTTCGTTGTGCTCGCCACCAGCGGCACCGAAGGACTCGACGCATATCCGCGCGGAGACGCGGCCAGGATTCGCGCAGGGGTTCAATGAGAAAACAATTTCCGTCGAAAAGTCGACCTGAGCGCCGAGTTGTGTTTGTCTCAGTTTGAATCCGCAGCCCGAAGCGGACCGTCATTGCGCCCAGTGCGTGAGTGGAGAAGGCAACATCTCCGATAGCCCGGTGGCAAGAGAACAAGCTACCTTTCCGATGAGGCAACATGCACCTCCTCATGGCCAAGTGGTGTATTGGGTCTTGATAAATACCAAGTCCAGAACGCCATCCTCTTACCAATATTCCCTATAAAAACTTGTCATTAAATATGCTGTTCATGCGACCCCGTGATATTGGCCTGTTCGTTCAAAGTGCTCGGACTGATGCGACAGTCGCGCGCCTTCGCCTTCGCGTCGGCGATGAGGCGGCTTTTGATACCGTTTATACGAAAGGCGACCCATGGGCGTCCGGCGACGCCCGCTATCTCTACCAACACAGGAAATATGATGTTCTTGTCGGCCTTCTGCCCAAACGTCATTACACGCGCGCACTCGATCTAGGTACGGGCCATGGTTTCCTTGCCCGCAGGCTTATTGGACAAGTTGACCAAGTGCTGGGCATCGACATCTCGCAAGTTGCCGTGCAGCAAGCAACGGCATTTCATCGCGGCGTGGAAAACCTTAGCTTTGCTCGGGCTAATGTGCTTGACCTGCCTAGCTCGCTTGACGGTAATTTCGATCTCGTCGTTATTGCCGACGTGATCTACTACTTGCCGAAACCGCTCGATGACCGTTTTTTGAAACAGCTGGCATTGCGGATCGCAAGACTCCTGCGGCCGGGCGGCCTCTGCCTTCTCGCCAATCACTATTTCTCCTTCGCTGATTCTGACAGTCGTCTTTCGCGACGAATTCACGACGCTTTTGGCTGGTCGCCGAGCCTTAATATTGTCTCCGAGTCTCGCAAGCCCTTCTATCTCGCGTCGCTGCTTGAACGGTCGCAGTAACCTAGTTCGGCTCACTTTATTGCTACGGAAAATCGTCAATCGCGCTATCAGCCCTTCTTGAAGTGACTCGAGAAGTAATTCGGCCAGCTCGGCGCGTTCTTCGACGGAGAGATGCCGCGCTTTGCGCTCCAGCTCCTTGACGGATTCAGGCATCTACCTTCTCCTCGACTCGACACTCTGAGTCTACGCGTCCGCCTCACTCCAGGCATGCGCGAATCCATCGCTCAACACCGTCTGGACTAGATGAGTGATCGAAGCGTTCACGTCAACGATGTCGCGTCTGTCGCGTGCGAGCGTTCCAGGTCCCGCAGGTCACGCCCCCGGGTCTCGACAGAGCGCGGCGAACGGCAACCACGCGACCATCGCCCGGGAGATCCCGTATTCGTTCTTCATGCCCGGCACCACGAAGCCCAGGCTGGCCGGCTTCATCACATCAATAACGAGCGCGACCGTCAGCACGGCCATCAATCGCCAATGCGCTGCAGTCAGCGGCGCATCCTCGGACGCGGACACGGTGAGGTGCCGCAGCGCGTCCGCGGCCGCTGTCGGTTTGCGCGGCAACAAGCCGTAGACCGCCACCGCGACACCGGCGACGATCAGGCCCATGCCCCAGATCATCGCGGCGTCCATCGCCATGTCGGCAAGATGGAATCCCATGCTTCGACCCATCCAGAACATCGGTACATGCAGCAGCACGCCGGCGGTGACTGCAACGCAGCCGACAACGAAGATCCAGAAGTGAGGACGGTCCGCGAGAAGGCGGGGCTGGGTCATGAAGCGGCTCTCCGTGCAACCAGCAACGGCAGTCGCAACACGAAGCCGCACACCAGCCGCAGGTGCATCCATGTCAGCAACACGTTGTCACGCACGTACTTGAAGTGCGACACGCCGCCCTCGTCGGCATCGAGATAACGAACGGCCGCATCGATGTTGATGGGCGCCACACCGCGCCAGGCGAGACGCACGACCGCCTCGGTATCGAAATCGAAGCGCCGCATCCACGGCGACTTCCGCATGATGTCCACCAGCGGCGCGATCGGATAGATGCGAAAGCCGAACAGCGCGTCGCCGATGCAGCGCGTGCGATCGAAGCTCATCGTCTCGATGCGCGTCCACCAGTTCGAGATGCGTCGGCCCTTGACGCGGATCGATGGCGCCTTCTCGTCGAAGACGGGATTGCCGAGCACCATCGCATCGGGCGCTGCGATCGACGCGTGCATGAAGTCGGCAATGCGATCGGCCGGATGCTGGCCGTCCGAATCCATCGTCAGCGCATGCGTGAAGCCGGCATCGCGCGCGGCGACGAGGCCGTGCAGCACCGCTGCGCCCTTGCCCTGATTGCGTGGAAGAACGAAGACGCGAACGCCGTCGTCGTCCTGGGCGAGCCGCATCACGGCCCGCTCGCTGTCGTCGGTGCTGCCGTCGATCACGACCCACACCGGATTCCACATCGCGCGCGCGCCGCGCACGGTTGCGATCAGGCCGCCGCCTGCGTTGTAGCTGGGGATCAGGACGAGATGGGTTGCGGATGCAGGGAATGCGCTCGTGCCCTGGTCGCTCACATTCACGGCTGAACGTCCGTGCCGTGGATGCGCATCACATCGGACGTGCGGGCCAGCGCTGCGGCCGAACCATGGTCATTCCGACCGCAGTGAGGAATCTCAGCCTGTTCGCTCACCGATGCCGATGAGATTCCTCGCGATGCTGGGAATGACAACGGGTAGGCGTGTGTCTTGCGTTCAATCGGCTTGCCGCGCGCGCCTTGTTGGAGATCGCCAAGCTGCGCGTCGGCAAGTTCATCAATGAAGTAGGCGCGCAGGTTCTGCACGAATGCATTGACGTCCTCGCCGACTTCGAAGCGCTCTCCGAGCCGCACGCGAAAGCGCATCGGGAATCGAGCCGGCTTCTTCAGGACCGGCCAGCCCTTGGCCAGGAACGGCGTGTCGGTTTCGATGATCACGGTCTGCACCGGCACGCCCGCGCTCTTCGCGATCGCCGCGAAGCCGACCTTGAAATCGTTGACCGGCGCGACCACCGTCCGTGTGCCTTCCGGGAAAAAGATGAGTTGACCGCCGCCCTTGAGATCGGCCGTGGCGAGCCGCAGCATGTTCTTCGGTGCGTCGTTGCGGATGTAGGCGGCCAGGCGTGCGCCCGCGCCGAGAAGGATGTTGTCGAGCACCGACGCCTTCATGATGCAGTTCAGATTGTCGAGCCTCGAAATCAGGATCAACGCGTCGAGTACCGACGGATGATTGGGCGCGATGATCATCGCCTGCCGCTGATCGATCGCGTCGAGCGCGCGCGCGTCGACCACGAGAACGCCGAGCACCTCGGTGAATCGGAAGAAGTTCCGGAATACGCCCGAGATGACGCGCCGTCCGATCACGCGGCCGCGCGACGGCGACGCGAACTGGCGAATCACGAATGCGAGGAACGCCCACGCGAGCTGGATCAATCCGAGCGCCAGCAACGAGAAATAGAACGCGCACCACTGATAGGGAAGTCGAAGGACCTTCACGATGCGCGTGGCTGGTGACGGGTCAGGGGTTGGGTGATGGTTGCGAGAATGGCCCGA
The DNA here is from genome assembly GCA_038225855.1 of Burkholderiales bacterium. Taxonomy (GTDB): domain Bacteria; phylum Pseudomonadota; class Gammaproteobacteria; order Burkholderiales; family Burkholderiaceae_D; genus CAHJXF01. Next base: position 152,568 of record JBBRQU010000002.1, on the reverse strand, counting down.
TCGATCAGCGATCGACCACGTCGACCATGCGTTCGGATTTGCCGAACACGTACGCGACGCCGATTCCCGCGGCAACGTAACTCTTCTTGCGAACCAGCGGACTGTTCTCGAAGCTCGCGCCCTGCAGCGTGTCGGCGCGCACGAAGCCGCCGACCCAAACACGATCGTAACGGCGCGACAGGGCTGCGATGAATTGCGTTCCCGCGTAGCCGCCGCTGCTGCGATAGGCCGGGCGGCCCGGCCGCGTGAACTGGTCGGGCACATCGTAGAAATACGCGTTGCGTTTGCGGTTCTGGAAGATCGGGCCGGCCACCAGACCGAGGTTCCACCCGCCATACCCGAACGCATCTTCGAGATCGAGATTCAATCGCGGCGATGCCTGCCAACCGATGCCCTGAAAGCCACCGCCCAGCGTGACGCCGCTCGAGACCGGGACACGGAAGTCGAGGCGCTGTTTGCGATCGACGCTGCGCGCGAGATTGATCGACAGCGATGGGCCGACCTCGAACGAGCCCTTGAGATCCGGCATGCCCGAACGCGCGCTGTTGTTGGAGCTGCGCACCGGCTGGCTCGCGTTGACCGCGACTTCGAACTTGACGCGATCGGTGTCGAGAAACTCGGCGCGCACGCCTTCGCGATCGGCCTTCAGAAACTGACCGCGATAGATGAGATAGGGAAACGGCAACAGGTAGGCGCGTGATTCGTCGGAGCCGCGGTAATCCGGCAAACCCAGCACGCCCAGTCCCGCGCCCGCTTCCCACAACGGCTTTTCTTCGGCGAGCGCCGATGTGCCCGACGCGAGCAGCATCGCGAGCCCGATGACGTACGAGCGAGCGCGCTTCACGCGGTCACCCGCGGCGATCCACTTGCCGAAGCCGCCGGCTCCTTCGTATCCACATCGCGAATGTTTTCTCGGCGCCGCTTGATCGCGGCCAGGCTGCGTCGCGCATTGAAGAGCGAGTTGAGGCGATAGATCGTCTTGAACGCGAAGATCGACGGCCAGATCGGCGTCTTGCCGAAGATGTCGCCCGCGAACAGCGACAGCAGCGCCTCCTTCGCCCGCAACACGTTGCGCGGCTCCATGAAAAGGTCGCGCATCGTCGGGTTGGTGACGCGATAGATGAACCACGAGAATTCGCGCGGGCCCTTGACCATCACCTCGTCGAAGCGCCGGGTCGCGGCGCGCACCGCGGCGGGCCTCGACAGATGTGCATCGACCAGATCGGCGCCGACGAAGGCGCTGTTCATCGCGAGATAGACGCCCGACGAAAACACCGGATCGACGAACGCGAATGCGTCTCCGAGCATCAGATAACCGGGTCCCTGCGCATGCGTGGCGGTGTATGCGTAATTGCCGGTCGCCTCGACGTCAGCAAGCAATCTTGCGTGCTCGAGCCGATCGGCGAGTTGCGGACAAAGCGCGATCGTGTCCATGAAGAAGTCGTTGAGCGAACAATCCTTCGGACGGCTCTTGAGGTAGTAAGGCCAGCACACCGCGCCCACGCTCGACGCGCCATCGGATAGAGGAATGAACCAGAACCAGCCGTGCTCGAACCAGAAGATGGTGATGTTGCCTTCGAGCTTGCCGGGCAGCCGCTCGGCATTCTCGAAATGTCCGTACAAAGCCGAGCTGTTGTGTTCCTTGTTCTTCTTCTTGGCGCCGAATTTGTTGGCGAGGAAGGTATCGCGACCGGATGCATCGATCACTATGCGCGCGTCGTATTGCACGTCCGCGCCGTCTTCGTTCTGCGCCGTGACGATGGCGCCGGAGCCGGAGCCGGCAGCCGACGCTGCACTCGATCGCCCGTCCTTGAACACGACATCGCGCACGCGACAACCTTCGATGACCCGCGCTCCCCGCCGCACGGCGTTGCGGATCAGCACATGATCGAACTCAGAACGCCGCACCTGGTACGCCTTCGGCATGCTCTTGTCCCACGCCTCCGCGAACTCGAGCAGCGTGCGCTGCTCATGCCACGGCGAGACGAACTCGATACCCCACTTGTCCATCCCGATCGCCGCGATCTCGTCGGCGATGCCGAGTTGTTCGAACAGCGGGATATTGGCGGGCAGCAACGACTCGCCGATATGAAAGCGCGGGTGATGCGCTTTCTCGAGCAAGGTCACGTCATAACCGCGCGACGCGAGCAGCGTCGCGGCGGTCGCGCCGGCAGGTCCACCGCCGATGATGAGGACGTCGGTGGGCGTCGCATGCGACGACGAGTTGCCTGGAGCGCGTGTCTGCGAAATCATGGTTGCGATTATCGCATCGGGGCTCTCGATGCCGGCGTCGCAAACGGCGCCTGTCGCATATACGCCGCACGGATTGCGATGGCGATGGACGTGACGTGCCGCTGGATTCGCGCTTTAGCGGGAACGACGAAGCGCTACTTCAACGCCTCATCCAGCAACGGCCCGAGCCCCGAAATATTCTTCTGCAATTCCTCAGGCAATCCGTGCCGAGTTTTCAGGTAAGCAGGATCGTTGATCGTCACCGTAGTCGATCCATCGGCCGCCTCGGCAACCAGTGCCTTCAACGGCAGATCGATCGCGGCGCCCGGCGCGGCCAGCATCACGGGCGTGCCGGCCTTGGGGCTGCCGATCAGGATCAGCATCGTCGGCTTCATCGTCAGCGCGGCCTTTTGCGCTTCGTCCGCGTGATCGATGCGCGCGAAGATCACGAGACCGCGCGCCTTGGCTGCCGCTTCGATCTTCTCGACCGTTTCGTTCACTGAATATTTGCTGAGTCGAACGATCAGGCCGCTGTCTGCGGCTCGGGCAGCATCGATGGTCATGCCGAACGATACAGCCGAGAGCGCCAGGATTATGGCAATTTGACGGGTTGCTCCATTCATTTCGTACCTTTGTAAATGGGTGCGGTGCGCAAGGCACAGTCGGTGGGCAAGACGATTGATTACAATGCCGCCCTCTGCGTCGCCCCTCATCATGAACGCCCACGTGCCTGCCGCAACGTCCCACCCGAACGAAAAGCAGGACGCGCCGTCGACCAACTTCCTGCGCAACATCATCGAGCACGACCTCGCGCGCGGCAACTACGCGGCGCGTCTGGGCGTGCCGAATCGCGCGAACAATCCAATCAACAACGCGGTCGATCGCGCGCCGACGGCCGATCCCGCGAAGCTGCGCACGCGCTTTCCGCCCGAGCCCAACGGCTATCTGCACATCGGCCACGCCAAGGCGATCTGCCTGAACTTCGGACTCGCACGCGACTACGACGGCGTGTGTCATCTGCGCTTCGACGATACCAACCCCGAGCGCGAAGAAGTCGAATACGTCGATGCGATCATCGAGATGGTTCACTGGCTGGGTTTCGAATGGGACGCGAAAGCCTTCGAGCGCCACGCTGAAGGTCAGAACGTCGAAGACCATCTGTATTTCGCCAGCGAATACTTCGAGCTGCTTTACGAATTCGCCGAGTACCTGATCCGCACCGGCCACGCCTACGTCGATAGCCAGACCGCCGACGAGATCCGTGCGATGCGCGGCACGCTGGTCGAACCGGGCAGCAACTCGCCGCATCGCTCGCGCAGCGTCGAAGAAAATCTCGCTCTGTTTCGCATGATGCGCACCGGTGAATTCGACGACGGCGTGCATGTGCTGCGCGCGAAAATCGACATGGCGTCGCCCAACATCAACCTGCGCGACCCGGTGCTCTACCGCATCCGGCACGTGCATCATCATCGGACCGGCGACGCGTGGCCAATCTATCCGATGTACGACTACACGCATTGCGTGTCGGACGCGCTCGAGAACATCACGCATTCGATCTGCACGCTCGAATTCGAAGACCATCGGCCGCTGTACGACTGGGCGCTCGAGCGCATCGTGCCGGTGTTGCGCGCGCCGCAGTTCACGCATGCGATCGATCGCGTGCGCGGCCTGCGCGAGCAGGGACTCGAAGCGCAGAAGGAGTTCGCGCTTCATTGCCACAATTTCAAGCACAAGCTGTTCGCGAGCGCGGCGGAAATACGGATGCGCGCGCTGTTCAAGTCTTGGGAACACGATCGCGGCGCGGTGCTGAAAGACGTCGATGCGTTCTTCGACCTGCTGCTCGGCAGCCCCGAGCAGTTCGCGCCCCTGCTCACGCACGCGCTCGAATCGAACAACGGAAGCGGCAGCGGCAATGGATTCGGCACGCCCAACCCTTTCGGCCTTCCGCATCAATACGAGTTCTCGCGGCTCAATCTCACCTACGTCATCACCAGCAAGCGCAAGTTGAAGCAGTTGGTCGACGAAGGGCACGTCGACGGCTGGGACGATCCGCGCATGCCGACCTTGGTGGGCCTGCGCCGTCGCGGCTACACGCCCGCGAGCATTCGTCTGTTGTGCGAACGCGGCGGCATATCGAAGGCCGATCACTGGACCGATTACGCCGACCTCGAACAGGCGCTGCGCGACGATCTCGATGCCAAGGCCGCGCGTGCGATCGCGGTGGTCGATCCCTTGCTTCTCGTCGTGACCAATTTTCCGGAGGATCGCGAAGAGCCGTGTTCCGCGCCCGTGCATCCGCACGCACCCGAGCGCGGTCAGCGCAAGTTCCCGTTCTCGAAATCCTTGTGGATCGAGCGCGATGATTTTCAGGAGGCGCCGGTCAAAGGTTTCTTCCGGCTCTATCCGCCGATCGCAGACCAGCTCGGCAGCACGGTGCGCTTGAAATACGGCTACGTGGTTCGCTGCACCGGCTTCACCAAGAAGGCCGATGGTTCCATCGCCGAAGTCACTTGCGAATATCTGCCCGAAACGAAGAGCGGGACTTCCGGCGCCGATAGCGTCAAGGTCAAGGGCAACATTACCTGGATCAGCGCCGCGCATGCACAGCCGGCCGAAATGCGGCTCTACGATCGCCTGTTCGTCGATGCGCAGCCCGATGCCGGCGGCAAGGATTTTCTGGAAGCGCTGAACGCCGACTCGAAGCGCGTCGCGCAAGGCTACGTCGAGCCCGGCCTCGAAGCGATTGCCGGGACCGCGCTCCAGTTCGAGCGCCTCGGCTACTTCGTCGCCGATCGCATCGATTCGAGCGTCGCGCATCCGGTGTTCAACCGGACCGCAACCTTGCGCGACAGTTGGCATCGATGAGTTCCATCCCCTTGCGAGCGCAACTCCTTTTCTCTTTGTCATTTCGAGGAATGACCGTCAAGAGAGTGTGCCTGTGAAGGCAGGAACCAGACGTGCATGGTTTGCCTGCTTGCTGCTCGCATCGAGCGGCATGGCATTGGCGCAGGATCCCGCACCTCTTGTTCCCCTTGCGTCTCCTGCACCGATCGGGCCGGCGCCGCAGACCGACCGCGAGGTCCAGCTCGCGTCCGATGCCTTCGTCAAGAACGCGGCTATCCCGCAATGGGTGCAACCCCACGCGATTCCCGAAGCGAAAGCGGCCGGACCCGCGGTGCTGCAACTCGCCGACAGCCAGATCATGGTGGCCGACCAGCCGACCGTCTACTCGCATCGCGCGATCAAGGTCAACGATGCGCTGGCGTTGTCGAGCATCGGCCGCGTGCCGATCGCCTTCATACCCGCGTATCAACACGTCGTGCTCCATACCCTGCAGGTGGTGCGCGACGGCGCGGTGCTCGATCGTCTGCCCGCAGCCCAGGTGCGTTTTCTTCAGCGCGAAACCGGCCTCGAGAACAACGTCTACAGCGGCGTGGTCACCGCATCGATCCTGATCGACGACCTGCGCGTGGGCGACACGCTCGAGCTAGCGTACTCGTTGATCGGGAGCAATCCTGTGTTCGGTCAAACGTATAGCGGCATCGAAGGTTGGGACCAATCGCTGCCGATCGAACTCAGACGCGTGGTTCTCAACACGCCGGTGCAACGCAAGGTCGCCTGGAAGTTTCAGGGTGACCTGACGAAAAACTTTCCGACGCCCGCCGAAACCACGCGCGATGGCGTGCGCTCGCTGGTCTTCGAAGAGCAATCGTTGAAGGGTCTGCCTCCCGAGCCCGCGGTGCCTTCGGGCTTTTCGCTCTATCGGTGGATCGAGTTCTCCGAGTACGCGAACTGGAATGCCGTGGCGATCTGGGCCGCGTCGTTGTTCGACGTTTCCGAAGCGCCCGATGCCGAGCGCGCCGCATTGGTCGCCAAGCTGATGGCCAGGCCCACGGTCGAGAAGCGCGTCGTGGCCGCCCTCGAATTCGTGCAGTCGCAGGTCCGCTATTTCTCGGTCTCGCTGGGGACGAGTTCGCATCGCCCCACCGCTCCCAACACGGTGCTGATGCGCCGCTACGGCGACTGCAAGGACAAGTCGCTGCTCCTGATCGCGCTGTTGAAGGACATGGGCATCGCGAGCACGCCGGTGATCGCGCGGCTGGGCAATCGCACCGGCTTCGATGCATGGCTTCCCACGCCGCTCGCATTCGATCACGTGATCGTCGAGGTCGATGTCGACGGCAAGCGCTGGTTCCTCGATCCGACGCGCCTCGGACAGCACGGCAAACTCGCACGCATGGGCCAGGTGCACGACGGCTCGCAAGTGTTGCTGGCGTCGGCGGCGACCAACGGACTTCAACGCATCGCTGCGACCAACCGCGACGAACTGACGCTCGACGAGCGCGTCGAAACGCTGGCGATCAAATCGCTCGATGGCGACGCGGATCTGACGGTGGTTCAGACCCTGCACGGCGTCGCTGCCGAGGGTGCGCGCGTGGTATTGGGCGCGCTGCCCAGGGATCGCGTCGACGCGATCTTCGCGAACGACATGGAGAAGCGCTACCCGGGCGTGAAGATCGCCGAATCGATACGCATCGACGACGATCGCGACAACAATCGATTCGTCGCGACCTTCCGCTACGCGCTGGCCAAGCCGATGCAACAGGCCGGCCCGACATGGCGCGTGGGTTTCCAGCCCGAAAACTTCTTTCGGGTCTTCAATGCGCCCACCGATTCGGCGCGCCGCGCGCCGGCCGTGATGCGCTATCCCGTCAACATCCGCTACACCTTCGAAGCGCTGTTTCCCGAAGACGTGAGCGTGGCCATCGACCCGCTTTCCACGACCGTCTCGGATCGCTGGTTCACGTCCACGTCCGAGCGCTCGTTTCGCGGCAATCGAGCGATCGCAACGGCGACCATGAAAACGATGTCCGATCGCATCGCCGTCGCCGACCTGCCGACATTGCGCGGCGATCTGCAGAAATTCGAGCGCAGCTTTCCGGGCTACGTGGTGGTGCGCGATGCCGACATCAAGAAGTCGGGATTCCTCGGTATCGGCAAGAAGGATTTCGCGGCCACGCTGAAGAGTCGCCAGGAAGACACCGTCGCGAAAATATCGGCGACGATCCAGTCGGGGCGATTGAGCGGCGGCGATCTGGCGCGCGCGTATTGCGAACGCGGCGCCGCGCTTTCGTCGCTCGGCAAGTCCGAAGAGGCCTCGCGCGATGGCGACGCCTCCGTGCAGATCGACCCGAACGCGGCCGACATGCTCACGTGTCGCTCCGAGATTCGCATCGGGTTGCGCGACTTCGGCAATGCGATCGACGATGCATCGCGCGCCATCGTGCTGGGCGCCGAAACCGGCCGCGTCTATTTCCGGCGCGGTCAGGCGAAGTTCTATCTGGGCCGCTATGCGGAAGCGCTCGACGATTTCGCCAAGGCCCATGCGTTCGACCACGACGAACGATCGGCGCTTTATCACGACCTGTGGCGCGCGATGACGTATCGACGCTTGAAGCAGCCGTTGCCCGAAGACCTGCAAAAGCATGCTGCCGCCGAGCCGCGCGGCGATTGGCCGCGCCCGGCGCTGGCGATGCTGGCCGATCGCATCACGCCCGACGAAGCGACCGCGCTCGCCACGAAAAAACCCGGCGACGAAGCCGAGATGAACGGCACCGAAGCGGACTTCTATCGCGGCGAGTTCCATCTGTCGAACGGCGAGTTCGCCAAGGCGCACGACGCCTTCACCGCATCGCGCGCACGCGGCGTGATCATCTACATCGAATACATCGCCTCGGGCCTGGAGCTCGAGCGGCTGGACGCAGTGCGGCGCTGATCGGCGACCAGCTCGATGGTTGTCTCCCCGGCGAAGGCCGGGGCCCAAGTTGGCTGTTTATCGCACGCGCATCAAGACTTGGGTCCCGGCCTTCGCGGGGAAGACCGCGATTTATTTCGTTTGATCAGTAGAGCGAGCGCCCGATCAGTCCGCGAAGGCGGACAAGAGGCTCGCGACGCGTTCATAATCGCGTCCTCTCCTTCTGCCTTCACTTGTCATGGACACACTCGAAGCTTCACGCGCGGCCGTTCGCGATCGCATTGCGCGCATGCGCGCGGCTCTTGCAAAACGCAGCCTGGCCGCGTATGTCGTTCCGTCGTCGGACCCGCATCTTTCCGAATATCTCCCTGGCCGCTGGGCGAGTCGCTCGTGGCTGTCGGGCTTTACCGGCTCGGCCGGCACGCTGATCGTCGCGCGCGACTTCGCCGGTGTGTGGACCGACGGCCGCTACTGGATGCAGGCCGATGCCGAGCTCGCGGCCACCGGCATCGAGACCATGCGGATCTCCGCCGCGGCTAGCGCAGCGCACGTCGATTGGCTGGCCGAGCATTTGAACGTCGGCGACGTCGTCGGCGTCGATGGCAGCGTGATCGGGGTAGCGGCCGCGCGGCAACTGCGAAGCGCGCTCGCCGAACACGGCATCGAGCTCGACACCAGCATCGACCTGCTCGACGACGTCTGGAGCGATCGACCCGGCTTGCCGACACAAGAGATTTTCGAACACGCGAGTCCGTTTGCGCCGCGCTCGCGCGCCGACAAGCTGGCCGATGTACGCGCGGCGATGCGTCGCATGGACAACGACGGGGGCGCCGATGCGCACTTCATCTCAACTCTCGACGACATCGCGTGGCTGTTCAATCTGCGCGGCAGCGACGTCGAATACAACCCGGTGTTTCTCGCGCATGCGCTGATCGAGCCCGATGCCGCGACGCTGTTCATCGCCGATGGCAAGGTCCCCGCGAAGATACGCGATGCCCTCAGTCGCGATGGCGTACGCATCGCGTTCTACGACCAGGCTCGCGCGGCGCTTCAGGCGCTGAAAGACGATCGCGTGCTACTGATCGATCCGCGACGCGTCACGCTCGCCTTCCGCGAGGCGGTGCCCGCTGCGGTGCGCGTTATCGAAGCGATCAATCCCTCCACGTTCGCGAAGTCCCGCAAGACCGCCGAAGAAGCCGCCTACGTGCGACTCGCGATGGAAGAAGACGGCGCCGCGCTCGCCGAGTTCTTCGCGTGGTTCGAAGATGCGCTCGCGAAATCGCAGGCCGGCGGCGACGCGATTACCGAACTGACCATCGACGAACGCATCACGGCCGCGCGCGCACGTCGCAAGGGCTTCGTATCACCGAGCTTCTCGACGATCGCGGGCTTCAACGCCAACGGCGCGATGCCGCATTACCGCGCCACCGTTGCCTCGCACGCGACCATCGAAGGCGATGGCCTGCTCCTGATCGACTCGGGCGGCCAATACACCTCGGGCACCACCGACATCACGCGCGTCGTACCGGTCGGACGCGTGTCCGACGCGCAGAAGCGCGACTTCACGCTGGTGCTGAAGGGCATGATCGCGCTCGCGTCCGCGCGCTTTCCGCGCGGCACGCGCTCGCCCAGCCTCGACGCGCTCGCGCGCGCGCCGATCTGGGCCGCGGGCGTCGATTACGGACACGGCACCGGCCACGGAGTCGGCTACTTTCTGAACGTGCACGAGGGGCCGCAATCGATTTCGCCGCATGCGCCTGCGGACCCGCACACGGCCATGGAGCCCGGCATGATCACGTCCGACGAGCCGGGCATCTATCGCCCGGGTCAGTGGGGCGTACGCATCGAGAACCTGGTGCTGGCTGTGCCGGCAAAATTCGAAGGGGCTGACGGAGGACGCGGCGACTTCGGCGAATTCCTCGAATTTGAAACGCTCACGCTCTGCCCGATCGATACGCGCTGCATCGACCTTGCGCTCTTGCGCGAGGACGAAAAGATTTGGCTCAATAGCTACCACGATGAGGTGCGCAAACGGTTGTCACCGCTTGTGGCCGACAACGCAAAGCGCTGGCTGATCGAGCGCACCACGTCGATTTGACCGGTTTCATTCGCACGCAAGATGTCGTCGCGCAACTTCTGGATCGGCGTCGTATCCCGCTCGCATGTGCGACTCGGCGTGGAGGGCGGCTTCATCCAGATCAATCACGGAAAGAAAACGCCGCTGCAGCGGATGCACGCGGGCGATGGGCTTGCGATGTACTCGCCTCGCACGGCGTATCCCGATGGTGAGCCGCTTCAGCACTTCACGGCCATCGGCACGATCGCCACAGGCGAGGTCTATCAGGTCGAGATGAGTCCGGACTTCAAGCCGTATCGAGTCGCTGTCGAATTCATGAAGTGCAGCGAGGCGCCGATCAGGCCTCTGATCGAAGAGCTGTCGTTCATCAATGACAAGACGCGCTGGGGCGCGGCGTTCCGCTTTGGGCTGGTCAAGATTCCGCAGCACGACTTCGAGCTCATCGCAAAAAAAATGGGATGCGTGGAATCATTTGAACAAGATACGCTCTGACTCTTTCGTCGAGCGTACGTGTCGGCACGCCGATATTTTTCGACCCGATCGATCGATGAACAATCATTCACCCGCGCCGTTCCCTTGCCCCGTCTCGCGAGCGGCGCTCATCCTCAGCCTTGCGGTGCTGGCATCGTGCGGCGGTAGCGGCGGGTCGCCCTCGCCCGCACCCCCTCCGCCACCTGCACCTCCGCCACCCCCGCCACCCATCGGCCTGGTGCGCGTGTCTCCCGCATCGACCTTCGCGCCCGGATGCAATGGCGCGCAGACCGGCACGCTGTACGTCAACGCCGAGGTCGAACCGTCGGTCGCGGTCAACCCGCTCAACCCCAACAACATCATCGGCTCGTGGCAGCAGGACCGATGGTCCAACGGCGGATCGCAAGGCATCGTCACCGCGGCCTCGTTCGATGGCGGCGTCACCTGGTCGTCGAGAGCGCTGCCCTATTCGCGCTGCGCGGGCGGAACCGTCGGCAACGGCGGCGACTTCGATCGCGCGTCGGATCCATGGACCACGTTCTCGATCGACGGCAGCGCGTATCAACTCGCCCTGACGCTCACCGGCTCGATATTGGTCACCGGCTCCGAGAGCGCGATGCTCGTCACCCGTTCCGGTGATGGCGGTGCGACCTGGGGCGCGACCACGACGCTGATCCGCGACGGCGCACAGTTCTTCAACGACAAGGGTTCGATCACGGCCGATCCGCGCGATGCGCGCTTCGTCTATGCGACGTGGGATCGACTCGTTGCACTGGGCGGCGGCCCGACGATGTTCGCGCGCAGCATCGACAACGGTCGCTCGTGGTCGGCGCCGACCGCGATCTACGATCCGGGCTTGAGAAGTCAGACGGTCGGCAATGTCATCACGCTGCTGCCCGACGGCACGCTCGTCGATCTCCTCACGCAGATCGACTTCGCTGTGAACAATGCGCAAACCGCGTCGCTGGTGGTGATCCGCTCGAGCGATCACGGTCTCACCTGGAGTCGCCCGGTGAAGGTCGCCGACCTGCTGGCCGTCGGCACGCGCGATCCGCAGACCGGAGTGGCGGTGCGGGACGCCTCGATACTCGGCGAGATCGCGGCCGATCCGGCGGGCAACCTGATGGTCGTCTGGCAGGACGGACGCTTCTCGGGCGGCGCGCGCGATGCGGTCGCGTTCTCGCGCTCCACGGATGGCGGTCTCTCGTGGTCGGCGCCGCGGGCAATCAACGGGGCCCCGGGCGCGGCGGCGTTCGTGCCGGTCGTGGCGGCACGGGCCGACGGCGTGATCGGCGTCATCTACTACGACTTCAGGGACGACACGCTCGACCCCGCGACGCTCTTCACCGACCTCTGGCTCGCGCGATCGGCCGATGCGGGACGCACCTGGACCGAGACCCGGATCGCGGGCCCGTTCGATCTCGCGATCGCGCCCCGCACCGACTCCGGTTATTTCGTCGGCGACTATCAGGCATTGAGCGCCACGAGTTCGCGCTTCATCACGCTGTTCGCGGCGGCCAACGCGGACTTCTCCAATCGCACCGATATCTATGCGCCTTCGTCCGCGCTCGTCGCGCCTGAAGCCGAGGCCCGCGTATTGCCGCCCACCGCAAGCGTGAGCGATGCCGAGCTCACGCCGGCGCTGCGGCAAAAGGCGAGCGACGCGCTGTTGCAGGCCTTGCGTTCGCGCTGGCCGGGATGGCAACGACCCCCTGGTCCGCCGTGATCGCGCGCGACCATCGAAGACCATCGGAGCAAGCGCCGTTTGTTCGCGCCTGAGTCCCAGATCAGGTGTCGGACGATCGCGCAATTGCACGCGCAAGCCGCGTTGCGTGCGGGAACCAGGCGCAAGGTTCGCCCTCGCATCTGCACATTCACGCCTCAGGAGAACGATCGATGAACAAGGTATTCAAACTTTTTGCCGCCGCCACGATATGCGCATTGCCCGCCTTGCCCCTGACGGCTGTCGCCCAGACGTCGCGGCCGGCGGATGGGACAGTCACAGGCAAGGTACTTCCAGCCGATGCGCCGCGTTCGGAATCGGAGCGCAAGGCGACTCAGGAAAACGGGCAGGCCCCCAACTATGGTCAGACCGATACGCGCGCGACCGACCCGAATTATTCCGACACGGGCAGGGCCAAGACCCGCACCAAGAGAACCGACAAGGTGACCAAGGATAGTCAGGCCGCCACCGGCGATGTGCCGACTTACCCGGCCAAGACCAAGGACGACCGGACGACCGGGGGTACGAATGTCAAATCGACGCCTACCGGAAACTGAAGTCCACCAGTGATAGTCGTCTTCGAGTTGGTGACGCACCACCAAGACGAGCACGCGGCTGGCATCCAGGATGCGGTATAGCGCCACGAACAGGCCAAGGTATGAACAGTCCTCCTGGCCTTCACATCCAGGCGAGGGGCGTTTTCAAGGCGCCCCTCGAGGTCGCATGCCTGAGCTCAGCGCTGTTTCTTCAAGTGCGCTTGACGACCATGCCATAAATGACCAGCAGCACGATTGCGCCGATCAGCGCCGCGAGGAAGCCGGCGTTCTCTCCGGGACCGTAGAAGCCCACCGCCTGCCCGATGAAGCGCGCGACCAATGCGCCGGCGATGCCGAGCACGATGGTCATGATGAAGCCCATGTTGTCCTTGCCCGGATGCAGGAACTTCGCGAGCACGCCGACGATGAACCCGATGATGATCGTTCCGATGATTCCCATGCCCATGTCGTATCTCCCTGAAGGTTGAAGTTCTCTATACCGTGAGCGCCTTGTAGCGTATGCGCTTCGGCTTGGCGCCCTCTTCACCGAGTCGCTTTTTCTTGTCGGCTTCGTATTCCTGATAGTTGCCGTCGAAGAAGGTCCATTTCGAGTCGCCTTCGGCAGCGAGGATGTGCGTTGCGATGCGGTCGAGAAACCAGCGGTCGTGACTGATCACGAGCACCGAGCCCGCGAATTCGAGCAGCGCGTCCTCGAGCGCGCGCAAAGTCTCGACGTCCAGATCGTTCGACGGCTCGTCGAGTAAAAGCACATTGCCGCCTTCGAGCAAGGTCTTCGCGAGGTGCAGGCGCCCGCGCTCGCCACCCGACAGATTGCCGACGTTCTTCTGCTGGTCGCCGCCCTTAAAGTTGAAGCGGCCCAGATAAGCGCGCGACGGCATCTCGAACCTTCCCACGGTGAGAATGTCTGCGCCGTTCGAGACGTCTTCGAAAACGGTCTTGGTGTTGTCGAGGGCATCGCGCGTCTGATCGACGAACGCGAGCTTCACGGTCGAGCCGATCGCGATCGTGCCGCTGTCGGGCTTCTCGCGTCCGTTGATCATGCGAAACAAGGTTGACTTGCCCGCCCCGTTCGGCCCGATGATGCCGACGATCGCGCCGGCCGGAATCTTGAAGCTCAGATCATCGATCAACAATCGATCGCCATACGACTTCCGGACATTGCTGAACTCGATGACCTCGTTGCCGAGGCGCTCGGCGACTGGAATGAAAATCTCCTGCGTCTCGTTCTGCTTCTGGTATTCGTGCGAACTCAATTCCTCGAAGCGCGCGATGCGCGCCTTGGACTTCGCCTGCCGACCCTTGGGGTTCTGGCGCACCCACTCGAGTTCCTTCTTCAACGCCTTCTGCCGCGCCGACTCGCCCGACTCTTCCTGACTCAGGCGTTGCTGCTTTTGCTCGAGCCACGAACTGTAGTTGCCCTTCCACGGAATGCCCTGGCCGCGATCGAGTTCGAGAATCCATTCGGCCGCGTTGTCGAGGAAATAGCGGTCGTGCGTGACACCCACCACCGTCCCCGGATAACGCTGCAGGAATTGTTCGAGCCATTCGACCGACTCGGCATCGAGATGGTTGGTGGGCTCGTCGAGCAGCAGCATGTCGGGCTTCGAAAGCAGCAGCTTGCAGAGCGCGACGCGACGCTTCTCGCCACCCGAGAGCGGACCGATCTTCGCGTCCCACGGCGGCAGTCGCAACGCATCGGCGGCGATCTCGAGTTGATGCTCGGCGTCGGGTCCCGCGGCCGCGATGATCGCCTCGTAGCGTCCCTGATCTTCCGCGAGCTTGTCGAAGTCGGCGTCAGGCTCGGCATACGCGGCATAGATGGCCTCGAGCTTCGCCTTGGCCTCGAACAATTCGCCGAGGCCGGACTCGACTTCGGCACGCACCGTCAATGCGGGATCGAGCTGCGGCTCCTGCGGCAGATAACCGATCTTGATGCCCGGCATCGGAATCGCATCACCCTCGATATCGCGATCGATGCCCGCCATGATCTTCAGCAGACTCGACTTGCCCGAACCGTTCTGGCCAAGCACGCCGATCTTCGCGCCTGGAAAAAAAGACAGCGAGATGTTTTTGAGAATCTGACGCTTCGGCGGCACGATCTTGCCGACGCGATTCATCGTGTAAACGTACTGGGCCATGAGCGAGTGCGACAGTGTGAAAGCGCGGAGCTTACCCGAGCGTGTCGTGAGGTGACCAACCGCCGACACACGCCGTGGCCCTCCCGGCGACCCGAAGCTCGTCGTCCCGGCGAAGGCCGGGGTCCAAGTTATTTTGTTCGCGCGCGCAAGAAACTTGGATCCCGGCCTTCGCCGGGACGACGGTTGCGGGCGTCGGCGGCGACGTATTGCAAAGCTCGTCACGCAACAACCGCCTTGCCAATCGCTCGCACCCGCGGTTAAACTCGCCCGCAACTTGCCGCTACATACGCAACCATGTCCCACTTCAACACCACTTTCTTCTACTTCTACTTTCCGCGCCACAGGGCGGGGAAGAGACGGTAGCGCGCGCAAGCTGCAACCGAATCCGAAACCGCCAGATGCCTGGCGGTTTTTTTTTGCCGCGCTGAATAACAATTTTCGAACCATGATCTTCAATGGAGTCACCCATGCCCGTCAGCACCGATGACCTGCGCATCCGCGAAATCAAGGAACTCACGCCGCCTTCGCATCTGATCCGCGAGTTCCCGTGCACCGAGCGCGCGTCGCGCACCGCGTTCGCGGGACGCTCGGCGATCCATCGCATCCTGCACGGCGCCGATCAGCGACTGTTGGTCGTGATCGGTCCGTGCTCGATCCATGATGTCGACGCGGCCAAGCAATACGCGAAGCGTCTTGTCGTCGAGCGCGAGAAGCATTCGAAAGACCTGGTGATCGTGATGCGCGTCTATTTCGAGAAGCCGCGCACCACGGTCGGATGGAAAGGGCTCATCAACGATCCCGATCTGGACGGCAGCTTCCAGATCAACAAGGGCTTGCGATCGGCGCGCGAGTTGCTCGCGACGATCAACGAAATGGGCCTGCCCGCGGGCTGCGAATATCTCGATGTGATGACGCCGCAATACATCGCCGATCTCGTCGCATGGGGCGCGATCGGCGCGCGCACCACCGAGTCGCAGGTGCATCGCGAACTCGCATCGGGGCTGTCGTGTCCGGTAGGCTTCAAGAACGGCACCGACGGCAACGTCAAGATCGCGATCGATGCGATCAAGGCCGCGTCGCAGCCGCATCACTTCCTGTCGGTGACCAA
This sequence comes from Burkholderiales bacterium, assembly GCA_038225855.1. GTDB lineage: Bacteria > Pseudomonadota > Gammaproteobacteria > Burkholderiales > Burkholderiaceae_D > CAHJXF01. Next base: position 136,507 of record JBBRQU010000002.1, on the reverse strand, counting down.
GGGAGGTCACTCGGCGATCGTCTCGACCAACGGCAACGAGGATTGCCACATCATCCTGCGCGGCGGCAGGACACCGAACTACGACGCGGCCAGCGTCGCGGCCGCGTGCGCCGAGATGGGCAGCGCCGGGCTCGCGCAGAAACTGATGATCGACGCGAGCCATGCGAATGCCGAGAAGAAGCCCGAGAACCAGACCGCGGTCGTCGCAAACATCGGCAGGCAAATCGCAGGTGGCGATTCACGCATCATCGGCGTGATGATCGAAAGCCATCTGGTCGCCGGGCGCCAGGATCTGAAGCACGGCGCGCGCCTGTCGGAACTCACGTTCGGGCAGAGCATCACCGATGGCTGCATTGGTTGGGAGGATTCGGTCGAAGCGCTCGACACGCTCGCTGCAGCAGTCCGCGACCGTCGCATCAAGGAGAGCGAGCGGTCGTATGCGGGGAAGTGAGGTCGTCGTTCCCGCGAAAGCGGGAATCCGGCGACGTGCAAACTCCAACGACACTGGGTCCCTTCCCCGCTTTCGCGGGGACTAAAGGTCGCAGGGACGACAACCACGGGAAATCACTCACGCGCGCCGTGACGACCCGCGCCCGCATCGAATCGTGACGCGCCGGCCAACGACTCCCCAGAGTTCAGCGTGTCCAGCCCTCTGCGAATTTCACTACGCATCGCGTCGTCGGTGGCGAGATCCCATTGGCCGATCGCCGACAATCGGTCGTTGCGCATGCAGCGTTGCGGCAAACGTGCAAGCTCTTCGGCCAACTCCAGCGCGGCGTGCGACGCCTGTCCATCGGGAACCACGCGATCGACCAGGCCGATGCGCAGAGCCTCATCGGCGCCGACCGCCCGCCCCGTCAGGATCATGTCCATCGCGCGGCCGTGGCCGATCAGCCGCGGCAGCCGGATGGTTCCGAGGTCGATGAGAGGGACGCCGAAGCGTCGGCAGAACACGCCGAACACGGCGGACTGCGCGGCCACGCGAAGGTCGGCCCAGATCGCGAGCTCGAGGCCGCCGGCCACTGCGGGGCCCTCGATCGCGGCGATCACGGGCTTGCTCAACAACATGCGCGTCGGCCCCATGGGCCCCGGTCCGTCTTCGGCGATGCGCCTTTGCTCACCGGCCGCGAACGCTCTCAGATCGGCACCCGCGCAGAACACACCGCCGCTACCCGTCAAGACGGCGACCGACGCGGTCGGGTCACGATCGAATTGCTCGAACGCGCTGAGCAGCTCCGCAGCCGTTGCGGCATCGACCGCATTGCGCCTTTCGGGGCGCTCGATCGTGATGAGCGTCACGGCGTCGACTGGGTGTTGAACGGAGATGGTCATTGTGATGCCTACTTGACCGCCACTGGGTCCCTGCGTTCGCAGGGACGACGACTATCGCTGCCCCGTGATCTCCTTGAAGAACGCATCGCTGTTCGGCTTGCGTCCCAGAAAGCGTTCGACGAGTTGTTCGGGCGGCTCCTGCCCGCCCTGCGACAGGATGTCGATGCGATAGCGCCTGCCGTCGGCCGGGTTCATCAGCTTGCCGTGAAAGCCCGACAGCATGTCGAGCGCCAGCACCTTGCTCCACATGTAGCCGTAGTAGCCGGCAGCGTAGCCGTCCATCATGTGCGTGAAGTTGGCCGGGAACATCGTGCCGGGCACATAGCCGATCGGTGTTTCGCCGTCGAGCTTTGCCCAGGTATCGAGGGCGCCGTTCGGACTGGGCGTCGTCAGTGCCATGTCGAAGCTGGCCAAAAGCAACTGGCGCGCCCAAAACAGGCCGCGGCCGAATTTGTCGGCGGCCTCGATCTGCACGATCTGCTCGTGCGTCAGGTGCGGGCAGTCCTTGCAGATTTCGGCAAACAGCTTGAGCGGTTCCTCGCGCTTCGCCCATTCCTCGAACATCTGCGAGGGCGCCTCTGCGAAGTCCCACTTGACATTGGTCCCCGCCTCGTCGACATAGCGCGCCTTCGACAGCACCCCGTGCAACACGTGACCGAACTCGTGCATCAGGACGACGAGTTCATCCTCGTTCAATCCCTTGTCGTTGAGGTTGGCGACGAGTATCGAGATCGGCGTGCGATGCGCGAGCGCCGACTCCGTGCGGGCGCCTTCGGCGTGGGCATGACCATACTTTCCTTCGCGCGGAAACAGGTCGAGGTAGATGCTGCCGATGAAGGCGCCCTTTACTTTGCCGTTCGCTTCGTAGACGTCGTAGAAGCGCGTCGTCGGATGCCAGGTCGCAACCCGGCGCGATTCGAAGCGAATGCCATCGAGCGTCTCGGCTACCCTCAGCACGTAGGCGACGCTGCCCTCAGTCGGAAAATATTTGCGCAAGGCTTCCTGGTCGACGTTGTAGCGCGCCTTCTTGAGCTTCTCCTGGTAGTAGCTCACGTCCGAGCGCTCGATGCGGGCATTGGGGTCTTTCGTGTCCTCGGCCTTGAGGGCGCGCAACTCCGCGATGTCCTTCTTCTCGAGATCGGTGACGGCGCCGCGCACTTCACCGAGAAACTTGTAGACCGCCTCGGGATTGCCGGCCATACGGCGCCTGAGCAGATAGGTCGCGTAGTCGGGATCGCCGTAGAGTCCAGCGAGTTCACGACGCAGTCGCACCGCCTCGTCGAGCAACGGCAGGTTCTGCGCGCCGCCCTTGTTGGTCCTCGCCATCCAGTAGCGCTTGCGCGCGTCGGCGTTGCTTGCGAGTTCCAGGAACGGGCGATAGGCCGGGTCCGTGAGCGGCAACGCGTAGTTGCCGGCGGCGTCGCGCTTTTGCGCCTTCACGTAGTCGTCAGGCAGCCCCGCCATTTCATCGGGCTTGACGAGAACCGTGGTGGCATCGTCGCGAACGTTCTTGTCGAACTCGAGGCCGACCGCGGTCAGGCGCTCGTTGATCGCCTTGGCGCGATCGCGCTTGTCCTGGGCCAGCGTGACGCCGGCGTCTTCGAAGTTGTTCAGCAGGTCCTGGCGGTACTGCGCCTGCACCGCGTCGACCGGCTTGGCGCGCTTGACGCGCGCATAAAGTTTCTCGCTTTGAAACAGCTCGGTGTTGAACGGCGCGAGCTTGACCACGCAGGCGTCGCCGGCCTCGCGCGTCGGCTTGTCGGTCGACAGATTGATCGCCGCGACTATCGGTCCAGTGAAGTCCTCGACCGCAATGGACAGACGATTCCATTCGTCGAAGACACCCGCCGCCGAGGGTCTGGATTCCATCGCGGTCTTGATCTTGCGAAACGCCGCGAGCTTCGCGTCGCATTGCGCCGCGATGGTCGCCGCATCGACGATCGGGATGAGCGGACGGGATGCTGCGAAGGCCGTGAGCGCGAACGTGGCTGTGAACGCGGCGAGCGCGAGGCGAAAGATGGGCGGGGTCATTGTCAGGATGGTCGGGGTGTGAAAGTCATGCGGAGTTCTTGTTCTTCTGCCATTGCACGTCGCTGCCGCCCGCGTGGCGATTGAGCACGCGCGCGAGAACGAACAGCAGATCGGACAGGCGATTGAGGTATTGCCGCGCTTCGGGACGGATCGTTTCCGAGCGACCGAGTGCGACGATCGCGCGTTCGGCGCGTCGCGCCACAGTGCGCGCGACATGCGCGACGCTCGCGGCGCGCGAGCCGCCCGGCAGGATGAATTCTGCGAGACGCGGCAAGGTCGCGTTGTACTTCGCGAGCCATTGATCGAGTGCGGCGACCTGCGCCGCACTCACCATCGTGTAACCGGGAATCGACAGCTCGCCGCCCAGATCGAACAGGTCGTGCTGGATGTCCGAGAGCGCGGCGCGCACGTCGTCGGGCAGGTCTTCGCACGCGAGCACGCCGAGCACGCTGTTGAGTTCATCGACATCGCCCATCGCATGTACGCGCAACGCGTCCTTGTCGGTGCGCGTGCCATCGCCCAGACCCGTGCTCCCGTCGTCGCCGGTGCGGGTCGCAATCTGCGTGAGGCGTTTGCCCATGGGTGCTATCGATGTGAAAAACGAAGCTTGCGATTATAGGGAAGCGAGGCGAAACGTTCGATCGCCGTGCGATGAAATGCGCGATTGGTGCAATAAGGCGCTGGTCGTCGGCTCTTATCGTCGGTGGCCTCGCTCTATTGTTTGGTCCGCTCCAGATAGCGCGCGCAACCCCGCAACGCGCAGTCGTCGACCGTGATCCGCGATACCGCGAGTGAAGACAACCACTCTCGATAACGTCCCTTGTCGACAAAGCGCCGCATGAACGCGTCGGCATCAAATGCATCGGCCAGATGACCGAGCACACCACCGGTCAGGTAAACGCCGCCCGACGCGTTGAACACCAGCGCGAGGTCGCCCGCGAACGCGCCGAGCGTCCCGCAGAACTGCCGCACCGATTGCGCCGCATGGCTGCCCCGATCGGCTTGCGCGAGGCGCACGACTTCGCTCGGGTCGCCGTCCCTCACGCCCGCGATATTTTCGTCGGGCCACAGCGCCATGTGGATCAGCGCGAGGCCCGAACCCGAGCACACGCGCTCCCACGACGCATGACCGAACTTCGCTCGCGCCGCATCGAGAATCTTCCGGTCGTCATCGGTTTCGGCGGCGAAGCCCATGTGGCCGCCTTCGCTCGTTACCGCAACCGCCAGGCCGCTTGCTTCGATGTCCGGCACGAGCGCCGCGCAGCCCAGACCCGTGCCCGGACCGAGCACGACGCGAGCGCCTTTGCCCGCGCTCGCGCCCGCACGCGTCGTCGATGCGACGATCGCCTGCGCATCCGCAGGGCCGAGCGCTTCGAGGCCATAAGCCTGCGCCGCGAAGTCGTTGATGATCGCCACCCGCGCCAGCTTCATCGCTTCCTGCAACGCGCGCGCACTGACCTTCCACGGCGCGTTGGTGAACCGGGCCTCGCCGTTTTCGGACACGGGCGCCGCGACTGCGAAGCACGCCGCTTCGACGTCGTCGTCGGCGCTGCCCGCATCGTCGAGATAGCGCTCGATCAGCGATGCGAGATCGGGAAACTCGGCGTTGCGATATGCCCGTCGCTCGGTGACGCGGCCATCGCGCACGATCGCGAAGCGGCCATTGGTGCCGCCGATGTCGGCAACGATGCGAGGCATGGAAAGCGGTTCGGTACACACGTTATTCGACATGGCGGGCGGATCGAGGCCTTCGATCATTGAGTGCGGGTGGCATTGTAAGTTGCACGCATTCGTCATTTCGCGGACCATCGCTTGCGGCGTTCATCGCCTGCTTGCATGAGATGCGGGCATGCGCTCGATGCAATCCGGATTCCAATTCGCTACAGCCAAAGGAGGTCTGATGTCTGATGGTCGGATATTTGCAGGAGGTCTGTTGTCGCTGGTACTTGCAGCGGCGGCCGGCGCGGCTTGCGCGGCTTCCGCGGACGAACCATTGCAGGTTGCGCCGATCGCCTACACCGAGCGCCGGCTTGCGAATGGGCTTCAGGTGATCGCCGCCGAAAACCACGCCAGCCCGACGGTTGCCGTGCAGGTCTGGTACCACGTCGGCGCGAAGGACGATCCGCAAGGGCGTTCCGGTTTCGCACACCTCTTCGAGCACTTGATGTTCAAGAGCACGCGCAATCTGCGCGACGAACAATTCGATCGGTTGACGGAAGACGTCGGTGGCGCGAACAACGCTTTCACCAGCGACGACGTGACGGCCTATCACGAGGTGGTCCCGTCGAACCATCTCGAGACTTTGCTCTGGGCCGAGGCCGAACGCATGTCCAACCTGAACGTCGACGACGCCGCGTTCAAATCCGAACGCGCGGTCGTGGAAGAAGAATATCGCCAACGGGTATTGGCCGCACCGTATGGCCGCTTCTTCAACGCGATCTCCACCTCGTCGTATCTCGTGCATCCCTACAAGCGCTCGGCCATCGGCAGCATCGAAGACCTGGAGGCCGCGACGCTCGCCGACGTCGTCTCCTTTCACAACACCTATTACCGGCCCGACGACGCGACGCTGGTCGTAACGGGCGACTTCGATGCGGCCCAACTGCAGGCGTGGGTCGACCAGTACTTTGGCCCATTGCCTCGTCCGACGACGGCGCTTCCGCGCGTGACGGCCGACGAACCCGCATGGCCATCCGACCGTACGGTCGCCATCCACGGACCCAAGGTCCCGCTTCCCGCGGTGGCCTTGAGTTGGCTCGGCCCTCAGGTCGACAGCAAGGACGCAGCGGCTCTCCGAGTCGCCGCCGCATTGCTCAGTGCGGGCGATTCGTCACGCTTGCACGAGTCGCTGGTCTATCGACAGCGAGTCGCGAGCGACGTCGGTTTCGAAGCCGATCTTCGCGTCGGCCCCGGCTTGCTGACAGCCTTCGCGATCGCAGCGGGCAACAAGCCGCTGGCGGTCGTCAAGGCCGCGCTGCTTGCCGAGGTCGAGCGGCTCGTTCGCCAGCCGGCCACGACGGCCGAACTCGCGAAGGTCAAGACGCAACTGCTCACGCACGAAATCGTCGGCCGTCAAACGCCGCTGGGTCTGGGTCACGCATTGGCCGAAGCGGCCGTGATCGGGGGCGACACTTCGCGCGCAAACCGGAATCTCGACGAGCTGCAGTCGGTCACCGCGGCCGATGTGCAGCGCGTGATGCGCCACTATGTCGGCAAGAAACATGTCGTCACGGTCGAATACACGCAGGAAGGAAGTTCGAAATGAACGGGCCCTCGATGATTGCGATGTCGCGTGGGATTGTTTTCTCATCGATGCTCCTGGTTGCGGACGCTGCCTGTGCGGAGGTCCGTGAAACGCCGCCGCCTCCTTCGGCATTTCGTCCCCTGCAGATCGCAACGCCGCGCGAACAGACCCTGCCCAACGGACTTCGCGTCATCGTCGCCGAGCGGCGCGGGCTGCCGCTCGTGACTGCGCAACTGCTGGTGCTGTCGGGCAATGAAGTCGATCCGGCGAATCGCGGCGGCCTCGCAACCATGACTGCGGGCTTGTTGACCAAGGGAACCCGCCGCCGCAGCGCGACGCAAATCGCAAGCGCCGCCGAGGCACTCGGCGGCACGCTCGACAGCACGGCGGGCTGGGAGCGTTCGACCGTGGCCATGACCGTCACGACCCCGAAGCTCGACGCGGCGCTCGCGTTGATCGGCGAGATCATGACCGAACCCGTGTTCAAGCAGCAGGAGCTCGATCGCCTGCGTTCGCAGGCGATCGACGAACTGAAGGTCGCGTACTCGAAGCCCGGAACTCTGGCATCGCTGGTCGCTGCGCGCATGCTGTTTGGCAGTGGCGCTTACGGCAATCCTCCGGGCGGGACGCCCGCATCGCTGGCGCGCTTGACGCGCGCCGATGTACTGGCGCTTTATCGCTCCCACTACCGGCCCGACAACGCCGTGCTGGTGCTCGCCGGCGACGTCGATCTGAGCCTCGCGGTGTCGATGGCAGAGCGGCATTTCGGCCGTTGGCACGTGGCCGGCGAACCCTTGTTGACAACGCCGAGTGAAGCGGGTACGGCCAGCGACACGCCACTGACCGTGATCGACATGGGCTCGAGCGGCCAGGCCGCGGTGGTTCTGGCGCTGCCTTTGCCAGCGGGCAATGGAACCGATCAAGCGGTAAGCGAAGTCACCAACGCAATTGTCGGAGGCGGGTATTCGTCGCGCCTCAATCAGGAGATCCGCATCAAGCGCGGGCTCAGCTACGGGGCCGGCAGTCGTGTCGACGAGCGCCGCGAGGGAGGGCTGATCCGCGCCACGGTCCAGACCAAGAACGAGTCGGCCACCGAAGTCGTGGCCCTGGTGCAGGCGGAGTTCGATCGCATTGCCGACACCGCGGTCACGGCCGACGAGTTGGCCGCACGCAAAGCGACATTGATCGGGACGTTCAGCCGCAGCGTCGAGACGACCGAAGGCCTGGCGCAACAGGTCGCGGCGATGGTGGCGTTGGGACTCTCACCGGCCGAGCTTCCGCGGCGCCTCGGCCAACTCTCGGCTGTCAGCGACGCGCAGGTACTGCAATACGCACGCTCACATTTCGCGGCCTCGAATCGTCGCATCGCCGTCGCCGGCAATGCGGGTCAGTTCGAATCGACCCTCAAGGCCGCGGTGCCGGCTCTGGTGTCCGTCAAGCAGGCGCAGTTGAATCTGGACCGGTGACAAGGAGACGCTCATGAATCACCCGATGCCGCACCCCTATGCGTTGAAGAAGCCGCTGCCATCGGCGTTCATCGATGCATTGTCCGCGCGCTTCGGCGAGCGCTTCTCGATGACCGAGGCGGTGCGCTCGCATCACGGACGCGACGAGTCGGCGTTCGATCCGATGCTGCCCGACGCGGTGGTGTTCGCGCACAGCACCGAAGAAGTGGCGACAGTCGTCAAGCTGTGTTCGGCTCACGAAGTGCCGGTGATTGCCTACGGCTCGGGCTCTTCGCTCGAAGGCCATCTGCTCGCGATTCACGGCGGCATTTCGCTCGACGTTTCGCAGATGAACCAGGTGGTCGCCGTCAATGCCGAGGACCTGACCGCGACGGTCCAGGCTGGCGTCACGTGGAAGCAACTCAACACCGAGATCAAGGACACGGGTCTCTTCTTTCCGATCGATCCGGGCGCGGATGCATCGCTCGGCGGCATGGCCGCAACGCGCGCTTCGGGGACCAACGCGGTGCGCTACGGAACGATGCGCGAGAACGTGGTTGCGCTCACGGTCGTCACGGCTGAAGGCAAGATCGTTCGCACCGCGCGGCGCGCGCGCAAGTCGTCGGCGGGCTACGACTTGACGCGCATTTTCGTCGGCAGCGAAGGCACGCTCGGCATCATCACCGAGGTCACGGTCAAGCTCTATCCGCAACCCGAAGCGATCTCGGCCGCGGTCTGCAATTTCGTCAGCGTCGATGCGGCCGTGCGCTGCGTGATCCAGACCATCCAGATGGGCGTGCCGATCGCGCGCGTCGAGCTGCTCGATGCGGCGTTCGTCAAAGCCGTCAACGTGCACAGCAAGCTGACGCTGAACGAAACGCCGCTGCTGCTGTTCGAATTCCACGGCTCCGATGCGGGCGTGAAAGAGCAGGCAGAAGTCGTGCAGGAGATCGCACGCGAACACGGCGGCATGGACTTCGCGTGGGCCACGCATCCGGAAGATCGATCGAAGCTCTGGAGCGCGCGTCACAACGCGTACTTCGCGGGCCTGCAAGTCAAGCCGGGCACGCGCGCGATCACCACCGACGTGTGCGTACCGATTTCTCGCCTCGCGGATTCGATCGCCGCGACCGTGGCCGACTGCGACGCATCGAGCCTGCCGTCATTGATCCTCGGCCACGTCGGCGACGGCAACTATCACGTGATGCTGCTGGTCGATCCCGCCAGGCCCGAAGAGTACGAGGAAGCCGAGCGCATCAACGATCGACTGGTATCGCGCGCCATCCAGCTCGACGGCACCTGCACCGGCGAGCACGGCGTGGGCCTGCACAAGATGCGCTTTCTCGTCGAAGAGCACGGCGAGGACGCGCTCGACCTGATGCGTTCGTTAAAGCGCGCGTTCGATCCGAAGAACATCCTGAATCCCGGGAAGATCGTCGCGCTCGATTGACGTATTGGAGTGACAATGGTTCGGTCCCGAATCTTCAAAGGCCTCGCCGCCGCGCTGTTGCTCGTCCTCGTGCTGGCCGTTGCGCTGTTCATCAACGTCTGGTTCTTCAAGCCGATCACGATCGATGCGTTCTACACGCGTTCGTTCGCGAAGGTCGCGCTCGATCGTCCGGAACTGCTGTCGCAGTTGCGCGTGCTGCCCTCGTGGCTCGACTTCTACAGCGACAAGCTGGACGATGCGTCGCCTGCGCACGACCGCAAGGAAGCCGAAGCCTTGCGCGAGAATCTCGAGACCTTGCATCGTTACGACCGCAACGCCATCGATCGCGAAGGCCGGCTGTCTTACGACACGCTCGATTATTTTCTGCGCACGCAGGTCGAAGGCGATCCCTACTGGCTGCACAATTTTCCCGTCAACCAGCTGTTTGGCGTGCAGAGCACGCTACCGATCTTCATGGCGCAGGTGCATCAGGTCAAGAGTACAGCCGAGGGCGACAACTATGTGGCGCGGCTGAACGCGTTTCCGAAGAAATTCGATCAGGTGCTCGAGAGCCTCGATCTGCGGGAAAGCAGGAACCTCATGCCGCCCCGCTTCGTGGTCGACAAGGTGATCGCGCAGATGCAGGGCTTCGTCGCCACGCCGTCGAAAGAGAACCTGCTCTTCACCAGCCTCAAGGAAAAACTCGACAAGCTTCCAGCCGACGTGATCGATGCCGCCACACGCGAACGCCTGCTGGCGCAAACCGACAACGCGATCCGCGCGAGCGTCTACCCGTCCTACCGCAAGTTGATCGACTACTTCGTCGCGTTGCGGCCGAAGGCGCAAAGCAACGAGGGCGCCTGGCATCTGCCAGATGGCGACGCCTTCTACGCGTGGTGCGTGCGACAGCAAACGACGACCGATGTCACGCCGCAGCAAGTGCACGAACTCGGCCTTGCCGAAGTCGCGAGAGTCGGCGCCGAACTCGACGAGCTCCTCAAGTCACTGGGGATGCGCGAGGGCAGCACCGGCGCGCGCCTGCAGAAAATTTCTCACGATCCGGCGCAGGTGTATCCCGACACGGCCGAAGGAAGGCAGGCATTGCTCGCGCGCTATCAAATCATCCTCGACGAAGTGAACCGAGGTCTGGGCAAGGCGTTCGATGTGCGACCCAGGTTGGGCGTCGAGGTCAAGGCAGTGCCCGCGGCCTTGCAGGCCGGCGCGGCGACGGCGTTCTACGCAGCGGGATCGCTCGACGGCTCGCGGCCGGGCATCTTCTACGTGAACCTGCGCGACGTGGGAGATTCTCCGAAGTTCGAGATGCGCAACGAAGCCTTTCACGAAGGTATCCCCGGTCATCATTTCCAGATCACGGTCGCGCAGGAACGCCAGGACCTGCCGCTGTTTCGCAAGGTCATCCCGCTGACCGCGTATGTCGAAGGCTGGGCGCTCTATGCCGAACGTCTCGCATTCGAACTCGGCCTCGAGCACGAGCCGCTCGATGGCGTGGGCCGCCTGCTCTGGGACATGATGCGGTCGGTGCGCCTGGTGGTCGACAGCGGCATCCACTACAAGCACTGGACGCGCGAACAGGCGATCGCCTACATGATGGAGAAGACCGGCAAGGATGAAGCATTCGTCGCTGCCGAGATCGAACGCTACTTCGTCAATCCCGGTCAGGCGCTGGCGTACAAGGTCGGCGCGCTGAAGATCCTCGCGCTGCGCGAGAAAGCCAGGCTCGCGCTCGGTGCGAAGTTCGACCTCGCGCAATTCCACAACGAGGTGCTGACCCACGGCTCGCTGCCGCTGGTGCTGCTCGAGCGCGTGATCGACGACTGGATCGAGAAGCGCAAGGCGGCTTGATGCGGCGCGACGGCATTCGATAGCACGCGCTCGAACCACAACGTTGAAAGGTGGAAAGAATGACCGAACGACAAATCGCAGTGGTCGTCGGCGCCGGGCCGGGACTTGGCAGTGCCTTGGTTCAGCGCTTCGCGCGCGGCGGTATGACGGTCGCAGCGATCTCGCGTAGCGGCGGTCATGTTGCATCGGGCCCCGACGTGGATCGCAAGCATATTCTGGGATATATCTGCGATGCCACCCAGAGTGCCCAAGTGACGGCGACCTTCGCCAAAATCGAAAGCGAACTCGGGATTCCGGATCTCGTCGTGTTCAATGTCGGGACGTGGGATCGGGGCAGCATCCTCGACCTGTCGGAGGAAATGTTCTCGCAAGCCTGGCGGATCGGATGCCTGGCCGGCTTCCTGGTGGGACAGACTGCGGCGCGCACCATGGCGCCGCGCGGCAAGGGGACCATGATCTTCACCGGCGCGACCGCGTCGATTCGTGGTGGGTCCGGCTTTGCAGCCTTTGCCGTGCCGAAGTTCGGATTGCGCGCCCTCGCTCAAAGCATGGCGCGGGAACTCGGACCGAAGGGCGTGCATGTCGCACATGTCATTCTCGACGGCATGATCGCGGGCGAAGGGGACAGCAACTCGCAATCTGCGCTCGCTCCGTCGGCAATCGCTGACGTCTACCATGACCTCTATCGGCAAGACCGTACCGCCTGGTCGCACGAGCTCGATCTCAGACCGATGAGTGAGACTTTCTGAGGCTCGGCCTCAACCGCGCCGAACGCGCCGCGAGGTCGACTGGCTTGCCGGCTGCGCCTGCAAGCACCGATCACCGATTCCTCACGCGGCCAGACGCGCGTTCTGCGGGAACATCTGGCGGCGCGCGTCTTCGTCCATCTCGGTCTTGTAGGCGTGTTGCGCCTTCAACGCCTCGACGCGCTGCGCGGCCGGACGGGCATTGATCTCGTCGAGCAGTCGCTTAACGTTCGGCAGCTTGTCCCATGCTTCGGCGCCGAGGATGAAGGGCACTGCGCGCGCCCAGCCCCACACCGCCATGTCGACGATCGAGTACTCGTCGCCCACCATCCAGCGGCGTCCGGCCAGTCGCACATCGATGATGTTCCAGTGCCGCTGCGCCTCGAAGTCGTAGCGGTTGACCGCGTACTCCTTGGGATCGGGCGCGAAGTGCTTGAAGTGCACCGCCTGGCCGGAGTACGGCCCGATGCCGGTGGCCACGAACATCAGCCACGACAACATCTGCGCGCGCTGATCGGGCGTGTTCGCAGGCAGGAAGCGGCCGGTCTTTTCGGCGAGGTAGAGCAGGATCGCAGTGCTGTCGAAAATGGCCACATCACCATCGACGAGGGCTGGTGTCTTCGCATTCGGATTGATGGCGGTGAACGCGGCAGCGTGCTGTTCGCCCTTGCGGGTGTCCACCGGCACGAGCTCGTAGGGCAGACCGGTCTCTTCGAGAAACAGCGCGACCTTGGCGGGGTTGGGGGATGGGTGGTAGTAGAGCTTGATCATCGTTGCGCTTTCAAAAAGATGAGTGGGAGAGATGGGCCGCCGGCATTTTGCGGCAAGCGCCGATTTCTTGCCTACGCGGACAACAACAATGCCTACGACACGGGCGCAACAAGTTTGAGATTGCGAAAGTAGTGCTGATAGCGCGACACATCGCGCGTGAGGATCGGCACGCCGAGCACTGCGGCATGTGCGCCGATGAAAAAATCGCTGAGCACGCCCGGCCGTATGCCACCACGCGTGCGATAGAGCCGATGCGCCTTGCCTGCGAGATAGAGCGCGTCGCGCGGTAGTTCACGGAAATCGAGTTGCGCACGAGCGACCACGTCATCGAGTTTTTCGATCGAATCGAATCCCGCCGACAGCTCCGCATAGATGACGGGATTGATCACGAGCGGACCGCGCAACGCCCATGCGTCGAGCTGTTCGCGCGACCACCCGGCCCAGTGCGGATCGCCATCGATGACGTCGACCAGCACGCAGGTGTCGACGACGATCATCGGAAACCCGGGTCGTCCTCGTCGCTCGCGTAGCCGCGAAGCATCTCCATCAACCGGTCGGTCCTTCCCCTTTTGCGGCGGACGCCGACGAGCGCGGCGAACCTGCTGCGCTTTGCTTTCACGGGAGGTTTTTTAACCGGCGCCACGCGGACCGAACCGTCTTCGGCGAAAGCGAAGTCCACCAGGTCGCCAGCCTCGAGTCCGAGATGCTCGCGAATCGCCTTCGGAATCGTGACCTGGCCTTTGGTCGTGATGGTTGTGCTCATGCGCTTTTCTCCCTCCCCTTCAAGGGGGGCCGGGGTGGGGATGGGTTGCGGAGACCCGATCTTGCAGAAAGTATTACCTTTCGTCAAATGTAATACCACGGTTTTACAGTAAACGCCGATTAGCTGCGTGGTCTCGCAAGCATGGCCGAAATGAACGACGACCACACCTCGTCTGGCTTCCACAGAGCGTGCATGAGTTCAAAGGCGCGCTCCTCCTCCCAACCCTGTTTGATGATGCGATAAAGACCCAGGAAGGCCGACACTCGCATGTTGGCTGCACAGTGAACCCAAACCTTCTCCCCGCGATGCGCCTCCATGGCCTCGAAGAACGCAAGCAGATCGGCTTCAGTGGGGGCGGAGAACTGTACCGGGATGTGCACATAAGCGAGACCTGAAGAGTGCGCAGTGGCCGGCTCGTCGGCCAACGAGTAACGCGGATCGTCGTGAAGCCAAGAGAGACTCAAAGTCGTTTTCAGTCAGGTTGATCCAATTACTTCGCGAGTCTGGACACACCTCATCGAACCGAGTTTCTGATATTCGAGAGTTACTCAAGAACGCCAACTTCTCCTCCACCGTCTCCGTCTCCGGCCGCCGCGCATAGAACACGCGGCAGCCCTTCTTCACGGCCGCGCCGTGACGCTTGACGAGAAAGCTGATCGCCACAACGGTCTGAATACCGAACACGTTGTTCTTCGTGCCGCTCAACTTCGGGTTCGCACGCACGTCGCCGCCGAGATCGACGACGTAAACCTCGGCGAACTCCTGTGCAACAACCTTGCGAAACCCATCGAAGGTGCGGCTATCGATGAAGCTGCGATTGGTCACGAAGGCCAGCACGCCATTCGCATCCAATCGATCGCTCGCCCACCGAAAGAACCTCGCATACATGTCATACAGCTTGGAAAGCTGATTGAGGTATTGGCCGATGAGGAGTTGACTCATCGTTTGGCGCGTTCAGACGCCTGGCCCGACAGGTCGCGAGGCAGCTTCATGCCGCGAACACTTCTTCGCGAACGATATGAAGTCGAATGATCCGCGGGGCGCAGCCCTCGTCGAAATGGCAGCGCACCGAATCCTGAACTGCTGCTTTGAGCGCGTCGCCGGGCACGCTACGCCGCCTTCAGCATGAAATCAACATGCACTGCCTCATAAGGAAACAACAACTTCCCTTCGTCGGTCTTGTCGATCACGCCGCAGGCTGCCAGCGCCTGCGCATCGGTGTGCACACCTTTCACGTCGCGGTCCACGCGTCGCGCCAATTCGCGCACGCCCAGCGGCCCCGCGCCCGTCAGTGCCTTGAGGATCGCCCAGCGGTTCGCTGTCAGCGTCTTCCACAAGTCTTCGTGGCTTGGAAAGGTGATGAAGCTCCCCTGCGTCTTGCCGCGAAACGCCGCCTTCATGCGGCTTTTCGTGGTTGCGATGTCGGCTACTTCGATCGTCACAGTGTTCATGGTCGCCTCACAGTCGGGCCACGTCGGCCCAGAAGTCCTCGACCAGTTGATCGAGCGTGGTGAATGCATACGGCACTTCGACTTCACCGGCATGCTTGTGATCGCCCTTGCCGGTCTCGTTGTCGTAGCGCAGCACGCAGACTTCGTTGACCACGCGGGCCAGCCGATACTTGAAATCATGCGCACTGCCCCGCAACGGGATGGCAACTTGCCAGATCACGATCTCGGCAAAGCGCGTGTCGCCAAGTTTGATGCGCGATTTCTGAAGTAACGCTGCCTTCACGTTGTAAACATAACAACACTATCCTGTGTTGTCAACAAGCCAACAAGACTGTGCGTTCAAATGCGGTCAATATCCACTTCAATAGCCGCGTCCATCTGCGCAAGTCGCTCGGATACCAGTTGCTCCAATTCGAGATCGGTCAACTGTCGCGACGCGATCAATGCGCTGGGCACCGTGGACGGCACGAGAATCCGGTCGTCCACGTGCGTGACGTCGCGCAGCCCGCACAGCGCCATCGTGACGTCGAGTTCCTTGCGAAGAATGTCGAGGCACGTCGTCACGCCCGCTTCACCCATCGCGCCCAGGCCATAGAGAAACGCGCGGCCGATGAAGACGCCTTTCGCGCCGAGGGCGAGCGCCTTGATCACGTCCTGTCCCGAGCGGATACCGCCGTCCATCAACACTTCGATGCGGTCTGCGACCGCCTGCGCGATCGCAGGCAAGGCTTCAATCGACGACATGGCGCCGTCGAGTTGTCGTCCGCCGTGATTCGAGACGATCAGTGCGTCCGCAATGCCCAGGTCCGCGAGCTTGGCGGCCTCTTCGGCATCGTCAGCGTCGAGGATGCCCTTGATGATCAGCTTGCCGCCCCAGCGATCCTTGATCCACTTGACGTCGTCCCACGACAGTCGCGGGTCGAACTGCTCGGCGGTCCAGGCGGAGAGCGAGCTCACGTCGCTGACATTCGGTGCATGGCCGACGACATTGCCGAAGCTGTGCCGCTTGGTTCCGAGCATGCCCAGGCACCAGCGCGGCTTGGTCGCGAGGTTGAGGAGGTTGATGAGCGTGGGCTTGGGCGGCGTGGACAGTCCGTTTCTCACGTCCTTGTGCCGCTGACCGAGAATCTGCAAGTCGAGCGTGAGCATCAGCGCGCTGCATCGTGCAGCCTTGGCGCGATCGATCAGGCGGCCGATGAAGTCGCGGTCGCGCATCATGTAGAGCTGAAACCAGAACGGCGCCGAGGTATGTTCGGCGATGTCCTCGATCGAGCAGATGCTCATCGTCGAGAGCGTGAACGGGATGCCGGCCTTCTCGGCCGCGCGCGCGGCGAGGATCTCCCCGTCGGCATGCTGCATGCCGGTGAGGCCGGTCGGCGCGATCGCGATCGGCATCTCAACTTTCTGGCCGATCATGGTCGAGGCGAGCGAGCGATTCGTCATATCGACCGCGATGCGCTGGCGCAGCTTGATCTTCGCGAAGTCGTCCTGATTGGCGCGATAGGTGGACTCGGTCCATGCGCCCGAGTCGGCGTAGTCGTAGAACATGCGCGGCACGCGCTTCTTCGCGAGAATGCGCAGGTCTTCGATGCAGGTGATGGTGTGTGCCACGTCGCGTCTCCAGCGTATTCGATGCGGACGGCGCATTGTCCCTCAGGCGCGTTCGATGCATCGCAGACGTGTTAACTTTTGCTCGATGAACGCTCCCGTCGAAATCGAAGTCACAGAAGGCATGCGCCGCGTGCCGGACCCCGCGCGTCAGGCCGCGGTCGCGCAGGCGCTGCTCGAAGTGCTGCCTGCACACAGCGTGCTGTGGGAACCCACCGACACGCGGCCCTACGAATGCGATGGTCTATCGATGCTGCGCCAGTTGCCGATGGTGGTCGCATTGCCCGACACCGAAGAGCAGATCGCCGCGATCTTGCGCATCTGTTCGCGCCTGTGCGTACCAGTGGTCGCGCGCGGCGCGGGCACGAGCTTGTCGGGCGGCGCGATGCCGCATGGCGAAGGCGTGTTGCTCGGCTGCGCGAAGCTCAATCGCATCGTCGCGATGGACCCCGCATCGCGAACGGCGATCGTGCAACCGGGCGTTCGCAATCTCGCGATCTCCGAAGCGGCCGCGGCGCACGGCCTCTACTACGCGCCCGATCCGTCGTCGCAGATCGCGTGCACGATAGGCGGCAACGTCGCCGAGAATTCGGGCGGCGTGCATTGCCTGAAGTACGGCCTCACGGTTCACAACGTGTTGATGGTGCGCGGCCTGACGATGGAAGGCGTTGCCGTCGAATTCGGGTCGGCCGCGCCCGATAGTCCCGGGCTCGACCTGCTCGCGCTCGTGATCGGCTCCGAAGGCATGCTCGCGGTCGTCACCGAAGTCACGGTCAAGCTGGTGCCGCTGCCGCAACTCGCGCGCGTCATCATGGCGTCGTTCGACGATGTCGAGACCGCGGGCGATGCGGTCGCGGCGATCATTTCGGCGGGCATCATTCCCGCGGGACTCGAGATGATGGATCAACCCGCCACGCGCATGGTCGAGCCGTTCGCGAAGGCGGGTTACGACCTCGATGCGGCGGCCATCCTGCTGTGCGAATCCGACGGCACGCCCGAAGAAGTCGCCGAAGAAATCGCGCACATGGAGGCGGTCCTCGAGGGTGCGGGTGCGAAGCGTCTGGTGGTGTCGCAAAACGAGGACGAGCGCCTGACCCTGTGGGCGGGACGCAAGAATGCGTTTCCCGCCGCGGGCCGCGTCTCGCCCGACTACTACTGCATGGACGGCACGATCCCGAAGAAGCGCATCGGCGAAATGTTGAAGGCGATCCACGCGATGGAAGTCAAGTACAAGCTGCGCTGCCCGAACGTCTTTCACGCGGGCGACGGCAACCTGCATCCCTTGATTCTCTTCGACGCCAACGATGCCGACGAACTCCAACGCGCAGAAGACTTCGGCGCCGAAATCCTCGAGCGCTGCGTCGAATTCGGCGGGACCATCACGGGTGAGCACGGCGTGGGCATCGAGAAGATCAACCAGATGTGCGTACAGTTCCAGGCGCCCGAGCTCGCTGTCTTTCGCGGCGTCAAGCGCGCCTTCGATCCGGCCGGATTGCTGAACCCCGACAAGGGCATCCCTTCCTTGCATCGCTGCGCCGAGTTCGGCCGCATGCGCGTGCACGGCGGCGCGCTGCCGCATCCCGAGTTGCCGCGTTTCTGATGACGAGCCAAGCGATGCCTGACGAAGTCCTCGCGGATGCGAACACCGCAAGCGGGCTGGCCGCGTTGATCGAGCAGGTGAGCGAAGCCGTCGCGAACATGACGCCGATGTCGATTCGCGGCGGCAACACCAAGGGGTGGTACGGGCATCGCGCGGCGGGTAGTGAACCCGGTGTGCGCGTCGATACGCGCGCGCATGCGGGCATCGTGGATTACGAGCCGAGCGAACTCGTCATCGTCGCGCGTGCGGGCACACCCTTGCAGGACGTCGAAGCGCTGCTCGCGGAGCATCGGCAGATGCTGCCCTTCGAGCCGCCGCATTTCGCACTGCCGTTGGCTAGCGGCGCGGCTCGCGATAGCGCGAGCAAGAGTGACGTGGGGAGTGACGCAAAAGCGAGCGACACGATCTCGCACGCGCGCCCCGCCAGCGGACGCGGCGCGACGCTGGGCGGCTGCGTCGCGGCCGGCCTCTCGGGCCCGCGTCGCATGGCCGCCGGTGCGGTGCGCGACTTCGTGCTCGGCGCGCGCGTCATCGACGGGCGCGGACAGCATCTGTCGTTCGGCGGTCGCGTCATGAAAAACGTCGCGGGCTACGACGTGAGCCGCGCGCTTGCGGGCTCGCTCGGCACGCTCGGCGTGATCACCGAGGTGTCGTTGAAAGTCCTGCCGCGTCCCGTGCAGTCGATGACGCTGTGCTTTGCGATCGGCGAGCAGGCCGCGCTCGACAAGCTCAATCAGTGGGGCGGCCTGCCGGTCGCGATCAGCGCGAGCGCGTGGCGGCCCGACGCGTCGATGAAGGCAGGCGGCGCACGCAATGGCCGCCTGATGGTCCGCCTCGAAGGCAGCGAGTCCGCGGTGCTGTCGGGCATCCGACGTATCGGCGGACTGGACGTCGATCAACGCGAAGCGGCCGCATACTGGATCGGCCTGCGCGAACAGACCGAAGCGTTCTTCGCATCGCGCCCGCCGGAAGTGCCGCTGTGGCGCATCGCATTGCCGTCGATCGCTCCGCCTCTGGACGCCGCGCGACTTGGATTCGAGGACCAATTGATCGAATGGGGTGGCGCGTTGCGATGGATCGCGACCAAGGTCGATGGCGCCACGATCCGCGAGGCAGCGACATTGCTTGGCGGTCACGCGACCTTGTGGCGCGCGTCCGATGCGCTGAAGGCGCAATACGGCGTCTTCAGCCCCTTGTCGGCGCCCTTGATGGCGATTCATCGGCGCCTGAAAGCCGAGTTCGATCCCGATCGACTCTTCAACCGCGGACGCCTCTATCCCGAACTCTGAACGCTGGTTCGCATAGCAACGCGACGCCGCGCGACCCCCCCGACACTTTATGGAAACCCATCTCGCCGATTTCATTCGCGGCACGCCTGACGGCGACGAAGCCGAGGCGATCCTGCGACGCTGCGTGCATTGCGGCTTCTGCACGGCCACGTGTCCCACCTACCAACTTCTGGGCGACGAACTCGACGGGCCGCGCGGTCGCATCTATCTGATCAAGGACGTGCTCGAAGGCGGCGCGGCCACGGCCACGACGCGCCTGCATCTGGATCGCTGCCTGACCTGCCGCAACTGCGAGACCACGTGCCCCTCGGGCGTCCAATACGGGCGGCTGATCGACATCGGCCGCAAGGTCGTCGAGGAACGCGCGACTGAAGCGCGGCCTCTCGCCGAACGGCTCGAGCGCACCGCTCTTCGTGAGGGCCTCACGCGGCGCTGGCTGTTCGATCCGGCGATGAAGATCGGCCGCGCAATGCGCCCGCTGCTGCCCGGCACGCTCGCCAACAAGCTGCCCGCGACGACCGATGACACGCTCGCGCCGTTCAGCCCGACCGCGCATCCACGCAAGATGATCCTGCTCGAAGGCTGCGTGCAGCCCGCGATGTCGCCGCAGATCAATCACGCGACCCTGCGCGTGCTCGATGCCGTCGGTGTCGAGATCCTCATCGCGAAGAAGGCCGGCTGCTGTGGCGCGATCCGCCATCACCTCAACGATCACGAGGGCGCGAAGCACGAGATTCGCCGCAACATCGATGCGTGGTGGCCGCTGCTGAATGATGACGCAGAAGCGGGCGCCGAGTGCATCGTGATGAATGCATCGGGATGCGGCGCGATGGTCAAGGAATACGGCCATCTGATGCGCCACGATGCGGCCTATGCCGACAAGGCCGCGCGCATCAGCGAAGCCACGCGCGACCTCTCCGAAGTCCTGCCCGATTTTCAGGAGGCGCTGCTGTCGAAGATGCACCCACCCACAAAGCGCCGCGTCGCCTATCACCCGCCATGCACCTTGCAGCACGGCCAACAGATACGCGGCAAGGTCGAAGGGCTGCTCGCCGCGGCCGGGGTCGATGTGAAGCTGTGCGCCGAAAGTCATCTGTGCTGCGGCTCGGCGGGAACGTATTCGGTGCTGCAACCCGAGCTTGCGACGGCGCTTCGCGATCGCAAGCTGCAGCAGCTCGCCGCGACCGATCCCCAGGCGATCGTGTCGGCCAACATCGGTTGCATCACGCATCTGCAAAGCGGCACCGACACACCGGTGATGCACTGGATCGAATTGATCGCGAACGCTCTCGCGACGGGTGGACGGCGGCAGGGTCTCTTTCCGGGTGAGGTTCGACAGGCGGGCAAAGTCAGCCGTGGGTCGGGACCGAAACCATTGCCCGATCCGCGGCGGCCGTTGACGTAATTGCATCCGATCTTCGTTCGTTCCTGCGACCCAATGATCGAAGCCCTCGCCATCCTGCTCGTCTATCAATTGATCGGCGAATCGTTGACGTTCGCGTTCGGCCTGCCGATTCCCGGACCGGTGATCGGGCTGGCCTTGCTGCTTGCAACGCTCGCCGCACGGCCCGCACTCTTGCCGCGCATCAAGCAGACCGGCACGACGCTGCTGTCGCATCTGTCGCTGCTGTTCGTCCCCGCCGGCGTGGGCGTGATGGTGCACTTCGCGCGCCTCGAGCAAGAAGGGATCGCGATCATCGCGGCGGTCGTCGTCAGCACGCTGCTGACGATCGTCACGACCGCGGCGACCGCGAATTTTCTGATTCGCAAGAGCGATGCGCGTCGGGACCGCGTCGCGCGATGAAGGTCCTGCATCCCGAGTTGCATCCCCTGAGTGATACCTGGGTCTATCTCGCCGCGACTCCGCTCTTGTGGCTCGCGTTGACGCTGGTTGCGTATCTGTTCGCGTTCGCGCTCTATCGCAAGAGCGGCTTCAACCCTCTCGTCAATCCGGTGGCGATCGCGATCTGCGTGTTGCTCGTCGTGTTGCTCTCGACGCATACCTCGTATAGCACCTACTTCGACGGCGCGCAGTTCGTGCACTTCCTGCTCGGACCGGCCACGGTCGCGCTCGCGGTGCCTCTCTACGAGCAATGGGGCAAGCTCAAGACGCATGGTGTCGCGCTCTTCGCTGCGCTCATCGTCGGCGTGCTGACCGCATCCGGCTCGGCGGTGTTGATTGCGCATGCGCTGGGCGCGTCGCCGTTGACGCTGGCGTCGCTGGTCTCGAAATCGGTGACGACCCCGGTGGCGATGGGCATCAGCGAAAAGCTCGGCGGCCTGCCGTCGCTGACCGCGGTCGCGGTGGTGCTGACCGGCATCGTCGGCGCGGCGCTCGCGCGCTTCGTGTTGAACGCGATGCGCATTCCCGATCACGCGGTGCGCGGCTTCGCGCTCGGCCTTTCTGCGCACGGTCAGGGGGTCGCGCGCGGGTTTCTCGTCAGCGAAGAAATGGGCGCGTTCGCGGGTCTTGCGATGGGCCTCACCGCACTCACATCCGCGTTGCTGTTGCCCTTCGTCGGACGATGGTTGCTGGCGCTGTGGTGAGCGCGAAGAATTCGCGCGCGCGCTACGACGCTGTCATCATCGGCGGCGGGCACAACGGTCTGGTTTGCGCCTGCGATCTCGCGGGGCGCGGTCTATCGGTGCGCGTGCTCGAACGCCGTCCAATACTCGGGGGGGCGGCGGTCACCGAAGAGTTTCATCCGGGATTTCGCAATTCGACGGCAAGCTATACGGTCGGGTTGCTGCATCCTTCAGTAATTCGCGATCTGCATCTGCACGAGCACGGCTTGCGCATCGTGCATCGGCCGTTCTCGAATTTCCTGCCGCTGCCCGAGGGCCTCGGCGAGTGCGCTTACCTCAAAGTCGGTGGCGGGCTCGAAGCCACGCAGCGCGAAGTCGCGAAGTTTTCATCGCGCGATGCGCACAAGTTGCCGGCCTATTACGCGATGCTCGACGGCGTCGTCGCGCTGGTTCGCGAGATGTCGACGCGCACGCCGCCCAATCTCGGGCCGCATGCTTTCGCTTCGATCGCCGACTGGTTCGCCGCGTGGGATCTCGGCAAGCGCATCAGGCGACTCGATCTGCCGCACAAGCGCGACCTGCTCGACCTCTTCACCAAGAGCGCGGGCGACGTGCTCGACGCGTGGTTCGAGTCCGCGCCGATCAAGGCCGCGTTCGGATTCGATGCCACTGTCGGTCACTACGCGAGCCCGTATGCGCCGGGTTCGGCCTACGTGTTGCTGCATCACGTATTCGGCGAAGCGCATGTCGATGGCGCGGTCAAGTCCGGCGTGTGGGGTCACGCGATCGGCGGGATGGGCGCGATCACCGAGGCGATGGCGAAGGAAGCCGAAGCACGCGGCGTCGAGATGACCGTCGATGCGCCCGTCGCAAAAGTCATCGTCGAGGGTCGCGAAGGCAAGCGTCGCGCGACCGGCGTCGTGCTCACGGACGGCACGCGCGTGAGTGCCAGGCGCGTCGTGTCGAACGTGCATCCGCGTCTGTTGTTCCTCTCGATGATCGAGGCCGATGCGCTGCCCGAGGACTTCGTCGCGCGCATCGAGAACTATCGCAGCGGCTCGGGCACGTTGCGCATGAATGTCGCGTTGTCGTCGCTGCCCGACTTCACGGCGTTGCCCGGCGCGCAGCATCAAGCGCATCACGAGAGCGGCATCGTCATGGCGCCGTCGCTCGCGTACATGGAGGACGCGTGGATCGATGCGCGGCGCGAAGGCTGGAGCCGCGCGCTCATCGTCGAGATGCTGATTCCCTCGACGGTGGACGACACGCTCGCACCGCGCGGCATGCACGTCGCGAGCCTTTTCTGCCAGCACGTCGCGCCCCGGATCGAAACGACGAACGCGAAGACGACCTATGCGGAAGGTTGGGCCGACGACCGCGCGCGCGAAGCCGTGGCCGATCGCGTGATCGACACCGTCACGCGCTTCGCGCCCGGCTTCGCGGCCAGCGTGATCGCGCGACAGGTGCATACGCCGCTCGATCTCGAACGCAAATTCGGGCTCGTCGGCGGCGACATCTTTCACGGCGCGCTGTCGCTCGATCAACTGTTCTCGGCGCGACCGGTGCTCGGCCATGCCGACTATCGAACGCCGATCGCGGGGCTCTACATGTGCGGCTCGGGCACGCATCCGGGCGGCGGCGTTACAGGTCTGCCGGGTCGCAATGCGGCGCGCGAGATCCTGCGTGATCGCCGCTGACGATATATCGACTCCGCAAGGTGCGCAATGCATAATCGCGCCGTCAAATCACGGAGAAGAAAATGAAATCGAATCGCGATGTGAAGCCGCGTGCATCGCATGTCCGGCAGATTTGTGTCGCAATGCTGGCGACGACGCTGTGCATCGCTTCGTCCGCGCTCGCAGAAGAAGCGAAGCAACTCACCAAAGCCGAGGTCGAAAGTCTCGTGGCCGGCAAGAAGATCCAGTACCTCAGCGCAAGCACTGGCGCGACGATCGGGTGGGATTCGAAGAGTGATGGCTCGGTATATTTTTCGACGACTCAGACACGCAGGAACACCCAGATTCGCGGCACGTACACGATCGAAGACGACGGCAGCCTGTGCCACAAGTGGGGTGACGACAAGTACCTGCATTTGCAGGATGGCTGCGTGCTCTTCATGAGCGACGCGGGCAAGACACACGTGGTCAGCAAGCGCAGCCCCGACAAGGTGTTCGGCGACTTGGTCCCGTAAGCTCATGAGGGGAAGCCATGCGAACGCTCCTCGATTTTCATGGCGCGCCGCGCGATGAACCTCGATCGAGTCCGCCGCAAGACCGTGCGCTTCTGGGCGATGGTCGATGCGGCGGTGTCGTACACGCTCGCATTGCCGCCCTTGGCCGAGCATTTTCTTGCCGCGCTCTACTTCATCAACGGCAAGCTCGGCGGCGACCCGACGGTTCCCGAGTTCGCGCCGATTCAACTGTTTTTTGTGTGCCTGTCCGGTTCGCTCGTCAGCATATGGTGCGTGGCGCGCTATCTGAAACCGATCGGCTTGTTCGCATTGATCGACGGCTGGGGCCGCGTGTGGATCTCGGCGCTCATCATTTACTTCGTCGCGTTGGGGGGCGCGCCGCGCGTGCTGCTGGTTTTCGTGGTGACCGAGATGGCCGGCGCGGTGGTGCAATTGCGCGAGGTCTACAAGCGACGACCGTCGCTCGTCGCTAAAGCCCCTTGAGGCGCTTGAGCATGGCCAGGGCCGCGGCGGGCGCCCTCTCCTTCGCGCCGTTGATGAAGAACACGAACACGTCGCGTGCTTCTTCCGGTGCGGCTTTGGCGACCGGCGCCAGCGCATCGACGGTCTCGCCTTTCGACCAGGCATGCGCGTGCGCGAGCCATGTGTCGATCTCTTCGGGCGCATAGCCGGTCGGCAGGTCGGCTCTGGCGCGCATCAGTCGGGCATAAGAAAAATCGGCAGTCGAGTCGCCGATCAGCGGATAGTCGTCCGAGTCGCTGCAGACGATCGCCACACCGTACTTTCTTGCGAGCGCGACGAAGGCCTCGCAACGAAAGCTCTCGTGGCGGACGTCGAGCGCGTGGCGCAGTCGATGCGAACCGAGCTTGGCGGGCAGAAGCTTCAGGAATGCTTCGAAGTCGTCGGGATCGAACTTCTTGGTCGGCATGAATTGCCACAGGATCGGTCCCAGTTTGGGACCGAGCTCCACCAGTCCGCTGCCAAGAAAAAGATCGACCGACGGGCCGGCCTCGGCGAGAACGCGGCGGTTGGTCGCGAAGCGCGATGCCTTCACCGCGAACACGAAGTCGTCGGGCGTTTCGTCGCGCCAGCGCGCGAAGCTGGTCGCGCTCTGTGTGCGATAGTAGGTGGCGTTGACCTCGATCGCCGTGACCTGCCGGCTCGCATAGGCCAGCTGGTTTTTCTTCGGCACATCGGACGGATAGAAGGTCGCGCGCCAAGGGTCGAAGTCCCAGCCGCCGATGCCGATGCGGACCGATGATTTTTCCGGGCGGGTACGCGTGGCCACGTGGTTTCTCCGTAGAAGGATGGTTATGCGGTGAACTCCGACGCCCGATTGGGCCTCGAAGAGGCTTGCGCGTCAACACCGTGGGCGGGCATCATCGGCGCTCCGCGCTTCACGACGGATCGTCTTTCAACGAAAAACCACTGATCCAAGGAGATCACCATGATTCACACCACTCGCACGACCGCTGTACGAATTGCCATCGTCGCCGGCGCGCTCGCGTTGGCCGCGTGCTCGCAGATGGAGATGAAAAAAGACATGCAGGAGATGAAGGCGATGGTGACGGGCGAGAAGCTCACGCTCTCGGGCGCGAACGAGGTGCCTGCGGTCACGACAGGCGCTTCAGGCACGGGCACGATCACGGTTGCGTCCGATCACTCGGTGTCCGGATCGGTCACCGCCACCGGCATGACGCCCACCGCGGGCCACATCCATCAGGGCGCGGCCGGCGCCAACGGTCCGGTCATCGTCCCGTTCACGCAAAGCGGCAACACCTTTTCAGCGCCTTCCGGAGCCAAGTTGACCGACGCGCAATACGATGCTTACAAGGCAGGCAATCTGTACGTGAACGTCCACAGCGCCGCGAATCCGGGAGGCGAGATTCGCGCGCAATTGAAGGGTAATTGAGCCTGTCATCCCGAGCGCAGTGAGGGACCTCATCCGCATCGCGCACCATGGCGGGCGGATCCCTTGCGCGGCTCGAGATGACATGCCTGCCACAGTCGTGACGAGGGCTTGACCCGAACACGAACACGCGCGCCAGGGGGGAACCATGCAGTGGGACGATGGACAACAAAGCGAAAACGTCGAGGACGTGCGCGGCTCGGGCGGCGGCGGCTTCGGCGGCCTGGGCGGCCGCACGATCGGCATCGGCACGGTAGTCGTCGCGCTGGTCGCGTCGTATTTTTTCGGCATCGACCCGAGCGTGATCCTCGGACTTGCGGGCGGCGGAGGCGGAGGTGGAGGCACACAGGTCCAGCAGCAGACCGCGCCGCCGCGCGAGATTCCGGCGAACGACAAGCAGGCTCGTTTCGTATCGCGCGTGCTGCTCGATACCGAGCAGGCGTGGACCGAAATTTTCGCGCAGAACAATGCGCAATACCGCAAGCCCAAGCTCGACATCTTCAGCGGTTCGTTCACGACGGGGTGCGGACAGGGGGTCGCGGCCAGCGGTCCGTTCTATTGTCCAGCCGACGAAAAAATCTATATCGACCTCGACTTCTTTCGCTTGCTCGAACAGCGCTTCCATGCGCCGGGCGATTTTGCCGAGGCCTATGTGATTGCGCACGAGGTCGGCCATCACGTGCAGAAGCAACTCGGCATCACCGCCAAGACCGACGCGATGCGGCGTCGCATGTCGGAGCCCGAATACAACCGCGTGTCGGTGCGCATCGAGTTGCAGGCCGACTGCTTCGCGGGCGTGTGGGGGCATCGCCTGGCCGCCGGTCAGAGTGCGATCAAGCTCGACCCGGGCGACGTCGATGAAGCGTTGCGAGCCGCGACCGCGATCGGCGACGACACCTTGCAGAAGCAGACGCGCGGCACGGTCGTGCCCGACAGCTTCACGCACGGCACATCGGCGCAGCGCGTGACCTGGTTCAAGCGCGGGATGGACTCCGGCGATTTCCGGCAGTGCGATACGTTTGGCGCCGGCACCGGCACCAGCTAAAACACTAACCCACTTGACCGGGAGAATTTCATAACACAGCAAGACAAAGATCCCAAGCAGTCCAATGAGAAGAAGACTAAGCCCCCTGAGGCGAACGACACCCTCAAGCAAGAGCAACGACAAAAGGCAGAAGAACAAGAAGTAGCCGGCAGGCATAAGAATGACGGGCAGAAAGACCATAAAGGCAGAAGATAGAAGTGGCTCAGGAGTGGCTCCGCGAATTTGGACACAGATGAAAGTGGAAACGCTGCGTCGCATCGACGAGTTGCATCTGGAACTGCCGTCTGCCAGGCCCCATGCTGCGCGACCTGCTCCTCGCGCGCCACGCGGTCGATGAGCGCGTCGCCGACATCGTGATGGGCTGCTCGATCGCGAACGTCGGGATCCTGCTCGCATTCAGAAAGCGCGCGCGCAGTGCGAACGCCATTGCACCCGCACGCGCGTCGTGACCGTAACGGCGCGACAATCGCGCGGCGCATCTTGTTCTTCACTTCACAACCAACGTCCGGGAGATGTCCATGCAGGCTGCACGCACCCTTGCCCTCGTCACCGTCGCTTTCGTCGCCGGTCTCGTCACCTCACGCATGTTGCCGCCCGCGCATGCGCAAGCGCCCGCCCCGGCGCCATTGCAAGCGCAAATCATCGACGTGAACGCACTCGGAGAAAATGAACTCGGCCCCATCCTGCCGAACACCGACTTGCGCTCCAAGACCCTGGTCGTCACCGACAAGGCCACCATCGCCGTGCAGCAGGGCAACGTCGGCAAGCACTTTCACGCGGGCAGCGACGAGATTCAATACATCGTCGAAGGGACCGGCACCGCGTGGCTCGGCGATACCCAGCGAACCATCAAGCCCGGCGACCTGATCATCATTCCGCGCGGCACAGCGCACGCGGGAACGGTCGCGACGTCGGGACGCTTCAAGGCGATCGCGATCAAGATTCCACCGCAGATGGCGGGGGATACGCAGTTCTTGCAGTGAGCGAAGCAAGCCCAGTTCGAGGCGCGGTGTTTGGATGCGGCCTACGCGATTTGGCGCCGAAAACGGCTTTGAATGGAATTCTGTCGCGTTCGAGAGCACGCGCGGCGTACTCACGCCAATTCTTTGAAGGCACCAGCAACGCCATATCGCGCCATGCATAACCGGCGCGTTTCTTTTCGGAGAACTACGGCTGCGGCGTCATCCTCGTGCGAAGCATTGGCGCGGCGCTCGAGTATTGGTTCGACGCCGCGGCGGCCACAGGACTCGCGACGGCGATCACCTCGCGTAAATCGGTCGCATCGAATTGCCTGCGTGTGATGTTGGTCAACACCACGCCCCAGCCGAACGGGGCTGCGAGCTTGCCGGCGAAGGGACTGCCGGCCGGACACACGAGCAGTGCATCGCGTTCCAGAAGATGCTTGACCGCGAAAAGATATTCGCGCACTTGCTCGATGGGATTCTGCACGGTGACGATGCCGCGGGCGGTGATGAGTTCGACGCGCAGCTTGTCGGCGCGCGCGATCGATTCGATGCGCCAGTCCTTGACTTCGAGCGCGAGCAAGCCTCGATGCGGATGAAGCGCGATGAAATCCGGATAACGTCCGCGCGGCCCTATCGGAATGTTGCGCCAGACAATCGCATTGTCTTCGAGCTTCTCAGCGAGCCGTTCGGCGAAGCGCAACTCACCGGACGTATCGAACCGGGCGGCACCAATCTTGGGGATGAGAAGAGCCACGCCTCGCGGTCGGCCGCGCTCTACCCCACCGCCTTGACCATATCCTCGACGACCTTCTTCGCGTCGCCGAACACCATCATGGTCTTGTCCATGTAGAAGAGTTCGTTGTCGAGGCCCGCATATCCTGCGGCCATCGAGCGCTTGTTGACGATGATGGTCTTGGCCTTGTAGGCCTCGATGATCGGCATGCCGAAGATCGCGCTGCCGGGCGTGCGCGCAGCCGGGTTGACGACGTCGTTGGCGCCGAGGATCAGCACGACATCGACCTGGCCCAATTCGCCGTTGATGTCTTCCATCTCGAAGACCTGGTCGTAAGGCACTTCGGCTTCGGCGAGCAGCACGTTCATGTGGCCCGGCATGCGGCCTGCGACCGGATGGATCGCGTACTTGACCGACACGCCCAGATGCGTGAGCTTCTCGGTCAACTCCTTCAACGCGTGCTGCGCGCGCGCAACTGCGAGGCCGTAGCCGGGAACGATCACGACGGTCTCGGCGTTGCTCAAGAGAAAGGCGGCGTCGTCGGCGCTGCCGGACTTGTAGTTCTTCTGCGTGCCGTCGCCCGCGTCGGCTGCCGACACTTCGGCGCCGAAGCCGCCGAGCAGCACGGCGATGATCGAGCGGTTCATCGCCTTGCACATGATGTAGGAAAGGATCGCACCCGACGAACCCACGCACGAGCCCGCGATGATCAGCACCGGATTGTTGAGCGTGAAGCCGATGCCGGCCGCGGCCCACCCCGAGTAGCTGTTCAGCATCGACACCACCACCGGCATGTCGGCGCCGCCGATCGGGATGATGAGCGTCACTCCGAGCACCAGTGCGATCGCCACCATGATCAGGAATGCGGTCGCGCTGCCGGTGAGGAAGTACGCGATGCCGAAGCCCAGCATGGCCAGTGCAAGCAGCAGATTGAGCGGATGCTGGCCGGCGAAACTGACCGGCTTGCCGGTGACACGACCCGACAACTTGCCGAACGCGATCAGCGACGCGGTGAACGTGATCGCGCCGATGAAGGCGCCGAGGAAGAGTTCGATCTTCTGCGCGGCGGTGTGCTCTTCACCGGCATGAAAGATCGCGGCGACCGCGATCAGCACCGCCGTGATGCCGACCAGCGAATGGAATGCCGCGACCAGCTCGGGCATCTTCGTCATCTGCACGCGTCGCGCCGCGGTCGCACCGATGGCCGCGCCGATCAGGATCGCGCCGCCGATCAGCCACATCACCGGACGGTCGGCAACGAACAGCGTCGTGACGACGGCGATCGCCATGCCGATCATTCCGTAGACGTTGCCGCGCCTCGACGTCAGCGGCGACGAAAGACCCTTCAACGCGAGGATGAAGAGCACCGCCGCGACGAGATACGCGAGGCTGGTGATGTTGGCGAGAGTGCTGCTCATGATGCGATCGCCTTCTTCTCTTTCTTCTTGAACATCTCCAGCATGCGCTGCGTCACCAGAAAGCCGCCGAAGATGTTGATCGATGCGAGCAGCACGCCGAGCGCGCCGAGCACGCTCGTCAACGTGATCGGGCCGTCGATGTCTACCGTCTGCAGCATCGCGCAGAAGATGATGATGCCGCTGATCGCGTTGGTCACCGACATCAGCGGCGTATGCAATGCGGGCGTCACGTTCCATACGACGTGATAGCCGACGAAGATCGCCAGCACGAAGATCGTCAGGTTCTGGATGGTGGGATCGATCATGATGTCTTCGTCTCTTGTTTCGTCGTCACCCGCCCGTCCTTGCACAACAGACACGCGGCCACGATGTCGTCTTCCATGTCGACGACGAAGCGGCCTTCCTGGTCGCTAACCAGCTTCATGAAGTCGAGCACGTTGCGCGCATAGAGCGACGACGCGTCGGCCGCGACCGCGGCTGCGAGATTGGCTTCGCCCACGATGTGCACGCCGTACTTCGTGACCGTCTTGCCGAGTTCGGACAGCGGGCAATTGCCGCCCTGCTCGACCGCGAGATCGACGATCACCGAGCCCGGCTTCATCGCCTTGACCATCTCTTCGGTGACCAGCACCGGCGCTTTGCGACCCGGGATCAACGCGGTGGTGATGACGATGTCGGCCTGCTTGATGCGCTCGCCGACGGCGATCGCCTGACGCTGCAACCACGATGGCGGCATCGGTCGCGCATAGCCGCCCACGCCCGCGGCGGCGTCGCGCTCTTCGTCGGTCTCGAAGGGCACGTCGATGAACTTGCCACCCAGCGATTCGATCTGCTCCTTCACTGCGGGCCGCACATCGGATGCTTCGATCACCGCGCCGAGTCGCTTCGCGGTCGCGATCGCTTGCAGGCCCGCAACGCCCGCGCCGAGGATCACGACGCGCGCAGCCTTCACCGTACCCGCGGCGGTCATCAGCATCGGCATGAAGCGCTGATAGACGTTGGCCGCGAGCAGCACCGCCTTGTAGCCGGCGATGTTGGCTTGCGACGACAGCACGTCCATGCTTTGCGCGCGCGTCGTGCGCGGCGCGGCTTCGAGCGCGAAGGCCGTGAGGTTGGCGGATGCCATGCGCGCGATGTTGTCGGTATCGAAGCGATCGAGCATGCCGACCAGGGCTGTGCCTGGCTTCATCGTTGCGAGTTCGTTCGCGTCCGGCGCGCGCACCTTGAGGACCATCTCGGCGCCGAATGCATCGGCCGCCGAGCCTATGGTCGCACCCGCGGTCGCATAGGCTTCGTCGATCACGCTGCTGGTGACGCCCGCCCCGCTTTCGACGAAGACCTGATGCTTGGCCGCAATCAGCTTCTTGACCGTCTCAGGGGTTGCGGCGACTCGGGTCTCCCCGACGCGCGACTCTTTTGGGACGCCGATTTTCATGAAGTTCTCCTCGACCGCTCTGCTGTTTCGGCTTCCCGCGTGGGCTGATTTCGTGGACTGAATTCGGCGGGCGATGTTAGCACGGCGATTTCACAGTTCACGGTCCCGCGCCGTGAGCGCAAGCCGGTGATCGACGGGCTGCCCCAAGTAAAATGCACCGATGTCCGAACTCTGGAGACCCAACGTCACCGTCGCCGCCATCGTCGAAGGACGCGGCGCTCTCGCAGGCCGCTACCTGATGGTCGAGGAAGAAACGCGCGACGGCCTGCGCGTCAATCAGCCCGCGGGTCACCTCGAACCCGACGAGAGCCTGACCGCCGCGGTGATTCGCGAGACGCTCGAAGAGACCGCACATGCATTCACGCCGAAGGGGTTGCTCGGCATCTATCTGTCGCGCTCGATGAAGACAGGGCGCGATGAACCTGCTGAACCCGTCACCTATCTTCGCTTCGCATTCGTCGGCTCGGTCGATGCGCCGATCGCAGGCCGCGCGCTCGACGAAGGTATCGTGCGCGCGTTGTGGATGACTCTCGACG
Source organism: Burkholderiales bacterium (assembly GCA_038225855.1). GTDB lineage: Bacteria > Pseudomonadota > Gammaproteobacteria > Burkholderiales > Burkholderiaceae_D > CAHJXF01. Next base: position 104,177 of record JBBRQU010000002.1, on the reverse strand, counting down.
AAGTGCGCGCAGCGCGCGAACGCCATCGCAGCGCGATGGTGATGCGTTGCGTGGAAGACCATGCGCGTGGCAAGCCGCTCGCTTCTCTGGACACGCTGGTCGCCGACGCATCTGCGCTCGGCGCGATGGCACGAGCGATCTGATGCGACTGCGACGATGATCAGGCAAAGAGTCGTCGTCGGATTGTCGGGAGGCGTGGACTCGGCCGTATCCGCGTGGATACTCAAGCAGCAGGGCCACGACGTCATCGGCCTGTTCATGAAGAACTGGGAGGACGACGATGACGACGAATATTGTTCGACGCGTGAAGACCTGATCGACGCGACCGCGGTCGCCGACGTGATCGGAATCGATATCGAAGCGGTCAACTTCTCGACCGAATACAAGGACCGCGTGTTCGCCGAATTCCTCGCCGAATACGCGGCCGGGCGCACCCCCAATCCCGACGTGCTGTGCAATGCCGAGATCAAGTTCAAGTCCTTCCTCGACCATGCGATGCGCCTGGGCGCCGAGCGCATCGCGACCGGCCACTACGCGCGCATCGATCGCGACGATGAAGGCCTGTATCGCTTGCTGAAGGCCGAGGACGCGAGCAAGGATCAAAGCTACTTCCTGCATCGCTTGAATCAGGCGCAGTTGTCGCGCGTGCTGTTTCCGCTGGGCGAGATGCACAAGACCGAAGTGCGCGCGCTCGCCGAGCGCATGGGCCTGCCGAACGCGAAGAAGAAGGATTCGACCGGCATCTGCTTCATCGGCGAGCGACCGTTTCGTGAATTTTTGAATCGTTATCTGCCGACCGAGCCGGGGCCCATCCGCACGCCCGACGGCAGCGAGGCGGGTCGCGTGATCGGCACCCATGTCGGTCTTGCGTTCTACACGCTCGGTCAGCGCAAAGGCATCGGCATCGGCGGCGTGAAAATGAATATGGACGAGATCGCCGCCGAAGGCGCGTGGTTCGTGGCGAAAAAGGACATGGCGAGCAACACGCTGTGGGTCGTGCGCGGTCACGACCATCCGTGGCTGTTGTCGTCGCTCGTGCATGCGGACAACGCGAGCTGGGTCGCGGGTCGCGCGCCGAACGCGCAGGTGCTGCATTCGAAGACGCGGTATCGCCAATCCGATGCGGCATGTCTTCTGCAACCCGGCGTCGAAGCCGATGGCGATCGTTTCGCGCTCGTGTTCGATGAGCCGCAATGGGCCGTGACGCCGGGACAATCGGCGGTGCTCTACGACGGCGAGGTGTGTCTCGGCGGCGGTATCATCGCGGGCGCTCAAAAATCCACCTCACAAGATCACGCTCCATGGCCGCAACCGATATCGGCAAGCTGAAGATAGACCGAGGCAGTCTCGCCCCCAAGCGCAGGCGACGCATCCGCTGGTGGATGGTGGTGCTCGCGATCGTCGTCATCGGTGGCATCGCGCTGTTCCTGATGCCGCGTCCGGTCGCGGTGCAGACCGCGTCGGTGGTCACGCGTTACCCGGCGCAGCAGGTCACGGTGCTGACCGCGTCGGGATATGTCGTCGCGCAGCGCAAAGCCGCGGTCGCGACCAAGGCGACCGGCCGGCTCGAATTGCTGAACGTGCAGGAAGGCAGCCGCGTCAAGAAGGGAGATCTCCTGGCGCGCATCGATGCGCGCGATGTCCAGGCCCAACTCGCCGCCGCAGAAGCGAACGTCGGCGTGGCGCGCGCGGGGATCGCATCGGCCGAAGCCGATCAGCGCAATGCGGCGATCGAGTTGACGCGCAGTCGCGAACTGGTCGCGCAGAATTTCCTGTCGAAGTCCGCACTCGATACCGCCGTCGCACGCAACGATCGCGCGTTGGCTGCGACCAACAACACGCGTGCTGCCTTGCGAGCCGCGATCGCGAACGCCAACAACGCGAAGGTCGGCGTGGACTTCACCGAGATTCGCGCGCCCTTCGACGGCGTGGTCGTCACCAAGAGCGCGAACGTGGGCGACATCGTCACGCCGTTCTCGTCGGCAGTCGATTCGAAAGGCGCGGTCGTCAACATGGCCGACCTGTCCACGCTCGAAGTCGAGGCCGATGTATCGGAGTCCAGCCTGTCGAAGATTTCGGTCGGGCAGCCCTGCGAGATCGTGCTCGATGCGCTGCCCGACACGCGCTTCTCCGGATCGGTCAGCCGCATCGTGCCGACGGTCGATCGAGCCAAGGCCACGGTGACGACCAAGGTGAAGTTCGACAAGCTCGACGATCGAATCCTTCCCGACATGAGCGCGAAGGTGAGCTTCCTGTCGAAGAAGATCGACGCGGCCGCGAACCAGCCGACCATCGCAGTCCCGCCCGACGCAGTGGTCATGCGCGATGGCAAACCCGTGGTCTATCGCCTCAAGACCGAAAGCGACAAGACGATCGCCGAGGCCGTCATCGTCACCACCGGCGCGAAGTCATCCGACGCGATCGAGATCACATCGGGCAATCTCAAGTCGGGCGAGAAGCTGATCGTCAAGCCGAGCGACAAGATTGCCGGCGGCACGGCGATCGTGGTGCAGACCAAGTGACGAGCTGTTGACGACGACCAGATGAGTGTCGGTTGCCGCAACGCCTCTGTCGTTCTCGCGCACGCGGGAACCCAGCGTCTTTCGACGCACGCCGCTGGGCGATGCGCTGGCAAGCGCATCGCGCTCCGCAGGCGATCGGCATGCCGATCGAAACCCCTGCGAAGCTCGCTGCTTTCGCAGGGACTACAGCTGCCATGACTGCCTCGACCGATGGTGCGGAAACGGCGCGGACGCTGGTCGAAGTGCGCGACCTGCAGAAGATCTACATCCGCGGCGAGCAAGCCGTACCGGTGCTGCTCGGTCTCGACCTCGACATCCCCGCCGGCGACTTCGTGGCATTGATGGGCCCGTCGGGCTCGGGCAAGAGCACGCTGCTCAATCTGGTCGCGGGCATCGACAAGCCCACCGGCGGCAGCATCGTGGTCGACGGCGTCGACATCGCCGACCTCGGCGATGCGGACCTCGCCGCCTGGCGCGCAGCACACGTCGGCTTCATCTTCCAGTTCTACAACCTGATGCCGGTCTTGAACGCGTTCGAGAACATCGAGCTGCCGCTCTTGCTCACGAGCCTTTCGCGGCGCGATCGCAAAGAGCATGTGGATACCGCGCTTGCCATGGTGGGCCTGTCGGATCGGGCCGACCACTACCCGAACGAGTTGTCCGGCGGCCAGCAGCAACGCGTCGCGATCGCGCGCGCGTTGATCGCGGACCCGACCATCATCGTCGCCGACGAGCCGACCGGCGATCTCGACCGCCACACCGGCCAGGAGATCCTCGACCTGATGGAGCGCCTGAACCGCGAGCTCGGCAAGACCATCGTGATGGTCACGCACGACCCCAAGGCCGCAGGCCGCGCGCGGCGCATGGTGCATCTCGAGAAGGGCGTGCTGGTCAGCGATGCGGAGTATCAGGCCGAGCTTGCTGCGAGTTTGCATGCGGGGCATTGACGAGCGTCGCTAGAAGCACCGTCTTCCCGGGAGCCGCCGTCGCCCCGGCGAAGGCAGGGATCCACGTTTCGCGTATACGCGTGAAAGAGTAAGTTGGACCCCGGCCTCCGCCGGGGCGACGGGCTTCCGCCACTTGGACCCCGGCCTTCGCTGGGGCGACGGGTTAAAAAGGAATTGCTCTCCAACACATCACCCATGGTCTTAATCGCCAAGCTCCTCACGCGCAGCGCCCTGCGGCAAAAGCTGCGCATGGTGCTCACCATCGTCGGTCTCGTGGTTGCGATCAGCGCGTTCGGCCTGTTGCGCACCATCGTGGATGCCTGGTATGCGGGCGTCGATGCCACTTCATCGATCCGGCTCGTCACCCGCAACTCGATCTCGCTGGTGTTTCCGCTGCCGCTCAACTACGCGCAACGCATGCGCCAGATCGACGGCGTGACCGCCGTGTCGTGGGGCAACTGGTTCGGCGGGGTCTACATCACCGAGCGCAATTTCTTTCCTCAGTTCGCCGTCGACGGCGCGACCTACTTCGAGCTCTATCCCGAATACGTCGTCACGCCGGCCGAGTTCAAAGCCTTTCTCGCCGATCGGCAAGGCGTCGTGGTGGGACGCAAGCTCGCCGATCAGTACGGCTGGAAGATCGGCGACCAGATCCCCTTGCGCGGGACCATCTATCCGGGTACGTGGACCTTCACGCTGCGCGCGATCTACGACGGCGCCGATGCCAAGACCGACGAGTCGCAGTTCCTCTTTCAATGGGCCTATCTGAACGAGACCGTGAAGAAGCGCTATGGCAGGCGCGCCGATCAGGTCGGCTTCTACATCGAGCGGCTTGCGAACCCTGACGACGCGGCACCGGTCTCGAAGTCGGTCGACAACCTGTTTCGCAATTCGCTCGCCGAGACGTTGACCGAAACCGAGAAGGCGTTTCAGCTCGGCTTCATCTCGATGACCGAGTTGATCCTGGTCGCGATCCAGGCGGTGTCGCTGGTCATCATCCTGATCATCATGGCGGTGATGGCCAACACCATCGCGATGACCGCGCGCGAACGCACGTCGGAATACGCGACCATGAAAGCGATCGGCTTCGGACCCGGCTTCATCGGCTGGCTGATCGTGGGCGAGTCGCTTTTCATCGCGCTGGTAGGAGGTGCGCTCGGTGTCGCGATCACGTTTCCGATCGCGAGCGCGTTCTCGAAAGCGATGGGCACGTTGTTCCCCGTGTTCTTCGTGTCGCGCGAAACGGTGCTGATGCAATTCGGCGCCGCCGCGTTGATCGGGCTCGTCGCCGCGGCATTCCCAGCGTGGAACGCGGGACGCATCCGCATCGTCGAGGGCTTGCGGCATGTGGCGTGACCCAGGTCGAAACGCGCGAGCCGGTACGCACGCCGCAGCGTGTGTATGCGTGTGCGCATGAAAGCGATTCCCTTCAACTACATCGCGCGCAACGTCTATGCGCGCAAGGTCACGACGCTGCTGACCGCAAGCGGCATGGCGCTGGTGGTGTTCGTCTTCGCGAGCGTGCTGATGATGACCGAAGGCATACGCCAGACGCTGGTCGCGACCGGCCAGCCCGACAACGTGATGGTGATACGCCGCTCCGCCGCGTCGGAAGTGCAGAGCGGCGTGGGACGCGATCAGGCCTCGGTGATCGACAGCCAGCCCGAGATCGCGACCGACGGGCTCGGGCAGAAGATGATTTCGAAAGAGCCGGTCGCGGTCATCAACCTGCCCAAACGCAAGAAGAATCCGAACGATCCCGACAAACCGTCGAATATCGTCGTACGCGGCACGACCGCGCAGGGTCTCGCGTTGCGGCCGCAGGTTCACATCGTCGAAGGCCGCATGTTCACGCCGGGCACGTCCGAGATCATCGCGGGTCGCGCCATCGCTGCGGCTTTTCCCGGCGCGGGTCTGGGCGAGAGCCTGCGTTTCGCGCAGCGCCAGTGGACCGTCGTCGGCATCTTCGACGGGGGCGGCAGCGCCTTCGATTCGGAAGTGTGGGGAGACGCCGAGCAATTGATGCAGGGCTTTCGACGCTTCTCGTTTTCGTCGGTACTCTTTCGGCTCGCGGACCCCTCGCAGTTCGACAGCGTCAAGAACACGCTCGAGTCCGACCCGCGCCTGACGATCGAAGCCAAGCGCGAGAAGCAGTTCTATGCCGAGCAGTCCGAGGCCCTCGCGAAATTCATCGGCTATCTGGGCACGACGCTATCGATCATCTTCTCGATCGGCGCGATCGTCGGCGCGATGATCACGATGTATGCGAGCGTCGCATCCCGCACCGGCGAGATCGGTACGCTGCGTGCGCTGGGCTTTCCACGCTCTTCCATTCTCATTGCATTTCTGGTCGAGTCGCTGGTGCTCGGACTCGTCGGCGGCGTGATCGGACTCGCCGCCGCTTCGGCGATGCAGGCCGTGAGCCTTTCGACGATGAACTTTCAGACCTTCTCGGAATTGACGTTTCGCTTTCACATCAATGCGGCGATCGTCGTCGAAGTCATGCTGTTCGCGCTCTTCATGGGATTCGTCGGCGGTTTTCTTCCCGCGTTTCGCGCAGCGCGCATGAAGATCGTGGACGCACTGCGGGCGGCATGAACAAGGCAGGAGGCCTTGATGCCAATCAGCAGACCGCCTTACCCGTCGGCCATCTCAACCCGGCAGTCGTGGTGCTGTGAACGCTTCATGGCGCTACTGGCGCGTGCTACGAGTCGGAACTTTTTTGATTGCAGGACCTCTCTGTATCGGGCGCGGACGTAGAGAGGCAGAACGCCGCCAAGCGATTACAGATTTGGTCACTACCGAACACGCAGCCAAAAAAAAGCAGGGGCGGAGGATTTGAAAGAACACTTTGCCTCTTAGATTCGACCTCGGGTCCTCCCCACCTGATTTCGGCCAGGACATGCGGAAGCGGGTTATCGAACGGGATTGGTCAACCACCCCGCTTGGCCCTTCGTTCGACTGGCCGCAGAGCCTGAGCACCGCAGTCGATATGGTGCTCGGCTCGCCGCTCGCGATGATCGTGCTCTGGGGACCGGACCTCATTCAGATCTACAACGACGCCTATGCGTTGATCGCGGGCGCGCGACACCCCGCCGCCCTCGGGCAGCCTACCCGCGAATGCTGGCCTGAAGTCTGGGCGTTCAATCAACCCGTGTATGCCGCCGTGCTGGCCGGTGAGGCGCGGTCGTTTCCCGGCCAGTTGCTCGTCATTGAACGTTCGGGGGTGCTTTCTGACGCTTGGTTCGACCTGACCTACAGTTCCTTGCACGATGACGCAGGCGACGCGGCCGGTGTACTCGTCACGGTCGTCGAAACCTCCGATCGAATCCTCGCAGACCGGCGGATGGCAGCCCAGGTCGAGCGGCAGCGGCGCCTGTTCGATCAGGCACCCGGCTTCATCTGCATTTCGAGCGGTCCCGAACATATCTACGAATTCGTCAACGACGCTTATGCCCGACTCTGCGGCGAGCGCGATTATGTCGGCAAGACGGTGCGCGAGGCATTGCCCGACATCGCCGGCCAGGGATTTTATGAGTTGCTTGACACGGTCTACAAGACCGGCGAGCGATTCGTCGCCGAGAACTTGGCGGTGCGCATGACCCGATCGCTGGGCGCGGCCGTTGAAGAGCGTTTTGTCGACTTCACCTACGAGCCCATCGTCGATGAGGCAGGCGAAGTCACGGGCGTCTTCACGCAGGGCCACGACGTCACCGAGGCGCATCTTGCCCGGGATGCGCAACGAGTGAACACCGAATTCCTGCGCGGTGTGCTGGCCTCGTCCAACGATTGCATCAAGGTGCTCGATCTCGACGCGAACCTCACCTTCATGAGTGAGGGCGGTCAACTCATCATGGAAGTGAGCGATTTCAACGCCATCCGCGGCTGCCCTTGGCTGGACTTCTGGCAAGGCGAAGGAAATATCGACGCGGTCGCCGCGCTCGAAGCCGCCAAGGGCGGCAGCACCGGTCGTTTCCAAGGCGCAGCGCCGACCATGGCCGGCACGCCGAAATGGTGGGACGTACAGATCACGGCAATTCCGGGGCCGGATAGCAGGCCGGCACAATTGCTGTGCGTCTCGCGCGACATCAGTGATCAGAAGCAGGCCGAGCTGGCGCTGCGCGACTTGAATGCCGATCTCGAACGGCAGGTCACTGAACGCACCCGCGAGCAAGGCTTGACCTGGCAGGTGAGCCCCGACCTGATGGCCGTCGTGAATCAGGAAGGATGTTTCGAGCGCTCCAACCCGGCGTGGCGCAGTGTGTTGGGTTGGTCCGAGGAGGAGCTACGCCACACACGCGTCTTCGATCTGATCCATCCGGAGGATCTGAAGGCAAGCTACGCCGCGTTCGATCAGCTTCAATCCGGCCGGCCGGTGCTCCGCTTCGAGAATCGCTATCGATCAAAGGGCGGACAGTGGTGCTGGCTGTCTTGGGTCGCCGTCCCCGAGGCAGGCAAATTCTATTGCAGTGCCCGCGACGTCACCGCGGAAAAAGCGCAGGCCGAGAGCCTTGCGGAGAGCACCGCCGAGCGCGATCGGGTCTGGCAGAACTCGCGGGACATGCTCGTGGTGGCGAGTGCGGATGGCGTGTTCCGGGCCGTCAACCCGGCCTGGACCAGAGTTCTCGGCTACGAGGCGTCCGAGATGGTCGGCCGCAGTTTCCGGGAGTTCGTCTGGCCGGACGATGTCGATGCGACAAATGCAGCCATAGAAACCGTTAGCGCCGGAGGAAATCTCAGCAACTTCGAGAACCGTTACCGGCACAAGGACGGCACGCCGCGCTGGATCTCTTGGCAGACCTCGTTCGAGGACGGCGCCATCTACGCATACGCACGCGACATCACGGTCGACAAGGAGCGCGGGGTCGAGTTGCTGGCGATCGAGGCTCAACTCCGGCAGGCGCAAAAAATGGAGGCGGTTGGTCAACTGACTGGCGGGATCGCGCATGACTTCAACAATATGTTGATGGGCATTCTCGGCGGGTTGGCGATCGTCCAACGGCGGATTGCTGCCGGCCGCTATGGAGATGTCGATCGGTTTATCGATGCGGCGCGCAACTCGGGAGAGCGGGCGGCAAGCCTGACGAAGCGGCTTCTGGCGTTTTCGCGCAGCCAGTCTCTGCATGTCGAGACGCTCGACGCCCATTCTCTCGCCTTGGGCATGGACCAGTTGCTGCGGCAGACATTGGGTGCCGGCGTCGTTCTCGTCATGGTTGCCAAGCCCGAGCTTTGGCAGGTTCACGCAGATGCGAGCCAACTCGAAAACGCGCTGCTGAACCTGGCGATCAACGCGCGCGACGCCATGCCAGGCGGAGGCCAACTGACGATCGAGATGACGAATGTCAGTTTCGCAGAGGGCGATCGGACGCGGCCGCTGGATCTCGGCCCGGGCGATTACGTCGCCTTCAGCGTGCGCGACACCGGCTCAGGAATGCCGCAGGCGGTGATCGACCGGGCGTTCGACCCGTTCTTTACAACCAAACGGGCCGGAGAAGGGACCGGGCTTGGACTGTCGATGATTTTTGGCTTCGCCAAGCAGTCGCGCGGGCACGTCGCGATTGAAAGCGAGGTTGGACGAGGCACGAAAGTGACTCTGTTGCTGCCTCGCGCTACCACCGACGTCATGGCGACGGCCGGTCAAAATACAGTACGACCGAACAGCGCCCAGCCGGGCGACACCGTGATGATTGTCGACGACGAGGACGCGGTGCGGCTGGTCATGGCGGACGTCTTGACCGAACTCGGCTATGAACATTTTCAGGCGACGAACGGAGCCGCTGCAATGGCGATACTGCAATCGGAGCCAAGCATTGACCTGTTGATCACCGACGTCGCGATGCCTGGCATGAGCGGCAAGGAACTGGCGGTTTTGGCGCGTCGCGCGAGGCCGGGTTTAAAGATCTTGTTCGTGACCGGTTACGCTGCGGCCGAAGGGATCCGGGGCGGCCTGGACGACGGAACCGACCTTCTTTGCAAGCCATTCGCGCTCGATGCACTGGGAGAAAAGGTGCGCGCCATGCTGGCCGGAGCACCCACGCGGGACTTGGAAACAACCTGATTTCGGAGAATGTCTGCGCCTGTATCCGGGTCCTCGCCGCTATGCGCGTACCAACGTCGGATGCCTACGACGTCTTCTTGACGATGCGCGCGACCGGATCGCCGGACTGACTTTCCACCCACTGCCGGATGCGATTGGCGTCGCCCAGGCGCGTGTACTTGCCGAACGAATCGAGCAGCACGATCACGACCGAGCGGCCTTCGATGACGGCCTTCATCACGAGGCACTTGCCGGCCTCGGTGATATAGCCGGTCTTCTGTACGACGATGTCCCAGGCGGGATTGGCGACCAGCTTGTTGGTGTTGTGAAACTCGAGCATGCGTTTGCCGACCGGCACGGTGTAGTCGTGATCGGTCGAGAACTCGCGGATGGTCGGGTTTGCCGATGCGGCGTTGACGAGCTTGACCAGGTCTTCCGCGCTCGCGACGTTCTGACTCGACAGTCCGGTCGGATCGTTGAAGTGCGCGCTGGTCATGCCGAGCGATCTCGCCTTTGCATTCATCGCCGCGACGAAAGCCGGAAGGCCACCCGTGTAATTGCGACCCAATGCATGCGCGGCGCGATTCTCGGACGACATCAGCGCGAGATGCAGCATGTCGCGGCGTGACAGGGTCGTGCCGACTGCAAGACGCGAGCGCGAGAACTTCTCGGTGTCGAGGTCTTCCGCAGTCACCGTGATCGGCTCGTCCATCGCCCCGTGCGCGTCGAGCACCACGAGCGAGGTCATCAGCTTGGTGATCGAGGCGATCGGCAATGCGATCTTGGTGTTGCGCGAAAACAGAATGTCCTGCGTGCCCTCTTCCATCACGAGCGCGACGCTGGACTTGACCGCGAGGTTGTCTTCGAAATCGCCGAGCGGGGTGCCGGGCCCGAAGCGGAGGCCTTGTGTTTCCGCAATCGACGGACGCGCGGGAATGAACGCGTAAACCTTGCGCAAGCGAACGCCGCGCGCATTGCGACCACTATGCACGAACACTGCGCGATGAACACCGGCAGTGCTGCCTGCGCGGTAGGCCTTGGCGTTACGCATGCCGCCTGCGGGCAAGACGACCTTGATTCGGGTGCTTTTGCTGGGGCTCGCCGCAGCCGCGACCGCGGAAGCCGGAGTCGGAATGGCGAAAGCGACCGACGCGAGGACCAACGCGGTCAACGCGGCTCTCGATCGTTTCCAAATCGGCTTCCAGACCGCTGCAGTCATTCGGTTCTCCTCACCATGTTTCGGCTCAGTGTATTGAAAGGTCGAAACATGTTCAAGATGAACGAGATAGATAATCTCGTTCAGGCAGTTTCTAGCAGCGGATCGTCGGGAAAAACGCAACGTTCGCGGCCGCGTCAGGGACGGGCGAGCGACATCGTTTCGAGACGCCGCGCGATCGCTTTCCCCGCTTCGGCCGTATCGGCGGTCCCGCCCAGATCGTGAGTCCGCGGCGCACCGGCATCGGCGAGCGTCTCTTCGATCGCGCGGAGCATCGCCAGTCCCGCGTCCACATGGCCGAGGTGCTCGAGCATCAATGCGCCCGACCAGATCATGCCGATCGGATTGGCGATGCCCTTGCCCGCGATGTCGGGCGCCGATCCGTGGACCGGCTCGAACAGCGAAGGAAAGCGCCGCTCGGGATTGATGTTGGCCGATGGCGCGATGCCGATCGTGCCGGTGCAGGCAGGCCCGAGATCCGAAAGAATGTCGCCGAAGAGATTCGACGCGACCACGACGTCGAACCATTCGGGATGCAGCACGAAATGCGCGGTGAGGATATCGATGTGGTAGCGATCAACCTCGACATCAGGGTAATGTGCAGCCATCGCTTCGATGCGCTCGTCCCAATACGGCATCGTGATCGAGATGCCGTTGGATTTGGTGGCCGACGTGAGATGCTTCTTCGGCCGTCGTTGCGCGAGTTCGAACGCGAAGCGCGCGATGCGATCGACGCCGATGCGGCTCATTACCGTTTCCTGGATCACGACCTCGCGTTCGGTTCCCGCGTACATGCGACCGCCGATGCTCGAGTACTCACCTTCGGTGTTCTCGCGCACCACGTAGAAATCGATCTCGCCGGCCGCACGCGCGCGCCCTTCGCGATCGACCAGCGGCGAGCGCACGCCCGGCATCAGGCGGCAGGGCCGCAGGTTCACGTATTGATCGAATTCGCGACGGAACAAAAGCAGCGAGCCCCACAGCGAAACATGGTCGGGAACGGTTGCGGGCCATCCAACCGCGCCGAAGTAGATCGCATCGCAGCCGCTCAGCCGGTCGCGCCAGTCGGCCGGCATCATCGTGCCGTGCTGCTGGTAGTAGTCGCAACTCGCCCATTCGATGGGCACGAAGTCGAGCGCAATATCGAAGCGCTTCGCGGCGACCTCGAGCGCGCGCTGGCCTTCGGGCATGACCTCCTTGCCGATGCCGTCGCCGGGGATGACTGCGATGCGATGCGTGTTGCGATGTGCGTCCAAGCGGGACTTCCTGTTGCGTTGATTCGATGCGGCCATCACTCGAGGAATCGCACGAAGTTCGCGAGCGCTTCGCGTCCGGTCGTCAACGTGTTCTCGACCTTCGTCATGTCCGCATAGCCCAGGCTCATCCCGCACACCAGCGTCTCGGTTTCTGGCATGCCGATATGCTCGGCGATGATGCGATGGAATTTATTGAACGCGGCCTGGGGGCAGGTATCGAGTCCGCGCCCGCGCGCGGCGACCATCACCGCTTCGATGAACATGCCGTAGTCGAGCCACGATCCGAGTTCGAGGATGCGATCGATCCTGAACATGAGACCGACCGGCGCGTCGAAGAACGCATAGTTGCGGCCATGCTGCGCATGCATGCGGTCCTTGTCGCTGCGACCGATTCCCAGCAGGCTGTAGAGGTCCCAGCCGATCTTGCGGCGGCGATCGAGATACGGCGACTCCCACTTGGTCGGGTAGTACGCGTACTCCTCTTTGTGCATCGCCTGCGCATCGGGATCGTCGTGCGCGGCGAGAATCTTTTCGGACATGAGCGACAGCGGCTCGCCGGTCAGCACCGTCACCTTCCAGGGTTGGATGTTGGTTCCCGACGGAGCGCGCGATGCGATCGAGAGGATCGCCTCGATGTCTTCGCGCGCGACCGGCGTGGGCAGGAAGGCGCGGATCGAGCGGCGCGATGCGATCGCGCCGTCCACGATGCGTGCGTCGTCGGGTTCAGGCACGAAGTCTTCGGAGCGAGTTGTGTCGGCGTTCATGTTTGTCGTGGGTCGGCGCGTGTCGCGCATCGGCGTCGCGCATCGGCGTCGCGCATCGTAGCGCAGACATCCACCTTCATCGTCGACGGATCACGACCAGCGCAACACCGATGACCGCGGCGACCATGCCCACCATCGCGAGCGAAGTGAAGCGTTCACCGAATGCGAGCCACGCCATTAACGCGGTGACCGGCGGCGTGAGATAGAACAGGCTCGTCACGCGCGTCGCCTCGCCTCGCCTGATCAAGGGAAAGAGCAGCGACATGCCGCCGATCGACAGCACCAGCGCCGACCACGCCAGCGCGCCGATGAATTCCGGCGTGAAGCGCACCGCCCAGTGCTCGAAGATCGAGGCAAGCGGCAACGCGATCGCGAGCGACGCGGTGAACTGAATCAGGCTGCCCGCGCACAGATCGAAGCTCGGACACTTGCGCTTCTGATAGAGGGTGCCGCTGGTGATAGACAGCAACGCGATCACTGCGAACACCACGCTCGTCATCGGCAACGCGATCACCACGATCTTGTTCGCGACGACCAGGCTCACACCCGCGAAGCCCAGCGCGAAGCCGGCCCATTGGCGCGCCGTGACGCGCTCGCCGATCGCGGGCGCGACGAAGGCGGTGAGGATGGGCTGCAGGCCCACGATCAGAGCCGCGAGTCCTGCGGGCATGCCCGCATCGATCGCAGACCACACGCCGCCGAGATAACCCGCCTGTATCAGCACGCCGGCGACTGCGATATGCAGGGATTGCGCACGACTCGGCCAGCTCACGCGCATGAACGGCAACATCATCAGCAGGACCGCGATCACGACGGCGAAGCGCAGGACCAGAAACCACAGCGGCGTCGCATAGGGAAGGCCGAATTTCGCGACGATGAAGCCCGAGCTCCAGATCAGCACGAAGATCGCGGGCGTCGCGGCGATCCACGCGCTCGCACGCGCTGATCGTGCCGGAGAAGCGATCGGAGCGGATACGGGTTGCGGCGAAGACATGAAGGATCAATTCACGAAGCAGGTGGTTGCGGACGCCGCATCGACCTTTCGGCTGCGCGCTGCGAAGTTCCCCGCAAACTGCGCCGCGATCACGACCGTCTGCGCATGGATCGCGCAGGTCTCTTCGATCACGCGACCATAACCTCCGGCCATCATGACGGCGATCGGCCACTCGCGTTCGCGCGTGAATTCGAATACGCGTCGATCGCGCGCTGCGAGGCCGGCTATGGTCAACGCAAGTCGGCCGAGGCGATCACCGCGATAGGGATCGGCGCCCGCGAGATAGAACACGAAGCCGGGAGCGAAGCGCGCGAACATCGTATCGAGCGCATCGTCGAGGGCGCGCAGATAAGTCGCATCATCGCAACCATCGGACAGTCCGACATCGATATCGCTCGCTTCCTTTCGAAACGGAAAATTTTTCTCGCCATGGATCGATAGCGTGAAGACATGCGCATCGTTCGCGAGGATGGAGGCAGTTCCATTGCCCTGATGCACGTCCAGGTCGATGATCGCAATCGGTGTGATCGACTGCCCGGCCGCGCGTTGATCGCGATGCATCAGGCGCGTCGCGACGGCAACATCGTTGAAGACGCAAAAGCCGCTGCCCTTGCCGGCATATGCGTGATGCGTGCCACCGGCGAGATTGACGGCGATGCCATCGACCCACGCAGCGCGGCTCGCTTCGATGGTCGCGCCCACCGAGCGGCGCGAGCGCTCGACCATCTCGGGTGACCACGGGAAGCCGATCTCGCGTTGCTCGCCTGTCGACAAGGCGCCATCGAATACCGCGTCGACGTAGGCCGGCGTGTGCGCAAGTTCGAGCTGCTCGCGCGACGCCGCCGGGGGGACGATCAGCTCCAGGGCGGGCACCCGCGCGATCGCGTATTCGCGTGTCAGAAGATATTTGCGCATGGGAAAGCGATGGCCTTCCGGCAGCGGCAACACGTATGGATCGGTGTAGAAGGCCTTCATGAGGCGCATCGTCCAGAAACCGTCACGCATCGGAGAAAAGAAGTGCTTGACTTCCGGTCCCTTGCGCCTACAATAGCAATTGTTGCGTTGCAGCATTCGCAGTCCCCGGGCAAAGGGCGAATCAGTAGCTGGCCCACTGGCGATCGTCGATTGCAAGACTTGCAGCCACTCATTCCGATCACCTCATCTGGAGATACACATGACCACGCCGAACAACACCATCGACCCCCAGCAACTGGCCGCCGCCTACCAGTCCAACCTCGAGACCCTGTTTGCATTGTCGCAAACCGCGTTCGAAGGCGTCGAGAAAGTCGTCACGCTGAACCTCAACGTGACCAAGTCCAACATGCAGGACTCGGCCGACAAGGTCCGTCAGATGCTGTCGGTCAAGGATCCGTCGGAACTGCTGAACTGGAACGCGCAGCAACTCCAGCCGGCTGCTGAAAAGGCTGTCGCCTATTCACGTCTGATGTACGACATCGCCAGCTCGACGCAAGCCGAATTCGTTCGCGTCGCCGAATCGCAACTCTCCGAGGCCAATTCGAAGTTCGTGTCGTTGATCGACTCGGCCTCGAAGAACGCACCTGCCGGTTCGGAAACCGCCGTTGCGATGATGAAGTCGGCTCTCGCTGCCGCCAACTCGGCATACGACAGCATCTCGAAGGCAAGCAAGCAAGCCGTCGAAATGACCGAAGCCAATGTAACCGCCGCGACCAACGCTGCCGTCAAGACCGCTTCACAAGCCGGCAACGCCGCGCGTTCGAAGAAGGCCTGAACAACTCCTTTAAACAAGCTACGGTGCGACGTACGTCGTCGCACCACCGGTGTCTCCTCGGCATTGCTCGCTTCCTTCGGAACGACATGCCTTTCAGAAGCCTGGTCCTCTCGGACCGGGCTTTTTTTTCAGCCCTCGTACCCGGGTGAAGCCGCGCGGTATGCGTCGTAGCCTTTTGCTCGCAGTCCACACGCGGGACACGATCCGCAGCCGAAACCCCACGAATGGCGCGTGACGTGATCGCCCAGATAGCAGGTGTGTGTCTCGTTGCGAATCAGATCCACGAAGGCGCTGCCGCCAATCTCTTCGGCCAGCTTCCAGGTACCCGCCTTGTCACGCCGCATCAAGGGCGTTTCGATGGAAAAACGGGCGTCTGTTCCGACCTTCATCCCCAAGTTCAGCGCGACCTGCATCGCCTTGATCGCGTCATCGCGGCAATCGGGATAACCGGAGAAATCGGTCTCGCACATGCCACCGACAATGACCGTCAGCTTGCGTCGCGTCGCGACCGCCGCCGCGAGAATCAGGAACAGCAGATTGCGACCCGGCACAAAGGTCGTCGGCAAACCTTGGTCATCGAACTCGATCACCGCACCGCTCGTCAGTGCGGTCGCGCCGACCGAATTGATGACCGACGCATCGACCACATGATCGTCGCCGAGCCGCGCATCCCATCGCGCCGACAGCGCTCGCAACGCATCGCGTATCGGCGCGCGGCACGTCATTTCCACCGCGTGGCGCTGACCGTAATCGAAGCCGATCGTCTCGACGCGCGCATGGCGTTCGAGCGCCCATGCGAGGCAGGTGGTCGAGTCCTGTCCTCCCGAGAAGAGGACCAGCGCTGCGCGCTCGTCTTGCGCGTTTTCGATCACGGCGCGTCGTCGGCGCGCACGAAGGACGCGCCCAGTTGCCTGAGCCCTGCCTCGAGCGCCTCGAAGGCCGCATCGACGCGCTCGACCGAGCCTTTTACGCCGAGTTCGATATGGCGTTTCGCGCGCATCGCGATGCGCTGATCGTCGCTCTTTGCCGCTGATGCGTCGCCAACCGACGGAAGACTGAACACCTTGATGCCGTCGAAGTCCGCTTCGATGTGTTCCATCAACGGCGTGACTCTGGACTCGGCCGTCTCGAACACCAGCACCGAACGCTCGGCGCGCGGTGCGTGATGGAAGAACTCGGCGTATTTCGTCTCGAGCACCCACTCCAGCATCGGCCATGCCATCACGGGAAAGCCCGGCACGAAATAATGCTCGCGAACGAAGAAGCCCGGGATCTCGTTGTAGGGATTCGGAATGATCGAAGCGCCGCTCGGAAACTCGCCCATGCGCATGCGTTGGCGGTGCTCGGGTGAATCGAGCGGCAGAGCAATGCCGCCTGCCGCATTTATCTTTTCGATGCGGGCGCGAATCAGTTTCTCGGCCTCGGCATGCGGCGCGATGTCGACACCCAATGCTTTCGCCGCGGCTTGACGCGTTTGATCGTCGGGCGTCGCGCCGATGCCGCCGGTGACGAACACCACCTCGTGTCTCGAGAACGTGCGCTCAAGCACGGCGGTGATCGCCTCGCGATCGTCGCCTACGTAGTGCGCCCACGAGAGCTGCAAGCCGCGGGCCGACAACAGGTCGATGACCTTGCTCAAGTGCTTGTCGGCGCGACGGCCCGAAAGAATTTCATCGCCGACGATGACGATACCGAAGCGCTTCAAATGACGCTCCCGTGCTCGTCGATGATGACGTCGGGGACGGCCCCGCGGACGGTGCCTTGCGCACTCTCTCCGCGCTCGGCGCGCAGCCGCTCGAGTGCGCGCAATCCGTAGTGCGTGAATGCGAGGCCGCCGAGAATCGGCACGAGAAAGAAAAGCGGCGGCACGAAGTTGAGCAGACTGACGATGGTTCCGATGGCGAAGAAGGCCTTGCCGTGCCGAGAGAACAAGGTCGCCCGCTCTTCGCTGCTCGCGTGGATCACCACCGCGTCGTAGCGAAACATGCGCGCGGTCGCCCAGCCCCACCACAACAGCGGCACGAGTAGCGCGAGCGGCGCGAACAACCACAAGGGAATCGTGAGGACGAAGCCGATCACGAAGACCACGCTGACCCACAACGCATTGCCGAGGCTGCCCACGAGGTACGTCGCCCCGGCCCCGCCGTTCTTGCGTGCGAGAGTGGGATAGTCGCGGCTGGCCACGTGCTCGACCACGGTCGGCATGGCGACGGTTGCGATGATGAGCAGTGCGGTCAGGACCATCAACGCGAACACGATTGCGATGTAAACGAACGAAGCCAGCACGACCAGGCCACCCGACATGCCGAACCACGCGAAGCCCGCATCGACCCAGGAGCCGAGCGCGGATTCGCCTGCCACGCCCACCAGCCACTCGATCGCCGCCCCACGAAAGAAAAAACCGAGCACCCCCCAGAACGCCAGCGCGACGAGAAACGGCCAGATCGCCAGCCACAACATGCGCGGATGAAATTGACTGACGAGGGCGCGACCGAGCGCGCGAGCAATGTCGTTCATGAAGGAAGTCCGAAATTGATTATTGTGGATTACGAAATACGTGACGCGACGGAAGTTTTGTCGTCCCTGCGGCCTTCAGTCCCCGCGAAAGCGGGGAAGGAACCCAGTGGCGTGCGTTGAAAGACGCTGGATTCCCGCGTGCGCCGGAACGACCGGAGCGCGGCGCGCGTCACCCGCGAATCATGCGTTGCAGGCCAAGCCACTGTTGCGACCAGAATCCGCGTCCGTAATTCCGACCGGGCACGGCATCGCTCGCGAGTTGATCGCGAATGCCGGTCGCAAGATAACCGGCCTGATGGTTGGCCGTGCCGAACAGGACGTCCCAGATCGGAAACAACACCGCAAAATTGCAGCCGCGATGGATGCCTTCGTGACCATCGCCGATCGCGTGATGGCGTCGATGAAAATGCGGCGAGACCAGCAGATGCTCGCCCCAGCGTCCGAACGAGAGTCGCACGTTCGCGTGCTGGAAACTCTCGAGACTGCGCGTGGCGATCACGAGCAGCACGAATTGCCCGGGCTGCACACCGATCACGACCGCAATCAGTGCGAAGAGCGCATCGCGGATCAGATCGTCGAGCAGATGATTGCGATCGTCGGCCCAGAACGACATCTGCATCTGGCTGTGATGCAGGCTGTGCAGACCCCACCACCAGGCAAAGCGATGCTGCGCGCGATGCACCCAGTAGTTGGCGAAGTCGAGCACGACCAGATAGAGACAGAACGCGACGATCGGGATCGACGTGACGCCGGGCCAGAGGTCATCGAGATTGAAGTTCGATATGCCCTCGAGCCGCAGCGCTGCCGCCAACTCGTCGACCAGCGGATCGAGGAAGAAGAACAGCACCAGTGCGAACAATCCGAGCCGATGCAGCAGCGTGTAGAGGATGTCCACGCGCACCGCGCGCCGATCGCTCCACCGTTCGGCCGGCATCCAGGCTTCGAGCGGTCGAAGGATTGCATAGAGGACCGCGACCTGCAGCACGCCGAGCAGGAAGAACTCGGTCCCTTCATAGGCTTGTTCCATCACGCCCGCGCCGCCGAGGTGAAACAACAGAGGCTCGACCACGGACTGGAACAGCCAGCCGTGCACGGCGTTGAAGCCCTGCGCGAAGAGCGTGGCCAGCGCGCTCATGTCGCGCGCTCGCGTGGATAGTCGCGCAGAGTCGCAAAGCAATGCCCCTGCACTTTCAGACCCGTGATCAACGGCTCGAGGATAGGAGCCAACGGTTCCTTGCGGGACCAGATGCCCAGGTGCGCCATCACGATGTCGCCGGCCCTGAGCGTATGCAATGCGCGCTCGAGCAACATCGCATTCGAGAATTTTTCGCTGGGCAGTTCATCGCCGAGGAAACCCGCGGCGCTCCAGCCGAAATGGCGATAGCCGCACGAGCGTGCGAACGCGATCAGGCGCGGCGAGGTCTTGCCGCCGGGTGAGCGCCAGAAGGCGTCGAGGCGTTGGCCGGTCAGGTCCACGAAACGCCGGGCGACGCGATCGAGTTCCGCGCAGTACCGAAGCGCGTCCCAGTTCATCGTCTGATTTGCATGAGCACCGAACTGCGGTCTGACCTTGACATCATGTGAACCTGAGTCTCCATCGACATCACCGCGGTAATAAACGTGATCGAAGGTGTGGGTTCCGAACGCATGACCTTCGCTCGCCAGCAGCTTCCAGTAAGACGCCCACGAAGGATCGAGCGATCCGTCGCCGCGCACGGTCTTCTCGTTGGCGAGAAAGAAAGTCGCGCGCACGTCGTATTTCCTGAGGACATCGTGAATCAGCATCGCCTGACTCTGGCTGCCGGTATCGAAGGTGAGGTAGATCGGCTCGCGGCCATCGGCGCAGGCGGCCGCAGCGGCGGCCGACGCGCACAACGACAGCCCCGGCGCGCCTGCAACGAGAGTCAAGCCGGCGATCAAACGGCGCGCGGCCCCGCTTCTCGCCTTACTGGCGCGCCGCATGACTTTCAAAATAAATACCGTGCGGCGAGCGACCCACCGTCGCCTGCGCGACCACGGCGCGCTGCGCGAGATCGACGACGGCAACCTGCTTGATCCATCGCGACGTGACATAGAGCGTCTTGCCATCGGCTGTCAGCTCCATGCAATCCGGGCCGCCCGGCACCTTGATGTCGGCGAGCTTGGTCCAGTTGCTCATGTCGACGATCGAGACGGTGTTCTCGACGCGATTGGAAACCAGCACGCGGCGCTTGTCACCCATCGGCAAAAAGTTGTGCGCACCCTTGCCCGTCACGACATGCGCAACCGACTTCTGGATGCGCCAGTCGATCACGTCCACATAATTCTCGCCCATGATGCCGACCATCAACTGCTTGTCGTCGGGCGTGATCCAGATACCGGCGGGCAGCTTGCCGACCTTCATGGTCCACTTGACGATCTGCGTCTTCACCTCGATCGCCGCGATTTCGTCCGAACCTTGCAAGGTCACGAACACCATCGAGCTGTCGCCCGAAAACACGAGATGGCTAGGCAGCCTGGCGAGCGCAATGCGCTTGACCAGCTTGAACGTGTCGGCGTCGTAGATGTCGACGCGATTCAAACGCAGGCAGGTGACCGCGAACCACTTGCGATCGGGCGAGAACGCGAGTTGATACGGGTCATCGATGCCGCGCACCACGCGTTGCACGTTGCCCGACTTGCTGTCGAGGAACATCAGGTTGTTGCCCGCCGCGCTCGCGACGATCAGCTCCTTGCCGTCGGGCGTCGCCATCAGATGATGCGGCTCCTTGCCGGTATCGATGGTCCGCAAGGTCTTGAGCGAAACCGGGTCGAGGATCGAGATCGTCGCGTCGCCGCTGTTGAGCACGACGATGACGCGATCTTCGACGGCCGAAGCGGAAATCGGCGCAAACCCCGCGCATGCGAGGGCGCCGGCCGAGAGGCCGCGAACCAATTGCGCAATCAGGAAGGAACGCATGGGCGAATTGTACGAGGGAAGGCGCGGATGGCCGGCACCAACTGCCGGCTGATGGCGATTCGAAAGGCGCACACACAACACGCGCGCCCATGCACAACGCTCCAGGCAGCGATCGCGATGACCTTGCCGATGAGCTTGCTTCGCGATCGAAGCCCATCTCGAAGCTCGATATCAACCCCAGGATCGACGCGCGACATCGAAACTCAGCGCTGCTGGCCGTCCCATATCTTCTGCAGCCGCTTGACCGAGACCGGCATGGGGGTTCGCAACTCCTGCGCGAACAGCGCGATCCGCAACTCCTCGAGCAGCCAGCGGAAATTGTCGAGAGCCGGATCTTGCGCACCCTTTCTCGCCGCATGCGCGCGCTGCCAGGCTTTGAGGAGCGGCGCCATCTCGGCCATGCGGGCCGCGTCGCGCTCTGGATCGTCGGCCAGCTTGTCGATCCGCAACGCGATCGCCTTCAGGTAACGCTGCAGATGCGAGAGCTGCTCGATCGGCGTCGTCGTCACGAAGCGCCGATGGACGAGCGCGGCGAGTTGCGCCTCGATGTCCAGAAGCGCCGCGGGATGCGCCTTGATCGCGGAGAGCTTCTTCGTCACGGCCTGATGGTGATCGAGAATCCCGGCCACGGCCCGCGCCGCTTCGTTGGCGAGCAACACGATGCGGCTCTTCGCGTCCTGTTTGCGCGTCGCGAAGGAGTCCGCATCGGTTGGCAACGGGTCGACCAGGCATGCGCGCTCGATCGCGGCGGCGACGATCTGTTCGCGCAGTTCATCGGCCGTGCCGAGCGCCATGAATTGCATCGCCATCTTCGTCATCGAGGGCAGGTTCTTCTCGAGGAAGCGAAGCTGCTCGGCAAGCTGCAGGCGAAAGAGGCGCGCGAGGCCGAGGCGATGTGCCCGCGCCGCTTCGTGCGGATCGTCGAACACTTCGATCGCCGCATGCGTGTGATGATCGACCAGCGCCGGATAGCCGATCAACGTCTGTCCGCCGCGCTGGACTTCCATCAATTCGGGCAGCGCGGCCAATGGCCAGTCGGTCAACTTCTCTTCGGGGGCGTTGGCGAGGTGCGAAATGTCTGAAGAGGCATAGCCCGGCGACCCCTGCGTTTCTGCAGTCTCGGCCCCGGTCGCTTGCGCAACCGGAGGCACAACCACAACCGCGCCCACGCGCGAGAACGCCTCCTTGAATTGCCGTCTCGCCTGCTGCCCGAGTTCCGCACGCAAGGCCGCGAGGTTGCGGCCCATCGCGAGTTGCCGTCCATGCTCGTCGACGATGCGAAAGTTCATCGTCAGATGCGCGGGCACCGTTTCGTCCTTGAAGTCGCTCGCCTGCGCGACGACGCCGCGCTCTGCGCGCAAGTCGGCAATCAGCGCGTCGACCAACGAACCTCGAGGCTGATGACGTTCGCTGAATCCCTGGGCGTATTCGGGCAGCGGCACGCAATGCCGACGCAGTTTCTGCGGCAACGACTTCAGCAACGCTTGCGTCTTGTCTTTCAACATGCCCGGCACGAGCCATTCGCAGCCATCGCCATCGACGACGTTGAGGGCATACAGAGGCACCGTCATCGTCATGCCATCGCGCGGCGAACCCGGGTCGAAGCGATAGTCGAGCGCGAACGTGATGCCACCCATCGCCATCGTCTTCGGAAAGGCATCGCTCTTCGCGTCCGCGGCCTCGTGCCGCATCAGCTCGTCGCGATCCAGATAGAGCAGACGAGGTTCGCTCCCGGCGGCTTCGCGATACCAGGTCTCGAACGCCTGGCCGCTCGCCACTTCGGCGGGAACGCGCGCATCGCAGAATGCGACCAGCAGTTCGGCATCGACCAGCACGTCGGGCCGGCGTGTCTTGTGTTCGAGCTCCTCGACGGCCGCGATCTGCTTTCTGTCATGCGCGAGCATGCGAACCGTTGCGGCGTCGCGCGCGTCGAAGGGCGAAGTGTGCGAACTGTCGCGATGAAGCATCGCTTCGACCAGCCCCTCGCGCAGAAAGATCTCGCGCGCATGCGTGACGTCGAGTCGCGCATAGTCAACGCGGCGCTGACCATAAATCGGCAGGCCATAGACCGTGCCGCGCTCGAACACGATCACCGTCGCAGGTTTCTTCTCCCAATGCGGATCGCCGTGCGAGGTCTTCAGTAGATGCGCGCCGACCTCTTCGATCCATTCGGGCTCGATGCGCGCGACCTTGCGCGCGTGCAGGCGCTGCGTCTCGACGAGTTCAGCGGCCATCACCCAGCGTGCCTTGCCCGATGCGGTCGGACTTTTCTTCGCGAGCGCGGAGCCGGGCCAGATCGTGAAGCGGATGCCACGTGCGCCGAGGTATTGCGGATCGTCGTCGGTCCTGGTCCCGATGTTGCCGAGCAGTCCGGCGAGCAAGGCCTTGTGGATTTGTTCGTAAGTCGCGGGCGTCGCGTTGAGCCGCCATCGATGTTCTGCCACGGTCGTCGCCAACTGATGATGGACGTCGCGCCATTCGCGCATGCGCATCGGAGAGATGAAACGCGCACGACACAGGTCACGAAGCTGACGTTGGCTCTTCCTGTGTTCGGTCGTGCCGTTGCCCGGCCCATCCGCTGCGGCCGCGTACCAGGTCCACAGCTTGAGGTCGGAGAGGAAGTCGGAGCGCTCGTCGAGAAACAGACGATGCGCCTCGTCGGCCGCGTCGCGCGCCTCGAGCGGACGATCGCGCGGGTCCTGAATCGACAACGCGCTCGCCAGCACCAGCATCTCAGTCATGCAATCGTGTTCGCACGCGGCTACGATCATGCGTGCGATGCGCGGGTCGAGCGGCAGCTTGCCGAGCTCGCGACCGATGGTCGTCAACGCCTGCGACTCGTCGAGTGCGCCGAGCTCGGTCAGGAGCTGATAGCCGTCGGTGATCGCTCGCGGCAGCGGCGGCTCGAGGAAGGGAAACGCTTCGATCTCGCCCGCGGACTCGTTCAATCCGAGCGTCTTCATCCGCAGGATCACGCCGGCCAGTGACGAGCGAAGGATCTCGGGCTCGGTGAACGCAGGTCGCGCATCGAAGTCCGCCTCTTCGTAGAGACGAATGCAGACGCCCGCGGCGACCCGGCCGCATCGGCCCGCGCGCTGGTTCGCGGCCGCGCGGCTGATCGCCTCGGTGCGCAACTGCTCGACCTTGTTGCGATAGCTGTAGCGCTTGACTCGTGCGCGTCCGGTATCGACGACGTAGCGTATGCCGGGCACGGTCAACGAGGTCTCGGCGACGTTGGTGGCCAGCACGATGCGGCGTGCGGAGGATGGTTTGAAGACGCGCTCCTGCTCTTCGGCCGACAAGCGCGCGAACAGCGGAAGAATTTCGGTATGCGGCGGATGATGTCCGCGCAACACGGTGGCCGCTTCGCGAATCTCGCGCTCGCCCGGCAGAAACACCAGCACATCGCCGGGGCCGACGCGGGCGAGCTCATCGACCGCATCGACGATCGCATCGACGATGCTGCGCTCGTCGGTCGACGACAGATCGCGCTTCTTGGCATCGTCGCGTTTGTTGGCGTTGAGCACTTCGCTTTCATCGAACACCGGCCGATAGCGAACCTCGACCGGATAGAGCCGCCCCGAGACTTCGATCACCGGCGCGGGATGATCGTCGCTGCCGAAGTGCCGCGCAAAGCGCTCGGCATCGATCGTGGCCGATGTCACGATCAGCTTGAGGTCGGGCCGCCTGGGCAACAGTTCCTTGAGATAGCCGAGCAGGAAATCGATGTTGAGGCTGCGCTCGTGCGCCTCGTCGATGATGATCGTGTCGTAGGTTGCGAGCATCGGATCGCTCTGCGTCTCTGCCAGCAGGATGCCGTCGGTCATCAGCTTGATCGAGGCGCCCGGCGACAGGCGATCGTGAAAGCGAATCTTGAAGCCGACGTGCTCGCCCAATGGCGAATGCAATTCGAAGGCGATGCGTCGCGCGGTGGCCGTTGCGGCGAGCCGCCGCGGTTGCGTGTGGCCGATCAGGCCTGCGCCGCCCGCGCCGCGACCGCGACCGAGCGCGAGGCAGATCTTCGGCAGTTGCGTCGTCTTGCCGGATCCCGTTTCGCCGCTGACGATCACGACCTGATGCTGGTCTATCGCGTCGCCGATCTCGTCTTTGCGCAACGAGACGGGCAACTCTTCGGGGAAGTCGATCGCGCCTATCGGATTCGCGGGGGTGGGCCGATGAAGCGCCGTGTTTGGGATGCGACGCACGGCGTGGCTGCGGAATCAATTCGCTGGACGTTCGACGATGGGCGCTCATTATAATGACCAGCATGAACAGTCCGGATACACGCGTCGCTGATTTGCGAGTTGATTTTGCCGCGAAGCTCGAAGAGCCGCAACAGGCCGGCGAAGCGCGCTCATTGCTCGACTCCATCCCGCTTGCGACCAGCGAAGTCGATGCCGACGCGGTGCTCGACGGCGAGCTCGGCGACAGCCTGCATCGCGCCCAGTTCGTCGCATGGTTTCGCGCTGTCGCACCTTATGTCCACGCGTTCAAGCGCAAGAGCTTCGTGGTCGCGGTCAGCGGCGAAGCAGTGGCCGCGGGCCGCCTCGCGCGCATCTGCGAAGACCTCGCGCTCTTGCGCGCGCTCGGCATACGCATCGTCGTCGTACATGGCTCGCGTCCGCAAATCGAAGAGCAGTTGCGCTTGCGGCAGGTCGAATCGCGCTTTCAGAACGACGTGCGCATCACCGACACCGCGGCGCTCGAATGCGCGAAGGAAGCCAACGGCGAAATCCGCCTCGACATCGAGGCCGCGTTCTCGCAAGGCTTGGCCAACACGCCGATGGCGAACGCCGACATCAAGGTCCTGTCGGGCAACTTCATCACCGCACGCCCGCTCGGCGTGATCGACGGCATCGACTTCCAGCACACCGGCGTGGTGCGCAAGGTCTCGGCCGAAGTGATCGACCTCGCGCTCAACACGCGCGCCGTGGTGCTGCTCTCGCCGCTGGGTTTCTCGCCGACCGGCGAGGCGTTCAACCTCGACATGGAAGACGTGGCTTCGAGCGTCGCGTCGGCGATTCACGCTGAGAAGATCATCTTCCTCACCGATGCGCCGGGCCTCCTGGATGGCGATGATCATCTGATTCGCGAGCTATCCGAGGAAGCCGCCGACAAGTTGCTCGCATCGGGCACGCTGCCCGAGCCGATGGCCTTTTTTCTCAGGCATGCGTTGCGTGCGATCAAGAACGGCGTGCCGCGCGCCCACCTCGTTCCGTTCGCTCTCGATGGCGGCGCGCTACTCGAAATCTTCACACACGACGGCGTGGGGACGATGATCGCCGACGACGATCTCGAGGAGTTGCGCGAGGCCACCATCGATGACGTCGGCAGCATCCTGAAGCTGATCGAGCCGCTCGAAGCCGACGGCACATTGGTCAAGCGCGGGCGCACGCGCATCGAGCGCGAGATCGATCACTTCAGCGTGATCGACCACGACGGTCGACTGTTCGGATGCGCCGCGCTCTATCCATTTCCGCAGGAGAAGATGGGCGAGCTCGCATGCCTCACGGTCGACCCCGAAGCGCAAGGCGTGGGCGATGGCGAAAAGCTGATGAAGCGCATCGAGCAGCGTGCGCGAGCCGTCGGCATCGAACGCCTGTTCGTGCTGACAACCCGTACCGCACACTTTTTTTTGAAGCGCGGCTTCACCGTCGCATCGCTCGACGTGCTGCCGCGCGACCGGCAGCGCATGTACAACTGGTCGCGCCGCAGTCAGGTGCTCGTCAAGAAGATCTGACGCGCGCCGCCTCGTCGCGTGCCGCCTTATCGCGTACGACCGGACGGGGCAGCGCCCTCGCTTTACGGCTTGGCAGTCCTGGGCTTCGAAGGCAACCCGGCCGCATTGCCTTCGAACCGATAGCTCACCATGAAACGATGCTTCGCACCGTCGGTGAAGCCGTCCTGCGGCAGCGCCGGGTACTTCTGACGCGCGACCAGCTCGACGGCCATCTGATCGAGCAGCTGCGAACCCGATGTCTTCTCGACGCCGCGGCCGGCGACCCTGCCGTTTCTCCGCAGCTCGAACCAGACCGTCGTCGTGCCGCTCGGGCGCTCCTCGCTGGCCTCGCGGCCGGTCGGGTAGCGACTGCCCCGTTCCAGTCGCTTGAACACGGTGTCGGTATACGCCGCCTCGGTCGGTGTCGCTTCCGGATTACGAGTACCTGTCACAGTGACCTTCGGAAGCACCTGCACGCCATCGGCCGCCTGGCCGGACACCGGGCCCGCGAGAAGGCACGCGCCAACCAATGCCACGAATGCTGCGGACATGCACGCTCTCGAACCGATTGAATCGCGTCCCATCGATCACTCCCCGAAGTTGACCCGCACGTCGCTCAGTTGCCCCGCTCGACCCATTGCGTCGCGAAGCGCGCCAACTCGGCGGCGCGCTTCAAGCCGAGCTTCTCGCGCAGATTGGCGCGATGCGCCTCGACCGTCTTGGCGCTCCGCCCGAGCTTGTCGGCGATCTCGGCGACCGTGAGGCCCTGGCCGATCATGCGCAGGATCTCGAATTCGCGATCGGTCAGGTTGTCGATGAACGACACACTCTCGTCGACACCGCTGTTGAGAAAGCGCTGGACCATCACGGTCTGCATGCGGTCGCTGACGTACACGCCGCCGTTCAGGATCTTGCGAATCGCAGCGAGCAGCTTCTCAGTCGCCTCCTGCTTCATCACATAGCCCTTGGCCCCTGCGCGAAATGCGCGATCCGAGTAGAGCGCCTCGTCGTGCATGCTCATCACGAGCACGGGGAGCTGCGGATGCGAATCGCGAATCTGCTTGACCAGTTCGATGCCCGACGTTCCCGGCAAGGAGATATCGACGATCGCCAGATCGACCGGGGTCTTCGCCAACACCGCAACGGCCGAGTCGGCATCGCCCGCTTCCACGCAGACATCGAGGTCGGGTTCGCGGTTCACGAGCTGTGCAATGCCCTGCCGCACGATGGTGTGATCGTCGACGATCAGAATGCGCGCCTTGACCGGGAGTTGGCCGATGGTGGACGTTGAATCAGTCATAAAGGTTTTCCTTGTTCGCGCAGCGTCTGCGCTGCGTCTTTGTCGAGTGCCACACGAACCGAGACCTCCTTGCCGACCTGCGCGATCTCGAGATTTGCCCCAAGCAGCGCGGCGCGATTGCGCATGCTCGCGATGCCGATGCCTTCGGCCGCGTTGTTCCGCAAATCGGCCCCGATCTCGAGTGCGGCCGCAAGATTGCCGCGATTGGAAATGGTGAGCACGATGGTGTTCTCGTCTTCACGAAGGTCGACAAGAATTCTTCCGCCCGAACCGCCGTGCTTGACCGCATTGTGCACGGCTTCCTGCGCGATCCGGTACAGATGATGGGCGGCCATGCGGCTGGCGACGGGAATCGTTCCGTCGGCATTGAAGCTGCAGTCGATGCCGTAGATGGCCGATACGTCGCGCGTCAAGACGGACAACGCAAATGCGAATGAATTGTCTTCGGGGCCGACGGGCCTGAGACCACGCGCGAGCGCGCGCGTGTTCGAAATCGCCTGATTGGTCAGTGCGGCGATCTGTTGCGCGTCGTCGGTCTCGGGTGCATTACGCGCTGCGAGGCGATTGGCCAGCGCCTTGGCGAGGAAGGCGATGCCCGTCAAATGCTGACCGAGCCCATCGTGCAGTTCGTGCGAAAGACGCTCTTTCTCGCGCTCGATCGCCTTCAGATCGCGTGCAAGACTTTCGAGATCTTCGGCGTCCAGCGGAGCGCCATCGGTTCGATGCGCAACGATATCCCGCACGCGGGGTCGTGGCTTCGCTTTCGATTTGATCTGCACTTCCGGGTCAAGCATCCGCACCTTCCGTGGGTCATTGCGTTTGTTGCGCGGAATTGTGCGTGTGTCCAGTCGCCGCTTCGGCTCGAATCCCGGAGAACAAGCGCCTCGCAGTAGAATCGACGCGACAGTTTACAGAGGATCGCTCATGAGCAGAACAGTTCAATGCATCAAACTCGGCCGCGAAGCCGAAGGCCTGGATTTCCCCCCTTATCCCGGCCCGCTCGGGCAGCGCATCTACGAGACCGTCTCGAAGGAGGCGTGGGCCGGATGGCTCAAGCAGCAGACCATGCTGGTCAACGAGAATCGCCTGAATCTCGCCGATGCGCGCGCGCGCAAATATCTTGCGACGCAGATGGAGCGTCACTTCTTCGGCGAGGGAGCCGATACCGCAGTCGGTTATGTGCCGCCGGCGGATTCGTGAGGCCTGGCGGAAATTTACCGACGCAGGATCGAATCTACGAGGCCTCTACTTACTTGCGCGTGGCGCGCTTCTCGACTGGCACCGACTGCTCTTGACTTGATTTGGTACGGTGCGGCGGCGCGAACGGCGGCGGAAACCCCACGAATACCAGCATCATGAGAACTGGAAGGAGAATATAGAAGAGCGCGCGCTTGAGATTTAGTTGAGGTTCATAGCGCATGCACGTTGAGCTCCCCATTGGCATTTCAAGAAGAAACTGATATTCACGCCCAATACGAGGACTTGCTCCACATAGCAACTGGAGCGCGCGACCGAAAGGGGTGCTGCCAGCAGAACCTGCACCGTGCGCTTGTACAGCTGCGGAATTCGTGACGCCGATCGAATCAGTTCAGCGGCGGCGCAGCCGTCCGCTGGAACGCCGGGTTAGACAACAATTTGGATTGCCGATTGGCCTTAGGCGTACGAGCATGACGAGGAACGTGTGCCATTCTCAGCCTTGCCACTTCTTGGCGCGCTTCTCCTTTGCCTCGGCGGCTTTGCGCGCAAGGTTCTGGCGCATCTTCCCCATTCTCTGGTGGTCCGCCTCAAAGAAATTGAGTTGCTCTGGCGATAACAGCAATTCGGGCGGAAGTGCGGTGCTGCACGACTCGCATTTCGCAAGACGGCGGTTGAAGATTGCAAAATTGCAGTTCGGGCAGCGAAAGCGGCTCTCCGTATTCATGAATCACCCTTATTTCTGCGACTGTTATCTTCAGACGTCTACTCGACGCTGAAGATCTTCGCAAAGGCTCCGGCCTGCGTCAGACTGCCGGTGCTCACGTCGTACAGCATCGGCATCTGCGTGAACGACGTGCGCCCTGTCATCCCGAACACCCCCTTGTCATTCCGAACGCAGTGCCGGGCGGTCTATTCGGCCGCTTCGCGTTCGAGGTCGTCGACGCCGATGTGGCGTACGTCGCGGCCCTTGACCATGTACACGGTGTACTCGCACATGTTCTTGGCATGGTCGCCGATGCGCTCGAGCGCCTTGACGATGAACAGGATCTC
The DNA here is from genome assembly GCA_038225855.1 of Burkholderiales bacterium. Taxonomy (GTDB): domain Bacteria; phylum Pseudomonadota; class Gammaproteobacteria; order Burkholderiales; family Burkholderiaceae_D; genus CAHJXF01. Next base: position 73,970 of record JBBRQU010000002.1, on the reverse strand, counting down.
GATCGAGCGGGTGATGGTGCGCGGGTCTTCGATCATGAACGTGATCAACTGACGCAGGATCGCGCGGTATTCGTCATCGAGCGCGAGGTCGTCGCGCACCACCTGCGCAGCCGCGATCGGGTCGAGGCGCGCGAACGAATCGAGCGCCTTGCGCAGCATCTCGATGGCGGTGTCGGCGATGTGCGCGAGTTCGACGCGCGGCATGTGGGCGCGCTCGGCCTCGTGGATCATGCGCGCCATGCGCGCCACCTTCTGCGCTTCGTCGCCGATGCGTTCGAGATCGGTGATCATCTTGACGACCGTCATCAGCATGCGCAGGTCGCCCGCGGTCGGCTGGCGGCGCGCGATGATGTGGCTGCAGCGTTCGTCGAGTTCGACCTCCATGCGATTGACCCGCTTGTCGCCATCGACCACGCTTTCGATCAGGTCCATGTCGCCCGAAGACAGCGCCTCGACCGCGCGCATGATCTGTTCCTCGACCAGGCCACCCATGCGCAGGACGCTGGAGCGGACCGACTCGAGTTCGGTGTCGAATTGCTTGGAGGTGTGTTCGGACATGAGCGGCATTGATCCCTTGAGCACAGCATTGCGTCTTGCAAAATCCAGAAGAGGCTAGGCGCAGTAGATGACAGTTTCGTTTCCTGACTCGAATGAGATGTCAGCTTCGAGTCACGCGATGCGTCTCTACGCCATCGGCGCGCGCCAGCAACAACACGTCGGCGCCGCGCAATGCGAACAGGCCCGACTCGACCACCCCGACGATCGCTCCGATGCGCGCTTCGATCGCTTGCGGATCGCCAATGGACCAGCCGCTGACATCGACGATGCAGTTTCCATTATCGGTCATGTAAGGCGTCCCATCGGCCGCGCTGCGCAGGTGAATCGATGCGCATTGCGCGCCGTCGCACAGAGCGCGCTCGGGTCCGAGTGCGTCGAGCGCGCGAGTCACCTGCGAACGCGCCATCGGAATGACTTCGACCGGCAGCGGAAATGCGCCGAGCTTCTCCACGAGCTTCGATGCATCGGCGATGCACACGAAGATGCGCGACGCGGCCGCGACGATCTTCTCGCGCGTCAACGCGCCTCCCCCGCCCTTGGTCATCTCGAGTTTCATCGTGATCTCGTCGGCCCCGTCGACATAGATCGGCAACTCGGCCACGTCATTGAGGTCGAACACGCGAATGCCGTGACGCGCGAGGCGATCCGCACTGCGCGTCGAACTCGCCACCGCACCGGCGAAGCGGTCGCGATGCGGAACCAGGAGATCGATGAAATGATCGGCCGTCGAACCGGTACCCACGCCAAGGACGGTATCGCTGCGCAAGCGGGATTCAAGCCATTCGATGGCCGCGGCGGCCGCAGCTTTTTTTTGTTCAGCGGTATTCATCGTGCCAGCGGGTCGGTCGTTCGGGGCGCGTCGAGTCTAGCAGTTCAACCATGAGCTCTTCGCCGCCGGACACTTCGGACTCGCTTCGCAAGCACCTGCGGACCGGGGTGCTTTTCGTCGGCGCGCTGGCGTTTCTTTTCGAGGAATGGCTCTGGACCTCGTTCACCCGATTCTTCGTCTGGCTCGGCCAGCATCGCGCGATCCGCTGGATCGAGCGCCGCCTCGCCGGCGTGCCGCCGATGGTCGCGCTAATCATCCTGTGCATTCCGATGACGCTGCTCTTTCCGTTCAAGATCGCGGGCCTGTGGATGATCGCGACCGGCCACTTCCTCACCGGCTGCGCGATCATGTTCGCGGCGAAGATCATGAGCACGGCGGTCGTCGCGCGCATCTTCGTCACCTGCAGGCCGCAGCTCCTGCGCATGCCGTGGTTCGCGCGTCTGCACGCGTGGACGCTGGTGCTGAGCGCTCGGGTTCATTTCTGGATGAATCAGCAACCGGCCTGGCACTCGGCCAAGCGCATGCTGCGGCGCGCCCGCGCGCACGTGTGGGCGTGGACGCACGGCATGAGCCTGGGCCGCGCCGAAGCCGGCGCTTCGATGCGACGCGGCCTCTTGATGCGCTGGCGCAAGCAACGCAAGGCGCAGCGCAGGCGCGAAGCGGCGGCTGTCGCGGAGCGCGACTCCGGAGCGCCTTGACGCGGTTGTGGCGGGATGTCGAGGTGCGCCTGCGGGACGAGTCATCGCCCAACTCGCGACGTCAGGTCTCGACTTCGGCGACAGCCGTCCTGCGATGCCACGTCACCAGCGCGACGCCCGCGCAGGTGATGGCGATGCCGGCTATCGACAGCGCGGTCGGCACGACGCCGAACCACGCCCACTCCAGAATCACCGCCACGATCGGCGTCAGATAGAGCAGGCTGGTCACGCGTGTGGCCGCGCCGTGCCGCATCAACGTGTGCAGCGCATTGACCGCGAGGATCGACGCGAACACCACGAGAAAAGCGATCGCTGCAAAGAGCCGCCAGTCCCATGTGACGGTGAAGCCCTCGACGCCGAATGCGAGCGGCGCGAACAGCACGGTCGCGATGGCAAACTGGATCAGCCCCGCGCTGCGCAGATCGACCTGCGGGCAATGGCGTCGCTGATACAGCGTGCCGATCGTGATCGACACGAGCGCGATCGATACCGCGACGATGCTGCCTGTCGATGCGGCATCGACATCGATCTTGTGCCAGACCACGAGGGCGACGCCGAACAGACCGGTTGCGATGCCGGCCCATTGACGCCCCAGGAGGCGCTCGTTCGCAGCGAAGACCGAGCCGATCAGCGCGGTCAACAGCGGTTGGGTCGCGAGGATCAGCGCCGTGATGCCGGCCGACATGCCGAGGTACTGCGCGTAGTGACTGCCGCCGAGATTGCCGACGTGCATCAGCGCGCCGGCAATCACGATGTGAAGGAACTCGCGCTTGCCGGCAGGCCATCGCGGACGCAGCAGCGCGACCAGCACCAGCATGCAGACGACGCCGAACGCGAAGCGCAATGTCAGAAACGTGAAGGGCGCCGCGTACTGAAGACCGAGCTTGGTCGCAAGATAGCCCGAGCCCCACACGATCACGAAGTACCAGGCCAGCAGCGAGTCCGACACGCCGCTCGCGGACACCCTCACTTGCGCTTGACGGGAGGCAGATCGGTGCAGACGCCTTCGTAGAGCTCGGCCGCCATGCCGACCGATTCCCCGAGCGTCGGGTGCGGATGCATGGTCTTGCCGATGTCGGTCGCGTCGGCGCCCATCTCGATCGCGAGCGCGAGTTCGCTGATGAGATCGCCCGCGTGCGTGCCGACGATCGCGCCGCCGACGATACGATGCGTGTCGTGATCGAAGATCAGTTTCGTGAAGCCCTCGTCGCGCATGTTCGCAATCGCACGACCCGACGCGGCCCACGGGAATTTCGCGACGCCGACCTTGCGTCCGGCTTGCTTCGCTTCGTCTTCGGTCACGCCGACCCACGCGATCTCGGGATCGGTGTAGGCCACCGAAGGAATCACGCGCGCATCGAAGAAACTCTTCTGCCCCGACGCCGCTTCGGCTGCGACATGGCCCTCGTGCACGGCCTTGTGCGCGAGCATCGGCTGACCGACGATGTCGCCGATCGCGAAGATGTGCGCGACGTTGGTTCGCATCTGCTTGTCGACCTCGATGTATCCGCGCTCGGTCACCGCGACGCCGGCCTTGTCGGCCGCGATGTTCTTGCCGTTGGGCGAGCGGCCGACCGACTGCAACACCAGGTCGTAACGCTGCGGCTCCTTGGGTGCCTGTTCGCCTTCGAAGCTCACGTAGATGCCGTCGGCTTTCGCTTCGGCCTTGACGGTCCTGGTCTTCAACATCACGGCATCGAATCGCTTCTCGTTCATCTTCTGCCAGACCTTGACGAGATCGCGATCGGCGCCTTGCATCAGGCCGTCGAGCATCTCGACGACATCGAGGCGCGCGCCGAGCGTCGAATACACGGTGCCCATCTCGAGACCGATGATGCCGCCGCCGATGACGAGCATCTTCTTCGGCTGCGTCTGCAACTCGAGCGCGCCGGTCGAATCGACGATGCGCGGATCGTCGGGCAGAAACGGCAGACGCACCGACTGCGACCCCGCGGCGATGATCGCGTAGTCGAACTTCACGATTTTCCTGGCACCGTCGGACGCAACCACTTCGATGTGATGCGGATCGAGAAAGCCGCCCACGCCGGTCACCACGACGACCTTGCGCATCTTCGCCATCGACGCGAGGCCGCCGGTCAATTTGCCGACCACCTTGTCCTTGTGCGCGCGCAGCTTCGCGAGGTCGATCGCGGGGGGCGCGAACGCGACGCCGATATCCGCGAAATGCGCTGCTTCATCCATCACGGCGGCCACATGCAGCAAGGCCTTGGACGGAATGCAGCCCACGTTCAGGCACACGCCGCCGAGCGTCGCGTAGCGTTCGACGAGCACCGTGTTCATGCCCAGATCAGCGGCCCGGAACGCGGCCGAGTAGCCGCCGGGGCCGGAGCCGAGCACCATCATCTGACATTCGATGTCGGCTCTACCCGACCAGCTTGCGGGCGCGGGACCGTTGCCGGAGACAGCGGACGAGGCAGGTGCGTGCGAGGCCGCGACCGGCGCCTGCGCGGACGGTGTCGATAACGCGGATGTCGATGGCGCAGGCGTCGACGCGGACACGTTCGCAGGCACGACTGCGGGCGCTTTCGCATCGCCTACTTCCGAGTCGGCGATCGCGATCACATCGCCCTGATTGATCTTGTCGCCGACCTTGACCTTCAACTCCTTGATCACGCCCGCCGATGACGACGGGATCTCCATCGACGCCTTGTCGCTCTCGATCGTGATCAGCGACTGCTCGGCCGCGACCGCATCGCCTGGTTTCACGAGGACCTCGATGACCTCGACGTCCTTGAAGTCGCCGATGTCGGGGACCTTCAGTTCGGCGATCACAACAGCACCCTGCGCATATCGGCGAGCACCTCCGCGAGATACGTCGTGAAGCGCGCCGCTTGCGCGCCATCGATCACGCGATGGTCGTACGACAGCGACAGCGGCAGCATCAATTGCGGCTCGAAGGTCTTGCCGTTCCACTTCGGTTTGAAGTCCGACTTCGACAAGCCGAGGATCGCGACCTCGGGTGCGTTGATGATCGGCGTGAAGAAGGTCCCGCCGATGCCGCCCAGAGACGAGATCGTGAAGCTCGCGCCCTGCATCGCGGTCGGTCCGAGCTTGCCCGCGCGCGCCTGTGCGGCGAGCTCTCCGGTCTCTCTCGCGATTTCGCTCACGCCCTTCTTGTCGACATCGCGGATCACCGGCACGACCAGGCCATTGGGCGTGTCGGCGGCGAAACCCAGGTGGTAGTACTTCTTGACGATGAGGTTCGCGCCTTCTGCATCCAGCGAGCTGTTGACCTGCGGGAACTGCCTCAACGCCGCGACGCAGGCCCTCATCACGAACGCGAGCATCGTGAGCTTGACGGCGCTTTCGTCACCCTTGCCGCCCTTCTTCGCGAGCCGCTCGTTGGTGGCCTTGCGAAATTCCTCGAGCTCGGTGATGTCGGCCTCGTCGAATTGCGTCACGTGCGGAATGCTCGCCCAGTTGCGCGCGAGGTTCGGTCCGCTGATCTTCTTGATGCGTGACAGGACGATCGTCTCGGTCGGGCCGAATTTGCTGAAGTCGAGCGACGGCCATGCGGGCCAGCCCGCGCCGAAGCCGCTGCCGCCCGCCGATGCAGCAGGCGCCTTCGCTCCCGCGCTTCCCGTGAGCGCCGATTTCACGAAGCCGCGCACATCGTCTTCGGTGATGCGCTCCTTCGGCCCGCTGCCCTTGACGAGATTCAGATCGACGCCGAGTTCGCGTGCGAATTTGCGAACCGATGGACTCGCATGCGCGATGGTCTGGTCGCCCACTGCCGCGGGCGGCGATGCCGGCGGTGACCCCGCTTCTTTCGCCGGGGTTTGCGTCGAGCCCGACGGCGCGGATGAAGGCGTCGGTGCAGCCGCTTGCGGAGTGCCCAGTTCCGCAGGCTGCGATGCGGCGGCCTGCGTACCTCCAGCGCCCCCCGTGCTTTCGTCCTCGACGATCGCGATGACGTCGCCCTGATTGACCTTGTCGCCGATCTTGACCTTCATCTGCTTGACGACACCTGCCGCCGACGAAGGAATTTCCATCGAGGCCTTGTCGCTCTCGATCGTGATCAGCGATTGCTCGAGGGCAACCGCGTCGCCGACTTTCACGAGAACCTCGATGACCTCCACGTCCTTGAAGTCGCCCATGTCGGGCACGGCGACTTCGACCGCGCCGCTCTTCCCGGCTGGCGCGGGCGCAGGCGCCGCTGCGGGCGCTGCGAGCGCTGCGGGCGCAGCAGGGGTCGCTGAACCCGGCGCCTGCGCGGATGCGGGCGCGGGCGCGGGACCGCTCGCGTCGTCGCCTGCTTTTGCCTCGCCCCTACCGTCGTCTTCGATCGTCGCGATCAGCGAGCCTTGATTGAGCTTGTCGCCCACCTTGACCTTGATCTCCTTGATCGTGCCCGCCGCCGACGCCGGAATCTCCATCGACGCCTTGTCGCTCTCGATCGTGATCAGCGACTGCTCGGCCTCGACGCGATCGCCGGGCTTGACCAGCACTTCGATGACTTCGACATCCTTGAAGTCTCCGATGTCAGGAACCTTCAGCTCGCTGATGCTCATCTGCGTGGCTCATTTTCCGGTTAGACGTCGTTGTTCCCGCCGCCAACGGCGGCGCGCTCTGGTCGCAGAAATCGTCAAGCGACGACCGGGTTCACCTTGTTGGTATCGATGCCGTATTTTTTTATCGCCTCGGCCACCTTCGCAGCCGGCACCGTGCCCTCGTCGGCCAGCGCTTTCAATGCGGCGATGACGACGAAGTGTCGATCGATCTCGAAGTGCTCGCGCAACTTGGCGCGCGTGTCGGAGCGACCGAAGCCATCCGCGCCCAGTACGCGAAAGGTCCTGCCCTTCGGAACATAAGCGCGAATCTGATCGGCGAAGAGCTTCATGTAGTCGGTCGATGCGACGATCGGGCCCGCGGTCTTCTCGAGCTGTTGCGTTACGTAGGGTTGCCGTTCCTTGGCCGTGGGGTTCAGCATGTTGTGGCGAACGACATCGGCGCCTTCGCGCGCGAGTTCGGTGAAGCTGGTGCAACTCCACACATCGCCCGCAACGCCCCACTCCTTCTCGAGCAGCTCGGCGCCCGCGATCACTTCGCGCAGGATGGTTCCCGAGCCGAGCAGTTGCACGCGCGTCTTGTTCGCAGCCGCGCCGCGCGAGAACGGATACATGCCCTTGAGAATCCCTTCCTCCTGGCCCGACTTCAGACCCGGGTGCGGGTAATTCTCGTTCATCAGCGTGATGTAGTAGTAGACGTTTTCCTGGTTCTCGATCATTCGCTTGAGACCGTTCTGGATGATGACGGCGAGCTCATAGCCGAAGGTCGGGTCGTAGGACACACAATTCGGAATGGTGGCCGACAGGATGTGCGAGTGGCCGTCCTGATGCTGCAAGCCTTCGCCGTTGAGCGTCGTGCGGCCTGCGGTTCCGCCGAGCATGAAGCCGCGCGCCTGCATGTCGCCCGCCGCCCACGCGAGATCGCCGATGCGCTGAAAGCCGAACATCGAGTAGTAAATGTAGAACGGAATCATGATGCGGTTGTTGGTGGAGTACGAGGTCGCCGCTGCGATCCACGAACACATCGCGCCCGCCTCGTTGATTCCTTCCTCGAGGATCTGTCCGCTCTTGTCTTCCTTGTAGTAAGACACCTGGTCGCGATCGACCGGTTCGTAGAGTTGCCCTTGCTGACTGAAGATGCCGAGCTGGCGGAACATGCCTTCCATGCCGAAGGTGCGCGCTTCGTCGGGGATGATCGGCACGACGCGCGGGCCGAGCTTCTTGTCGCGGATCAGCGCAGTGAGGATGCGCACGAACGCCATCGTCGTCGACATCTCGCGGCCTTCGGCGGTCGCGTTGGTGACCTGCTCGAACGCCGACAACGGCGGCGTCGTGAACGACTCGTCGGCCCTGGTGCGTCGCTGCGGCAGATAGCCGCCCAGCGCGGCGCGACGCTCCTGCAGATACTTGATCTCGATGCTGTCGTCGGCCGGCTTGATGAACGGCACATCGGCAAGCTTGTCGTCCGCGATCGGAAGGCTGAAGCGGTCGCGAAATTCGCGGATCGCTTCGTCGGTCAGTTTCTTTTGCTGATGGGTGGTGTTCTTGCCCTCGCCGATCTTGCCCATGCCGAAGCCCTTGACGGTCTTGGCGAGGATCACCGTCGGCCTGCCCACCGTGTTCACCGCGGCGTGATACGCGGCATAGACCTTGTGCGGATCGTGGCCGCCGCGATTGAGGCGCCAGATCTCTTCATCGGTCATGCGCGAAACCATCTCGAGCAGCTTCGGATCCTTGCCGAAGAAATTCTTGCGCACGTACGCGCCGTCGTTGGCCTTGTAGTTCTGATACTCGCCGTCGACCGTCTCCATCATGATTCGATTCAACGTCCCGTCCTTGTCCCGGGCAAGCAGGGGGTCCCAGTAGGACCCCCAGATCACCTTGATGACGTTCCAGCCGGTGCCGCGGAAATCGGCTTCGAGTTCCTGGATGATCTTGCCGTTGCCGCGCACCGGACCATCGAGCCGCTGCAGATTGCAGTTGACGACGAAGATCAGGTTGTCGAGCTTTTCTCGCGCGGCCATGTTGATCGCGCCGAGCGACTCGGGCTCGTCCATTTCGCCGTCACCGCAGAACACCCACACCTTGCGGTTCGCGGTCTTGGCAATGCCGCGCGCTTCGAGGTATTTCAGAAAGCGCGCCTGGTAGATCGCCTGGATCGGGCCGAGACCCATCGACACCGTCGGGAACTGCCAGAAATCCGGCATCAATTTCGGATGCGGATACGAGGTCACGCCCTTGCCGTCGACGTCGCGTCGGAAGTTCGTGATCTGTTCTTCGGTGAGCCGTCCTTCGAGATACGCCCGCGCATAGATGCCCGGCGCCGAATGACCCTGGATGTAGAGCAGGTCGCCGCCATGATCTTCAGTCGGCGCATGCCAGAAGTGATTGAATCCCGCGCCCAGCATGTTGGCGAGCGACGCGAACGATGCGATGTGACCGCCCAGATCGCCCTCGCCCTTGTTGGCGCGAACCACGATCGCCATCGCGTTCCAGCGCATCATCGATCGCAGACGCTCTTCGATCTCGAGGTTGCCCGGGCTACGCTGCTCCTGCTCGGGCGGGATCGTGTTGATGTAGGGCGTGGTGGTGGCGAAGGGAACGTCGGCGCCCCGTTCACGCGCGGTGTCGATCAACTTTGCCAGCAATTGATGCGCACGCTCGGGACCCTCGCGCTCGATCACCGCGGTCAACGCGTCGAGCCATTCCTGCGTCTCTACGGGATCGCTGTCATCGGCCTTCGAGGCCGGCATCTGTTCGGGCTGGGCAGCCATGGCGTCTCCTGGGACTTGTGCGCGCGTCGGACGCAGCATCGATGCGGCATCGTGCGGCATCGATGTAACACGCGACGTTACTGCGACGACTTCGTGCCGCTTCTCGAAGTCAATTCGCGGCATTCGGTTCGGCGCAGTGTAGAGCTTGCGTTGCCGCCCATCAAGCGAGGCGCTCGATGATCTATCGCGCCGGTCAATGCGCATGTCGAGCCGTGGGGTTCGCTGCGATAATCATGCCCATCACTCCCTACCGGACAGCGACCATCGTGACGGACCTTTCTGCAGACACGGCGCCGTCGCGCGACGACGACGACCCGCGCGGTCGCTTCGCGCGCGCGTGGTATGGCGTGCAGCGGCAGGCCGCGCGGCGCTTCGCTGCGCTCGCGCGCTGGTACTGGCTCGCGCCGCTGTTCGCGATCGTCCTGTTCATCGCCGTGATGCTCGCGGTGTTCTATGCGCTGCATCAGGATGAACTCGATCGCCAGCATCAGGTGCTGTTCAGGGATGCGGAAGCTGCGCAACAGGCGATTCGTGCGCGGCTGCAAACCAATCAGGACGAGATGATCCTGCTGTCGCACGAGTTCTCCGCGCAGAAGGATGAAGAAAAGAATTTCATCGCGAGCGCACGCGCCGTCATGCGGGAACATCCTGCCTTGATGAGCATCGCGTGGATCGACACCGAACGCATCTGGCGGCGCGTGGTCGCGTCCGACGTGCAGTTCGACGGCGGCCCGCGCGAAGAAGGGGATGTGCTCGAGAACGCGGTGTCGCGCGTGGCGTTCGAGGCGGCGCGCGATCGTCACACTCCGACCTACTCGGCACCTTATGTGGCAGCCGACGACGACATGTATATCGAGCTCCACGTGCCGCTGTATGCGAACGGAGATTTCGATGGAACCCTGGTCGCCGTGACTTCGCTCGCGAGTCTCGCGCGCCATGCGATTCCCAAGGACGCGGCCGCGAAATACAACGTGATGCTGGTCGACAGCAACGGTCGCACGCTCGCGGGCATGTTGAGCATGGGCAGCGTGCAGGACGCGCACAAGGGCGCGATCTCGGTGAACTTGCCGCTCGGCTCGCCGCTTTCGGACATGTATTTGCGGGCGGCCGCCTATCGGACGCGCAGCAATCTCGCGGACAACTTCCTGGTCTGGGCCGTGGCCGCGCTGTCGCTCTTGATCGTGTGGACGCTGTTCTCGCAAATGCGGCATTTGCGCCGGCGCCAGGAAGCCGAGGCCGCGCGCGATCGCATCTTCAACCTGTCGCTCGATATCCTCGCGGTGATCGATCATCGCGGCCGCATCGCGCGACTGAACCCCGCATGCGCGCGCATTCTCGGACGCGAGCCCGCGAGTCTGCGCGGCGCATCGCTGCTCGATCTCGCGCATCCCGACGATCGCGACGCGACCGCAGCCGAACTCGCGCGCATCACCGAAGGCAGCATCAGCAGTGCGTTCGAGAATCGCTGCCGCCGCTTCAATCCCGACGGCACGACCGAATATCGCTGGCTGGTATGGAACTTCAATCCCGACCTGCAGACGCGCGGCGACAAACGCCTGCTGTATGCGGTCGCGCACGATGTGACGCAGCGGCGCGCGCGCCAGCAGGCGCTGCAGGCCGAGACATCGTTCCGGCGTGCGATGGAAGACTCGATGCTGACCGGCATGCGCGTGCTCGACATGCAAGGCCGCATCACGTACGTCAATCCTGCGTTCTGTCGCATGCTCGGATACGCCGAGCACGAATTGCTGGGCGCGACGGCCCCGTTCCCGTATTGGCCGCTCGACGGCGTCGAGGAAAACTTCGCGCGCCTTCACGACATCCTCGCGGGCCTGACGCCCCCGTCGGGGCTCGAGGTGCGCGTGAGTCGGCGCGACGGAACCGACCTCGAGACGCGCATGTATGTCTCTCCGCTGATCGATGCGAACGGCGAGCAAAGCGGCTGGATGACCTCGATGACCGACATCACGCAAAGCAAGCGCTCGCGACAGGAGCTCGCGGCGGCGCAGGAGCGCTTCACTACCGTGCTCGACGAGCTCCACGCGGCGGTATCGGTCTGCGCGATCGACGGGCTCAGTCAACCAACGCTCGTCGACGATGGCCCGCTGCTGTTCGCCAATCTGCATTACCGCCGGGTGTTCGGCGGCGACGCCCAGGGCCACGATGAATTGCGTGCGGCTCAGACCCGCAGCGCACCCGGCGGCGCCGAGCCGGATCCTGACGAAGTGCTGGCCAGCGAAGTGTTCAGCGCTCGCACGGGGCGCTGGTTCGAAGTGCGAACCCGCACCATTCAATGGGTCGATGGATCACCGGTGCGCATGCAGGTCGCCACCGACATCACCGCGCGCATCGCCACGCAGGAACGCGAACGTCAGCAGGAAGAAAAGGTGCAGTTGACGAGCCGCCTGATCACGATGGGCGAGATGGCATCGTCGCTCGCGCACGAGCTCAATCAGCCGTTGACCGCGATCAGCAATTACAGCATGGGAACGGTCGCACGCGTGCGCCGAAACATCGCAACCGGCGGCGCTACTGATCCGGTCGAATTGCTCGCGATGCTGCAGAAGACCTCAGCGCAGGCAGAGCGCGCCGGCCACATCATTCGCCGCATCCGCGAATTCGTGAAGCGCAGCGAACCGCGCAAGCTTCGTTGCCGTATTCGCGCGATCGTCGACGACGCGGTCGGCTTCGCCGAGATCGACGCGTCGAAGAAGCGCATCGCGATCCGCACCCAGGTGCCGCGCGACATCGCCGACATCGACGCCGACGGCATCCTGATCGAGCAGGTCCTGCTCAACCTGATTCGCAATGGATGCGAGGCGATGATGGACGCACCGACTGTTGCACGAGGCGCGCGCGAAATCGTCGTCGCGGTCCGCGACGCCCCAGGCGAACCGTCAACGCTTGGCGAAGGTAGATCGGTCGACCAGGTGGAATTCTCGGTGATCGATCGCGGTCAGGGCATCCAGCCCGAGCTCTACGAAAAATTGTTCGAGCCCTTCTTCAGCACCAAGTCGGAAGGGATGGGGATGGGGTTGAACATCTGCCGCTCGATCGTCGAATTTCATCGCGGCAGGTTGTGGGCGACGCCCCATGCGGGCGGCGGCACGATCTTTCGATTCACGCTGCCGCGAACCATCGTCGAACGGCCCGAGGAGGCCGCGGTCGAATCCGCTGTCGAGGCGGCCGCGCGCTGATGCACGCGAGTCGCATACAATCGGCGCCGATGCTCCGCGACCTTCATCCCGATTCGAAACGCGAACCCGTGCGACCGGCCAGCACGGTTTATGTCGTCGACGACGACGAGGCCGTACGCGATTCGCTGAAGTGGCTGCTCGAAGCCAATCGCTATCAGGTCGCCTGCTTCGCGCGCGCCGAGGACTTCCTCGCGCAATACGATCCGGCCAAGACCGCATGTCTGATCCTCGACGTGCGCATGCCCGGCATGAGCGGCCTCGAACTGCAGGAACAACTCGTCGCGCGGGGCGCGAACCTGCCTATCCTCTTCATCACCGGACACGGCGATGTCCCGATGGCGGTTGCGACGATGAAGAAAGGCGCGGTCGATTTCATCGAGAAGCCGTTCAATGAAAGCGATCTGCGCGCGTCGGTCGAACGCATGCTGGCCGCAGCCGAAAGCGAAGCCGAGTCTCGTCGCCGCGACCGCGAGCGCGACGCGTTGTTGTCGCGCCTGACCGCGCGCGAGCGTCAGGTGCTGGACTGCATCGTCGCCGGACGCCTGAACAAGCAGATCGCCGACGATCTGGGCATCAGCATCAAGACCGTCGAAGCGCATCGCGCGAACATCATGGACAAGCTCAACGCGGGGACGGTTGCGGATTTGCTGCGGCTGGCGTTGTCGCGCAATTAGGGAGTTTCAACTTGGATCCCGGCCTTCGCCGGGACGACGAGGTTCGCAGAGTCCTCGCCTATTCCGTCTCCCCGGCGAAGGCCGGGGCCCAAGATGATCTTTGAGCTCAGACTGCATCACGCGTCTCGACCGCCAAAAAAAACCCCGCCGAAGCGGGGCAATTTGCCACCCACCCTGAATCGTCAGACAGTCCGCGCGCCCTTCTTGCGACGGAACAGCAATCCCAATGAAGCGATACCGAGCAGCGCGAGCGAGCCGGGCTCGGGTATCGACAGACGCGGCGTCACGGTGATGCCGGAAATCTTGATGGTGTCGATCAGGCTGTCATGCGCGATCATCTGGTTGCCGCCGATGTTCATGAACGCGCCGACCATCCAGTATTTCGACGATGGCTGCGCGCCGCTCAGATAACCCGGTGTTCCCGGCACCATGTCGAACAGATTGCCCGCGATCTTCCAGTTGTTGGTCAGCAGGTCCGCATAGGTTCGCATGCTGAGATTCGGCGTCGGATCGCCCGAGCCGGTATAGACGAGGACGGTCGCGTCCGAATCGAGGCCGTTGCCTGGTTGCGGAAATCCGATCGACACCGAGTTCAGCGTGACCGCGCTCTGGAACGTGAACAGCAGCGACTCGTAGGCGCCGGCGTTGTCGATCGCGTGCTGGTTGTTCCCTGTGTTCGGGTTGTTGCTGCCATCCAGCTCAGCCGTGTTGCCGGTCACCGGGCGACTCGTCACCGCAAGCTCGTTCAGGTTCGGGTTGCCGTAACGACTCACGTAGGCCGTCTGAAGCGTACCGTTAAAATGCGTTTTCGGACTGCTGCCGACGTCGAACGCGCCGCCCGTACTGGCCCAAGCCGTGACATTGACCGGTGTCGGCGAGGCACCCGAACTCATGAAGCTGCGCATGTTGCCGTAGTCCGTGCCGTTGTTGATGTTGTAGCCGGCCGGAGAATTGTCCCAGGCGTTGTTGCCCGAGACGGACTGCTGCGTCCCGAATGCATAACTCGTCAGTGCAGCCACGGCGATCGCCGGCAGCGCCAGGCAAACGGCAACCGCACAAAGAGCAACGCGGATAACATTCATGCGGGGGCCCCAGATTTTGATTTGTGTTCTTCAGCAGCGAGGTGGTTCGCAAAGCTTGTCGAGCAATCACGCAAGCGTCGTGCCAATTCTGCAACTCGTTGATCGGCTTGATGTCGAATTTGCCACGCCGCGAGAATCGCTCCTCATCTGGAAAGCAATCCGACACTAATTCCGCTCCGATGCCGTTCTCGACTGATTGACAAGAGCGCGCGTGGTGGGTGCCGCGCTCACGCACCTCCGTGCTAACCTCGATCGCCCATCATCTCGACATATCGCTTGCCCCACGCCACATGACCGCACAGTTGCTCGATGGGACCGCGCTCTCCAGGAAACTCCGCATGCGCCTGAAGGCCCGCGTCGAAGCGCTGGCCCGACAAGACATCCGTCCCGGACCCGCGGTGGTGCTGGTCGGAGACGATCCCGCTTCGCAGATTTATGTACGCAACAAGGTCAGGGCCTGCGCCGACGTCGGCATACATTCCGAGATGCAGCAGATGCGGGTTTCGACCGCCGAGCCGGAGTTGCTCGCGCGGATAGCCACGCTCAATGCGGACCCCGCGATTCACGGCATCCTCGTGCAGATGCCATTGCCCGGCCAGATCGATCCCGCGCGCGTGATCGAAGCGATCGCGCTCGAAAAGGACGTCGATGGATTTCACACCCTGTCGGCGGGTGCGCTCATCACCGGCCGCATCGACGGCGCAGTCGGCTTTCGGCCCTGTACGCCGTACGGCGTGATGGCGATGCTCGACGATGCGAACATTCCGATTGCCGGCGCGCGCGCGGTCGTGATGGGCCGCAGCAACACCGTCGGCAAGCCGATGGCGCTGATGCTGCTGGCAAAGAATGCGACCGTCACGATCTGCCACAGCGCGACGCGCGATCTTGCCGAGGTCGTGCGGCAAGCCGACATCGTGGTTGCAGCGGTAGGCCGCGCGCACACCGTCACGAAACAGATGGTCAAGCCGCAAGCCGTGGTGATCGACGTCGGGATGAATCGAAATGCTGAAGGCAAGCTGGTCGGCGATGCCGATTTCGACGACGTGCGCGAGGTCGCGAGCTGGATCACGCCGGTGCCCGGCGGGGTCGGCCCGATAACGATCACGATGCTGTTGACCAACACCGTGGTCGCGGCCGAGCGCGCTGCCGTGAACCGTTCGACGCGCCGCGTCGCGAGCGCATGACCATGGCGACGACGATGACGACGGCGGCTACAACGGCGGCCATGAGCGCGTCCAATCCCCTCCTCGATGCGGCCGAAGCGATGCGCTACGACGCGATTGACTCCGGGCACGTCGTCCCCGCGGTGACGACCGTTCTCTCCGAGGCGAACGCGACCATCGAACACTTGACGCACGACGACGAGCCCGCGACGTGGACAACGTTCATCGAACCGCTCTATGCGGCAACCGAGAAAGTCGTGCGTGTGTGGGCTGCGGTCTCGCATCTGGGCGCGGTAGTCGACACGCCCGAGCTGCGTGCGGCGTACAACGAGTGCTTGCCCAAGGTTACCGAGTTCTGGACTGCGCTCGGGCAGAACCAAGCGCTGTTCGGAAAGTACCGTCGCATCGAGCAAGCCGACGGCTTCGCGCGCATGGCGCCCGCCAGAAAGCGTGTGATCACGAATGCGCTTCGTGACTTTCGCCTGAGCGGCGCGGAGTTGGCGCCTGCCGACAAGGCGCGTCTTGCCGCGATCGAAGACGAGCTCGCGCAACTGTCGCAGAGTTTCTCCGAGCACGTGCTCGACGCGACCAATGGTTTCGTCCTCGATATTTCAGATGTCAAGCAACTCGACGGGCTGCCCGACGATGCGCTCGCGGCTGCGAAAGCCTGTGCCCGGCAGGCCGGCGTCGCGGGCTATCGCGTCACGCTGCACATGCCGTCGTATCTCGCGGTCCTGCAGTTCGCGACGGATCGCGCGTTGCGCGAAACCATCTATGCCGCATATGCCAGGCGCGCGTCCGAATTCGGCAAGCCCGAAGAAGACAACGGTCCCCTGATCGAGCGCATTCTCGCCTTACGCGCCGAGGCGGCGAAGCTGCTCGGCTACCCCAATTACGCAAGCCTGTCGCTCGTGCCAAAGATGGCCGAGACGCCCGACGACGTGTTGAGGTTTCTCGAAGATCTTCGCGCACGCGCCAGGCCTTTCGGCGAGCGCGACATGTCCGAGCTGCGCGCGTTCGCGGCGCAGGAGCTTGGCCTGTCGGACCTCCAGGCCTGGGATATTCCGTTCGCGTCCGAGCGCTTGCGCGAACATCGCTACGCGTTCTCGCAGCAGGAGGTGAAGGAATATTTTCCCGAGTCGAAAGTTCTCGCGGGACTGTTTCGCGTCGTCGGTCAATTGTTCAATGTCGAAGTCAGAGCACGCGAGGGCGCCGCCCGACCACCGGTGTGGCATCTCGACGTCAGGTTCTTCGATGTGCTGGGCAGCAACGGCGAGGTCGTCGCGCAGTTCTACCTCGATCTCTACGCACGGCCCGGCAAGCGCAGCGGCGCATGGATGGCGTCGGCACGCAGCCGTACGCTGCTTCCCGACGGCCGTCGCGAGACGCCGATCGCCTACCTCACGTGCAACTTTTCCGAGCCCCTGCCGGATCCGGACGGCGCGGCCGATGGCGCGACATTGCGCGAAGCGTTCTTCACGCACAGCGAAGTCAGCACGCTCTTCCACGAGTTCGGCCACGGCCTGCATCACATGCTCACGCGCATCGACGAGCCGGCGGTGGCGGGCATACGCGGCGTCGAGTGGGACGCCGTCGAGTTGCCGTCGCAGTTCCTCGAGAACTTCTGCTGGGAATGGGACGTGCTCGAGCACATGACTTCGCACATCGAGACCGGACTTCCGATCCCGCGGGCGCTGTTCGACAAGATGCTCGCGGCCAGGAATTTTCAGGCCGGCATGCAGATTCTGCGGCAGCTCGAGTTTGCGATCTTCGACATGCTGCTGCACAGTCGCTTCGAGGTCGGCGGCCAACAGACCATGATGCAACTGCTCGACGACGTGCGTCGCCGTGTCGCGGTGTACGACGTGCCGGGCTACTACCGGCATCCGCACCAATTCGCGCACATCTTCGCGGGCGGCTATGCGGCCGGCTACTACAGCTACAAGTGGGCCGAAGTGCTGTCGGCCGATGCGTATGCGCAGTTCGAAGAGGACGGCATTCTCAACAGCGAAACCGGCGGACGATTTCTCGACGAGATCCTCGGCGTCGGCGGTAGCCGGCCCGCGCTCGAGTCGTTCATCTCGTTTCGCGGCCGCGCACCCGATCTCGATGCTTTGCTTCGGCATAATGGAATGACGACGGCCGCATGAACGATGTGCAGGCTCCTGTCGATGAAGATGGAGGAATTGAAATGACGAAGCCTTCAGTATTGGCGCTGCTGCTCGTCGCAGGTGTGATGTTTTCGCACGCGGCCTTCGCCCAATACAAATATGTCGGACCCGATGGTCGCGTGACTTACAGCGATCAGCCTCCGCCACGCAACGCACGCGGGGTCGAAGAAAAAAAACTCGGCGCTTCCACCGCGCCGAACGCGACGCTGCCTTTCGAATTGCAGCAGGCCGCGTCGAAGTATCCCGTCACGATCTATACCGGCGACAAGTGCGCACCATGCGACGACGGCCGCAACTACCTGCGCAATCGCGGCGTACCGTTCGCCGAGAAGACCGTGAGCGGCAACGATGACATCGCACTTTTCAAGCAGCAGTCACCCGACGGCACGGCCCCGGTATTGATCGTCGGCTCGCGCAAGTCGGTCGGCTTCGCGCAGACCGCATGGGGCAGCCTGCTCGATAGCGCAGGTTATCCGCAGACCTCGGTGCTGCCGCGCGACTATCAAGCCGCCGCGCCGACTCCGCTCTCGCCCAATACCAGGCCGCCAGCGGAGAACGTCACGCAGGCGGACTCGCAAGCGCCACGCTCCGTACCGCGGGGATCACCCTCGGTGCCGGGATCGATCCCGTCGAGCCCGCCCGCAAGCAGCCCGAGCACCGCCCCGCCCGGCTTTCGATTCTGAGCGCCGTCGGTGCTCAAGCCGGCTCGGCGAGCAGGTGGTGGGCTCGTGACGTGTCGATCAGTTCGCGCATGGTCCGCCATTGCGCATGCGCATGACGTGCCCACAGCGGCAGCCATCGATCGAGCAGCGCTCGGTCGCCCGCGTCCATTTGCGCGTGATGCAGCATCATGCCGACCGTGGCACCGGCGGCGATTTGGCGTGCCAGTTTTTCGGCGATCGCAGCACCGCCCCTGTCTCCCTGCGCGAGACCGATGCGGCGCTCCTTGCACCAATCCACGTGTACCGCCAGTTCTGT
The DNA here is from genome assembly GCA_038225855.1 of Burkholderiales bacterium. Taxonomy (GTDB): domain Bacteria; phylum Pseudomonadota; class Gammaproteobacteria; order Burkholderiales; family Burkholderiaceae_D; genus CAHJXF01. The sequence continues at coordinate 55,317 of JBBRQU010000002.1, read as the reverse complement.
CAGGGCGTGCTGCGTCGGCGCGTTCGCGTCCCGCGACAACGCCGCGTAGCCAAGCGCGGCCAGCAGTGCGGGCGTGCACGGGGCACAGCGATTCCACGGCGGCGTGAATATCGGGTCGACGCTTGCGCCGAGATGTTCGCGCAGCCGCTCTTGACCTTGCAGCAGGTCACGACGCTGCAAGTCGCTCGGGTGCGATGGGCCGAATTCGCACTTGCGCTGCGTCGTCTCGTGATTGGCATGACTGTGGCCATGCTGATGCAGCCCGATCGAACGCGGCGCGGCGGCCATGCGGGCGCGCAGTTCCGCCGCGAGCGATGGGCTGACCGCTTGCGGAATGGCGGCGAGGTCGACGGGCACGCCGGCGCGCGCGGTGCAATCGAGCAGAGCGAGCAGCGAGGCATCGTCCCAGCCGGCATCGTCGTCGCGGATGAAGAAGCGTACCGGCGCGCGCGCCGCGTCGAGCGCCGCGAGCACGATGCTCAGACCGTCGCGCATGACGAGTCCTTCTCGACGGTCTGAGCATCGCGCCACAGGCGCTCGAGCAAGCCGGCGGTGCGCTGGGCCCCCTGCATCTGCAGAGCCGCGGTACGCGGCGTGAAGGCCAGCAGCGCGTCGATCTTCGCGGCCAGTCTCTCGGAGTCGAGTTCGGCCGCGCCCAGTTGCAGCACCGCGCCGCGTTCAGTAAGGCGCGCGGCGCGCTGGCGCTGCTCGTTCTCGGTGGGCGTCTCGTAAGGCACGACCAGCGCCGGCACGCCGGCGACCAGAATGTCGAGCGCGGTGTTGTAGCCGCACTGGCTGATCGAAGCGCGTGCGGCGCGCATCTCGGCCGCCATGTCGGGCACCTGACGGATGAGTTGGACATCGTCCGCACCCGCCGCTGCGCGCTGCAGCGCATGCCACTGCACCTCGGGCAGGAACGGGCCGACGACGATGCGCATCGGCAGCCGCGTCAGCCTCTGAGTCAGCCGTGCGTGCGCCGCGAGCGCAGCCTGGAACAAGGGCTCGCCGACGATGCCGCCGCCGGCCGAAACCAGCAGGCGCGACCCGCGCGCGGCCTGGATCGATGACGATCGCGCAGGCACCACGTAGCCGGTGTAATGCACCGGCGTGCGCATCGGATGCTTCGGACGAAAGCTGTCTTCGAGCCGTGCGAAGCCCGGGTCGGCATGCACCAGCACCGCGTCGAAGTAGCGGTCGGCAAGCCAGCGGGCGCGCTCGTCGTGGTGCTGCTGGTCGGGCCGCACGTCGACCAGGATGTCGCGCAGGCTGCAAGCCACCAGCGCCGGCCCGCCGGGCTGACGGCGCATCAGGCGGATCATCGGCAGGATCTCGTCGGCGAACTTCTTGCGCCCGAACGGAAACAGCTCGACCAGCAAGACCTGCGGTCGCAGCCGCCGCGCCGAGCGCTCGATCAGCGCGCGCCGTGCGGCGCGCACAGCGTCGACATCGCGCAGCTCGCCACGACTGACCAGCGTGTGACCGTCGTCCATGCCGAGCGGCGGCAGATCGATCATCTCCACGCCCGCCGGCACCGGCATTCCTGGCGGCAGCCGGCCACCGTTGAGGAACACCACGTGAAAGCGCTCCGCCAATGCCTGTGCCAACGCGAACGAGCGCGTCAGGTGGCCGATGCCCAGCGAATGCTGGCAATAGAACAGTAGCGTCGGGCGCTGGATACGACGCTCGTCACGCATGGCGACGCTCGACCAGCGAGAGGCTTGGGCTGTGCGTGGGCAAGGGCGCATCGCAGCGCGCGCACTCTACGAGACGGCCGTGATCGAGCATCAGCACGCGGTCGTAGTTCGTCGTGCCGGTGTCCTCGTGCGAGATGACGAGCAAGGTGCGGCCGCGATGCGCGCGCGCCACCGCTTGATGGATCAGCCGGGCCGACGCCGCGTCGACCGATGCGGTCGGCTCGTCCATCACCAGGATCGCCGGCTCCTTGACGAAGGCGCGCGCCAGGCACAGCCGCTGGCGCTGGCCGCCCGACAAGGTGGCAGCGCGCTCGCCGAGCGCGGTGTCGTAGCCAGACGGCAGATCGACGATGAAATCGTGCGCATGTGCGAGCCGCGCTGCGCGCTCGATCGCCTCCATCGGCGCCTGCGGCCAGCCGTAGGCGATGTTCTCGCGTACCGAGACCGCGAACAGCATGTTCTGCTGCAACACGATTCCGACTTCGCGTCGCAGACTCGCGCGCGTCAGTTGGCGGATATCGGTGCCGTCGATCAGGATGCGTCCGCTGCTCGGCTCGTACAACCGCAGGAGCAGCGACAACAGCGTCGACTTGCCGGCGCCCGAAGGCCCGAGCAGCGCGACCCTTTCGCCCGCCGCGATGCGCAGCGTGACGTGGTCGAGCACGGCGCGCCCACCGGGATATGCGAACGAGACTTCCTCGAACACGATCTCGCCGGCCGGGCGCTCGAGTTCGATCGCATCCGGCGCGTCCGCAGCCTCGGGCTCCGCGTCGAGGATCTCGGCCACGCGTTGCGCGCTTACCGCCGCGCGCGAAAACTTGCCCGACAGCCGGCCGAGGTCGCGCACCGGCTTGTAGAGATTCGTCACGTAAGCCAGGAAGATCAGCAATTCGCCCGGTGTGAGGTGCCCGGCCAGCACCTGCTGCGCGCCGACCAGAACCGCGATCGCCGTGCCCACCGCGCTCACCACCGCGATCGCCTTGACGATCGCCCCGGTCTCTCGCGCGCTGCGAATGCCGGCGCTGTAGTTGGCTTCGATCTCGGCGTCGAAGCGGTCCTCTTCGTAGTCCTTGCGACCGAAGGCCTGCACCAGCGCGATCGACGACAGCACTTCGTTGAGGCGCGACGCCATCCGTCCCTCGTGGCGGCGCTGCTCGCGCATCGAAGCCTTGACGCGCCGATTGAGGACGTAAATGACGGCCAGCAACGGCGGCAGCGTCGTCGCCACCACCAGCGCGAGCCGCCAGTTGAGCGCGAACATCACGACCAGCATCGCGACCATGGTCAGCAGGTGCGCGAGGAAGTTGAGCGCCCAGTCGGCGAATGCATCGCGTAGCAGACTGGTGTCGCTTGCCACCTTGGTGATCAGTTCGCCGGCCCGGCTCTGGTGGTGAAAGCCGAGAGACAGTCGTTGCAGGTGCGCGAACAGGTTGCTGCGCAAGCGGTAGGTGATGGTGTGCCCGACCTTGGCGGTGGTGTAGAGCTGCAGATAGGACAGCGTGCCGTTCAGCAGCGCGATGGCCGCGATCGCGCCGGCCATCGTCAGCAGTGCAGGCCAGGCGCCGAGTGCGAGCAGCCCTTGCAAAGGCGCGAGCATCGTCGGCAGGGGATGATCGAGCAGGATGTGGTCGAAGACGATCTTCAGCGGCCAGGGCGCGAGCAACTGTGTGGAGATCACGCCCAATAACGCCAGCGCGGCCATTGCCAGTGCGCCGCGCTGCTCGAAGAGACAGCTCAGGATGAGACGGCGAAAGCGCGTCGATCGTGGATTCATGTGGTGACCTCCCAGGTAAATTGAAGCACGTCGTCAAGGCCCCGCGACGCAAGGGCGACGGCGTGCCGCACCCGCGCGGGCCAGCCGCTTCGGTGCCGCACAAAAAAGCTGTAGGCCTTGCGCAGCAGCAGCAGGCGCAGGTGCCAGTCGAGTTCCGATGCGCTCGGCGTTTGCTCGGCATGCGCGAGATAGCTGCGTACGAAGCAGCGCGCCAGCGCCACCGCCCGACCGTGTGGAACCGCCGAGTCGGTCAGCCACTGGCTGATGATGTCGGCGACGTCGTTCGCGGCGCTGCCTTCGGCGAAGTTGTCGAAGTCGAACAAGACCACGCGTCCGTCGGCGCAGAGCATCTGGTCGACGTGGAAATCGCCGTGGATCGGTACTCTCGCGTTGCCGGCCGGGGGCTCGGTGAGCAGACGGTCGAGCAGCGCGTCGAGCACAGGCGCCAGGCTCTCGTCGGCCCGCACCAGCTTGTCGCGTTGCTTGCGGGCACGTTGGAGCAGCGTCTGTGGCGACATCCATTCATCGCCCATCGAGGGCTGCGCATGCAGACGCGCCAGCGCCTGCGCCAACCTGAGCATCCACAATTCGCCCTGCCGACCTTCGAGCGCGGCGCGCAGCGGCAGGCCCTCAACCTCCTGCTGCCACACGGCGCGCAGTGCCGCGATGCTGCCGAGCGGTCGCGCGATGGCGAACGCGCGCGGATCGGCCTCATTGGCGGACCGGAGTGCCGACATCCGGCGCGCTACCGACTGCCAACTTTCGTCGACGTAGGTCTTGCCGTAGCAAGCCAGACGCTGACCACCTCGTGCCTGCCATGCGAAGCGGACCGTGCAGTGCGACTCGGGCTCGTGACGCACGATCCTCGGCACCTCGACCCTTGCTTCGCGAAGCAGCGGCTCGCGCCACGGCCCGTTTTCGTGCGAGGGACCACACGGCGTTTTCGTGTCGAGAAAACGCGGCAGATGCAATAGCAGCGGGTCGTTCGGGACTGCCCATAGCAACAGATCGAGCGCCGCTAGATGGGTGAGCGGCAGGCCCACGGCCGGAGCGGCCTGCGCCCTTCCCTGCGCCTCGGCGAAGGCCGCCTCGCTGGCGCCGCGCGAGTAGGCCTTGGCATAGAGCCACTGGGTCATCGTCAGACCGCTGCCGCGGTGGCGAAGGTCGAGCGCGTAGACGACGCCCAGATGCGGCGCGCCGTGCTGCTCGGTCTTGCGCGAGATGCGGCGACGGGTCTGGTGGATGCGGCATGCGCGCATATCCCAGGGCACATAGCAGGGCAACTCGCGTTGCAACAGAGCGCCCATCGCCGGCGCGTCAAGCAGCGGCAATGTCAGGATCGTCTTCACGCCGCCACCCTTTCGATACTGACTACTGCGTCGAGGGTAGCGCTTTGCGCGATGCGCTCGGCCAGCGCGAGCAGCATCGGGACCCCCTCCCAACGACCCGGTTTCAGATTCGCGACCGCGCGATAGGCCCGCTCGCATAGCAGGTGGTAGGCGGTGCTCCAGGCCAGCAGCGGCATGGCCGGCGCTGCACGGCCCGAGGCTTCGCCGTAGGCTGCGATGAAGGCGCGCCACGCCGGCGCCACCGTGGCCGGCTTCAAGCCGTCGAGCACGGCGCGATACAACGCATCGGCGATCCATGAGCCGAGGTCAATCGCAGCGGGGCCGAGCCTTGCCGTGTCCAGATCGATCAATGCCACCCGACCGTCATCGACAAGGATGTTGCGCGGGTGCAGATCGCCATGCAGCGTGACTGTTGGCGCCATCGCCAACGCTCGGGCACTGGCGCGGAGCGCATCGACCAGGTGCGCTAGCGTCGGCTGCCAGCGCGGTTCGACCAGGCCCAGCATCTCGGCCACCTCGCGCGGACGCCGTTCGATATGTGCGTGGCGGATTCCCTTCTTCGACGGCGTTTCATGCAGCGCGGCGAGTTGCGCACCGACGCGCGCGGACATCGTCGCATCGACCTGCGGCGCGAGGTCGAGCAAGGCCCGCCCTGCAAGCGCCTCCTGCCAATGCAGACCCGAAGCGGCTTGCCACAACAGTGAACGCGGTGTGCGCAGCCGACCGTCGCGCTGCGCGGGGCTGCAACTCAGCGCGCGCATCACGGCGTGGGTTTCGGCGCCGCATACGTCGGCATCGGCCTTCGCATAGACGGTGCGCGTCACAGCCGCCTCGCCCGGCGCCGGTTGCAGCAGCAGTTCGACACGCGCGCAGGCGCGGTGCTCGGGCACGTACTGCAACAGCGTCGTCGTCTGATCGAGTAACCGACCTTGGCCGCCGGTCAGCGCCGCCACGACCTCGGGCAGCCACTCGCCGCGCAGGCGCGCGTCGTCGAAAAAATGAGCGACGGCGGCAAGCCGCGCGTCGTTGGGCAGCCAATGCGCCAGCATGCCCAGCCCACGCACGTGCAGCAGCGCGGGGCCTGCGCGAGAGTCCGTCGTCGGAAGCGTCGCGGCGCTGGCATGGCGGCGCTCAGCTTCAACAGCGCTGCTAAAGCGCGCCGCGATGCGCTGCTCGAACGCGCGGCCATGGTGCTCGTCGTCGAGCGCCAGGATGTACGACACGCTGCAATTTCGGCGCGGCCGATATTTCACGCGGTCGACGCGACAAGCGCGCAGCCGCAACCCGCCATGTGGGCGCAGCGCGGTCGCGAACACGTCGGCCATCGCGCGCGGGTCGAGTGCAATTGCCAGCTGCGGCAGCACGGGGTCTTGCAAGGCCTCGGGCTTCATGCGAGCCGCTCCCGGGCAAGCGCGATCGACGTCGCATCGCCGACCTTGCATAGACGCGCGCTGGCGTGCGAGGTCGCTTGCAGGACGCGGCCGGCAGCGTCGTTGCGCCAGTGCAACCAGCGACCGTTGAAATCGAAGCAACCAATGCGCCAGTGCGCGTCGCGGGCGCGTCGCGCGTGGAACCACGTGTCGGTCACCGGAGCGCCGTCCACCATCAGCTCGATCCGCAAGGCGTACGCGGTCGCGCCATCATCAGCGGTGACGGAGACACGACACAGCGACAGTGCGGGCGCGGCATCGCGCCACGGCACGAGAACCGTATCGAACTCGGCATCGCAGGCGCGCAAACTGCTGCGCAGTTTCGGCGCTGGTTGTTTGTCACCGTAGCGCTCCGATACCCACCCCGGACACAGCGAGTGCCGCGCGCCGTCGGTGTGCGGTTGGGCGATCAGCAGACCGGGGCTTTGGACTCGCAAGCCGTCGCCGTTAGCCAACGAAGTGCGCCCTTCGGCTTCCCTGCCGAGCTGGAAATGCAGCGCGTAGTGATGCTCCGTCGGCGCGCGCAACCAGTCGCTGACGATCCAGTAACGGCGGTCGACGAACACGATGCACCGCTCGTGCACCGCGTCGTATTCGTGACTCGCAACGCGGCCGTGCAGCAGGTCAAGCGCTTGGCCGCTGAAGCGCTCGAGCATCCGCGCCTCTGGGGGCGGCCCGCTGATCTTGTGGCGCAGTGAACCAGGCGCATGGCGCGACGTTTCCTTGATCGCTTTCGGCAGATAGCTCGTCTGCTGGCGGCCGTCGACACACACGGTGTTGTGGGCGGCGGTGCCGCGAAAGTGCACGCGCCAGTTGGTGCCCGCCGGGTCGGGCGTTTCGCTGTAGGTGTAGCGGCCCGGATCGACGACGAGCGAACGGCCATGTGCGGCCAGTTCGAAGCTCAGGCAGTCGAAGTGGCCGTGGTTGCCTTCGCCGAGCGGTCCGCAATCGAACACCAGGTACTGCGCGTCGCAGAAGTCGGCGGGACTCGTGCCCCAGCCGCTGCGCACGATCGAATAGCCGCTCGCATCGAAATGCGCCACGCGCTCGTCCGGCGGCGTTCCGAGAGCGCCGAGCGTGGCGACGTATCGCATGTCCTCGCGGCCATACAGATCGGCACCCTGCTCCAGCAGTTCGAGAAAGCTGCGGGCATCGCCGTCGGACAGGCTCGGCACGATTCCGTCGGGCTTGTGCGCATGCAGGCTGAATTCGAGCGCGCGCCGCAGCGCCTCGTCCATCGCCGCGGGCACGAGGATGTCGTTGATCGCCGCGAGCCGGCGCACATGCAGCCAGTTGCGCAATGCCAGGTGGTGGTAGTCGGTCGACAGTTCACAGTGCACGCCGTCAGCAAGCAGGTCGGCTTGCAAGTTGGCGACGGTCTCGCGCAATGCGAGTTCTCGCCAATGCGCGGCGCGACTCATTTCGGGAAACACCACGCCGGCCAGAAAGATCGCGTACAGCTCCAGCGTGCGGTGGTTGCGCTTTGGCGTCAGGTGTTCGCAAAGGTATTCGACCTGCTGATGAATCGAATGCAGCAGCCGTCGGTGGAATGCCGCGTCGACGGGCGCGCCGATGCCGTGCGTCAGGAACAAGTGGTGGCTGTAGATCCAGTTCTGCACGCGCCGGCCCGTCACGTCCGCGGCGATGAAGCCGGGCGGCGTGACCGCTATCCAGCCATCGATCAACTGTGCCCAGCGCTGTGCATAGCGCGCGCCGCCGCTGCGTTGAAAGGCGAGACCCAGGCCGACAGCGTAATAGAACTTGTGCAGCAGGATGTGCCACTCGACGTCCGCGCTCGGATTCGCCATCCACGCAACCGGATCGGCGAGTGCATGCGTCTCGCCGTTGAATTCGAAGCGACCGCGCATCAGGGCTTCGATCTTCGCGGGCCGCGTCTCATCGGCGTCGGCCACGGGGTAGTAGCGCACCGCGCGCGGCGCGCGGTAGTGGGCGAGCAGTGCATCGTCGTCGAGGCCGTCGAATGGGGCGCGAAAGATCGTTGCCGCCCGCTCGATGCGCGTCGCGGGCCGCTGCATCTCGCATTCCATTTCGTATTCGAGCCTGTTCATGCGCGCATCTCGCGTGTCGCGCGATTCAAGTGCGTGACGAACAGGTCACGCAGCGCGAGCGTCGTGCAGCGCGAATCGAAGCATTCGCAAATTCGCTGGCGGCCCGCTCGCGCGAGCGCCGTGTGCAGCGCTTGATCCTCGAGCACGCGCAGAAGCGCGGCGGCCAGGGCCTGCGGATCGCGCGGCTCGACCAGCAGGCCATGCACGCCGTCGTCGATCAACTCGGGGATGCCGGAGATCCGCGTCGAGACCACCGGCACGCCCATCGCCATCGCTTCGGCGAGCACGTTCGGAATGCCGTCGCGGTCGCCGTCTTCCATCACCTGGCAAGGCAGCACGAAGACGCGCGCCTGCCGGTAGATTTCGCGCAACTCGTCCTGCGCCACCGCACTGCGCAGCTTCACGCAATCGTCCACATCGCGTTCGCGGATCAGCTTGCGAATGCTTTCGTAGGCGCTGCCGCGCTCGCCGACGATGACACATGCGAAGCGCATACCGGCGCGCTTCAAGTGCGCGCAGGCTTCGATCAACTGGTCGAAGCCTTTCTTCTCGACGAACCGGCCGACCGACAGGATCAGCGACGATGCTTCGCGGCTCGCCGGCGCGGGCGAGAACCAGTCGGTGTCCAGGCCATGGTAGATCGCATGTACCTGGTCGGCGCGCGGGTGGCGCGCGCGCAGCACCGCAGCGTTGGCGCAGGTGCAGGTGGCAACGAAGCGCGCTGCATCGAGCTTGCGCTCGAGCAGGTCGCCCGGATTCAGATCGGCCTGATAGATGTCTTTCGCATGCGCGGTGAAGCTGAACGGGATACCCGTCAGACGGCTGGCGAACCAGGTGATCGTCGCGACGCCGTGGCAGAAGTGGCCGTGAAGATGGCCGACGTCTCCGGCGCGCTCGACCGCATCGCCGATGTGGCCGGCCTGCAGGAATTCCTTGATGAAGACCTTGCGGAGTCCCCGGCCTTCGGCGGCCGTCTTGCGGTAGCGCAGGCACATCGCCAATGCCGCGAGCAGGGTGCGTGCATAGCGCAAGGGGTGGCGCCGCGCGACCGCGGCGTGGGCACGCCAGAACGCGGGCAGATTGTCGACGAGCCAGCGCGCGAACGTCGCTCCCGACAGCGACGTGGCGCAAGGCAGATACGTCAGCGGCGCGCGCACCGCGGCCACCACCGGATGCACCAGCGCCTCGGATTCGCGCTTGACCGAGAACAGGCGCAGCCGCAGCCCGCTGCGCTCGAGCTGATGGATCTCGTGCGCGATGAAGGTCTCCGACAGGCGTGGATAACCGTTCATCACGTAAGCTACGCAGCCGCCGCCGGTACCTGCGGTGCGCCGTTGCGGTAGAGCGTCAGGCGACTGCGCGTTCGAAGGTGCGTTCATGGTCGTTCTCCAGCAGGCGCAACAGCAGGCGCAGGTTCTGGTCGTTGTCGAAGGCGTCGGTCACCGTTTTGCGCGCGCGCCGGCCGAGGCCTGCCCCGTATTCGGGCCGATCGAGCAGCGTAGCGATCGCGTCGGCCAGCGCGTCGGGCGCATCGGGCTCGACCAGCAATCCGTTGTGCTCGTGCCGTACCAGCTCGGGAATGCCCGACACGCGCGAGGCGGCCACCGGCAGCCCCATCGCCATCGCTTCGAGCAACACGTTGGGGATGCCGTCGCGGTCGCCGTCGGCAGCGATGCGCGACGGCTGCACGTAGGCGGCGGCACGCGCATAGCGCTCGACGACCTGTTCCCGCGTGAGCTTGCCGGGCAGACTGATATGCGCGCCCAGAGCGTGACGCGCGATGTGCGCTTCGAGGCGCTCGCGCTCTTCGCCGTATCCCACGATCTCGCAGCGAAAGGCCCGGCCGCGATCACGCAGCAAGCGGCACGCATCGATCAAGGTGTCGAGACCCTTCTTCTCGCGCAACCGGCCGACGCTGAGAATCAACGGGATCGCTTCTGTTGCGCCGCGCCGCTTCGGATGGAACACAGCGAGGTCGATGCCGTGATACATGCGGTGCACCGCGGCGCCCGGAGCGATCGCCGCGAGCGTCGCGCGATTGACCTCGGTGCAGGTCACGGTGAAGCGCGCGGCCCGCAGCTTGCGCCGCAGATCGGCCGGGTCGGACAGATAGATATCCTTCGCATGCGCCGAGATCGAGAATGGCAGCGCGGCGAGCCGTGCCGCCAGCACCGCGACATCGGCGGGCGTGGAGATAAAGTGCGCATGCAGGTGCGCGGCGCCATCACGTCGCAACTGCTGCGCCAGCCAGCCCGCGTGCACGAAATCGTGAAGCCCCGACCGGCCGCGGCGCAACGCCATGGTCAGTGCAGCGAGGTAGCAGAGCGGCCCTGTCGCCAGGAGCCGCGCGTGACGCAGTGCGAATTCGCACCGCCGGCCGTGCGACGCGGCGGGCACGCACACCAGGGGCGCGCGCACGCGCGCTACCGCGGGATGTACGATCGCGTCGGTCGGCGCCGCCAGCGCATACAAGCGCAATGGCACGCCCAGCCGCTCGAGCCCGAGTACTTCTTCGAGAATGAAGGTCTCGGACAGCTTGGGGAACATCTTGACGAGCAGGCCGAGCGGCCGGCGTTCGTCGGTACAGGGGCTGGGCATGGTTTTGCGAAGCATCGTTACGCTTGCAGTGCGGTGTCGATGCGGTGCGAAGGCAACACGGGCCGCTGTCCCGGCAGGCGCACGTAGGCCGCTCGCGTCGGCGCGACGGCGGCTGTGGGCACCAGTTCGAGCAATTCGAAGAGGGCTTCGGTCGTGCGTTCCAGGCCATCGAGCGACTCGAGCGGCGGCAGACGATCACCGCGGGCTAGTGCGGACAACTCGTCCTGCACGGCAGCCATCAGCGCATCGGGAGTCAGGCGGTCCGGATGCAACCAGCGCACCAGTCCGAGTGCGGCCATGCGCTCGGCGCGGATGCACTGCTCCAGGCCCGGCTTCACGCGCGGCACGATCACCGCGCGCCGCGCGCAAGAGAGCAACTCGCACACGGTGTTGTAGCCCCCCATCGAAACCACCACGTCAGCGCCGCCGATGAGCGACATCATGTCGTCGCTGAACTCCTGCACACTCACCCCCACCATACCCTCGGCATGCCGCATGACGGCCTCGCGCTGGGCCGGCGCCATCTCGGGGCCACAGACGATATGGGCACGCGGGCGCCGCTCGGGCGGCGCTGCGCTCAAGCCGCGCAAGCAGGTTTGGATCAGGTCGTGCCCATCCTCGCCGCCGCCCGTCGTGACCAGCAGCAGCAGTTGGCTTTCGGCGAGGCCGAGGCGCCGCCGCACCGCTGCGCGCGACTCGCGCCCGGGCTCACGCCCGATGTAGCCGCAGAACTTCACCTTCGCCGCGCAGAACGGCGGAAAGTCGTATTCACGCCGCAAGTCGAAGACACGCGGATCGCCGACCACCACGACCTGGTCGTAGTAAGCATCGATCGCTGCGAAGCAGCCGTTCTTGCGCCACACGCGCTTGGTGGCCTCGGGGTCGTCGAGGATGTCGCGCAGGAGCAGCACGAGCTTGGGCCGCCGTGCGCAGAAAGACATGGCCTCGAAAGCGCCACACAGCTCGTCCTCCACGCCAAAGGGCTTCTTGTCGACCACGATCAGATCGGGGGCGAAATCAGCGATCGCGCTGCGGATCAGATTGGCGCGCAGCCGCACCGTCGCCGTCAGCGACAATTCGAGATACCGGGAACCGTAGTGGCCCTCGACGCTGCGCGACAGGCAGGGCAACTTCAGGTAGTCGATGCGCGGTGGAATGCGAAACGCATGCAACATCGGCGAGCCGGTCACGACAAGGACCGACACCTCCCGCGAGGATTCCACCAGGTGGCGCGCCACCTCGATCATGCGGCGGATGTTGCCAAGGCCGAAGGTGTCGTGCGAATAGACCAGGATGCGCTTCATGCCGTTTTCCTTTTTCGCCCGGCTAGGGGTCGGCCATCGGCGGCAAGTCGTCACCGCGTGAGCGCAGGGGGTTGCGCCTGATCAGTGGCTCGCTTTGGCATGCGCGCTGTCACCCGATCGGCATGCCCTACAGAGCAGGCCTGGGTCGCGGAAATACACCGGATCGACGAATGCGCCGTGTGCCCACAAGAAAAAGGCCGGTGACGCTTGCGCGCGCACCGGCCTAGCTGCCGCCGGACAACCGTGCGCTCAGCGGCAGGTCGTGTCGGCTGGCACGACGTTCGTCAACGCGGCCGCCGAGTCGACCTGACGCAGCTGGGTCCCACACAACATCGATGTCGTGCCGTCGATGCGACGCGCGAGGTCGCGTGCCGGCAAGTCCCGGTTGACGCGGTCGCCAGCGCAGCGATCGTGTCGCCGACCCGCGCGCCACACGATGGCATAGACCAGCCGCTGATAGCGCTGGACCAGTACCGCCCAGGCGTCTGCCTCGCCGCGCCGAAAGCGTGACACCAGTGACGCATCGTCTTCGTCTATCAGTTTGGTCATCGCATGACGCAGGAGGTTGGCGGGTCGCCCCAAGACGGTCTTGCCGATCCGCGGCCGCCGGTGAGATTATCCGCGAACAGCCTCGCGACCCTCGCAGAAACGGCGCGTGCCGAAGTCACCGCGCTCCATCGCGAGGTTGCGTACCGCTGTGAAAGGCGGCGGGCTCATCGAGATTCTCCGAATGGTTGCGGAGCCTGCACTGGATCACCACGATGAATATCGAAGCGAGTACTTTCAAACATCTTTTATACCGGACCTTAATGCGCCTCACCACTTGGAATATCAATTCGCTCAAGGTGCGCTTGCCGCACGTGCTTGAATGGCTCAAGCACAACCCGGTCGAAGTACTCGCGCTACAGGAAACCAAGCTCACCGATGACCGATTTCCTGCGAGTGAACTCGAGGCGGTCGGCTATCGCACCGTCTTCTCGGGACAGAAGACCTACAACGGCGTCGCGATCCTGACGCGACTCGCGATGCCCGCGACCGATGTAGTGATGGGCATCGCCGGTTTCGAAGACGATCAGAAACGCGTCATCGCGGTGACAGTGAATGGCGTGCGCGTCGTATGCGTGTACGTGCCCAATGGCCAGTCGGTCGACTCCGACAAGTATCAATACAAGCTGCGCTGGTTCGCCGCGTTGCGCGACTGGCTGGAAGAGGAATTGAAGGTGCATCCGCGCCTCGTCGTGCTCGGCGATTACAACGTCGCGCCCGAAGACCGCGACGTGCACGACCCGCGCGCCTGGGAGGGTCAGGTGCTGTGTTCGCAGCCCGAGCGCGATGCACTGCAGGCGATCGCCGCGCTCGGCTTTCACGACGCGTTTCGTCTCTTCGAGCAGGCGCCGAAGTCGTATAGCTGGTGGGACTACCGCATGCTCGGATTCCGGCGCAACGCGGGCCTGCGCATCGACCACGTGTTGCTGTCCGACGCACTGCGCCCGCTGTGCACCGCATGCGTCATCGATCGCGATGAACGCAAGCGCGAACAGCCCTCCGATCACGCACCGGTGATCGCAACGCTGGAGCTCTGACCCACGACAACGGGTTTGTCGTTCACCGCGCGTCGTCCAGCCCCAGATCCTGAATCTTCCGCGTGATGGTGTTGCGCCCGATGCCGAGGCGCTCGGCGGCTTCGATGCGCCGACCGCCGGTGTGGCGCAAGGCCATGCGGATCAGCGTCGCTTCGAACTGGCGTGTGAGGACATCCATCACGTCATGGCGGTCGAGCGCAAGCATGTGCGCGGCAATGCGTTCGAGCTCGACACGCCATTGCTCGTCGGCCTGCGGCGTCGATGCCTCGACCGCTCGACCGCTTGCGGCCGCATCGGGGCGAGTCGAGGCCTCGTTGTGCAGCGGCGATCGGGCCAGCGACATCGCGTGGGCGCCATCGCCTGCTCCGCGCATTTCGGGCGGCAGATCCTTGATCTCGACAACCTGCGCGGGCGCCATCACGGTCAGCCAATGGCACAGGTTCTCGAGTTGACGCACGTTGCCCGGCAGGGGCAGCGTGACGAGCAGCTTCATCGCGGCGTCCGACATGCGCTTGGCCTCCACGCCGAGTTCGCGCGCGCTCTTCTGCAGGAAATTTCTCGCGAGCAGCGGGATGTCTTCCGCGCGTTCGTGCAACGCGGGCAGTCGCAAACGAATGACGTTCAGGCGGTGATAGAGATCTTCGCGGAATGTACCCTGGCGCACCAGCTCTTCGAGGTTCTGATGCGTGGCAGCGATCACGCGCACGTTGGCCTTCATCGGGCTGTGTCCGCCGACGCGATAGAAATGGCCGTCGGACAAGACGCGCAACAGACGCGTCTGCAATTCGGACGGCATGTCGCCGATCTCGTCGAGAAAAAGCGTCCCGTTCTCGGCCTGCTCGAAGCGACCGCGCCGCATCGTCTGCGCGCCGGTGAACGCGCCGCGCTCGTGACCGAAGAGTTCGGACTCGAGCAACTCCTTCGGGATCGCCGCGGTGTTGAGCGCGATGAAAGGCTGCGCGGCGCGCGGGCTGTGACGATGCAGCGCGCGCGCGACCAGTTCCTTGCCGGTGCCCGATTCGCCCGTGATGAGCACGGTGACGTTCGATTGCGCGAGGCGACCGATCGCGCGAAACACATCCTGCATCGCGGGCGCCTGTCCGAGGATCTCGGGACTTGCCTCCAACTGTTCTTCGATCTCCGCCTCGCGCAGGCTTTCTCCGACGGCGCGTCGAATCAGCTCGACCGCCTGATCGACGTCGAAGGGCTTGGGCAGATACTCGAAGGCGCCGCCGGCAAACGCCGAGACCGCGCTTTCGAGATCCGAGAACGCAGTCATGATAATCACCGGCAGCCCCGGATAGCGCGCTTTCGCGGCCTCGAGCAATTCGAGCCCGCCGTTGGGCGTCTTGCCTCCGGGCATGCGGATGTCCGAAACCAGCACCTGCGGCGACTCGGTCTCCATCGCCGCGAGTGCATCGGCGCTGTTGGAGAAACTTCTGCAAGGCAGACTCTCGCGCGCGAGCGTCTTCTCGAGAACCCAGCGTATCGACTGATCGTCGTCGACGACCCAGATCGGCTTCATCGAATGCGACGCGCGAAAAAGTGAATGGTCATGGCAGCGGTAAAAGAATGCGGAAGTCGGTGCGTCCGGGTCGGCTCTCGAAATCGATCGTACCGTGATGCTCCTCGACGAAGGTCTGTGCGAGCGTGAGACCGAGCCCGGTCCCGCCTTCGCGGCCCGACACCAGCGGAAGGAACACACGATCGCGAATCGAAGCGTCGATACCCGGACCGTTGTCGACCACATGCAATTCCAGTGCCAGTCTGTGCCGCGTGCGCGCGACCGTCACCTGACGCGCAATGCGCGTCCTCAAGACGATCTGTGCATCGCCCGCCGCGATACGCGACGCGAGCGCCTGCGAGGCGTTGTGCGCGAGGTTGAGCAGCGCCTGAATCAACTGCTCCTTGTCGCCGCGGAATTCGGGAATGCTGGCATCGTAGTCGCGCGTGATGAGGAGTCCGCGCGGGTATTCGGCCAGCAGCACGCTGCGCACGCGCTCGCACACCTCGTGAATGTTGACATCGCCTACGATGCGCGCCGGACGATGCGGCGCGAGCAGCCGATCGACCAGGCTCTGCAAGCGATCGGCCTCCTTGATGATGACGCGTGCGTAGTCCGCGAATTCGGCGACCGAGTCGGCTGCGAACGCGGCCGCGAACCTTGGCGTGGACATCTCCATGTGCAGCAACTGCGCGGCGCCGCGAATGCCACCTAGCGGATTCTTGATCTCGTGCGCGAGATTGCGGACCAGCTCGCGATTGATCTGCGTCTGATCGTGGATCCGTTCCTCGCGGTCGGCGCGCCGCTGCTGGTCGGTTTCCTGCAATTCGAATAGCACCGGCGTGGCCGGATCGTCGTGCAGCACCGTGACGATGCCGTGGACCTGCAGCGGCTCGCGGCCGGGCCGCTGGATATCAAAGTCGAGGCGCTTGTCGCTGTATTCGCGCCGCCTTGCTTCGACGAAGAGTTCGTCGATCAGCGAACCATTCGACAGCATGCTCGCGAAGCGCTGTCCGATCATCGTGCGCAACGAGAAGTCGAGCAGGGTTTCTGCAGCGGTGTTGGCGAATACGACGCGGCCTTCGTTGTCGAGGATCACGACTGCTGAAGTCAGCAGGTCGATCCCGGCGTAGCGAGAAGGGTCGGTCACCGATGCACCGGTCGGGGGACTCACTTGACGCTTGCCGACAAGACCAGCCAGCTTGCCATCCCGAGCAACGCTCACCGCGTTCGCAATGACAAAGCGCTATTGAACCTTGCCGATTTCGCTCTTGATCGAAGCGATGTCGGTCTCGGCGCGCGCGATGTCGGCCTTCAATCGCTCGACGCGATCGAGGTAGCGCTGATAGTTGCGCTCGTTGCCCTGGCGCTCGGGTTCGCCGCTGTTGTATTCACGCTTGAGGTCGGCGAGCTTCGCTTCCTTGTCGCGCAGCTCGTCTTCCAAGATGCGTCGCCGGTCGTTGTCGCGCGTCTTCTGGGTGGCGCCATCGACCTTCGGAAAGTTCGAAGGACTCGCCGACGGACCCGGCTGTGATTTTTGCGCCGTCGCGGACTTCGGAATGACGACCGGATCGACCGTGATCTTCGTGCATCCCTTGGTGCTGCCGGTGTTCGCGTAAGTCACCCCGCCGTTCGCATCGACGCACTTGTAGAGATCCGGCTCCGCATGCGCGAGACCCGCGGCACACCACAGCGCCAACGGCATCCATGAGAGAAGAACGAAACGACGAGGCGACATGGCACTTCCGATCTGCACACGTATGGCGAGTGGTAATCAACGGCTGCTCATCATAGCGCGCCGCATACCACTCGACAGACAACGCGCCACGCGCGCGTCGCGTGCACAAAGCAGAGTCGAGCCGTCGCGCCGGCGCAGGCCGGGGTCCATTTGCTTGTCCGTCGCGAGCGCTACGAAACTCGGGCCCCGACCTGCGCCGGGGCGACCGCAAAAGCACTCAACGCGATCTCACAGCGAGTAGTACATGTCGAACTCGACTGGATGCGTCGTCATGCGAAAGCGCGTCACTTCCTCGACCTTCAAGTCCATGTAAGCATCGAGCATCGCGTCGGTGAATACGCCGCCCTTGGTCAGATAGGCGCGGTCCTTTTCGAGATGTTCGAGCGCCATGTCGAGGCTCGAGCACACCGTCGGAATCTTCGCGTCCTCTTCGGGCGGCAGGTCGTAGAGGTTCTTGTCGGCGGCCTCGCCCGGATGGATCTTGTTCTCGACGCCGTCGAGGCCCGCCATCAGCAATGCCGAGAAAGCCAGATAGGGATTGGCCGTCGGATCGGGGAAGCGCACTTCGATGCGTCGCGCCTTGGGACTTTGCACGTACGGAATGCGGATCGACGCCGAGCGATTGCGTGCCGAGTACGCCAGCTTGACCGGCGCTTCGAAGCCCGGCACGAGGCGCTTGTACGAGTTGGTGCCGGGGTTGGTGATCGCGTTCAACGAGCGCGCGTGCTTGATGATGCCGCCGATGTAATAGAGCGCGAACTCGGACAGCCCCGCGTAGCCGTTGCCCGCGAACAGGTTCTCGCCGCCCTTCCACACCGACTGGTGGACATGCATGCCCGACCCGTTGTCGCCCACCAGTGGCTTGGGCATGAAGGTCGCGGTCTTGCCGTACGAATGCGCGACGTTCCAGACGACGTACTTCAGCTTCTGCAGCCAGTCGGCGCGCTCGACCAGCGTCGAGAATTTGGTCCCGATCTCGCACTGACCCGCGCCTCCGACTTCGTGATGGTGGACTTCCACCGGCACGCCGATCGCTTCGAGGATCAGGCACATCTCCGAGCGCATGTCCTGCAGCGAGTCGACCGGCGGGACGGGGAAATAACCGCCCTTCACGGAAGGACGATGCGCGAGGTTGCCGCCTTCGATCTTCAGGCCCGTGGACCACGACGCTTCTTCCGAATCGATCTTCACGAAGCAGCCCGACATGTCGACGCCCCAGCGCACCTGATCGAAGATGAAGAACTCGGGCTCGGGTCCGAAGTAGGCGACGTCGCCATGACCGGCCGACTTGAGATAGGCCTCTGCGCGGCGCGCGAGCGAGCGCGGATCGCGCTCATAGCCCTTGCCGTCGGACGGCTCGATCACGTCGCAGGTGATGCAGACGGTGGTCTCTTCGCGAAAGGGATCGATGAAGGCGGTGTTGGGGTCGGGATAGAGCAGCATGTCCGACGCTTCGATTCCCTTCCATCCGGCGATCGACGAGCCGTCGAACGCGTGGCCGTCATCGAACTTTTCCTGGCCGAATTGCGAAACCGGCACCGAGACGTGCTGCTCCTTGCCCTTGGTATCGGTGAAGCGAAAATCGACGAACTTCGCCTCGTTGTCCTTGACCATTTTCAATACGTCTGACGCGGTCATGCTCATCGACTACTCCTGGATGGATTTTTGAATACGCAGGGCGCGCCTGCGCGAGGTGATGCAAAACGCAAAAAGGGAAGAATGCGGAAATGCTGCCGGCACGACTCTGCACGAAAATATAGCAGCTTCCATGCCACTCACGTTTCTCGGCGGGTCGACGCGCCCGAGCCGAACGGCTCGATGAGCGTTGACGGTGCGCACGCGCCATCACGATGCATAGTCGCACCATGATGCGGCTCAGGCTTCGTCGGCACGCGATGGAAGAAACAGGCTCTGCAAGTCATTGAGAAAACGCAGGCCGAGCGCGGTCGGCCAAAGCCGGAACGCATCGCGACCCATCAAAGCCTTCGCTTCGGCTTTGGCCAACTGGGGCTCGATCGCCATCAACGCGAGTCCGGTGCGTTCCTCGAATCGTCGAACCGGAACGCCCTCGACCAGCCGCATCGCGTTGAGCATGAATTCGAAGGGAAGCGACATCCCATCGACAACCTGTTCGTCGAAAGCGGGCAGGGCTTGCGCCGCGCGTTCGAGATAGATGCTCGGATTGCGCACGCGCGTCTGACGCACGATGCGATCGGGGAACGACAATTTCGCGTGTGCGCCCGCGCCGATGCCGATGTAGTCGCCGTAATTCCAATAGTTGAGGTTGTGCCGGCTCTCGTGTCCGGGTTGCGCATACGCCGAGACTTCGTAGCGCTTCCACCCGCCTCGCGCGACCTCTTCGGCAATCGCATTCTCGATCGCCTCGGCCACGTCTTCATCGGGCAAGCGCGGCGGATATTTCGCGAAGACGGTATTCGGCTCGAGCGTCAACTGGTAGAGCGACAGGTGCGCAGGCGCGAAGCTGCGCGCGATTGCGACGTCGCGCGCGGCGTCCGGGGCGGTCTGACCGGGCAGCCCATACATCAGGTCGAGATTGATGTTGTCGAAGCTCTTCTGTGCGATCTCGACCGCTCGCCTGGCTTCGTCGCCGTCGTGTATGCGACCGAGCGCTTTCAGGAAGCGATCGTCGAAACTCTGGATGCCGAGCGACAGCCGATTGATGCCCAGCGCGCGATAGGAGGCAAAGCGATCGGCTTCGACCGTGCCGGGATTGGCTTCGAGCGTGATCTCGGCATCGGCTTCGAGCACGAGCCGCGCGCGTACCTCGGACATCAGGCGATCGAGCGCAGAAGGCGACATCAGGCTCGGCGTGCCGCCGCCGATGAACACCGCATGCACGCGGCGCCCCCAGACTTGCGGCACGACGCGATCGAGATCGGCGATCAAGGCATCCACGTAGGCGGCTTCCGGAATCGCACCGATGCCATCGGTATGCTCATGCGAATTGAAGTCGCAATACGGACACTTCTTCACGCACCACGGGAAGTGGATGTAGAGCGTCAAGGGAGGCAGCGTTGCGAGGCGCGTCGTGAACGGCGCCGTCGACGCTGCACGACCGACCTGCTTGATGCGCGAGATCGAAGTCGCGGGAAAGATGGGAATCACTTGATGCGCGTTCGCTGCGCAGCGAGCTCTTCGGACAATCGACGCAACGCGAGACCGCGATGACTGATGCGGTTCTTGGTCTCGAGGTCGAGCTCGGCTGCGGTCATGGCGAGTTCGGACAGCAGGAAGTAGGGGTCGTATCCGAAGCCATTCGCGCCGCGCGGCCTGTCGATGATTTGTCCGGGCCAAAAACCCATCGCGATGATCGGCTCTGGATCGAGCGCGTTTCGCATGAGTACCAGCGCACAGACGTAATGCGCGCTGCGATCGGCGTGCTGCGCGAGCGCGGCGACAAGCTTGGCATTGTTGCGATCGTCCTGCGACTGTCGATCGGGATGCAGGCCCGCAGCGTCCGCGAAGCGCGCGGAACGCACGCCGGGTTCACCGCCGAGCGCATCGACGCACAGGCCCGAATCATCGGCCAGCGCGGGCAAGCCACTCGCCGCGCTCGCGTGCCGCGCCTTGGCCAATGCGTTCTCGACGAACGTCGCGTGCGGCTCTTCGGCGTCCGGGATGCCCAGCTCGCGTTGCGCGACGGTGTCCATGCCGAAGGGTGCGAGCAGAGCCGTGAATTCGCGCAGCTTGCCGGGGTTGTTCGATGCGATGACGAGGCGGGACATAATGTGCGGCTGGAAACGAGGGCGCGATTATCCTCCGCCGCCGTCCCGCGAAAGCGGGGACCTGGAGACTTTGAGTCAACGACACTGGATTCCCGCTTTTGCGGGAACGACGGAAAAAAGAATTGAAGGAAGGCCTCCGATGATCGTCGTCCATCACCTCAACAACTCGCGCTCGCAACGCGTCCTGTGGCTGCTCGAAGAGCTCGGCGTGCCTTACGAAGTGAAGCGCTATCAACGCGATGCGAAGACGATGCTCGCGCCGCCCGAATTGCGACAGGTGCATCCACTGGGCAAGTCGCCGGTCATCACCGACGACGGCATCACGGTCGCCGAGTCGGGCGCGATCACCGAATATCTGCTCGACACCTATGGCAACGGGCGATTGCGTCCCGCGGCCGGCACCGAAGAGCGGCGCCGCTTCACCTATTGGTTGCACTATGCCGAAGGCTCGGCGATGCCGCCGCTGTTGCTCGCCCTCATCTTCTCGCGCTTGCAGAAAAGCCCGATGCCGTTCTTCGTCAAACCTGTCGTCAAGGGCATCGCGCAAAAGGCGCGGCGGGGATTCATCGAGCCTCAATTGAAGAACCATCTCGCGTTCATGGAGGCCGAACTTTCGAAGCGCTCGTGGTTCGTGGGCAACGAGTTTTCCGCGGCAGACATCCAAATGAGCTTTCCGGTCGAAGGCTTCGCCGCGCGCGGCGGGCTCGATGCGAACAACAAGGCCTTGTCCTCGTGGCTGCAACGCATCCACGCTCGCCCTGCGTATCAGAAGGCGCTCGAAGTCGGCGGACCGTTCGAGTTGATGCGCTGAAGCTCGAGCCTAGCGAGCACGCACCGCCGGCTTTCTCTTCCCGCCGATGCGGCTTTCCTTGCCCGCGAGCAGCTTCGCGATGTTCTGGCGATGGCGAAAGAGAATGAATGCGCTGATCACGATGAGCGCCACGGCGATCGCGTCGAAACCCACCAGCAACACGTAGTAGAACGGCGCGAACACCGCCGCCACGATTGCGGCCAGCGACGAGTAACGAAAGAAGAGTGCGATCACGAGCCAGGTGACCGCGGTTGCAAGTCCCAGCCACCACTCGAGCGCAATCAACACGCCGAGCGCGGTCGCGACGCCCTTGCCGCCTCTGAAGCCGAAGTAGACCGGATAGATGTGGCCGAGAAAGACCGCGAGCGCGACCGCTGCGACGCCGACGTCGTCGATGCCATAGCGCGGACCATAGGTCGATGCGACCCAAACCGCAAGCCAACCCTTGAACGCATCGAGGATCAGCGTCGCGACCGCCGCACCCTTGTTGCCACCGCGAAAAACATTGGTCGCGCCGGGATTCTTCGAGCCGAAGCTGCGTGGATCGGCGAGGCCGACGATGCGGCTGACGATGATCGCGAACGAGATCGATCCGAGCAGGTATGCGAGCACTACGGCCACCAGGGTGACGGTCAGCGCGTTCATCGTCTCAGCCTCTCCTCATTGCGATTCATCCAGTGCGCATTGCACGGTCGTCGCTTTCAAGCGAACGGTCAACACGTCGGGCGACATGCCGACTAGATAACCCCGCCGGCCGCCGTTGATATAGATGCGCGGCAGCGCGAGGATGCTAGCTTCCACATACGTGCGCATCGCTTTTTTCGTGCCGAACAGCGACGTGCCGCCGACCACGTAACCGCTATGCCGATGCGCGTCTACGGCCATGCACGGTGCGATGCGCTTGACGCCCATCTGCCGCGCGAGCGCCTTGGCGGAGACCTTGCGATCGCCGTGCATCAGGACAATCAGCGGTTTCGCGGTTTCGTCTTCCATCACCAGCGTCTTCACCACGGCGTGTTCGTCAACGCCCAGCTCCCGCGCCGAGACCGCGGTCCCGCCATGCTCTTCGTATTCGTAGGGATGCTCGGTGAAGGCGACGCCTTCGTCGCGCAACCAGCGAGTGGCCGGCGTCTCGGAGACATGCTCGATTTTCGACATGGTGCCCATTATATTGGCCGGCCCGCACATGACGAAGCATCGAACGCGCGCGACATCGTGAAGGATCACGTGTCCGCCTACGAAGCCGAATACGCGAAGCGCAGGTAGACCATGCTCGACGAGATTGATCGGGGTGTACGTCAACGAGAAGGCGCGCAAGGAACTCCGATGGACGCCGAAATTCGACTTCGCATCGTCGATCGCGCGGCTTCGCGCGGGCGAAGACTTTCGCAGTGAACTCGCATGCGCGATCGGCGCGAAGGGCTATCGCCGGGGATAGTCCTCACCACTACCAATCCCGTCAATCAAAGTTTGCCGACGCGGAAACTCTTCGGCAACAACAATTCAGAGAGCGCGGCCTGCACCAACGCCGCATCGCGCACGGCAAGCCGTCCGGACTTGCGGATCACGAAGCGATGATCGAGCGTGAAGAGTTTCATGCGCACCACCGACAGCGACGGCAGTCCCGCGGACGCAAGGTTCGTCACCGGCGTGTCGAGCGGCCACGACGCGTTGTCGGCACTCGTGATCATCGCCATGACACTGTGCTCCGCGCGGCGGTTGAATGACGCAGCGTTCGAAATCACAAGCGCAGGCCGTCGCTTGGCGGCCGCCTTGTCGGTGAACGGAAAGGGAACGACCACGACATCGAAACGCGACAGATCGACGTGATCAGAGGTCGCGGTAGGCATCGTCGTCGGCTCTGGAATTCCATTCTGTCAGCGTCGCGGCGACCGCGCCGTGATACGCGAGGTCGAGCGGCGATGCGCGTCGCAGCTTGACTTCCCCGCCCTCGATTTCATAGGCAACCGCATCGCCCTGCCTCACGCCCAGGAACTCGCGGACGTCCTTGGGTATGGTCGCCTGATACTTGGTAGTGACTTTCGAAATGGTCGTCATACCGGCCTCTCGCAATACGTAATACGGGATACGTATTGCGATACTAACGACCAAGTCGAGTCCCGTCAACCGTCAGGCCTTCGCCGCAATCACCCGTGACGTCGCCGACGCGGACGAGCGCCGATGCTGCGGAATCTGGAATGCGGACGTTGATGCGATCCTCCTGAAGCTGAAGGGGTGACCGTCACGCGTGCAGGCCGGTCTCGCAGACGGCGCGGCAACCGAACCCGATCGACGCTCACCCGCGCGGGTGATGCTTCGCGTGCAACGCCTTCAACCGTTCGCGCGCGACATGGGTGTAAATCTGCGTCGTCGAAATGTCGGCGTGCCCGAGCAGCAATTGCACGACGCGCAGGTCGGCGCCGTGATTGAGCAGATGCGTCGCGAACGCGTGCCGCAGCGTATGCGGCGATAGCGGCGCGGTGATGCCCGCGTTGATCGCGTGACGCTTGATGAGCTTCCAGAACATCTGCCGCGTCATGCCGCCGCCGCGCTCGCCCTCCATCCGGCGGCGCGCTGTGATGAACAGCGCATCGAGCGCGCGGCCACCGGCAAGCGTCGGCCGCGCCTCGCGCAGATAACGCGTGATCCACTCGCGCGCCGCCTCGCCCATCGGCACGAGGCGTTCCTTGTCGCCCTTGCCGACCACGCGCACCACGCCCTGATCGAGGCCGATCCCGAGCGTATGCAAGGTGACGAGCTCGGATACGCGCAGACCGCTCGCATACATCAGCTCGAGCATCGCGCGATCGCGCAGGCCGAGCGGCGTGCCGGCATCGGGTGCATCGAGCAGGGCATCGACCTGCGCTTCGGACAAGGTCTTCGGAAATCGCTGCGACCGCTTGGCGGTCGACAGGCGACGCGTCGGATCGCCGCGCGACGGATCGCTTCGCAGCAGATGCCGATAGAAGCGCCGGAGCACCGCGAGCCGGCGATTGGCGCTGCTCGCTTGCGACGCGCGATGCCGCGCGGCGACATAGGCCGCGAGGTCGGTCTCATTGGCATCGCTGATCGAGGTCTCGCGTTCGGCCAGCCAGCGCGCGAACAGCGTGAGGTCGCGGCGATAGGCGTCGAGCGTGTTGCTTGCCAGACCGTCTTCGAGCCACACGGCGTCGCAGAACGCGTCGATGGACGCGAGGCTGCCGGTGAGCGGGGGCGCGGTTGTCGACGGGGGCGTGCGAGTCATGGCGCGATTGTGCCCGCCTTGTCCATGTCATTCCGAACGCCGTAAGGAATCTCGGCCGCTATGGTCTGCGAAGCGGATGGGACTTCTCGCTCGGCTCGAAATGACATGGGGTGCTCGGTCATGCATGGGGGTGCTCGGTTATTATCCGCCGCTCTTTGCCCGTAGCTCGTTTCACCTCACCAACGTTCTCGATGCCCAAAATTATTCGTCCCCGTGGTCGCGGCTTCGTCCCGTGGCTGGCGTTGATCGTGGTCGTGATCGTCGTCGATCAACTGACCAAGATCGGCGTCGCCAAAATGTTTGCATATGGCGCGCGCAGGGAAATCATTCACGGCTTCTTCGATCTCACGCTGGTCTACAACAAGGGCGCGGCGTTCAGCTTCCTGTCGGGCGCAGGCGGCTGGCAGCGCTGGTTCTTCACCGGCGTCGGCGTGGTCGCCGCGCTCTTCATCGTCGTCATGCTCGCCAGGCATTCGTCGCAACGCCTGTTCTCGTGCGCGCTCGCGTTGATCGCCGGCGGTGCGCTCGGCAACGTGATCGATCGACTGCTGCACGGGCACGTCGTCGACTTCCTGTTGTTCTACTACCGCGACTGGAGCTTCCCGGCGTTCAATGTCGCCGACAGCGCGATCACGATCGGCGCGATACTTCTCGTCCTCGACGAACTGCTGCGCGTGCGCCGCGCGCGG
Organism: Burkholderiales bacterium; assembly: GCA_038225855.1. Classification (GTDB taxonomy): domain Bacteria; phylum Pseudomonadota; class Gammaproteobacteria; order Burkholderiales; family Burkholderiaceae_D; genus CAHJXF01. The sequence continues at coordinate 29,784 of JBBRQU010000002.1, read as the reverse complement.
TAAGCGCGCACGACGAAACCATGAACGACCTCGCGGGCAAACATCTGGTACTCGGCCTGAGCGGCGGCATCGCCGCGTACAAGTCGGCCGAACTCGCGCGCCGTCTTCAGGATCATGGGGCGACGGTGCAGGTCGTGATGAGCGAAGCGGCGACCCGTTTCATCACGCCGGTGACGATGCAGGCGCTGACCGGTCGTGCGGTGTTCACCGATCAATGGGACGCGCGCCAGGCGAACAACATGGCGCACATCGATCTGTCGCGCGACGCCGATGCGATCGCGGTCGTGCCGGCGTCGGCCGACTTCATCGCCAAGCTCGCGCACGGCATCTGCGACGACCTGTTGACGACGCTGTGCGTCGCGCGCGAATGTCCGCTGTTGATTGCACCTGCAATGAATCGTCAGATGTGGGCGAATGCAGCCACGCAACGCAATGCGAAGCAGGTCGCGGCCGATGGCGTGATCGTGCTCGGCCCCGCGTCGGGCGATCAGGCGTGCGGTGAAGTCGGCGATGGCCGCATGCTCGAGCCGCACGAGATTCTCGAAGACCTGATCGCGTTCTTCCAGCCGAAAGTTTTTGAAGGCAAGCGCGTGCTGATCACCGCCGGGCCGACGCGCGAAGCGATCGATCCGGTGCGCGCGATCACCAATCACTCCTCGGGAAAGATGGGCTTTGCGACTGCGCGCGCGGCGCGCGAAGCCGGTGCGTTCGTGACGCTGGTTGCCGGTCCGACGTCGTTGCCCACACCGCGCGGCGTGGCGCGCATCGATGTCGAGACCGCGCGCGAGATGCATGCGGTGGTGATGCAACAGGTATCGAAGGCCGACTGCTTCATCGCGGTTGCGGCGGTGGCGGACTGGCATGTGGTCAATGTCGCCCATCAAAAAATCAAGAAGACCGCCCATGATGCCGGTGCGCCGACACTGAAGTTTGCGGCCAATCCCGACATCCTCGCCTCGGTCGCCGCATTGCCCGACGCGCCGTATTGCGTGGGCTTCGCCGCCGAGACCGACGACCTCGACGCGAACGCGGAGGCCAAGCTTGCGAAGAAGCGCGTTCAGCTCATCGTCGGCAATCATGCGCACGAAGCCTTCGGTCGTGATGAGAATGCGCTCACGCTCTACGACGCGAACGGCCGCACGGTGCTTGAACGCGCCGACAAGCTCACGCTCGCACGCCAACTCGTTGCGGCGATCGCCGAGCGCATGCGGGGTGACGGACGGGGTGACACAACGTCGGCATCGCGATGATCCGCTTCGACAACGGACCTCCGGACGGCGACTATGTCCGCTACATCGACGCGTTGATGAAAGAGCGTGCGGCCTCGCTGGTCGCCGCGACGATGGGCCCCGATACCGATCGGCGCAGCGACCCAATGTCCGTGGCGATGACGTTGCCCGCGTTCAAGTCGTCGCTCGAGAGATCGCGCGATGCAAAGAGCGGTGTCGCTCTTTCGACCAGGCCACAGGCGTCGACGGTGCACTCGCCTTCGAACGGCGCATCGGCGCTTTCTCCCGCCGCGGCGACCGCGATCGCGTCGGCGTTGATGAGGCGCGATGAGCTCGGGACGGCGCCCTCTGTCGGCACCGTCGTCGACGCATTGGCGATTGCCGCGGGCGTCATCCTGATCCTGATCGGATTTCTCGGACCGACTTCGAATGTGGTGTTGATGGTCGCGGGCGGCGCGCTGGTGTCGTGGGCGATCAAGCGATTCCGCGCGAGGTCCGTTCCGCCCGCCGCTGCGACAGTGGCCGACGTCTTTACGGCGATGCCCACGCAGCGCGCATCGTCACGCGCCAAGATCAAGGACAGGCCGTGACGCAACGCGCCGTTCTCTCGATCCTCGACCAGACGCCGGTGATATCGGGCCACAGCGTCGCCGACGCGGTCGCGGCAACGGTCGAACTCGCGACGCTCGCCGACGACCTCGGCTACACGCGCTTCTGGTGTGCCGAACATCACGGCCTCTTCGCGGTCGCCAATCCCGCGCCCGAGGTGATGATCGCGCGCATCGGCGCCGCGACGCGCCGCATTCGCATCGGCTCGGGCGGCGTGATGCTGCCTTACTACAGTCCGTTCAACTTGGCCGAGCAATTCCTGATGCTCGAAGCGCTGTTTCCCAATCGCATCGATCTGGGCGTGGGCCGCGCACCGGGCGGTGATCAGCGCACCGCGCAGGCGGTGGCCGCGGGCGAATACAACCGTGGCGAATTTTTTCCGCAGCAGGCCGAGGAGCTCGCGATGCTGCTCGGACCGCGCATGCTCGCGCCGGGCAGGCCGTCGTTGCCCGACGATCATCTGGCGCACGGCGTCGTGCTTCAGCCTGCGGTCGATACGCGCCCGCAGCTGTGGATGCTCGGCTCGTCGGACTTCGGCGGCGCGCTGGCCGCCAAGCTCGGCTATCGATTCGCCTTCGCGCAATTCATCAACGCGGAAGGCGGCAGCGGCGTTGCGCGCGCATATCGAAAAGACTTCGTCGCGCGAGACGGCGAGCCTGCGCCCTACTGCGCGGTCGCGGTGTTCGCGATCTGCGCGGACAACGATGAAGACGCGATGGCGCTTTCGCGTTCCGTCGATCTGCGACGTTTGCAGATGGCGCTCGGCCTGAACGTGCCGATCCCCAATCTCGAAGAAGCGCGCGAGGTATTCGAAAGCGGTCAGATCGGCGCGCGCGAACTTTCGATCATCGTGCGCGAGCGGGCACGCAGCATCATCGGCACACCCGCGATAGTCGCGGAGCGCCTGCTCGAACTGCAAGCCGAATTCGCGGCCGACGAGATCGTCGTGCTCACCGTGGCCGCGAGCTACGAGGCGCGTCTGCGTTCCTGCGAGTTGCTCGCCGAAGCCTTCGATCTCTCGCACGCGAGCGCGGACACGTGACGGGCGCGGCTGCACACACGCGATGAAACTCGCCGTCCGCATACTCGACCCCCGCATCGCCGACCGCGTCGTCGACCTGATGCCGAGCTACGCAACCGCGGGAAGCGCGGGGCTCGACTTGCGCGCGATGATCGCCGCGCCGCAGACACTCCTGGCCGGCGAGACGACGCTCGTGCCGACCGGTCTCGCGATCCACATCGAAGATGCGGGCTACGCGGCGATGATCCTTCCGCGATCGGGCCTCGGCCACAAGCACGGCATCGTGCTCGGCAATCTGGTCGGCCTGATCGACTCCGACTACCAGGGTCAATTGATGGTCAGCGTGTGGAATCGCGGCTCCGTGCCCTTCACGCTCGAGCCCTTCGAGCGCATAGCGCAACTCGTGATCGTGCCGGTAGTGCAGGCCGAGTTCGAGATCGTCGAGGAGTTCGAGTCCACGCATCGCGGCGCGGGCGGGTTTGGAAGTTCAGGTCGCAGTTGAGTTGCGCGCTTCAGACGATCTCCGAGGAACCTTGACCTGATCCGGTCATCACAACGCGATGCCCCTGTTCGAAACGCCTTCCCGAAGCAAACGCCACATCTCCTGGTGGTGGGCGCCGGTCATCGTTCTGCTCGCGATCTGCGCGACGTTCCTGTTTCCCTGGAAGCTCAACTTCCTGCGCGACACGATCGTCTCGAATGTGGAGCACGGCACAGGGCGCAGCTTCGCGATCGACGGCGACATCTGGCTCTATTGGCTGCAAGGCCCGCGCGTCACGATCGATGGTCTCAAGCTCGGCAATCCGGCGTGGGCTTCGACCCCGCAGATGGCGTCGGTGGATCATGTCGACACGACCGTCTCGCTCCTCGACTTGCTGCACAAGCGCTTCGTGCTTCCGCATCTGATCGTCGACAAGCCTATCGTCAACCTCGAAGAGTCCGCCGACGGCAAGCGCAACTGGTACTTCGACAAGGACCAGAAGGATTCGAGCACGTCGGTCGTGTTCGGTGAGGTCGTGTTGAATCGTGGACACGTGGGCTATGTGGTCAAGCACAGGAACACCGACGTGCAGATCGACCTCGCCACGTTGAGCGGCGAGAACCTCGATACCAGAGGCGGCGGCGCGACACGAGGCATAGGCGCAAAAGCGAGCGGCAAGTGGAACGGGCTGAAGCTCGCGATCGACGCCATTGGTGGCGACGTGTTGAAGCTGCAGGACACGAGCACCGCCTATCCCTTCAACGCCAAGGCCACGATCGGCGCCACGCATGTCTCGGCCGATGGCACCGTGACCGGGCTCGCGGCACTCAAGGCCGGCGATCTGAAGGTCTCAGTCAGCGGCCAGAACCTCGGCGAGTGGTTGCGCATCGTCGGCATGGGCCTGCCCGAGACGCCGCCCTACCAGACGACCGGACACCTGCGCTTCGCCGACCGCGTCTATCGCTACGACGACTTCACGGGTCGGGTGGGTTCGAGCGACCTCGCCGGTTCGGTCATGTTCGAGAAGCGTGCCGATCACAGGAGCCGTCCGTACGTCTCGGGAACGATGGTCTCGAAGCAACTCGATCTGACGGACTTTGCGCCATTGATAGGCAAGACGCCGGCGGGGAACAAGGCGGCAGCCGAAGCGGTTGCGGCCAAGTCAGGCAAGCTGCTGCCGCAAAACAAATTCGACACGGAAAAATGGGACACGCTCGACGCCGACGTGCGCTTCACCGCGAAGGCGATCAAGAACGCAGGGTCGCTTCCCTTCGACAATCTCGACATGCACGTCGTGATGCAGGATCGCGTGCTGTCGTTCACGCCGCTGACGTTCGGCTTTGCCGACGGCACGATGGGCGGCAACTTCCGCTTCGATGGCAGCAACACGACCATGCATGCGGATGTCGATGCGCGCTTCAAGGATCTGCGACTGTCTCGCCTCACGCCCAAATTGACCGACAGCTCGAAGGCGTCTCTCGGACGACTCAATGGGACCGTCAAGCTCGACGGACGCGGCAACTCGATTGCGGCGATGCTGGCCTCCTCGAACGGCACCGCGCAGATCGCGATGGGTCGCGGCAAATTGAGTTCGTTGCTGCTGGAGCTGATCGGCCTTCAGGGTCCGCAAATCGTGCGTTACCTGCTGGGCGACAAGGACACACTGGTGCGATGCGCGCTCGGCGACTTAGCGATGAAGGACGGCGCGATGACGACCAGGACCGCGTTGATCGATACCGACCTCACCGTGATCCGAATTGACGGCAGCGCCAACTTCGCAACCGAACAGCTCGACCTGAAGATCACGCCGCTGCCCAAGCAGCGGAGCATCGTGGTATTGCGCACGCCGTTCAATGTCAACGGGTCCTTCGCATCGCCGAAGGTCAGTCCCCAATTGGCGCCGCTGGCCACGCGCGTGGGCGGCGCGATTGCGCTGGGCCTGATCAATCCGCTCGCGGCGTTGCTTCCTCTGATCGAGACGGCGCCGGGGAAAGACGCCGACTGCTCCGAGCTGCTGTCGGCAATCAGGAACGCGCCGGTGAAAAATACCGATGAGCGGTTGCCGGAGAAGAAGCTGGCAAAGAGCGTGAGGTGAGTTCGCAACGTCGTCCCTCGTCCGCAGGGACCCAGTGTCGTTGCATTTTCCGAAGCCGCTGGGTTCCCGCATGCGCAGGAACGACAAACTGGATCTACCGACGCCGCAACACATGCGACCACACCCCGTCGTCGCTCTTGGTCTGCGAGACCAGCTCGTTGCCGGTCTGTCGCGAGAACGCCTGGAAGTCGCGGACCGAGCCGGGATCGGTCGCGAGGACGCGCAACAGGTGCCCACTCTGAATCGACGCCAGGGCTTTCTTCGCGCGCAGGATGGGCAACGGACACAACAGCCCCTTCGCGTCCACTTCGTTGTCGGTCGTCAAATCGGTGTTCATAGGTGTCGCTCGATCAGTCGTTGCATGCGATTCATGTCGAGGTGGTCCGGGGGCGATCGTCCAAGATCTGAGTTGCCGACGATGACGGTTTCGGCATATCGATGAACTCCACCGGCAATCCCCGCGAGCGCATCCAGTCGGCCATCGCGTAACCGGTACCCACGCGACGCGGCCGCAGGCGTTCGGGTGCGATCAGCCTGAAGTCCACCAGCTCCTCATTCAACCGGATCGTGCCGCTCGCCTCGACATGATAGGCGATGATCAGCTCGTTCTTTCGCATGAACTCATAGACGCCGATCAGCGTGAGCTTGTCGGTGTCGAGGTTGGTCTCTTCCTTCAATTCGCGCGCCATGCCTTGTTCGGGAGTCTCGTCGGCCTCGAGAAAACCCGTGACCAGCGCGAACATCCCCTCAGCCCACTGTGCGTTGCGCGCGAGCAGGATGCGGCCTTGGTATTCGACCAGCGCAGCCAGCACCGGCAGCGGGTTGTTCCACTGGACGTAGTGACACGCGGGACACGCCGGGCGCGTGCGGCCAGCGGTCTCGCGCGATTCGAGCGGCGAAGCGCATCGCGGGCAGAAACGGTAGGCAAGCGCAGACGGCTGCATCGATGGGATCGACAACGGTTACTTCGCCGGCTTGTCGCTGCCGAGCGCCGCGTCCGCCGCTTTGCCGACGACCTTGCCTGCGACCTTGACCGTGCCGATCGCCGCATCGGCTGCGACGCCGACAGTCTTGACCGCGACCGTGCCAACGGCATCGGCGACGGCGATGACGGCGCAGCCGCCGACGCCGAAGCAGACGCAGAGCAAGGGGATCACAACGACCCTCATGCAGATTCGATTCACAACGAGTCCTCCTTCAATGGCCCGGGCAGCATCGGTGGATCGGGATGCAGACGCGCCATCGCATAGCTATCCACGTATACGCCATTGCGCAATGCATAGGCGCGGTGCCGCCCTTCCATAACGAAGCCGAAGCGGCGATAGAGCGCGATGGCCGGCTCGTTATCGACAAAGACCGTGATCTCGATGCGCAACACGTTCATCCAGTTGTCGGCGCGATCGAGTGCGGCGCTCATCAACGCGGTGCCGATGCCGCGGCCCTGCCAGTCGTCGCGAACCGCCATTCCCAGACCCATCGCGTGACGGCGGCGTCGTGACGGGCCATAAGAATCCAGTCCGACATTGCCGACGACTTCATAGGCGCCGCCGGGCGCGTCCGGATCGCGAACTTCGGCGACGAGCAACATCGCGTTCGAGTCGGGCTTGGCCATGCGCTCGCGCCGCGACTCGATCGAAGGGAACGGCAACTGCAACGTTCCCGCGCATGCGATCGGCGTCGCCATGCTCGCGGCCACCGCCTCGTAGTCGGAAGGTTCGGCGTGACGAATGCGCAGATGTTCGGGCCGCACTTTCGCACGCATCACGTGCGCTCTTCGACAAAGCCGCGCACCGACGCCAGCGCAGCGGCAAGCTTGGACGGCTCGGTGCCGCCCGCCTGCGCGGTGTCGGCCTTGCCGCCGCCCTTGCCGCCGACCTGCTGCGCAACGAAGTTGACGAGCTCGCCCGCCTTGACCTGCGATGTGAGATCGGACGTGACGCCAGCGATCAGGCTGACCCTGCCCGCATCGACCGCCGACAACACGATCACCGCGCTCTTCAGCTTCGCCTTCAATTGATCCATCGTCTCGCGCAAGGTCTTGACGTCGGCGCCCTCGAGTTGCGTTGCGAGTACGCGAAGCCCCGCGCCGTTCCTGCCCGCCACATCGATCGCCTGCGATGCGAGGTCGTCGCCCTGCGACGACGCGAGCTTCGATTTCATGCGCGCGAGTTCGCGTTCGAGCGACTTCACGTTCTCGAGGATCTGCCCGATGCGCTGCGTCACTTCTTCGGGCTGCGCCTTCAATGCCGATGCGGCTTCGTGCACGCGCGTATCGAGCGCCTGCACCACGGCCAGCGCGTTCTCGCCGGTGACCGCCTCGATGCGACGCACGCCGGCCGCGACGCCGCCTTCGGACACGATCTTGAAGAGGCCGATATCGCCGGTGCGCGCCACGTGCGTGCCGCCGCACAGTTCGTGCGACGTGCCGATCTCGAGCGTGCGCACCACGTCGCCGTACTTCTCGCCGAAGAGCGCCATCGCGCCCTTCTTGACGGCATCGTCGAACGGCAACACGTTGACGCGCGTGGCGACATTGGCCAGCACTTCCTTGTTGACGATCGTCTCGACCCGGCGAATTTCGTCCGCGCTGATCGGCGCGTTGTGCGAGAAGTCGAAGCGCGTCTTGCCTGCATCGACCAGCGAGCCGCGCTGCTGCACGTGCGTGCCGAGCACGTCGCGCAAGGCCTTGTGCATCAGGTGCGTGGCCGAGTGATTGCGAACCGTCGCCGCGCGGCGCTCGGCATCGACCACCGCATCGACCCGGTCGCCCACCTTCAACTCGCCGCGCGACACGCGACCGTGATGCCCGAACACCTCGGGTTGAATCTTCTGCGTGTCGCTGACGTCGAATTGCGCACTCGCGTTCGAGAGCCGGCCCGCATCGCCAATCTGTCCACCCGACTCGGCATAGAACGGCGTGCGGTCGAGCACGATCACGGCGTCCTCGTCGGAAGCGACGCGATCGACCGACGTGCCGGCGACATAGATTGCGATGACGCTGGCGTGCTCGTGCAGTTGCTCGTAGCCGGTGAACTCGGTTTTCGCGCCGCCATACTCGACGCCGCCTGCCGTCTTGAACTTGCCCGCCGCGCGCGCCTGTGTGCGCTGGCGATCCATCGCAGCATCGAAGCCCGCCATGTCGACGGTGACCTCGCGCTCGCGACAGATGTCGGCCGTAAGGTCGACGGGAAAACCATAGGTGTCATAGAGCGTGAACGCGACCTTGCCGGCCAGCGAGCCGCCCTTGCCTACATGCGCGAGCTCGGCATCGAGAATCTTCATGCCGTTCTCCAGCGTCTCGCCGAAGCGTTCTTCCTCCTGCTTCAATACGCTCGCGATGCGTTCGCGCTGCTCGACGAGTTCGGGATAGGCGCCGCCCATTTCGCCGGCAAGGTCGGCAACCAGCCTGTGGAAGAAGGGTTGCGTCTGTCCGAGCTTGTGGCCGTGCCGGAGCGCGCGACGCACGATGCGACGAAGCACATAGCCGCGTCCCTCGTTGCTCGGAATCACGCCGTCGGCGATCAGGAACGAACACGCGCGAATGTGGTCCGCGATGACCTTCAATGAATTGTCGGCGAGGTCCTTGGTGCCGGTCTCGCGCGCAGCCGCCGTAATCAATTGCTGGAAGAGATCGATCTCGTAATTGCTGTGCACGTGCTGGAGCACCGCCGACAAACGCTCGAGTCCCATGCCGGTATCGACCGAAGGCCTGGGCAGCTTGTGCAGCGTGCCGGCCTCGTCGCGATTGAATTGCATGAAGACGAGATTCCAGATCTCGATGTAGCGGTCGCCGTCCGCGTCCGACGAGCCGGGAGGCCCGCCCCACACGTCGGGTCCGTGGTCGTAGAAAATTTCGCTGCACGGGCCGCACGGACCGGTGTCGCCCATCGTCCAGAAGTTGTCGCTCTCGAATGCCTTGCCGCCGGGCTTGTCGCCGATGCGGATGCAGCGTTCGGCCGGCACGCCGATCTCCTTCGTCCAGAGGTCGAAGGCTTCGTCGTCGTCGATGTAGACGGTGGTCCACAGCTTGTCCTTGGGCAGCCCATAGACTTCGGTGATCAGCTTCCACGCGTAACGGATCGCGTCGCGCTTGAAGTAGTCGCCGAAACTGAAGTTGCCGAGCATCTCGAAGAACGTGTGATGCCGCGCGGTGTAGCCGACGTTCTCGAGATCGTTGTGCTTGCCGCCCGCGCGCACGCACTTCTGCGACGTGGTTGCGCGCACGTAGGGCCGTTGCTCGACGCCGGTGAACACGTCCTTGAACTGGTTCATCCCCGCGTTCGTGAACAGGAGCGTGGGGTCGTTGCCCGGCACCAGAGAAGACGAACGCACGATGGCATGCCCTTCGGCTTCGAAGAACTCGAGGAACTTGTCGCGAATTTCGGCGGACTTCACGTGCGTTTTTTCCTGGCTAAATGATCGTGACGTTCGCGGTTTTCACCGCGCGTTTCAAGGCGTCTTCGTGGGTGGCGAGGCCCACGCCTTCGCGTGCGGCCAAGTCGAGATAGAGCGCATCGTAAACCGTGAGCCGATGGCGTGTTGCCAACTTATGAATCGCAGTGAGCTCGATCGGCCGAAGATCGATCTCGACATTCAGACCGTCGATCAACGCGATGCGTGCGGGTCCACGCCCGCGCGAGCGCCTATTTCCCGGACCGGTCGGCCTTCGCCTCCTTCGCCTGCGCCGCCGGAGTTTCGGTTTTCACCGATGCGATTTTTCCGCTTATGGCATCGACTTGTACCTCGATGATGTTTTTCGTTCGCGGCCTCGCAATATCGAACGACCAGACCAGCAAACCGTTTTCCCTTTCCAACTCGAAACTTTGCACTGTTCCGTTCGGCGCCTTCGCCAGCGCGGTCGCCCGCGCGCTTGCTTCCGATACCTTGGCTTCGTTCATCAGTGAGGAAGGGGTGTCTTGCGCGTGAGCAAATATCATCGTGAGCGAAAGACCCGCGCCGACCGCGGCGCCGGCAAAGCCGATTATTTTTCTCATTCTTTTCTCCAAAACGCATGCGCCGAAGATCGACGCAAGTGATTCGTTCATTCTGGCGGGTGATGCTTAAGGGCCGCTTAAGCAGGTCGCCGATCGCGATCAAATCGTGGCGGCCCATCGCTCAGCCTCGTGGTGTCGCGGCGGAGGGAATGTCCAGCGTGATCGCGGCAACCCCTTGCGCCGGCAGCGCGAACGCGAGCTCGATCGCACCGTCCGCGAAATCGCAAGGCTGCGCGAGGTACTCGAGTTCGGATGCCGTGTGCAGCATCCTCACCTGATCGGCTGAAAGATATTCGGGGGCACCCATCGCCAGCCATGCGCGCTTGACGTTGGCGTGGTCATCGTCGATGCGCGCGATGGTGGCTGCGGTCGGGCGCACGGCACGGGTCAGCGTGACGCGCGCGTCCTCGGTTACGATCGGCTGCCTAGGCAAGGCCGAATTCACCGCGAGTACGGTGAACGTGTCGTCGCCGCGCGCGACCCAGGCATCGACGGTGGCATGCGAGCCCGCGACCGGCAATTGCTCGAACCCGAGGCCATGCAGCAATTGATAAGCGCGATAGACGGGCTTGGCGATGCCGTGGATATTCAACAAGCCGAAGCCGCCATGGAACGGCACCGAAGAAAGATAGTTCTCTTCGAAAATATCGGAGAACGTCCACCAGCTGTAGCCGTCGACGAAACCAACCGCTTCCATGTTGGTCTTGGTCGCGAACGCGGCCGCATACGGCTCGTCGTGCAACGGGTCGAAGGGGTTCGACGACGTGCACCACTCGGTGTAGTAGACCGGCGTGCCTCGCGCGCGCTCGTGCGTCGCGCGCGCCTGATCGCGCAACACGCTGCGATGGCTCTTCGACAACTGTGTCTCGCTATCGTCGCCGGATTGAACAAAGGCGTCGGTCGGATAGTGGTGCGTGCTGACGAAGTCGGCCGGCACATGGTTGGCGGCGCAGAACTCGAGGAACTCGCTCACCCAGGCGTTCTCCGCGGTCGCCGGACCGCCTACCTGGAGTTCTCTGTCGACTGCCTTGATCGCCCGGACCGTGTATTGATAGAGCTTGAAGTAATCGGCCTGTTTGCCGGTCCAGAACGCCTTCAGGTTCGGTTCGTTCCAGACCTCGAAGAACCACTGCCGCACTTCGGCGAGACCGTAACGATCGACCCAATGCCCGACCAGTTTTCCGATCAGAGCCGCCCATTGTTCGTAGTCTTTGGGCGGTGTGACGTTGCCGCGGTATTTGAAGACCGTGGTCGAGCCCGAAGACAGCATGCTCGGCATGAACGACAGTTCGACGAACGGCTTCATGCCGATGCGCAACAGGAAATCGAAGATCTGATCGCTGTTGAAGAACGCGTAGACCAATTTCTCCTGCTGGCACAGCAAGGTGCCGACGTCGTCGTCGAGAATGCCGTGAAAGCGCACGTGCCTGAAACCCAGTTCGTCGTGCGCGCGCACGAGTTGCGCCTGCCAGTCGGCGCGCAACGCCATCGGCGCATGGTCGCTGCCGACCGTGTGTTCCCACACATGCGGCAACGCGCTTGAGGGCGCGGAGAGATCGCAACGGAATGCGGCGCTCATCGAGCGCGCTCCTGCGTCATCGCATCCTTCAGCCAGCCGCCCGAGAAGCCGGCCAGACGCAGCCCGGCCACGATCGCCGGGCAACGGCGCATCAGCCGCCACACCAGGTCGCTGCGGTAGTTCTCGATCATCAGCACGATCGGCCCCTGATGCAGTCCAAAGTGCCAGGGCGACATCCAGCCGCGATCGCCCGCCGACTTGTGCAAGGTCGGATTGAACGAGCACGTGAAGCCATAGCCGCTGGCCTTGTCGTAGGTCGTCTCGGCCAGATAGCGAATCGTCGGTATCACCAGCTCGGGCGCGAACGGCAGCGATGCGATCGCGGCCCACGGCGCCACCGTGCCGTCGTCGGGGCCGTCGGGCGCGCCGCGCGCGCGGTAGCCGAAGAAGGTGCGCTCGCGGCCATCGACCTCGAGCGTGAGCGGGCCCGGTCCATCGCAAGCCGTCAGGCCCCAGCAGCGCGCGTCGTAGTCCTTGAAGTTGCGCGGGTTGTCCTCGGCGTACCGGCAATGCACATAGGTCGCGCGCCGGCTGTTCTCGAAATAGTCGAGTCCGCGCCGCGCCATGTAGGCGTCTCGGATCTCGCGAAAGTCGATCCAGATGTGAGAGAACTGGTGAATGAACAACGGCCCCGCATACACATACGAGAACTCATAGGCGCTTCTCCATCGATAGGTCGACAGCCACTGCGCATACGCCTCTTGCGTCACCGCATGGGTGGGCGAACCGAGCGCCAGCGTGTAGAGCACCAGCGCCTCGTTGTAGCCCTTCCAGCGCCACTCCTGAAAGCCCTGCTCGGGCGTCCAGCCCATGCTGAGCGTGGCTTCTCCATTGCACGCCCAGGCCCAATCGACGCGCTCGTAAATCTTGTGCGCGGTGACGCGAATTTCGCGTTCACGCGCGTCGTCACCGTCGAAGTATTGGGCAGCAGTCAACATGCCCGCGACCAGCAACGCGGTGTCGATCGTGGACAGCTCGCTGTTCCAGTCGCGCGCGCCCGTGTCCATATGCAGGAAGTGATAGAAGAAGCCACGGTAACCGACGCCCTCCGGAGCGCCCGATTGGTCGGCCTGATCGAAGAAGCGCAGCGCGGCAAGCGTGCGCAGGATGGCCTCGTCGCGCGTCATCCATTGGCGTTCGACCGCAACGCAGTAGGTGGCCAGCGCAAACCCCACCACGGCGATGCTGCATGGGTAGCCGGGCTGGGTCGAGTCGCAGATCAATCCATTGGCGGTGTTGCAGGACTCGGAGAAGTAGCGAAAAGAGTCCTCTTGAATCTTGTCGAGCAGCGCATCGTCGCTGCGATTGCGCGTATCGGGCAAGGTGGATAGCTTGGAGTCCATGATCGAATGGCGAGTAAGGTCCGACCGCAGGCGCTGACGCAAGTTCGCGTAATTAGCCGGCCGCGCGGATCAGATCGATGCGGTCGGTGCAGATCGCGTCGACGCCCCAACCGAGCAGCGTGTTCAAGCGCGCGAGGTCGTTGACCGTGTACGCGAGGATGGCGAACCCCGCATCGTGGAGCCGCGAAACGGTCGCGGCGTCGAGGTGTCGATGATCGACGTGCATGCTGATGCAGTCGAGCGCGTGCGCCTGCTCGATGTCGTCTTCGGCAAGGGCCTCGACGAGCAGCCCGCGCGCGATCTGCGGAGCCGCCGCGCGCGCGGCGACGAGCGCTTCGACACTGAACGACGAGAACAGCGGCAGCGCGTTGGCGACATCGTCGTCGCCGGCGGCATGGTCATGTCGATCGGCGAAGAGACGCGCGGTCATCTCGGCCACGATGCGCCCGGTCGGCACGTCCGCTCCCATCGAGGGCTTGATCTCGACGTTCATCCACACGCGATGTGCACGGCAGAAGCGGACCACGTCTTCATAGGTCGGCACAGACTCGCCCGCGAAGCGCACCGCATCGAACCACGAGCCCGCGTCGCGCTGGACGAGATCGGTCGATTGCGTCTCGGCCACACGGCCTTCGCCCGCGATGGTGCGGCCGAAGTCCGGGTCGTGCATCAGCACCGGCACGTCGTCGGCCGCGAGCATCACGTCGAACTCGATCGCGCGATAGCCGTGCGCGATGCCTGCGCGTATCGCTGCGATCGTGTTCTCGGGCGCGAGTGCGCCGCCGCCGCGATGCGCGAGCCGGCGCGGACCGGGCCAGAAGGGACGCGTCATGTTGGCGTCGGGATGCCCGAGTGGATCAACTTTTGCCCGCCTGCTTGTTCTTCACGAGCGGCTTCCTGGTTTCTTTCGACGTTGCCGCGACAGGTGCGGCGCTGCCCGATTCCTTCATCGCGATATCACCCAGGCGCACCGCGTCGTCGAGTCCGAGCTTGGGCGGCTTTTGACCGGACCACACCGCGTCGAGCTGCGCATCCATCACGGCGCGAACCTTGTCGTAGTGGGGCAGACGGACGCCGCGCGTGGCCGCGCTCAGCGAGGTTGCGGCGCCCTTCATGATGCCCGCCAGCCCGGGCAATTTGTCGTAGAAGCCGGTGCGTTCGGAAGCGATCCAGGCCGCGCTGGTCCATGGCAGGCTGCCGGTCTTCTGATGCCATTCGGCAGCCACGACCGGCGTGACGAGATAGGCGAGAAAAGTCGCGATGCCGTTGTAGACATCGTGCGAACGCCCTTCGATCGCCCACAGCGCCGAGCCGCCGACCAAGGTGTTGACCGGCTGGCGCGCGCCCTCTTCGTAGAACGGCAGCGGCGCGACGCCGATCTCGAATTTTGCCGCCTTGCGAATATCGCCGAGCGATCCGCTCGCGGTCGTGAGCACCCCGCACTCGCCCGACGCGAAGCGCGCGTCGCCTTCTTCGCCATGACCCTTGGGCACATAAAGATCGCTCTTGACCCAACTCGTCATCATCGCGATGTGGCGCACATGAAGCAGATCGTTGAAGGTCAGTGTTGCATTGGGTCCGTCGAGACCGTTGTTCTTCGTCGCGATCGCTTCGCCGTGCAGCGCGCCGAGGTTCTCGATGTGGATCCACGCCTGGTCGCTCGACGTATAGCTGCACTTCATGCCGCGACCGACGTCCTGAATCGCGATCAACTGCTTTTGCAGGTCGCGCCAGGTCGCCGGGGGCTGGTCGGTCGGCACGCCGTATTTCGCATAGACGTTCTTGTTGTAGAGCAGGACCGGCACCGACGCTTCGAGCGGAAAGGCGCGCAGGCGATTGCGCTCGTCCTTCATGAACATCACCGCCGCGGGAAGGAAGAAATCGAAGTCCTTCGACTTCGCGAGCGGCAGGATTTCGTACAGCGCTCGCGTGCTGTTTTTCACGGCCAGCAACTCGCCGCTCTGCACGTCGGTGACTTGCAGCAGGTCGGGTCCGGCGTGCGACTTCAGCGCGGCGATTCCCGCGGCGGTCGTGGTCTTGTCGTCGCCTTTGTATTCGAGCTCGACGTGATAGTTCTTCTGCTCGGTGTTGAAGCGCTCGACAATCGCCGCGAAGGTCTCGGCGGGGACGCCGGTCATCGCGTGCCATATGCGCACTTCGGTGGCGGCGAATGCGGCGCGCGGGAGGATCGCCGCGAACGCGAGCGCTGCAGCGCTGAGGAAAAAGAAACGAGACAAAAAGCGCGCGCGACCCAGATACATTGGGTTCCTTTGATCGGTTGAAGAGGAGATTCGGCAGGAGGCGGATTATAGTCAGCCCCCCGTCCTTCCGGCCTCACGACCTGAACGCAAGAATGGAATCCAACGATAGCTCGCGCCATGCGCCATCCGCACTTGAGGGCGTGCGCGTCCTCGACCTCACACGCGTGCTGGCGGGACCGTATTGCGCGCAGAACCTCGCCGACCTCGGCGCCGAAGTCATCAAGGTCGAGCGGCCCGCATCGGCTACGCACGACGGCGGCGACGACACGCGCGCGTGGGGCCCGCCCTATGTGAAGGACGAGAACGGCGACGACACCGCGGTCTCGACCTATTACGTCGCGGCCAACCGCGGCAAGCGGTCGATCGCGATCGACCTCGCGAGCGCGGCAGGTCAGCGCATGGTGCGCGAACTCGCGATGAAGAGCGACGTGGTGATCGAGAATTACAAGGTCGGTCAGCTCGCGAAGTACGGGCTCGACTATGCGTCGCTCGCGAAGGACAAGCCCGGCTTGATCTATTGCTCGATCACCGGCTTCGGGCAGACCGGGCCGTGGGCGCGGCGTCCCGGCTACGACTTCATCGTGCAGGGTCTGTCGGGCTTCATGGCGATCACCGGCGAGCGCGAGAATGCGTGTCCGCATTGCCATGGCGGTCCGCCGCAGAAGGCGGGCATCGCGATCAGCGATCTGTTGACCGGCATCTATGCGACGACCGCGATCCTCGCGGCGCTGCTTCACGTGCGCAAGACCCGCGAAGGCCAGCACATCGACATGGCGCTGCTCGACGTGATGATCGCGACCATGGCCAACATGAACACCGCGTATCTGAACAGCGGCACGGTCCCGGGACGCGCCGGCAACGCGCACGTGAGCATCGTGCCGTATCAGGTGTTCCCTTGCGCCGACGGCCACCTCATCCTCGCCATCGGCAACGACCTGCAGTTCAGGCGCTTCTGCGAGGCCGCCGGTTGCGTGGGTCTTGCCGACGATGCGCGCTTCGCGACCAACCCCGCGCGCGTGAAGAACCGCGACGTGCTCGTTCCCTTGCTCGAAGCGATCCTGATGGGCCGCGACAAGCACACATGGATCGCCGAACTCGAAGCGGTCGACGTGCCGTGCGGCCCGATCGACAACATCGCCGAGGTGTTCGAGAACCCGCAGGTGCAGGCGCGCGCGATGAAGATCACCCTGCCGCATGCGCTGGCCGGCCATGTGACGCTGGTGGCCAACCCGATGCGGATGTCGGGCACGCCTCCACGCTACGGCTTGCCGCCGCCGATGCTCGATGAACATCGCGACGCGATCCTGGCGTTGCTGCGGGAGACGCGTTGACCGGCCTCTACGACGTCGCCAGCTCCGAAGCATCGAAGTGCGGATTGGTCAGCGCGTTGAGCACGTGATCCCGCCATGCGCCATTGATGAAGAGATAGTCCGCAGCCAGTCCTTCGCGCACGAAGCCGAGTCGCGCGAGCAGCGACGCGCTGCGCTGGTTCTCGGGCACATGATTGGCCTGCACGCGATGCAGCGCCTTGACCTCGAACATGTAGCGAATCGCTTCCTTCAACGCTTCGCGCATCAGGCCTTTGCCTTCGTACGCGGCGTCGATCTGGTAGCCGAGGATGCACGACTGAAATGGCCCGCGAAAAATCTGCGAGAAGCCGATGCGGCCGATCACGGTACGGCTCTCAGGCATGGCGGCGTCGAAGAGATCGAAGCGTACCGAGCGATCCGCCGCGAAGTCGTCGATGCTGCGCGCGATGCCACGTTCCCAGAACGCGAGGCTGTAGAAGTCGGGCGGCGCGGGTGGATCCCAGCGCGCGAAGTGCTCGCGGTTGCGCTCGAAGAACGCGACCATCCCGACTTCGTAGCCGGGTCGCGTATGCGCGATGCGAAGGCGCTGCGTCTCGAGGACCGGCAACTCGCCGCTGATCACGCGATTCGGCACGCTTCGTCGAACGACAGGCGCGGGCTGCGCGGGAAGAGCTTGTCGGGATTGCCGTAGCCGAGGCTGCAGATGAAATTCGACTTGACCTTCGTACCCGCGAAGAAAGCCTCGTCGACCTTGGCATTGTCGAAGCCCGACATCGGACCGGTGTCGATGCCGAGCGCGCGCGCCGCGAGGATCAGGTAGGCGCCTTGCAGGCTCGAATTGCGAAATGCGGTGTCTTCGATCAGCTTGGGTTTGCCGGCGAACCAACTGCGCGCATCGTCGTGCGGGAAGAGCTGCGGCAGTTTTTCGTAGAACTCCATGTCCATGCCGATGATCGCGACGACCGGGGCCATCGTTTTCGCGCGATTCTTTTCCGACAACGCGGGCCTGAGCTTCTCCTTGGCTTCGGCCGATTTCACGAACACGACGCGCGCCGGACAACAGTTGGCCGAAGTCGGTCCCATCTTCCACAAATCGTAGAGCGCGTGCAATTGCGCGTCGCTGATGGGCCGGCCTTCCTGCCAGCCGTTGTGGGTGCGCGCGTGCCGAAAGAGTTGATCGAGCGCGGCGTCGGAAGTAAGCGTGTGGTGACGTAGATCGTTCGGATCAGACATCGAATATTCCTGGTCAGGCTTCCAAAAACGCCACCCGCAGACCCAGGTGGGTCGCGAAGGCATCGAAGTCGCGGTCCGAGTGCAACAAGGTATGGCCGCTCTCGATACAACGAGTAGCAATGATGGTGTTTATCGTCAGATGCCGATCGTGGAAGGCGCGCCCAGCGCTTCGCGCACGAACTCGAGCCGGTCCTGCCCGAACCACATCGTGTTGCCGATGAAGAAGGTGGGTGCGCCGAAGACGCCGCGTGCGACCGCTTCTTCGGTGGTTGCCTTCAACGCCGCCTTGACGACGGGATCGGTGATCTCGGCCATCACCATCGCTGCGTCGATCTTCGCTTCGTGGAGTACGCCGGCGACGACCGAGGCATCGTTCATGTCGCATCGATCGACCCAGATCGCGCGGAACACCGCATCGATGTACGCGTGAAAACGCTCGGCATGCCGCAATTGCATCGCAGTCGCGCCGCGCATCAACAGCAAGGTGTTGATCGGGAAGTAAGGGTTGCGATTGAACGGCACGTGGTAGCGCCGCGCGTGGCGTTCGAGGTCGTCGAAGACATAGCGTCCCTTGGCCGGAACGCTCGCAGGCGATGCGTTGCCGGTGGCCTGGAATACGCCGCCGAGCAGCATCGGACGATAGATCAGCGTCGCGCCGGTTTCTGCGCAGATGCGCGGCAACTGCGTGGCTGCGAGATACGAAGCCGGGCTACCGACGTCGAAAAAGAATTCCACTGCTTTGGTCATCGTGATGTTCGAGATTGCGGTTGGGTTTGAATGCGAGCCTACCAGCGTTCGATCCACGGACGCAGATCGAGTTCGAACGTCCATGCGTCGCGCGGCTGGGTGTGCAGGTACCAGTAATTCTCGGCGATATGCTCGGGGTCGAGGATGCCGTCGTCTTCTTTCATCGCATAACGGTCGGGGAATTGCGTGCGTATGAATTCGGTGTCGATCGCGCCATCGATAATGACGTGTGCGACATGGATTCCCTTCGGACCGAGTTCGCGCGCCATGCTCTGCGCCAATGCGCGCAAGGCGTGCTTGGCGCCCGCGAACGCGGCGAAGTTGGCCGATCCGCGCAGCGACGCGGTCGCTCCGGTGAAGAGCATGGTCCCGCGACCGCGCGCCACCATGCGTCTGGCGACCTCGCGCGCGGTGAGGAAGCCCGCAAGGCACGCCATCTCCCAGATCTTGAAGTACTTGCGCGCGGTTTCTTCCAGGATGCTCGATGGTGCATTGGCGCCGATGTTGAAGACGTAGACCTCGATAGCACCGACGTCGCGTTCGATCGCATCGACCATCGCGACGACGGCTTCCTCGTTGCGCGCATCGACGCCGTAGGGATGGGCGACGCCGCCTGCCGCGCGAATTGCATCGACCAGCGGCGCGAGCTTGTCCGCGTGACGCCTGACGACACACGTCGCGAACCCTTCGCGTGCGAAGCGTCGCGCGATCGCGCCGCCGGTGGCGTCGCCCGCGCCGATGACGAGGGCGGCTTTGCTTGAATCGCTCATGGGGGAATTTTGGTCAGAAGGAGCTGGGGCAAGACGCGTCGTCGCTACCTTAGCGCAACGAACCGGAAAGTGACATGGACCCGACCAGCGCCGTCGTCCTGGTGCACGCCGGGATCCAAGTTTGCGTGGATGAGCGAGGAAGAAATACTGCGGCCCCGGCCTGCGCCGGGGAGATGTCCGTTGACGTTGTGCGCTCAGTAAGTCTCGAAGTGCAGACGCCCATCGCGTTTCATTTGCGCGTGCATCGCAGACCAATCGATGCCCTCCTGCGCGCAGATATCGCGCAGCGCCTCCAGCACGCCGGCCTCCATGCCCTTCAAGCCGCACACATAGACGCAGGTGTTGTCGTCGCGAATCAGCGCGGCGACGTCGGACGCACGCTCGCGCATCAGGTGCTGGACATAGCGCTTGGGTTGTCCCTCGGCCCCATCGGCGCGCGAGAACGCGAAGTTGATGTCGATGAATTCCTTCGGCAGGTTCATCAGCGGGCCGAAGTACGGCAGTTCCTTCTGCGTGCGCGCGCCGAAGAACAGCATCAGCTTGCCGCCCTCGTTCAACGCGACGCGACGACGGCGGCGCTCGGTCATCGCGCGCATCGGCGCGCTGCCGGTGCCGGTGCAGATCATGATGATGTTCGAGCCGGCGTGGTTGGGCATCAGGAAGCTGGTCCCGAACGGGCCGATGACCTTGACCTCGTCGCCCTTCTTCAGGTCGCAGACGTAGTTGGATGCGACGCCGCGCACCGGATTGCCGCCGTAATCGGTCGTCACGCGCTTCACGGTCAGCGACACGTTGTTGTAGCCGGGCCGCTCGCCGTCGCGCGGACTCGCGATCGAATACTGGCGCGCGTGATGCGGCTTGCCGCGCGCGTCGTTGCCGGCCGGCAGGATGCCGATCGACTGGCCTTCGAGCACCGGGAACGGCGTGCCGCCGAAGTCGAGCACGATGTGATGCGTATCGCTCTCGGTGCCGAGATCGGTCACGCGGAAATTGCCGGCGACCGTCGCCGTGATCGGCGACTTGTGGCCGTAGAGATTGACGTAGGGATGCGACGCCGACCATGGCGGAATCTGCGCACCCGAACGCGGATCGGCGAGTTGCGCCTCGTCGCGTTCGAGCGCGACTTCTTCCTCGGCCGCGCTGGTTTCATCGAGAGACTCGAGGGCCGATGCCTCGATCGCTTTCTCGGCCGGCAACTCGTCCCACGTGAACTGCTCGTCGATGCCGTAAGCCTCGACCCGCATCACAGTGCGCCAGTTGTCGATCGAGCCCGTGGGGCACGGCGAGATGCACGCCATGCAGTAGTTGCACTTGCTCGCATCGACCACGTAGTTGTTCGAGTCGTGCGTGATCGCATCGACCGGACAGGTTTCTTCGCAGGTATTGCAGCGTATGCAGATCTCGGGGTCGATCAGATGCTGTTTTAGAACTTCGGCATTTGAAGTACTCATCACTTTTCACCGTCGCCCCGGCGAAGGCCGGGGTCCAAGTCCGCGATCATGGTCCGAAAACCACTAGGATCCCGGCCTGCGCCGGGACGACGTGCAAGTGAGCGGCACTTCATCTTTCGTATCGGCAGCCGGTCAATTGAAGCGCACGTATTCGAAATCTATCGGCTGCTTGTTGATTCCCATCGGTGGCGGCGCGATCCAGTTGGCGAACTTGCCGGGCTCGGCGACGCGGCCCATCAGTGATGCGACGAAAGCACGGTCTTCGGCCGACGGCAACCATGCGCGCTCGTGCGCGGTCCACTCGGCCTCGCTGACGACGCGTCCATCGGGACTCACGCGTGCGTTCGACAACGAACCGATACGGCGATTGAACGCTTTGTGCGGCACCATCAATCGATGCGGCAGGCCGGCCTTCTCGAACACCTTGTTCCAGCGATTGACGCCGCCGATCGAGTCCTTGATGAAGTCGTCGCGTAGCACCTCGTTCAACGCGTTCAGCATCGGTACTTCGCGCTCCACGAGACGTCCGTCCTGCACCGCGAGCACCTTGTAAGTCTGGCCTTGCAGACGATGATCGTCGCCTCGTCTGGTTTCTTCGTAGCGGCCCTTCAATCCCGAGTTGTAGAAGATCGCCGCGTTGCTCGACTCGTCGGCGCCGAACAGATCGACCGTCACCGAGTAGTGAAAATTCAGATAGCGCTGCAGGGTCGGCAGATCGACCACGCCGGCCGCGCGAATCTTCTCCGGGTCGTCGGTCTTCAGTTGATTCATCACTTCGCAAGTGCGCGCGATCACGCGCGACACGCCCGACTCGCCCACGAACATGTGATGCGCTTCTTCGGTCAGCATGAATTTGGTGGTGCGCGCCAACGGATCGAATCCGCTCTCGGCCAACGCATTGAGCTGAAACTTTCCGTCACGATCGGTGAAGTAAGTGAACATGTAGAACGCCAGCCAGTCGGGCGTGCGCTCGTTGAACGCGCCCAGGATGCGCGGGTTGTCGACGTCTCCCGAATTGCGGTGAAGCAGCGCCTCGGCTTCCTCGCGACCGTCGCGGCCAAAATACTTGTGGAGCAGATAGACCATCGCCCACAGATGTCGACCTTCCTCGACGTTGATCTGGAAGAGGTTGCGCAGGTCGTACATCGACGGCGCGGTCAGGCCCAGATGGCGCTGCTGTTCGACCGACGCGGGCTCGGTGTCGCCCTGCGTGACGATGATGCGACGCAGGTTGGCGCGATGCTCGCCGGGAACATCCTGCCACGCATGCTTGCCGAGGTTCTCGCCGAAATTGATCTTGCGCCCTGCATCCGCGGGATTCAAAAAGATGCCCCAGCGATACTCGGGCATCTTGACGTGATCGAAGTGGGCCCAGCCGCCCGCATCCACGCTGGTCGCGGTGCGCAGATAGACGTCGTGATTGTGCGACCCGTCGGGCCCCATGTCCTGCCACCAGTTGAGGAACTCGGGCTGCCAGTGTTCGAGCGCGCGTTGCAGCGTCTTGTCTTCGGCGAGGTTGACGTTGTTGGGGATCTTGGTGCTGTAGTCGATGGCGGACATTGCGGCTCCTCATTGCGAATTTTGTGACGCTAACTTGGGTCCCGGCCTTCGACGGGAAGACGGCACATCGGCTTCACACGCGGTTCCAGTCGAACTGCGCCTTCTCGCCCTTGCCGTAGAGCTTCAACGCGCCCTTCTCGCCGACCGCATTGGGTCGAATGAAGATCCAGTTCTGCCACGCGGTGAGACGGCCGAAGACGCGCGTGAACATCGTCTCCTGGCCATTGAATCGCAGGTTCGCTTCCATGCCGGTCAGGGCATCGGGCGACATGGTGGCGCGTTCTTCCAATGCGATGCGGACTTCGTCGGCCCAGTCGATGTCGTCGGGCGCGAAAGTGACGAGACCGATCTTCAAGGCGGCCTCGGCGTCGAGCGCTTCGCCCGATTGCGCGCGGACCGCCGCCAGGGCGGGCTCTTCATCGTAGAAGCGACGAGCGAGGCGCGATTGATCGGTCGCCATCGGATAGAGGCGGAAGTTCATCTCGTTGACGGTGATTGTGGGCGCGCGCGCGTCAGGCAACGCGAGCATGTAGCTGCGATCGCACGCGAGCGCGAGCTCGAAGAGCGTGCCGGCGAAGCACGAACCTTCGTCGATCAGCGCGAACAACGAGCGCGACGAGACATCGAGGCGCGAGAACGTGCGCCGCAGGAAGCCGATGGTCTCGCGCACGAACCAATCGTCCTTGTGCTGCATCAGCATCGCGTCGGACGCGAGCACGGCCGCGGCATCGCCCGAGGTTTTGAGTACCCAGGTGCCGATGCCGAGCTCGTTGGTGCGCATCGAGAGAATCGCATCGTCGAGCTCGCGCGCGACCGCGAGTGGCCACCACGCGGCGCCGGCTGCGAGGATCGCATCGATGGTTTCGGGCTGCACTCCTGCCGGCGCCTTGACGGTGAAGGTCGCCATGCGTTTCGATCGATCGATCACGACCTCGACATGCGAATAGCGCAAGGCATCGGCCTCGACGGTGCGCTCGATCTTCGTGAGTGCGACGCCCTTCGCATCGGCAGGACGATCGCTTTGCTCGGCCAGCGCTGCGGCACGCTCGGCGACCTTCTGCGCGAACACCGCGGGCTTCGCGATCTCGTCGACCAACCGCCACTCCTTCGCGCGCGCGCCGCGCACGCCCTCGGTGGTGGTGCAGAACACATCGGCCAGATCGTGGCGTACGTGACGCTTGTCGGTTACCCGAGTAAGCCCTCCCGTGCCGGGCAATACGCCGAGCAGCGGAACCTCGGGCAGGCTCACGGCCGACGAACGATCATCGATCAGGATGATTTCATCGCACGCCAGTGCGAGCTCGTAGCCGCCGCCCGCGCATGCCCCATTGACCGCGGCGATGAATTTCAGTCCCGAATGCGCGCTCGAGTCTTCGAGGCCATTGCGCGTTTCGTTGGTGAACTTGCAGAAGTTGACCTTCCAAGCATGCGGCGATACACCGAGCATGAAAATGTTTGCGCCCGAGCAGAAGATGCGGTCCTTCGAACTCGTGACGACCACGCTGCGCACTTCGGGATGCTCGAAGCGGATGCGATTGACCGCATCATTGAGTTCGATGTCGACGCCGAGGTCGTAGCTGTTGAGCTTGAGCTTGTAGCCCGGCCGGACGCCGGCGTCTTCGTCGATGTCCAGGCTCAGGGTCGCGATCGGCCCAGCGAACGCGAGCGACCAATGCCGGTAGCGCGATGGCTCGGTGCGGTAGTCGACGGTCGCCATCGCCACAGCGTCGGTGACGGGGAGGACCTGCTGCGACGCTTTAGGAGAACTTAATTCGGCGGTTTCCATGCGTAGCTCCGCAAAGAAGAAGAAGGATGAATAACATGCAAAATCGTGCAGGCAAGCCGATGGGAGACAGGCAATATATTGCCTATCAATCGAACACCAGTCAATACTTTTTGTGCGTTTTAATGCATTTCTCCCACCCCGAGGCCAATCGGTCTGCCGATCGCATGCGACAGCGCCACCGCGAGCGCTGCGTAACAATCGTCGATCGTCTTGCCCGACGTGTCGAAGGCCAGATCGGCCTTGCCATAGAATGCGGCACGTCCGGCAAGGATGCGCTTCAAATCGTCCATCGCTTCGGCGTGCCCCGCCATCGGTCGCATATCGCCTTGGGCTATCACGCGCTGCATGTGCTCGCTCGGCACCGCCTGCAACCACACCGTGTAGCAGTGCGACAGCAGCAGGTTGAAGGTCGCGGGGTCTGACACGATGCCCCCCGGAGTTGCGATTACGGCCTCGGGATGGAGTTGAACGACTTCTTCGAGCGCGCGACGCTCGTAGCGTCGATAAGCCGCGGGACCGAGCAGATTGTGAATCTCCGAGAGCCCGTAACCGGCGACTCTTTCGATCTCTCGATTGAGTTCGACGAAGGGCACGCCCATGTCCTCGGCGAGCCTGTGTCCGAGCGTGGACTTGCCCGCCCCGCGCAGACCGATCAGCGCGATGCGCTGCATGCGCGCCTCGGGCCGCGCACCGGCGCCGAACAGCTCCGAGAGCGCGAGCCGCGCGCGTCGCAGGTCCTTGTCGTCGCGCCCGCGAATCAGGGCGCGAATCAACAGCCATTCGGGCGAGTCGATGTCGTCGCCCAACAGATCGGCCGGCATGCATTCGAGCGCGCCCGCGACCTGGCGCAACACCAGAACCGAAGCGTTGCCGACGCCGAGCTCGAGGTTCGCGAGGTGGCGCTCGGAGACCGACGACGCCATGGCGAGCGAGCGCCGCGTCATCCCCTTTCTCGCGCGCAGGGACCGCACGCGCTCGCCGAGCGCGACGAGAAAGGGTTCTCGCAACGATGTGTCGACGATCTCTTTGTCGCTCGGTGCAGCGCTTGCCTTGCCCGCGCTTTCCCTGATGGTCATGATGGGTGGGTTCCTCCAGAATCTGTCGCGTGCCATCAATAGGGCGCGTGAGATGCAATATAATGCTTGACGCTGATTTAGCCGCTCCGTAAGTTTCATGCAACGGCGTGAATTATTCAACATGCGCAGCTTGAAAGAGTGCGCAATATTCGGTGCGACATGATCGCAGCAGCGCAGGGAGACGATGCATGACCGAAGTCGCGGTGGAGGCGCCTGCCGAGCGATTCAATTTCGCTCGGCACGTGTTCGACCTCAATGCGGGCCGCGCGAACAAGACCGCCTATGTCGACGATGCGGTCGACAAGTCCGATGGCGCGTCGGGCACGATGACCTATGGCGAACTCGAGCGCCGCGCGAGGCGCCTCGCCTCGGCGCTTCGCGCATCCGGCATCCGGCGCGAAGACCGGGTATTGCTGCTGATGCAGGACTGCAACGACTGGCCGGTCTGCTTTCTCGGCGCCTTGTATGCGGGCGTGATTCCGGTGGCAATCAACACGATGCTCACCGCGAGCGACTATGCGTTCATTCTCGCGAACAGCCGCTCGCAGGCCGCGCTCGTGTCGGCGAGTCTGCTGCCGGTGCTGCAAGACGCGATGTCCCAGGCATCGCACGAAGTGCAAACCATCATCGTGTCGCGGCCCACGGGTGGCGTTGCGCTCGACGCGGGCTTGCAAGACTTCGAGACGTGGATCGCGCAACACGAGCCCATGGCGCGTGCGGCCGACACGATGGCCGATGACGTCGCATTCTGGCTCTACTCGTCGGGCTCGACCGGCCGACCCAAGGCCACGGTCCACGCGCACGGCAGCCTCTACTGGACAGCCGAGCTCTATGCCAAGCCCGTGCTCGGTCTCACTGAACACGACATCGCTTTCTCGGCCGCAAAGCTGTTCTTCGCTTACGGTCTGGGCAATGGATTGACCTTCCCGCTTTCGGTCGGAGCCACCGTCGTGCTGATGGCCGAGAGGCCGACACCCGACGCCTGCTTCAAGCGGCTCACCGCGCCGATGCGCGCGCACCGCCCCACGGTCTTCTTCGGCGCGCCGACCGGATTCGCCGGCATGCTCGCATCACCTGCGCTGCCGGCGCGCGATCAGGTGGCGCTGCGCATGTGCTCGTCGGCGGGCGAAGCTTTGCCGCGCGACATCGGTGAGCGCTTCACGGCGCACTTCGGCTGCCACATCATCGACGGCATCGGCTCGACCGAGATGCTGCACATCTTCCTGTCGAACCGTCCCGGCGACGTGCGTTACGGCACGACCGGCAAGCCGGTCGCGGGATACGAGGTCGAACTGCGCGACGAGAGCGGCCGCGTGATCGCGGAGGCCAACGCGGTCGGCGATCTCTACATCCACGGACCGAGCTCGGCGCTGATGTATTGGTCCAATCGCAGCAAGAGCCGCGAGACCTTCCAGGGCGCATGGACCAAGAGCGGCGACAAGTATTACCGCGACGACGACGGGTATTACGTGTACGCGGGGCGCAGCGACGACATGTTGAGGGTCAGCGGCCAATATGTCTCGCCGTTCGAAGTCGAATCGACCTTGATGGAGCACCCCGCGGTGCTCGAGGCAGCCGTCATCGGCGTGCCCGACGAGAATGGACTCACGCGTGCGAAGGCGTATGTCGTCCTGAAGTCGGGTGACGCGATCGCGGCCGCGGCGACAGATTTCGCCGACGAATTGAAAGCCTTCGTCAAGTCGCGTCTGGCGCCGGTCAAGTATCCGCGCGAGATCGAGTTCGTGAGCGAGTTGCCCAAGACCGCAACCGGAAAGATTCAGCGCTTCAAGCTGCGCGAGCGCTCCAACGTGCCGGGCGCGTCATGAGCGAGCTCGCGAGCAGCGCCGCGAATATCGTCGTCGCCGGCGAAGCGTTGACCATCGAGTACCGCCGGATCGATGGCTCTCGCCTCGCGCCTCTCGTGGTCTTTCTCCACGAAGGCCTCGGCTCGGTCGCGATGTGGAAGGACTTTCCCGATCGGCTATGTAAAGCGGGAGGCTTTCGGGGGCTCGTCTATTCGCGGCCGGGCTACGGTCGATCGACGCCGCGCCCGCATCATGTCAAGTGGCGGCCCGACTTCATGCACAGGCAGGCGCGCCTCGTGTTGCCGGCGCTGCTGGACGCACTCGCGATCAATGCCGACGCGGATGTCGACTCGGATTCGCCCTGGCTCTTCGGTCACAGCGACGGCGGCTCGATCGCGCTGATCTACGCGGCGAGTTTTCCCGATTGCGTAGCCGGCCTCGTCGTTCTCGCGCCGCATTTGTTTGTCGAGCAGGAAGGTCTCGACAGCATCGTGGCCGTGCGCGAGGCCTGGATGCAAGGAGACTTTCGCGACAAGCTCGCGCGCCATCACGACGACGTCGAATCGGCGTTCCGGGGATGGAACGATATCTGGCTCGATCCCGACTTTCGCGCATGGAACATCGAGGGCCTGCTGCCCGCGATCACCTGCCCGGTGCTGGCGATCCAGGGGTGGGACGACAGGTACGGCACGATCGCGCAGATCGATCGCATCGCATCGGCATTGCCTCGCTCCGAGTTGCTCAAGCTCGATCGCTGCGGACATTCGCCGCATCGCGATCGACCCGATGCGGTGATCGACGCCACCGTACACTTTGTTTCCGAACACACGCTTGCGTCCGCATCGCCAACCAACACGCACAACCACGTCATCAAGGAGACAACATGAAACGATGGAACCGGAACCACGCGCTCCGAGCGACGCTGCTTGCGAGCGCGATGACGCTCATCGCCGTCCCCGCGTTCGCGCAGTCCAACGCCAAGCTCAAGATCGGTTTGATGCTGCCGTACACCGGTACGTTTGCCGCGCTCGGTCAGGCGATCGAGAACGGCTTTCGCCTCTACGTCGATGAACACGGCGGCAAGCTCGGAGGACGCGAGCTCGAATACGTCAAGGTCGACGACGAGTCCGAGCCGGCCAAGGCGACCGACAACGTCAACAAGCTGATCAAGCGCGACAACGTCGACGTGCTCGTGGGCACCGTGCACTCGGGCGTCGCGCTCGCGATGGCCAAGGCCGCGAAGGACAACAACACGCTGCTGATGATTCCCAACGCGGGCGCCGACGCGGTGACGGGTCCGATGTGCGCGCAGAACATCTTCCGCAGTTCGTTCTCGAACTGGCAGCCCGGATATGCGATGGGCGAAGTGGCCGCGAAAAAAGGCGCGAAGAAGGCCGTCACGATTACATGGAAATACGCGGCCGGAGATGAATCGACCGGCGGCTTCAAGGAAGCGTTCGAGAAAGGCGGCGGCCAGGTCGTCAAGGCATTGAACCTGCCCTTCCCCGGGGTCGAGTTTCAGGCGCTCTTGACCGAGATCGCGGCCACCAAGCCCGACATCGTCTATGCGTTCTTCGCAGGTGGCGGCGCAGTCAAGTTCGTCAAGGACTACGCGGCGGCAGGACTCAACCGCACGATTCCGCTCTACGGCGCGGGCTTCCTTACCGACGGCACGCTCGACGCGCAGGGTGAGTCCGCACAAGGCCTGCTGACCACGCTGCATTACGCCGATGGCCTCAATACGCCGCGCGACAACGCGTTCCGTCTCGCGTACGCCAAGACCTACAAGCTGCAGCCCGATGTGTATGCGATGCAGGGGTACGACGCCGCGCAAATGCTGGCGATCGGCCTGAACGCGGTCAAGGGCGACGTAAGCAAGAAGGCCGAGTTCGCCGCCGCGCTCGAGAAGGCGAAGATCGACAGTCCGCGCGGAACCTTCACGCTCAGCAAGTCGCACAATCCGGTGCAGGACCTTTATCTGCGCAAGGTCATCGGCAAGGAGAACCATGTCGAAGGCGTCGCGATCAAGGCGCTGGCCGATCCGGGTCGCGGCTGTCGCCTCTGATCGTCTATGCCCCTGACCGTCGTTCCCGCGCAAGCGGGAATCCAGTGTCGTAAGCCCAGGCGGGTGGGCTCCCGCTTGCGCGGGGACGACGGGACCGGGGCCAACGCTCGGTTACGAAGCCGTTGATGGATTTCGCGACCTTTCTGATTCAATGTTTGAACGCAGTTCAGTACGGCCTGCTCTTGTTTCTCGTCGCATCGGGCCTCACGCTCATTCTCGGAATCATGGGCGTGATCAATCTCGCGCATGGCAGCTTCTACATGCTCGGCGCGTATCTCGCCTATGCGCTCGCGCCACTCGTGGAACGCTATCTGGGCGGCGGTTTCTTCGCGACGCTCATCGTGGGCGTCTCGCTGGCGGTGGCCTTCG
>JBBRQU010000001.1:0-318605 GCA_038225855.1 Burkholderiales bacterium | reverse complement strand
TGCACGCTGTGGCGCTTGCACTGAACACTCGGCCAAGAAAGACCCTCGACTGGCATACGCCAGCCGAGGCATTCAATGCCGTACTACAGTTGGCACACCGAAGCGGTGTTGCGACGACCAGTTGAACCTGAGTTGGCTGCCCTGATCGGTGTTCATGATCTCGGGCGCGCCGTACTTCACGATTGCCTCCTTGAGCGCTTCGATGCAGAAGTCGGCTTCCATCGTGATCGAGACGCGGTGCGCGAGCATGCGCCTGCTGTGCCAGTCGAGTACCGCGGTCAGGAACACGAAGCCGCGCGCCATCGGAATTTAGATGATGTCCATCGCCCACACCTGATTGGGCCGCTCGATCGCCAAGCCGCGCAACAGGTTAGGGAAACACTGAGTGCTTGGGGTTCTTCTTGCTCGTGTTGGGCTTGCGATACAGCGCTTCAATACCCATGCGTCGCATCAGCGTGGCGACGTGCCGCCGACCGACTTCGAAACCTTCACGCTTCAGCAAATCGCGCGGCGATCGAACGACAGCCGACAATCGGCAGGCATCAAGCAGCCGCCCCGAACAGCGCACCCACACCGGCAGTAATCGCCATCGCCATCGCACCCCAGAAGGTGACCCGCCACGCGCCTGACCCGATGCGCGCACCACCCACACGGGCTGCGATGGCGCCCAGCAACGCCAGGAAGGCGAGCGACGTTACCGAGACCCACGGAATCAAACCCTGGCTTGGCGCCAAGGCTGTCACCGCAAGTGGCAATGCCGCGCCGACGGCGAAGCTCGCAGCCGATGCCAACGCGGCTTGGACAGGTCGCGCACCGAGTGTTTTGGAGATGCCGAGTTCGTCGCGCGCATGGGCGCCGAGCGCATCATTCGCCATCAGTTGTTCGGCGACCTGATTAGCCAAGCCCGGCTCAAGCCCCCGCGCAACATAAATGGCCGTCAACTCCTTATGCTCCGCGGCGGGGTTGCTCTCGAGTTCGGTGCGCTCGCGCGCCAAGTCGGCGGCCTCAGTATCGGCCTGCGAATGGACCGAGACATATTCACCAGCGGCCATCGACATCGCCCCAGCCACCAGCCCGGCAACACCCACCATTACGATATTTCCATGGCTCGAACTGGCAGCGGCCACGCCGACCACGAGACTGGCCGTTGAGACGATTCCATCGTTGGCACCGAGCACGGCAGCGCGCAACCAGCCGACGCGGTCCGTGCGGTGCCGTTCAACATGGCGTCGCGGCGATTTCAACGTATCAGCAGAGAAACATATAACCGCACGCGGCGCGCAGCGCAGCCGGTCCATCGACCGGCTGCGGAGTGCCGAAATGTTGCAGTTCCTTCGGTTGCAGTTTCCAAAAGCTTCGAACGTGCGCGCAGTGATCGAGCTCTTGCGAATTGTTCGCCGTTTCCGTTCAGCACGAAAGTGTACTTGGCTACCCTCACTGCTGTCTCGCACATCATCGTCGGGCCGTTGGGACGTCGATTGGAACAATGTCGCATCCAACGCAGACACGTCGCTTATGGGCCGAACTTTGCGGCGCGATGGCACCTGAACGAAAAGGAGTTGCGATGTATCAGAAGATTCTCGTGCCGATCGACGGCAGCCCCACGTCCGCGCGCGGTTTGGCCGAAGCCATAGAGCTTGGCAAGCTCGCCGGTGCCTGATTGCGGCTGATCCACGTGATCGATGAGCTATCGTTTGCGTTTAGCGTGGGCGATGGCTTCGCGAATTCGGGAGAGATTGCACTGCGCGACGCGGGCGCCGAGATCCTGAGTGAGGCGCAAACGCGTGTGCGGGCCAACGGACTGAAAGTCGACACCGTGCTGAACGACAGTTTGGCCGGGCGCGGGTGCGACCTCGTGCGCCCATCAATTTTTTTGGAGCACATATGAAGGCATTGGTTTACGGCGGACCGGGGTTGAAGGCGATCGAAGACCGTCCAACGCCCGAGATCCAGGCGCCCGGCGACGCGATCGTCAAGATGGTGAAGACAACCATCTGCGGCACCGATCTGCATATCCTCAAAGGCGACGTCGCCACCTGCGCAGCGGGTCGCATCCTCGGACACGAGGGTGTTGGACTCGTCGATTCCGTCGGCGCTGGTGTGACCGCGTTCCACCCAGGCGATGGCGCCACCACGGTCTCTCCGAAGTTCAGGTTCGGCGCGGATGGGCTGAGTTCGACCCCAACCCATGTACGTGTTCTGCGCTGCGGGTACCGCCGCTGTTAAGTCGGTGCGGCCATGAAGGTGCCTCTTCGCCATGCTATCTGGATCGTGACGGCGCTGGGTCTGGCGGTTGCCGCGCTCCTGATCCGGTGGCGATTCGACCAGGACATCCAACAAACCCGAGACCGGGTTGCCCACGGCAGTGTGCTGATAGAAACACGCTGTGGCCCGATCGAGTATCAGGAGGCCGGTGCGGGCCTCCCCCTCCTGGCCGTCCACGGCAGCGGCGGCGGTTACGACCAGGGCATGGCCTTCGCAAGAGCCTTGGTGAAGCAGGGCATCCGGGTGATTGCAATGTCTCGCTTCGGCTACCTGCGCACGTCGATGCCTGCCGACGCGTCGGCCGCCGCGCAGGCCGACGCCCACGTGTGCCTGCTCGATGCGCTAGGCATCGGCAGGGCGGGTGTGCTGGGCGGCTCGGCCGGTGCACCATCGGCGCTGCAGATGGCGATCCGTCATCCCGACCGGGTCAGCGCGCTCGTGCTTGTGGTGCCGCTGGCCTACAAGCCCCCCACGCTGGCGAACTCTGCGCCACCGATGCCGCCGTGGGTCGAGAACACGATGATGCGGCTGATCGGATCGGACTTCCTGTTCTGGTCTGCGCTTCACGTCGTTCGCGACCCGCTGATCAAGGTCGTGCTGGCGACGCCCCCCGAACTGTTGACGACCGCCAGCGCGCCGGAACGGGCACGGGTGAATGCGATGCTCGACCACATCCAGCCGGTGTCCGCCCGCGCCGAGGGCTTGCGCAGCGACACGGCGTCGGGCAAGGGCCTGGCACCGGCACCGCTCGCTTCGATCCGTGCGCCGACGCTGGTCATCAGCGCGCGGGACGACGGCTACGGCACCTACGCCGGCGCCCAGTACACCGCCAGTCAGATTGCCGGGGCAAAGTTCATCGGGTTCGAGCACGGAGGGCACACCTGGGTCGGGCATGACGATGAAGTGATGGCGGAGATCCTGAAGCTGCTCGGCCCACCCGCGGTTCACGTCAAGCACGACAGGCCATGACGCTCATGCCCTGGATCTGTCGCCACGCACTGTTCGGGTACTTCGCGCTCACCTACGGCCTCAGCTTGGGCGGCATCCTCGTCGTGCTCGGCGCAACGGGATTCGATCTGACCGTGTAGCGGTCCGTGGACACGGGTCTCATCTTCGCATCCATGCTGCTGGGCCCGAGCATTGCCGGGCTGGTGATGACAGCTTCGTGCCGCAGGTCGTGGAACGAGACCCTTAACGCCAAGTTCGCGGCACGCACGCCGAAACGCGCTACCCACCGATCGAGAGTTGTATGGAAAGATGCGATCCGATCTCGCTGAGAAAGGAACGCGCCAATTTGCGTGAAGGAAGTCTGCGTGAAAGTTGCACATTTCGTGTGCACTCCGTGTGTAGACAACAAATTGATTAACAACGAATATAAATTGTGCGTCGCCCCGATGATGGACTGGACCGACCGGCATTGCCGCTACTTCCATCGTCAGTTGTCGCGCTCGGCGCGGCTCTATACCGAAATGGTCACGACCGGCGCGCTGTTGCACGGCGACGTGCCGCGTCATCTGGACTTCGATGCGGCCGAGCATCCAGTCGCGCTGCAACTCGGCGGCAGCGATCCCGCCGTGCTCGCGCATTGCGCGCGGCTGGGCGAGCAATGGGGTTACGACGAGATCAATCTGAATTGCGGGTGTCCGTCTGAACGTGTGCAGAACGGCGCGTTCGGCGCGTGCCTGATGGCCGAGCCGACGCTGGTGGCCGACTGCGTGAAAGCGATGATCGACGCGGTCGCTATTCCGGTGACAGTCAAGCATCGCATCGGGCTCGATCGCGGCGACGACTATGGCTTCGTGCGCGACTTCGTCGGCGCCGTGGCAAACGCGGGTTGCGAGGTCTTCATCGTGCATGCGCGCAATGCGTGGCTGAAAGGCCTCTCACCGAAGGAAAATCGTGAAGTGCCGCCGCTGCGTCATGAGATCGTCGCGGCGTTGAAGCGGGATTTTCCTGCGCTTGCCTTCGTCATCAACGGCGGCCTTGCCGATGCCGCCGCGATCGGTGAGGCACACGAGTGCTTCGATGGGGTGATGATCGGACGTGCGGCGTACCACGATCCGTGGCTGCTCGCGAGACTCGATCGATCGGAAGCCGACGTTCAATTGGGCGCTCGGATCCGCGCGCATTCGCGCACGCGAGCCGATGTGATCGCGACGATGGTGGCGTATGCCGAATTGCAATTGAGCAAGGGCGTGCAACTGCGTGCGATCGTGCGGCACATGCTGGGCCTCTATCACGCGCAACCCGCGGCGCGGACTTGGCGACGCATGTTGAGCGACGCCGATCTCTTGCGCGATGCCGATGTGTCGCTGTTGTGGAGAGCGCTTGAGGCGGTCGAGCAGCCGGCAACAACGCTGCGCGCGGCTCCGCAGGCGGCGCTTCTGCGCGGATAGAAACCGGGCAGGCGCAAAAGCTTCAGCGTTTCTTGCAGAGCGCCGCGTAGTCTTCGTCGGCGCGCAGCATGCGTACGCGTTTCTTCGCTTGCTCGCGCAGACCCGCGGTGCCGTAGTCCTCGTGTGCGCGCTTCGCGCGAACCGCGAGTTTTGCGCACGCGTTGACTTCTCTTCTGCGATCGGGATCCGCACGAAACGCGACCTGCTCGCGCTTTTCGCGTTCGTGTTGCATGGCGCTGGACTCGGCCTTGTCGTCGCGCAGACGCGCGGCGGCTGCAGCCCGGTCTTCTGCACTCGGTCCTTTGTCGAAGATCAGGATTTGGGACTGCCGGCCCGCGACGCAAGGCTCGTCCTTGTAGATGGTTTTGCCATCGGCTTCGCAGCGAAAGGTTTCGGACCAGGCATTACCGATCACGCACCACGCGACGACCGCGACAGCCAGCCTGAAAGTGACACGCGACTTCATCATCGATCTCTCCCTCGCGGCGGCGCTCAAAGGACCTTGCCCGGATTCATGATGCCATGCGGGTCGAGCGCGGCCTTGATCGAGCGCATCAAGGTCATTTCGCTCGCGCTCTTGTAATGAGCGAGATCGTCGCGCTTCAATTGGCCGATGCCGTGCTCGGCGCTGATCGAGCCGCCGTGCGCGACGACGGCATCGTGGACGAGGCGATTGATCGCGCTCTGTTGCGCGACGAAGTCCGTATCGGAAATGCCGTTCGGCGGCGATACGTTGTAGTGCAGGTTGCCGTCCCCGAGATGGCCGAAGGTGACCATGCGAATGTCGCGGAAAGCCTTCGCGAGCGCGGCGTCCGTGTGCTCGATGAAATCGGCGATGCGCGAAATCGGCAGCGAGATGTCGTGCTTGATGTTCCTGCCAACGGCGGCCTGCGCTTCGGAAATGTTTTCGCGCAGCGACCACAGCGCCTTGGCCTTCGCGAGGTTTTCGGCGACCACCGCGTCGATGACGATGCCGCTTTCGATCGCGTTCGCCAGCAGACCTTCGAGCATCGCGCGTGCGTGCACTTCGCTTTCGTGATCCGATACTTCGATCAACACGGCTTGTGGATGACGCTCGCCGAACGGCGAACGTTGCGTCGCAAAGTGCTTCTCCACGAGCGACAGCGCGAAATCCGAAACGAGCTCGAAGGCGGTGAGCGCGGGTCCGCATCGTTGCTGCGTGGCCTCGAGCAAGCGCAATGCATCGCGCGGCGAGGCGAGCGCGGCCCACGCGGTGGCGCGCGCGCGCGGCAGCGCGAAGAGCTTCATGGTCGCCGCGGTGATCACGCCGAGCGTGCCTTCGGCGCCGATCAACAGATCGCTCCAGTGGTAGCCGGTGTTGTCCTTGCGCAAGCCCGACAGATGAGCGACGACGTCGCCGTTCGGCACGACCGCTTCGACACCGAGGCACAGCTCGCGCGCGTTGCCATAACGCAGAACGCCCGTGCCGCCGGCGTTGGTCGAGAGGTTGCCGCCGATCGTGCAACTGCCTTCGGACGCGAGGCTGAGGGGAAAGAGGCGATCGGCTTGGAGCGCCGCACTCTGCACATCCGCCAGCGTGCAACCGGCCTCGACCGTGACCGTGTCGTTGACGTCATCGACCTTGCGAATCGCTTTCAAGCGTGCGGTCGAGAGCACGATCGCTGCACCGCTGTCGTCGGGCGTCGCGCCGCCGACGAGCCCGGTGTTGCCACCCTGAGGAACGATTGCGATGCGCTCTCGACTGCACAGGCGAACGACTCGTGCGACTTCATCGACACGCGCAGGCAGCACGACCGCGAGCGCGCGGCCCCTGTAACGCTTGCGCCAATCGGTGACGTAACGCGCCGTGTCGTTGTCGTCGACGAGCACATGCGATGCCCCGACGATTTCCATCATTGCGGATCTGCGTTCGCTGTCGTTCATCGTCTCGACTCGCGCGATGCTTTCTTCAGCGGCCGCAGATAAACAAGCACCACGAAGAAGTAGCAGGCTGCGACGACGGCCTCGACGCCGCCGAGCGCGGCCAATGGCTCTGGATCGCTCATCGCGCGCACCATGCCCTCGGCCACGAACAGCAGGATGAACATCGACGACCATTGCATCGCATAGACATCCGCGCGCCAGATGCGCCTGACGACGAACCCCAGCGTCACGAGCTTGATCAAGGCCAGCATCGCTCCGGTGGTTACGCCATGAACAGGGATCAACGCGAACGCAAGCGACAACAGCATCAGCGCGATCAGACTCGCGAGCGCGATGCATCGAAGAGAACGCGAACTCATCGCTTGAGCATGAATGAGTTGGCCTGCGCAGTCATCGTCCATCTCGACGAGGCGCTGGATCCACAAGCGACGCGACATGCTCGCCGATCGCCAGCGACGACGTGAGTCCTGGCGAATCGATGCCGAAGAGATTGACGAGCCCGGCCACGCCGTGATCGTCGGGCCCGGAAATGACGAAGTCGGCAGCCGCTTCACCGGGCCCCGAGAGCTTCGGACGAATGCCCGCGTACGCAGGCGCGAGCGCGTCGTCGGGAAGCCCCGGCCAATAGCGCCGGATGACATCGACGAAGACCTCGGCGCGACGCGGATCGACATCGAAATCGAGCGGCGCGTCAGGCGGCAGCCATTCGACATCGGGGCCGAACTTCGCCTGCCCGCCGAGATCGGGCGTCACGTGCACGCCGAGGCCGCCGGGAGTCGGCAGCGGGTAAATCAGATGCTTGAACGGCGAGCGGGCCGTGAGCGAAAAATAATTGCCTTTCGCGAAGTGGATCGTCGGAATATCCGTCGCCGCAACTCCCTCGATCGCGCGTGCGATGCCGGTCGCGTGGAGGCTTGCGCAGTTGATGACGAGGCGCGCTTCGAGGGCGAACGCGTCGGCGTCGCAGTCCGCGTCTACGTCCGCCTCCGCGCTGGCAACGCGCAGTTCGATGCCGCTCGCGCGCGCCGCTCCGCCGACCACGCGACTCGACAGCGCCAGCGTCGCGCCATGCGCCTCGGCGTCTGCGAGCAGCGCGAGCATCAGCGCGTGGCTGTCGACGATGCCGGTACTCGGGCTCCACAACGCCGCACGGCAACGGATCTCCGGTTCGATCCGCGAGACTTGCGATGCGTCCATCGCCTCGAGATCGTCGACGCCCGAGTCGCGGGCATTGGCGAGCACGTGATCGAGCGCGGCGAGTTGCGAGTCGTCGGTTGCGACGACCAGCTTGCCGATGCGTCGATGCGGCACGTGACGCTCGGCGCAAAACGTGTACATCAGGTCTTTGCCGCGAACGCACAGTCGCGCCTTCAACGACCCGGGCGCATAGTGGATTCCGGCGTGGATCACTTCGCTGTTGCGCGAGCTGATGCCGGCGCCGATGGTGTTCTCGGTTTCGACGATCACGACTTCGCGTCCGGCCATCGCGAGGGCGCGCGCGACCGCGAGGCCGACGACGCCCGCGCCGATCACCACGCAATCGACGCGCTCGCTCATTGATTGCGCGCGAGGCGGAGAGCTGTCAGCGCGAGGCGCCTGCCGAGGGCGAGCGCGAGACGGCGTTCGGGTGCGCTGATCGGCGCCTGCGCGTCGCTGCCGGCCACGTGGCTGGCGCCGTAGGGCGTGCCTCCCGACTGAGTCGTCATCAGATCGGGTTCGGTGTACGGAATGCCGACGATCAGCATGCCGTGATGAAGCAGCGGCATCATCATCGACATCAGCGTCGTCTCCTGTCCGCCGTGCATGCTGCCGGTCGACGTGAACACGCACGCGGGCTTGCCGGCGAGTGCGCCCGAGAGCCACAGCGCGCTCGTGCCATCGAGAAAATATTTGAGCGGCGCGGCCATGTTGCCGAAACGCGTGGGCGAGCCGAGCGCAAGCGCCGCGCATTCTTCGAGATCGCGCAGCTCGACGTACGGCGGGCCCGATGCCGGGATGTCGGGCGCTATCGCTTCGGCAACCGTCGAGACCGCCGGTACGGTCCGCAAACGCGCGCTCGTGCCATCGACGCCCTCGATGCCTTCGGCGATTGCATCGGCGAGCTTGCGCGTCGCGCCATGGCGGCTGTAGTAGAGGACGAGCAGGTCGAGCATCGGGGGCAAGCAATGGAAGCGGCGGCCCGACTATTATAGGGAGAGGCGTCGCGCGTTCATCGCGCCATGAACACGCGCCTGCCTTCGTCGCGCATCCTTCATCGCAATTCATCGATGACCTCACGTCCTTTCGTCCTGCTTCGTCGCATCGCCAAATACGGCTGGCATACGGTGCGCGACATCGCGCGCTTCGCGGTGCGGCGCGCCGATCAGGAGAAGGTGCTGCAGGTTGCGTCCAGCCTGACCTTCACGACCGTGCTGTCGATCGTGCCCCTGGTGACCACCGTGTTCGCGGTGATGACGGCGCTGCCGGTGTTCGATCGCATTCGCGCGGCGCTCTATTCGTTCCTGCAAACCAGTCTGGTGCCGGAGGCGATCTCGAGCTCGATCTTCAAATATCTCGACCAGTTCTCGCAGAACGCGAGTTCGCTCACGATCGTGTCGGTGCTTTCGTTCGCGGTCACGTCGCTGATGACGATGCTGACGATAGACGGCGCGTTGAATACCATCTGGGGAGTTCATCGACCCAGGCCGCTGGCCAAGAGGCTGATCACCTATTGGGCGATTCTGTCGGTCGGACCGATCGTGCTCGGCTTGTCGCTCACGCTGACCTCATACCTCGCGTCGGCCTCGGCCGGCTTCGTCACCGCGCCTCCGCCGCTGGTCGGCGCGATACTCGCCATCGCGCCCATCGTGGTCTTCACGGCTGCCTATTCCGCGCTCTACGTGTATGTGCCCAATCGCCGCGTCGAGTGGCGCGATGCGCTGGTCGGCGCGTTCCTCGCGGCGCTTGCGTTCGAAGGCGCCAAGCGCGGTTTCGCGTTCTATGTCACGCACTTCCCGACGTACAAGATGATCTATGGCGCGCTCGCCGCGATCCCGTTGCTGCTGGTGTGGATCTATTACATCTGGATCATCACGCTCGGCGGCGCATTGATCGCGGCGGGTCTGCCCGCGATCTACGGCCGCAACTGGAATCGCGGACAGGCGCCCGGCGACATGTATGGCGACGCGCTACGCGTGCTGCGCGTGCTGTATCGCGCGCGCCAGACCGATCACCCCGGTCGCTTGCCGGGAATGAACTCGTACGCCATCCGCCAGAGCGCGCGGCTCGATTACGAATCGACCGACACGATCCTCGAAAAGCTCGAGCAGGACGGCCTCGTGATTCGCGCGCGCCAGGTCGTGCCCGAGGGTCCGACGCGCTTCAAGAACGACGACCTGTGGCTGTTCGCCGCCGACGCATCGGTCGTCAAGCTCGAACGCGTGTTCCGTCTGTTTGCGTTCGACCCCGCGCACGTCGCCGAGATGGCGCTCGATCGCGACGACCCGCTCGCGAAATTCGTGCGGCGTCAGCGATTGTCCAATGGCGACGACCCGCTCGAGCACGCGTTCCGCAGCGATCCCGGTGACGAAGCCGGGTTGGCCGAAAAAGTGGAGGCCGCAGCCCGCAGTGAGGACAGCCCTTACGCGCCTGCGAAGCGTGCGGATGCGCCCACGACGAGCGACGAGGCGCGAACATCGGCAGCGGCGTTGGACATGGGCAGCGGCGCGAGAGGGTAGCGTGATGCCTCAGGTTGAACCCGAGGAAGTCGCCTTCACCGCGATTCGCGCGCAGGGCGCGGGCGGTCAGAACGTCAACAAGGTCTCGAGCGCGGTGCACCTGCGTTTCGACGTGCCCGCGTCTTCGTTGCCGGCCGACGTCAAGCAACGCCTGCTCGCGTTGCGTGACCAGCGCATCACCGATCAAGGCGTGGTCGTGATCAAGGCGCAGACCTCGCGCAGCCAGGACGCGAACCGCGCAGACGCGTTGGCGCGGCTGCAGGAGCTGGTCGACAGCGTCGCGTTGCCGCCGCGCATCCGACGGGCGACCAAGCCGACCTATGGCTCGAAGCAGCGGCGGCTCGAAGGCAAGAGCATGCGCTCGCAGGTCAAGGCGGGACGCAAGCGTGTCGGCGAATGAATTATCTGAAGCTCAACAAGATGAAAACGACCACTGCAAGGACCAATGAAACGCCCTTCCAGAACATCAATGGATTGCGTTCCATCAATGGCGGGAGCGTCCTGTTCAGAAACGCCTTGTTTGGATGACGCAAATCGAACAAATACTCGGATAACTCCACATACCGCTCGCTTGGATCCGGATGCACCGCCTCCTGAGTACGTCATCGATCCAGGAGGGTATTTCGCGGCCATCATCAAGTACGGATCGATACTTCAATTTTCTTCGCGATGATTTCGTCCGCGACTTGGCGACCTGAGCGCCATAAGGCAGCCTTCCTGTCAGCATTTGATAAGTGATCACGCCCAGAGAAAAGAAATCCGAGCGCGACGAACCGGTTTCTCCCAGAAAGTATTCCGGCGCGGTGCATTGCGCCGTGCCCAGAATATGGTCCGGCGCGTTCAACGATGCCGCTTCGACAATGCCTACAACCCGGGTCGAACCGAAATCGATGATCTTTATCGTGCCTGTGGTATCGATCATGATATTTTCAGGCCGCAGGTCCTGATGCAGCATTTCCAACCGGTGAAACGCGCGCAATCCTTTGGCGATTTGTTCGACGATCTGGATTCAATTCGGGGCAGCGATGGGTTCGCTCTCAAAACGAAACCCGGCCTCTCCACATGTCGCGATACATCGCCCAATCGCCGATGAAGCTGTAGATCGGATGCTTGAAGGTCGCGGGGCGG
The DNA here is from genome assembly GCA_038225855.1 of Burkholderiales bacterium. Taxonomy (GTDB): domain Bacteria; phylum Pseudomonadota; class Gammaproteobacteria; order Burkholderiales; family Burkholderiaceae_D; genus CAHJXF01. The sequence goes on along the minus strand of JBBRQU010000001.1, from coordinate 307,195 downwards.
TTGTGTTCGAAGAAGAAGTGGCCCACCCAGGCGAATCCGTAGCCGCAGAAGAGGGCGCCGAGAAACCACCACGCGTTGCCGGTCGCGAAGCCCGCGATCACGCAGGCGATCACGCCGCTGGTGCCGATGAAATGCAGTCGTCGACACACGCGATTGCCATGCTCGGCGAGATAGAAGGCATAGAACTCGGCGAAGTTGTGAAAGCGTTTTTCCGGTTCCGGTGTGGAGAGTTGCGTCATCTGGTCGTACCAAGAGTTGCGGCGCCGGGTTGGTGAATGCGCTATGTTACGCCCGAGTGCGCAGACGTAACCCTTATATATATCGAGTGTCCACCAGATGAGCGGTTCTCTCGACCCGACACCAACTCCCCCAGAAAATGGCGAATCAAGGATTGCCTTCCTTATTCAAGAAGATCTTGCGGAAGATGCATTTGGCTGTCGTGATTCTTTCGGCAATATTTCTTGTGCTGTGGGCGATTGCTCCCGTGCGCAATTTCTTGCGTCTCATGAAGTTATTCGACGAAAGTACCGTGACGTACATCGTCGTTTTGCTGATTGCGATGATTGTGACAATGATCCATGAACTTTCGGAACGAACCAGAAGCGTTGACGATGCCTTGACGGACCGTGATCGTCAGCTGCTCGAGCGAACCGAAAAAATCGACAAAGCGCTCGCGATGCTGCAACCCGCCCAATCGGTCCTCATCGATGGCGGCATCTCGAAAGTCTACCCGTGTCTTTTTGAAGAACTGAACCGGGCCCGTGAAAGCGAGCGTGTGCTGGATGTTTTTGGTTTGACCCTGATCACTGCATGGCCGCAGTTGAAAGCCTGGCTTGCGCAACCGGAGACGCCGCTCGGCTGGACGATTCGCCTGCTCTGCCTCTCGCCGCATATGGCAAATCGCGGCATGCCATGGATCCGCAGCGAGTGGTATGAGAATGCCAGGGGCATGATTCAGGAAATCGAAGCCTACCTGGTGCGCGAGGAGGCGGCCATGCTGCGCAGAAACGTGAGGCTGACCTTGCACACGTACGATTGCATTCCCGCGCTGCATGGCTTTTACCTCGGTAACGAAACCCTGTTCGTATCGTGCCTGAGATGGGACGCCAAGAATCAGTTCGACGATGCGCATCATTTCTACGAAAAATTCGAAGGCTCGGACCGGTCTGATCGCGCTGAAGCGTACCGCAAATTGTTTTCGAACTGGTTTGAACACGCGGTCCAACTTGGCAGCGCTGCGCATGTTTCACCGCCTTCACCGGGCATTTAACAAGCGGCGCATTCGAATTGGAAAGTCGGTAAATATTCCGGTGAATGAAATTGCGCTCGATGTGCACTCCGATATTTGAATGGCGCCAGAAATGCCGGCATTCGCGTAGCAACGTGACTTTGATCGGGCCGCCCTGTCAAGCGCTCAGAAATCCCGCGAGCGCCTTCAAGTCGACGTTGCCGCCGCTGACGATCACGCCGACGCGCATGCCTGCACACGGATAGATGTCGTGCAACGCCGCGGCAGCGGCGAGGCACCCCGTAGGCTCGACGACCATCTTCATGCGCTCGGCGAAGAATTTCATCGTCTCGACGAGCAATCCATCCGATACGGTGACGATGTCGTCGACCAGCGATTCGATGATGGGAAAAGTGTGCTTGCCCAGATGCGTCGTCGCCGCGCCGTCTGCAATCGTCTGGGGTACCGCGATATGCACGACCTCGCCCTTGCGAAACGACTGCTGACCGTCGTTGCCGGCTTCGGGCTCGACCCCGATCACCTTGCAGCCGGGCGCCAGGGCCTTCGCGGAAAGAGCGGAGCCGGCGAGCAAGCCGCCTCCGCCGAGGCAGACCAGCAGGATGTCGAGAGATCCGACGTCCTCGAACAGTTCCAACGCGGCCGTGCCTTGCCCCGCAATCACATCGGGGTGGTCGTAAGGCGGTATCAGCGTGAGCCCGCGCTCGGCCGCGATGCGCAGGGTGAGCGCCTCGCGGTCTTCCTTGTAGCGATCGTAGGTGATGATCTCGGCGCCATATCCCCGGGTTGCCGCGACCTTGATCGCCGGGGCGTCGAGTGGCATGACGACGGTCGCGCCGACATCCTTCAATCGCGCCGCATAGGCCAGCGCCTGCGCGTGATTGCCCGATGAAAAGGTGACGACGCCGCGCGAGCGCTCGGCACCGGTGAGCGCGGCGATCGCGTTGCAGGCGCCGCGAAACTTGAAGGCGCCGGCGCGCTGCAAGTTTTCCGCCTTGAAAAAAAGTTGGCCGTTGGTCCGCGCATTCGCTGTGCGCGATGTGAGTGTCGGCGTCCGATGCGCCAGGCCGCGAATCCGTCCCGCCGCAACTCGGACATCGTCGAATGTCGGCAGACGCAATCGATGCGTGTCGTGCGCGCGAGTGGCGTTGGTCGTCGTCATGGTTTCGCGCTCGCCCGGAAGTCATCACGCAGAAAATCCTTCAACGCATCGAGCGTCGCGTCGGGCGCTTCGGCCATCACGAGATGTCCGCTGCCCGGCAACACGACCACGCGCGCGTTGCTCATCGTCGCTGCGAACGCCTTGCCCGAGCGCACGGCGGTCATCGCGTCGTTGGCGCCGAGGATGAAGAGCGCGGGGCATTGCACGGTGCGCGCCGCCGCTTCGCCGTTGCGCCAGGCATTGCAGGCGGCGAAATCGTTATGCAGCACGCCTTTCGCTTGTCGTTGCATCAGGCGCCGGCCGCCCCATACGATGCCGAAGCCCGGAGCAGGCGCCGACGGCTTGTGCGAGTAGCCGCCATGCGCGGAGTCGCTCGACCAGGTGCTGATCATCTCGATCGCGCGCGGCTCGTCGTCGCGCGTCGCGGCCAGCAGCGCATCGGAGACCTGCATCGGATAGGCGGTCGCGAGCAATGCGATGCGATCGATGATCGTCGCGGTCGGGTTGCGTGATGAGTTCCCCGATGAGTTGCGCGATGAGTTGCGCGATGAGTTGCGCGAGGCGGCTTCGAGTGCGATCAACGCACCCATGCTGTGGCCGACGATCGCAGCCTGCTTCGCATTCACGGCCGCGAGCAAGGCCAGCGTCCAGTCGGCCATCGCCTCGACCGACGCCAGCACCGGTCCGGCGCTACGCCCATGTTCCGGCAGATCGACCGCGAGCACCGCATGGCCGTGATGCGCGAGATAGCGCGACTGCAGACTCCACACGCTGTGATCGTGCTGGGCGCCGTGAATGAAGACCACTACCGGCAAGCCCGCATCGAAGCGCTTGCCGCCGGTGTAGGCATAGGCGCGCTTGCCGGCTACGTCGATCAGCATGTGCGGCTCACGTGAGCTTCGATGCGGCCTTCAATCCGCGCGCGAGATCGGCGATCAGATCGTCGACATCCTCGAGCCCGACCGACAAGCGGATCGTGCCCGCACCGACGCCCGCAGCCTTCAGATCTTCTTCGGCCACGCGAAAGTGCGTCGTCGATGCCGGATGAATCACGAGCGACTTTGCATCGCCGACGTTCGCCAGATGCGAGAACAGCGTGAGCGCCTCGACGAACGCGATGCCGTGATCGCGTCGTCCCCTCAAGGTGAAGGTGAACACTGAGCCGCAGCCGCGCGGCAACAGGCGCATGGCAAGCGCGTGATCGGGATGCGAAGGCAGGCCGGGATAGCTGACCGATTCGACCATCGCATGCGTTACGAGAAAGTCGACGACCTTCCTCGCATTCTCGACGTGGCGCGCCATGCGCAGCGGCAAGGTCTCGATCCCCTGCAACAACTGGAACGCGACCTGCGGACTCATGCATGCGCCGAAGTCGCGCAGTCCTTCGCGACGCGCGCGCAGCGCGAACGCGGCGACGCTCGACTCTTCGCTGAACACCATGTCGTGAAATCCCGCATAAGGCTTGACGAGTTCGCCGAAGTGGCCGTTCTTCGCATGCGCGGCTTCCCAATCGAACGCGCCGCTGTCGACCAGGAGACCGCCGATTGCGACGCCGTGTCCGCCGATGAATTTGGTCGCCGAATGAAACAGCAGGTCGGCGCCGTGCTCGAAGGGCTTCATCAGCCACGGTGTCGTGAAGGTCGAGTCGACTATCAATGGCAGACCGCGCTCATGTGCAATGGCCGACACGCTGGGAATGTCGAGCACGTCGAGCCCGGGATTGCCGAGCGTTTCGCCGAACAAGAATCTGGTCTCGGGTCGAATCGCATCGCGCCATTGATCGAGGTCGCGTGGATCGACGAAGCTGGTCTCGATGCCGAAGCGCGGCAGCGTGTACGCGAGCAGATTCTGCGAGCCGCCATACAACGCGCGACTCGCGACAATGTGGCTGCCCGCGCCTGCGATGGTCGCCGCTGCGAGATGCATCGCGGCTTGTCCGCTCGCTGTCGCCAGACCCGCGACGCCGCCTTCGAGCGCGGCGATGCGTTCTTCGAGCACCGCGACGGTGGGGTTGGAGATGCGCGAATAGATGTGGCCCGAACGCTCCATGTTGAAGAGCGCGGCTGCGTGATCGCTGTCGCGAAACACGAACGACGTCGTCGCATAGATCGGCGTCGCACGCGCGCCGGTGGTCGGGTCGGGCGCAGCGCCCGCGTGAAGCGCGAGCGTGTCGAAGCCCGGATCGTGGGGACCCGCTGACTTGCGATCGGAGGAGGAAGAGGCAGACATCGATCGGTGCGCGGCTTCGGCGCGGCGTAACCGCGTGCGCGCCGATGTTAGCATCGGGTCGATCTCGTTCATCACGCCTATCCTCCATGCGCGACCTCAGCCAGCTTCGCCACGAGCTCTATCCGCCGATCGAGGCGCGCGCGTCGGGCATGCTTGCGCTCGACGAGCTTCACACCATGTACTGGGAGGAGAGCGGCTCGCCTAAGGGATGCCCGGTGCTGTTTCTGCACGGCGGTCCGGGCGGCGGCGCGAGTCCGCGCTCGCGGCAGTTCTTCGACCCCTGCCATTACCGCATCGTGGTGTTCGATCAGCGCGGCGCGGGCCGCTCGACGCCGCTCGGTGAGACGCGTCAGAACACCACGCAATTGTTGATCGCCGACATCGAGCGCCTGCGGATAGCGCTCGGCATCGAACGCTGGCTGGTGTTCGGCGGCTCGTGGGGTTCGACGCTGGCGCTCGCCTACGGCATCGCGCATCCCGAGCGCTGCTTCGGCTTCGTGTTGCGCGGCATCTTCATCGGCGCGCCTGGCGAGATCGACTGGTTCATCTCGGGCATACGCCACGTCTTTCCCGAAGCCTGGCGCGCTCTGCTCGCGCATGTGCCCGAGGCCGCGTGCTGCAACGGCGGCGATGACGTGATCGGCTGGTTTCACGAACGTCTCGCCGACCCCGATCCCGCTATCCACATGCCGCTCGCGCGCGCATGGAGCAGCTTCGAAGCGTCGTGCTCGACCTTGCTCCCCGATGCCTCGCTGATGGCGCATTCGGAAGAAGACGTGGTCGCGATCGGCATCGCGCGCATGGAGACGCATTACTTCGTCAACCGGCTCTTTCTGGACGACGGTGCGCTGATGGCGGGCGTGCCCGTGCTGCGGCACCTGCCGTGCAGCATCGTGCAGGGCCGCTACGACATGGTCTGTCCGATCATGACGGCCGATGCCCTCGCGCGCGCATGGCCCGAAGCGCATTACGTGATCGTCGCCGACGCGGGGCATTCGGCATGGGAACCGGGAATCACCGCCGCGCTGGTTCGCGCGTGCGAGCGCATGAAGACCGCGGTGAAGGTGTACTAACGAGGGCTCCGGTCGTTCCCGCGAACGCGGGAACCCAGTGGCGTTCGCTCAACGACACTGGGTCCCTGCTTTCGCAGGGACGACAACATCAACACGGTTGATGCCCGGCGTGGATACGCGTAAGTTGACGGCTTGAGGGCCGCGCGCCGTCGGCGGCCGGCAGGCCGAGAACAACGAGGAGACATCCCATGATCGTCAGCGAAATCCTTCAGGTGAAGGGCAACACGCTCTACACCGCCACGCCTGACATGCCGCTCTCGCAGGCGGTCGCGACGATGGCCGAGAAGGACATCGGGTCGCTGGTCGTCATGTCGGGCGGCGCGCTGGTGGGCATACTCACCTTTCGTGAATTGATCCTGACCTTGCACCAGCAGGGTGGCGGCATCGGCAATGCGACGATCGGCAGCGTGATGGACGGCGCGCCCCTGACCTGTGCGCCAAACACCGACGTCAACGAAGTGCGGCGCATGATGCTCGAGCGTCATGCGCGTTATCTGCCGGTGATGGACGGCACGATGCTGCTGGGCGTGATCTCATTCTTCGATGTCGCACGCGCCGTGCTCGAAGCGCAGAACTTCGAGAATCAGATGTTGAAGGCCTACATCAACGACTGGCCTGCCGAGATTGTCGAGTAGATCGGCTGCATACCGTCCTCGATTCGCCAGCCAGCGATGCTCACCCTGCGACCGAATTGCGAGTGCTGCGATCGCGACCTCGCGCCCGATGCGCCAGGCGCGATGATCTGTTCGTTTGAATGCACGTTCTGTGTCGCATGCGCGACCGGCGTCCTCGCGGGACGTTGTCCGAACTGCGGCGGAGAATTGGTCCTCCGGCCCACCAGATCGAAGGACAAGCTGGCCCGATTCCCCGCATCCACCGAGCGCGTCGTCAAGCCTTCGGGATGCGAACCTCCATCAGCCCGGGTTGCATGAAACCATGAAGCGCACCATCGCCGTCATCGGCGCAGGCATCGCGGGCCTTACCTGTGCGCGCCGCCTGGCCGAGCAAAATTTTAGTGTCACGGTGTTCGAACGCGCGGGCGCGCCGGGCGGTCGCGTCGCGACCTTGCGCACCGAGATCGGCAGCTTCGATCACGGCGCGCAATACTTCACGGCGCGCGACCCAGTCTTCGTTGCGGAAGCCGAACGATGGAGCGCCGCGGGCATCGTCGAGCCGTGGCCGGTTTTGGTACAGACCCTGACCGCGTCGCGCGGGACCGGGGATGCGCGCGCGCCTTCCAGTAGCAGCACGCTGCGCTGGGTCGGCGCGCCGGGCATGTCGGCGATCGCGACGCATCTCTCGAACGGTCTCGACCTGCGCCTGGACGCGCGCATCGTTGCGCTCGACGAGGTGGCGGGGGCGCGCGGAGATGCTCCGCGATGGTCGCTGCGCCGGCGTGAGATCGATGCGGGTGTCACCGTGACCGAAGGACTGTTCGATGCGGTGGCGATCGCGATCCCCGCCGAGGCGGCCGCGATCTTGCTCGGCGTAGTGCCCGAACTCGCACGGCAGGCGGCAGGCGCGCGCATCGAGCCGTGCTGGGCGCTGCTGCTCGGGTTCACCGAGCCTGTCGAGAACGACGCCGCAGCCGATGCATCGGATGTCGGTGCGCACGTCGCTGCGTACATGGGCGAGGCGGCCTTCATCAATTCCGGCCGGCTCGCGTGGATTGCCCGCGAATCGAGCAAGCCCGAACGACGCATGGGCGAGCGCTGGACCGCGCACGCACAGTCGGCGTGGAGCGTCGAACATTTCGACGACGATCCCGAGGACGTGAAGGCCAAGCTGCTGCGCGCATTTCAGGAAGCGACCGGCACGGCCGAGCAGCCGGTTTATGCAGCCGTCCACCGCTGGCGCCATGCGCTCGTGCACACGCCGCTCGCATGCGACCGGCTGTGGGACGAACGGCTTCGCATCGGCGCCTGCGGCGACTGGTGCCGCGGCCATCGCGTCGAAGACGCGTGGCTCTCGGGCGTCGCGCTGGCCGACGCCATCTCGGCTTCGATCTGAAACATCGTCGTTCCCGCTAACGCGGGAATCCAGTGTCATCAGACAACCGTCGCCGGGTTCCCGCGTTCGCGGGAACGACGACAGGACAAATGGATCCTCGCCCATGAGTGCATCGAACCAGTTCGCGTTGCTCAGGCAGCGCCGCTTCGCGCCGTTCTTCTGGACGCAGTTCGCAGGCGCCGCCAACGACAACATCTTCAAGGTCGCGTTCACCGCGCTCGTCACCTATCAGACCGCGATGTTCGAAGGCGTCGACGCGAAGACCGCGGCGTTCGTGATCTCGGCGATCTTCATCGCACCGTTCGTGCTGTTCTCGGCGACCTCGGGGCAGATCTCCGACAAGTTCGACAAGGCGCGCGTGATGCGATTCGTCAAGTCGCTCGAGATCGCGATCATGCTGATCGGCGGCGCGGGCTTTCTCTTCTACAACGCGTGGCTTCTGTATGCGGGCACGTTCCTGATGGGCCTGCATTCGACGCTGTTCGGTCCGGTGAAGTACGCATACCTGCCGCAGCAACTGAACGAACGCGAACTGGTCGGCGGCAACGGCATGATCGAGATGGGAACCTTCGTCGCGATCCTGGTCGGCACGATAGTCGGCGGCGAGTTGGCGGACCTCGGTGCGAGCGGGCCTGTGGTCGTCGCGGCCGTCTGTCTTGGGGTCGCGGTCATCGGCCGCATCGTCGTCTCGTTCGTGCCCGCGTCGCCGTCGGACCAGCCCGACCTGCGCATCAACTGGAATCCGTTCACCGAAACCTGGCGCAACTTGAAGCTCGCGCGCGAACAGCGCGCCGTGTTCCTCTCCCTGCTGGGCATCTCGTGGCTGTGGTTCTTCGGCGCGACCTTTCTCACATCGTTCTTCAACTTCGCGAAGGACGTACTGGGCGGCGATCCGCAGGTGGTGACCTTGCTGCTCGCGACCTTCTCGATCGGCATCGGCGCCGGCTCGCTGTTGTGCGAGCGCCTGTCGCGCGGCAAGGTCGAGATCGGGCTCGTGCCGTTCGGCTCGATCGGCATGACGGTGTTCGCGGTCGATCTCTACTTCGCTTCTCATGCCTTGCACCCCGCGGGAGTTGCAGGCGCGTCGCTGGTGGGCGCCGTCGCCTTCGTGACCGAAGCCGCGCATCGCGTCGCGCACTGGCACGTGATGATCGACCTCTTCCTGCTGGCGATGTTCGGCGGCCTCTACAGCGTGCCGCTCTACGCGATGATCCAGAGTCGCTCGAAGCCGTCTCATCGCGCGCGCATCATCGCCGCGAACAACATTCTCAATGCGATGTTCATGATCGTGTCGTCGCTGACGGCGATCGTGTTGTTCTCGTTCGGTGTGACGATTCCGCAGCTGTTTCTCGTCACCGGTCTGCTCAACGCGCTCGTTGCCATCTACATCTACACGCTGGTACCCGAGTTTCTGGTGCGCTTTGTATCGTGGATGCTGGTGTCGACCTTCTATCGCATACGCACCACAGGCATCGAACACCTGCCCGAAGAGGGCGCGGCGCTGATGGTCTGCAACCATGTGAGCTTCGTCGATGCGGTCGTCATCATGGGCGTGAGTCCGCGGCCGATCCGCTTCGTGATGGACGCGCGCATCTTCAAGCGCCCGTTGCTGTCGCTGTTCTTCAAGGCCGCCGGCGCGATCGGAATCGCTTCGGCCAAGGCCGATGAACGCATGTTCGCCAAAGCCAATCGTCTGATCGACGAGGCGCTCGGCAAGGGCGACCTGGTGTGCATTTTTCCCGAGGGCCGCATTACCGATACCGGTGAGATGGTCCCGTTCAAGGAGGGCGCCGTGCGCATCGCCGAACGCAATCGCGTGCCGGTGATTCCGATGGCGCTCAGAGGGCTGTGGGGCAGTTGGGCGTCACGCCAATCGGGCACGGCATTTACGAGCTTGCCGCGGCCGATTAAGCGCGGTGTATCGAGCCGACTTGAACTCGCGATCGGTTCTCCGATGAAGCCGGACGCGTTGACGCCCGATCGATTGCAGAGCGCGGTTGCTGCGCTCAGGGGCGAGATGAAGTGAATGCGAGCGGGCTCCTGCGATAATCGCGCGTCGTGTTTCTTGGGTACGTCATGTCCGGCTCTACATTCGGCAAGCTCTTTTGCATCACCAACTTCGGCGAGTCGCACGGGCCAGCGATCGGATGCGTGGTCGATGGCTGTCCGCCTGGAATGGAATTGTCGGTCGACGACCTGCAGCCCGATCTGGATCGACGCAAGCCCGGCACGTCGCGGCATGTGACGCAACGGCGTGAGAGCGATACGGTCGAAATCATTTCCGGCGTGTTCGAAGGGCGAACCACCGGCACGCCGATCGCACTGATGATCCGCAATGAAGACCAGAAGAGCAGTGACTACGAGGCCATCGCGCAGAGCTTTCGTCCCGGCCACGCCGACTACACCTACTGGCACAAGTACGGCATTCGCGATCCGCGCGGCGGCGGTCGTTCGTCAGCGCGTCTGACCGCGCCGATGGTCGCGGCGGGAGCGATCGCGAAGAAGTGGATGAACCTGCAATACGGCACGATCGTGCGCGGGCGCATGAGTGCGCTCGGCGATATCGCGGTGCCCTTCACGTCGTGGGACGAAGTGGGGCGCAATGCATTCTTCGCCGCCGACGCGCACATCGTCCCGCAACTCGAAGCCGCGATGGACGCGCTGCGCAAGGCCGGCGATTCGGTTGGCGCGCGCATCGACGTCGAAGCGGTCAACGTGCCGGTCGGCCTCGGCGATCCGCTGTTCGACAAGCTCGACGCCGAGATCGCCTACGCGATGATGGGGATCAACGCGGTGAAAGGTGTCGAGATCGGCGCGGGCTTTGCGTCCATCATGCAAAGAGGCAGCCAACACGGCGACGAATTGCTGCCCGAAGGCTTCGCGACCAACAACGCGGGCGGCGTGCTCGGCGGCATCTCGACGGGCCAGCCGATCACCGTGTCGATCGCGATCAAGCCGACCTCGTCGATCCGCCTGCCGCGCCGCTCGATCGATCTCGACGGCAACCCGACCACGGTCGAGACCCACGGTCGTCACGACCCTTGCGTCGGCATTCGCGCGACGCCGATCGCCGAAGCAATGCTCGCCTTGGTGTTGATGGATCACGCGCTGATGTTTCGCGCGCAATGCGCCGAAGTGAAGGTCGCGACGCCGGTGATCGCGGGGCCTGGGTCTGCCAACTTCGGCGGCTGATCTTCGGTGGAACGTCGGTGGCATCGACCATGCAGATTTTTCAACAGAGCGAGTTGCCATGAGCCAGAACGTATTCGTTACCGGCGTCGGGATGATTCCTTTCGCCAAGCCCGGGGCGAGCGAGTCCTATCCCGTGATGGGCGCGACCGCGGTGCGCGCGGCGCTTGCGGACGCCGGGGTCGACTACGACGCCGTCGAGCAGGCGTATGTCGGCTATGTCTATGGCGACTCAACCTGCGGCCAGCGCGCGTTGTACGAAGTCGGGATGAGCGGTATCCCGATCGTCAACGTCAACAACAATTGTTCGACCGGCTCGACCGCTCTCTACCTCGCGCGCCAGGCGATCGCGAACGGCGCGGCCGACTGCGTGCTCGCGATGGGTATGGAGCAGATGCGCCCCGGCGCGCTCGGCAATATCTACACCGATCGGCCGACGCCGTTCGATCGCTTCGACGAAACCTGCAACGCGTTGATCGATGAGACTGAGATCCCACTTGCGTTGCGCTACTTCGGGGGAGCGGGTCTGGAGCACATGCGCCGTTACGGCACGCGGCTCGAGACCTTCGCGAAGATCCGCGCCAAGGCCAGCCGCCACGCGGCGAAGAATCCGCTCGCGCTGTTTCGCACCGAGCTGACGACCGAAGACGTGATGAACGACAAGCCGATCTGGCCGGGCGTGATGACGCGCCTGATGGCCTGTCCGCCGACCTGCGGCGCGGCGGCGGCGATCCTCGTATCGGAGCACTTCGCGCAGCGCCACGGCCTGCGCACCGACGTGCGCATCGCCGCACAGGCCATGACCACCGATCGCGCCAGCACCTTCGACGACGGCTCGATGATGAAGCTGGTGGGCAGCGACATGACGCGCGAAGCGGCGCGACGCGTCTATGAGGCTGCGGGTGTTGGCCCGCTCGACATCACCGTGTGCGAACTGCACGACTGCTTCGCCCACAACGAGCTGATCACCTATGAAGCGCTGGAACTGTGTCCCGAGGGCGGCGCCGAACAGTTCGTCGAGGACGGCGACAACACGTATGGCGGCCGCGTCGTCACCAATCCTTCAGGCGGGCTGCTGTCGAAGGGACATCCGCTGGGCGCCACCGGCCTTGCACAATGTTTCGAGCTGACGCAGCAGTTGAGAGGCGAGGCAGAGAAGCGGCAGGTGGACGGTGCGCGTCTGGCGCTTCAGCACAATCTGGGGTTGGGTGGAGCCTGCGTAGTGACGTTGTACGAACGCATGGGGTGACGGGTAAGGGACTTGCAGCCCAGGTCGTGGTGGCAGCCTGAGAGGAAACGGCAACGTCAAGATTTCCTTTTCCGCCGCGCCTACTTCGTCCCCAACATCGCCGGCTTGAGGTTGGCGTCCGCGGGATCGTCGCCCAGCCAGATCTTCAGGATCGCGTCGTAGAAGGCTTCGTCCGGGATCGGCTCCGCCATGGGCTTGCCGTCGACGATCACGACCGTGCCGCTGCCGGGCACCCAATCGACGCTGAAGCTCTCGCCTTTTTTCAGCTTGGGAAGCTTGCTGAAGATGTCGCCCATCTTGATCAACGGCAATCCGAAGCGGCGCGTTTCTTCCGGCGTGGAGTTCTTGCGGATGCCGGTGATCATCGCTTCGCCCAGATCGTCGCTCGACACTTCGCGCAGCATCGTCACGGCCACGCGCTTGGCGCCGGGTAGCGCGATGATGTCCTTCAAGCTGTCCTTCTTCTGCGGCAGGTAGAGCGCGGCAACATAGACCTTGAAGATCGCGCGCATACGCACGCCCGCACCATTGAGCACGAGGCGCTGGTTGGCGACCGTGGCCGTGTCGTCGAGCTTGATGCCCGCGACTTCGGTGGCGGCAGTGCTGGCCTGCGAAAGCAGCGCGAGCGTGCATGCCGCGAGCAAGGCGGCCATTGTCGGGATGCGTTTCATGAAACTCCTGCAATCGTTGAGACGGTGTGCGACGCGCAACGATGCCACGCGCTCGCGCCGCGTGCAATCCGCTGCAACGCGGCCACCGAAAGGCAGCGCCCCGCCATGTGGCATAATTTTCGATCCATTTTCTCCTCGATCGACGACGCAACGCGATGGCCGACACCCTCTACGACAAGCTCTGGAACACGCATGTCGTGCATCGCGAAGAAGACGGCACGTCGCTGCTCTACATCGATCGTCATCTGGTCCATGAGGTCACGAGTCCGCAGGCGTTCGAGGGCTTGCGTATCGCGGGCCGCAAGCCGTGGCGCATCGGCGCCAATCTCGCTGTCGCCGATCACAACGTGCCGACTACGCATCGCTCCGAAGGCATCGCCGATCCGATCTCGCGCTTGCAGGTCGAAACACTCGACGCGAATGCGCGTACCTACGGCATGACCTACTTCGACATGCGCGATCGTCGCCAGGGCATCGTGCACATCATCGGACCCGAGCAGGGCGCGACCTTGCCGGGCATGACGGTGGTCTGCGGCGACTCGCACACCAGCACGCATGGCGCCTTCGCGGCGCTCGCCTTCGGCATCGGCACGTCCGAGGTCGAGCACGTGCTCGCGACGCAGACGCTGGTCACGAAGAAGGTGAAGAACATGCTGGTCCGCGTCGATGGCGTCCTGCCGCGCGGCTGCACGGCCAAGGATCTGGTGCTCGCGGTGATCGGCAGGATCGGCACGGCCGGCGGCGCGGGTCACGCGATCGAATTCGCCGGAGGCGCGATTCGCGCGCTGTCGATGGAAGGGCGCATGACCGTCTGCAACATGTCGATCGAGGCGGGTGCGCGCGCGGGCATGATCGCGTGCGACACGACCACCGTCGAATACGTCAAGGGCCGACCCTATGCGCCGCGCGGCGCGATGTGGGATGCGGCGGTGGCCGAGTGGGGGACGCTGCATTCGGATCCGGATGCGCATTTCGATCGCGTTGTCGAGCTCGATGCGTCGACCGTCAAGCCGCAAGTGACGTGGGGCACATCGCCCGAGATGGTCACGACCATCGATGGCCGCGTACCCGATCCCGATCGCGAGCGCGATGCGCAAAAGCGCGACGGCATCGAGCGCGCGCTGGCGTACATGGGCCTGGAGCCGAACGTGCGCATCGACCAGATCATGATCGACAAGGTTTTCATCGGGTCTTGCACCAATGGCCGCATCGAAGACCTGCGCGACGCGGCCGCGGTGTTGAAGCGCCTGAACAAACGCATCGCAAAGAACGTCACGCTGGCTCTCGTCGTTCCGGGATCGGGCCTCGTCAAGGCACAGGCCGAAGCCGAAGGTCTCGACAAGATCTTCATCGGCGCCGGCTTCGAGTGGCGCGACGCGGGTTGCTCGATGTGCCTGGCGATGAACGCCGATCGGCTCGAGCCCGGCGAGCGTTGCGCCTCGACGTCGAATCGCAACTTCGAAGGCCGCCAGGGGCAGGGCGGCCGCACGCATCTGGTCAGTCCGGCGATGGCGGCGGCAGCCGGCATCGAGGGACATTTTGTCGATGTGCGCAGTCTTTGATTTGCAGTGTCCATTGATTTACCCACCAAGGAGAGTTGTCATGAAAAAACTGATCGCGTTGACCGCGGCCTTCGCCTTCATCGGTGTCCTGGCCGGATGCAACACCATGGGTGGCTTCGGCAAGGACGTCGAGAAGACCGGCGAGGCCATACAGAAGGATTCGAAGAAGTGATTTCGCCGCTGCGGCAACGGCGAGGCTGAGCGATGGACGCATTCGTCGTACATCGCGGCCTCGTCGCGCCGCTAGCTCGCGACAACGTCGATACCGACGCGATCATTCCGAAGCAATTCCTGAAGTCGATCGCTCGAACCGGCTTCGGCGACAACCTGTTCGACGCGTGGCGCTATCTCGATCACGGTGAACCTGGAATCGACGCATCGAGCCGTCGCCCGAATCCGGACTTCGTGCTCAATCAACCGCGCTATCGCGGCGCGTCGATCCTGATCGCCGGCAAGAACTTCGGCTGCGGATCGTCGCGCGAACATGCGCCGTGGGCGTTGTCGCAATTCGGTTTTCGCGCGCTGATCGCGCCGTCGTTCGCCGACATCTTCTACAACAACTGCTGCAAGAACGGCCTCTTGCCGATCGTGTTGCCCGAAGCCGAAGTCGCGAGGCTGCTGCACGACGCGGCGATCGCTGCGGGCTATGCATTGACGGTCGATCTCGAACGTCAGGTCGTGCTCGATCCGCACGGTCGCGCGAGCGCTTTCGAAGTCGAGACCTTCCGTAAATATTGCCTGTTGAATGGTCTCGACGATATCGGCATGACCATGCGCCACGCCGATGAGATCCGCGCATTCGAAGCAAAGCGTCTGGCGGCCCAGCCCTGGCTTGCGAACTCCATCGCCGGTTGATCCGGTCGATGCAAAAGCGACGGCCTCACAAGGCGAGTGACGGCCTCGGCCGATTGAACATCTCATGAACATTGCAGTTCTTCCGGGCGACGGCATCGGGGCCGAAATCGTGGCCGAAGCCGTCAAGGTGCTCAACGCGCTCGACGATTCGTTCGAGCTCGAGAGCGCGCCGGTCGGCGGTGCGGCTTACGAGGTGAGCGGTGATCCGTTGCCCGCGGGCACGCTCGCGTTGGCCAGGCGTGCCGATGCGGTGCTGTTCGGCGCGGTGGGCGACTGGAAATACGACGGCCTGCCACGCGCGCTGCGACCCGAGCAAGCGATCCTCGGCTTGCGCCGCGAGCTCGGTCTGTTCGCCAACCTGCGTCCGGCGATTCTGTATCCCGAACTTGCGTCGGCATCGTCGTTGAAGCCCGAGATCGTCGCGGGCCTCGACATCCTGATCGTGCGTGAGCTCACCGGCGACATCTACTTCGGCCAGCCACGCGGCCGTCGCACTTCGCCCGATGGCGCGTTTGCCGGGGCCGACGAAGCCTTCGACACGATGCGCTATGCGCGGCCGGAAATCGAACGCATCGCGCGCGTCGCGTTCGAGGCCGCGCGCACGAGGAAGGGCGCGGGTCATGCGGGCAAGGTCACGAGCGTGGACAAGGCCAACGTGCTCGAGACATTCCAGTTCTGGAAGGACGTGGTCACGGACGTGCATACGTCGTATGGGGACATCGCGCTCGATCACATGTACGTGGACAACGCGGCGATGCAACTGGTCAAGGCGCCGAAGAGCTTCGACGTGATCGTGACGGGCAACATGTTCGGCGACATCCTCTCCGACGAAGCCGCGATGCTGACCGGCTCGATCGGCATGCTGCCGTCAGCCTCGCTGGACGCGAACGGCAAGGGCCTGTACGAGCCATCGCATGGATCGGCGCCCGACATCGCGGGCAAGGGGATCGCCAATCCGCTTGCGACGATACTGTCGTCAGCCATGATGCTGCGTTATACGTTCAAGAAGGGCGAGGCCGCCGATCGCATCGAGGCGGCGGTGCGAGCGGTGCTCGCGCAAGGGCTGCGCACAGCCGACATCGCGGCACCCGGCACGACGCGCGTCGGAACCAAAGCGATGGGCGACGCGGTGGTCGAGGCGCTTCGCGCGGCTCGATGAATACTAGACAAGGCGCAGGGAAATGAAGACGGTCGGGTTGGTGGGATGGCGCGGCATGGTGGGCTCGGTGCTGATGCAGCGCATGCGCGACGAAGGCGACTTCGCGTTGATCGAGCCGGTGTTCTTCAGCACGTCGAACGCGGGCGGGGCCGGCCCGAAGATAGGCGGCATCGACACGGGCAAGCTCGTCGATGGGTTCGACGTCGAGGCGCTCAAGAAGCTCGACGTGATCATCACCTGCCAAGGCGGCGACTACACCACCGAGATCTACCCGAAGCTGCGCGGCGCTGGCTGGAGCGGCGTGTGGATCGATGCGGCCAAGACTCTGCGCATGCAGGACGACGCGATCATCATCCTCGACCCGGTCAATCGATCGATGATCGATGCGGCCGTCGCCAAGGGCGTGAAGAATTTCATCGGCGGCAACTGCACGGTGAGCTGCATGCTGATGGGCGTCGGCGGTCTCTTCAGGCACGACCTCGTCGAGTGGATGACCTGCACCACCTACCAGGCCGCGTCGGGTGGCGGCGCGCAGCACATGCGCGAGTTGCTCACGCAGTTCGGCACGATTCACGATGCGGTCGCGGCCGAGCTTGCGAATCCGTCGTCGGCGATCCTCGAAATCGACCGCAAGGTGCTGGCCGCGCAGCGCGGCATGTCGGCCGACGAGACCAGCAACTTCGGCGTGCCGCTTGCAGGCAGCCTGATCCCCTGGATCGATCGCGACATGGGCAACGGTGTGTCGCTCGAAGAGTGGAAGGGCATGGCCGAGAGCAACAAGATCCTCGGGCGCGGGCCGGGCTTTGATGAGGCATCGATTCCTATCGACTCGACCTGCGTTCGCATCGGCGCGATGCGCTGTCACACGCAGTCGATGACGATCAAGCTCAAGCACGATGTGCCGCTCGACGAACTCACCGACATCGTCGCGCGATCGACCGCGTGGACGCGCGTAGTTCCGAACACCAGGGAAGCGAGCGCCGCGGCGCTCACGCCTGCCGCCGTCACCGGCACGATGACGATCCCCGTGGGTCGGTTGCGCAAGCTCGCGATGGGGCCGCAGTACCTCGGCGCATTCACCGTCGGAGACCAGTTGCTGTGGGGCGCCGCCGAGCCCTTGCGCCGCATGTTGCGGATCCTGCTCGAGGCTTAGAACCTGTCGGTGAACAAGACGGGCTGCGCCGGAGTCGTTTAGTTGCGCGCCCTAGAGCTTGCGAGGCTGCGCCCCTATTCGTTGTCGATAGACAACAACACGGCGCGCGCTGCGTGTATGGCTCACTGACAAATGCTGTCAAGCTGCGTACCCTGCCAAATGAGTTGGAAACCTAAGTCCATGAAATCTCAGGTTGGAACATTCATCAAACCTGCGTCAAGCCCATCGCCGAACGGCCGATGAAGAAGCGGGGCAACGCTCGCTGGCTCGACGCGCGGCAGTCCTTGCCATCACCTGCGGGAAATCGGAAATGAAGCTTGCTTCGAAGAATTCGCGTCGCTATTCGCGCGCGAAACGACGTGGACAAATCGGTATCGCGATTGCGCTGACCACTGCGGCATTGGGTGCGGATGCCGCGGGTCTCGGACGTCTGAACCTGATGTCGGGCCTCGGCCAGCCGCTGCGCGCGGAAATCGAATTGAATTCGGTGACTCGCGACGAGGCCGGCTCATTGACCGCGAAGCTCGCGGGCGCCGATGCCTTCAATCAGGCCAACGTCGAGTACGGCGCGGCGTTGCGCGGGCTGCGCTTCTCGATTCAGCGTCGCGCCAACGGCCAGCCCTACGTGCTCGTCACGTCCAATCAGATCGTCAACGAGCCTTATCTCGATCTGCTCGTCGAGTTGACATGGAGCTCGGGACGCCTGGTGCGCGAATACACGATGCTGCTCGATCCGCCCGAGACGCGCGCCGCGCGCCGCGAGACCGAGCCGGGAGCGATCGTGCAAGCCCAGACGTTCGCGCCGAGCGCTTCGGCGCCCGCGACATCGCGCGCCGTTACGTCCTCGTCATCGAGCACGTCTTCCTCGGATGCAAGCATCGCTGCGCCCCGGGCGCGCCGCACCGCGCCCCGTACGGATGCGGCCTCTGGAGAGCTCGCGGGCGGCGAGTATCGGGTGCAGCCCGGAGACACCGCGATCTCGATCGCGCGCAACAACAAGCCCGACAACGTCTCGCTCGAGCAGATGCTGGCCGCGCTCTACAGCGGCAATCAGCGCGCGTTCGCGGGCAACATCAATCGGCTGATGGCGGGCGCGACCATGCGCATCCCCGATGCGGCCGCGGCGCAGGCGGTCGCTCAGGCCGATGCACATCGCATCATCGTCGCGCAGACTTCCAATTTCGGCAGCTACCGCGACCGCGTCGCACGCGATGCGTCCGCAGTATCGACCGCGCGCGCCGCGGGGCAACAGGCCTCGGGCAAGCTCACCACCCGCGTCGAGGACAATGCGGCGCCGGCCGCGGCCAAGGATCGGCTCGAGTTGTCGCGCACCGACGCAAGCAGGGCGACTGACGCAACCAGGTCCGGCGCATCGGCGGCGCGCGGCACGCTGAACGCGCCTGCGGTCGACGAGATCGCCGCCAAGGAGCGCGAGCTTCAGGAAACCAAGGCTCGGCTCGCGCTGCTCGAGAAGAACGTCGCTGACCTTCAGAAACTGTTGCAGCTCAAGAACCAGACGCTGGCCGATCTTCAGAAGGGAAATGACGTCAAGGTCGCCGACGCCGGCGCTGCAGCCGTGACTCCGGCTACGTCTCTTGCAACTCCGGCAACCACGTCCGCAGCCACGTCCGCAAGCACGCCCCTCGCGAGCACGCCTTCGGCCCCTGCGTTAGCGACTCCTGTGACGACTCCAGCTCCTGCGGCGACCCCGCCCGCGCCTCCCACGACGGAGGCGTCGCCGACCACTACGGCAACAACCGCGCCCACGGCTGCGGCGACGTCGACCAAATCCACCAACAAGACCGCACCCACCTCGACCACCGAGTCGAGCTGGTTCGAACAATTGATGGACAACACGATGCTGCTCACAGGAATCGCAATTCTGCTGGCGCTCTTGATCGGCTATGGTCTGTACACGATGCTGCGGCGTCGCAAGCTCGCGCGCTTCGAAGACAGCATCTTCGTCGACAACAGCGTGCTGCGCTCGAACTCGTTGTTCGGCACGACCGGCGGCCAATCGGTCGATACCGCGAACACGGGTTTCCACTCCAACTTCGTTCCGGTCGCCGGCAATTTGCCCGAGCAGAATGAAGTCGACCCGGTCGCCGAAGCCGATGTCTACATCGCTTACGGTCGCGATGCGCAGGCCGAAGAGATTCTCAAGGAGGCCCTTCGCGCCGATCCCTCGCGTCACGCGGTTCGCCTGAAGTTGCTCGAGATCTATGCGAAGCGCGGCGATACCAAGACATTCGAAACGATGGCATCCGAGTTGTATGCGGAAACCGGCGGCCAGGGCGAAGAATGGAAGCAGGCCGCCGCACTGGGCTTGACCGTCGATTCGCAAAATCCCCTTTATCGCGAGGCGCCACCGGCAGTGGTCGCACCGTCGCCGACTGCGTCGCGCGCGTCTGCCGTGTCCGGATCGGCCCAGTCCGCCCCCGGACCGATGTCAACCCGCAGCCCGTCGTCGCTCGGCGCCGGGATCGGTGGAGCGGCGCTCGGCGCCGCCGGGTTCGCTGCGTCAAACTTCAACATGCGCGACTCGACGCCGCCGCGAGAGCCCCCACCGTCCGGGTTCGATGAGCTCATGCGTACCGACCCGTTACCGCGCATCGAACCGCCTCCCGCCGCGGCCACCGCCACGGCAATGGACCTCGACTTCAATCTGGGCGTGTCCGATATCGGGCTTACCCCGTTGGACGTCGACGCCGCCGACGCTTCGAACGTGAAGGTACCGGCGCCGGCCCCCGCAGGAAGAACCGGCGGACTCGACTTCGATGTCGGCGAGTCGTCCCGGTCGCTCTTCGAGCCCTTCA
Source organism: Burkholderiales bacterium (assembly GCA_038225855.1). Lineage (GTDB taxonomy): Bacteria > Pseudomonadota > Gammaproteobacteria > Burkholderiales > Burkholderiaceae_D > CAHJXF01. The sequence goes on along the minus strand of JBBRQU010000001.1, from coordinate 286,821 downwards.
ACGCATCCGCTTTCGGCGCGGCCGATCCTATGGCCCGCACGGCGGTGAACCTGCCGGCGTTTCGCGCGCGCGCAGAACAGCAGCCTGCTCCGGTTCGTCCTGTCGACCCTAATGCCTTCACCGCCTCGGACATTTTCGGTGCGAGCATTTCGGCCATCACGCCGCCGTTCGAAGCGGTCTTCGGAGAGACTCCTCAACCAGCGCAGGCGCATCCGCAGGAAACGCGAAACGCACTCGATTCGCAGCAATTCGAGAAGACCGAACCCTATAACGCCTTGTCGCACATTAATCTCGATCTCGATCAGCCCTACGAGGCCACCGAATTCAAAGCGGCCGATCCGGCCCGGACCGACGTATGGCAGGCGATGGCGACCAAGCTCGATCTCGCGATGGCGTACCGCGACATCGGCGACACGGACGGCGCGCGCGAGCTGCTCGAAGAAGTGGTTCGCAGCGGCGACCAGGCGCAAGCCGATCGCGCGCGCCAACTCATGGGCGAACTCGGCTGAACGCTGACGGCGGGCTTGGGCCCGCGGCGCGTCCCGACGGCCGATGACGGGTCGATGACGCGCATCGCACTGGGCGTTCAATACGACGGCCGCGACTGGCATGGATGGCAGTCGCAGCCGCATCGTCGCACCGTGCAGGACGCGCTCGAAGCAGCGCTCGCGCAATTCGCGAACCAGCCGATTAGGGTCGCTTGCGCGGGCCGCACCGATGCCGGCGTGCACGCCCTGGGGCAGGTGGTGCATTTCGATACCGACGCCACGCGCACCATGCAAGGTTGGGTGCGCGGCGTGAACGCCCTGCTGCCCGAGTCGATCGCAGTGACCTGGTCCGCGGTCGTGGACGACAGGTTCGACGCGCGCTTTCTGGCGGTTGCGCGCACTTACCATTATTTATTGTTGATTCAGCCGCATCGATCGCCGCACTGGGTCGGACGCGCCGGATGGACGCATACGCCGCTGGCCGTCGACGCGATGCGCGCTGCCGCGCAAGCGCTCGTGGGCACGCATGACTTCTCGGCCTTTCGCAGCGCCGAGTGCCAGGCGAAATCGCCGATCAAGAGCATGACGGGGGTCGACATCGAGCGCAGCGGAGACTTCATGGCCTTCACCTTCAAGGCCAATGCCTTCGTGCATCACATGGTTCGCAACCTGGTCGGCGCGCTGGTCGCGATCGGTCGCGGACGGCGCGACCCCTCGTGGATCGCCGAACTGCTCGAAGGCCGCGATCGCACGGAAGCCGCGCCGACCTTCATGCCCGACGGGCTCTATCTCGCAAAGGTCGACTACCCTGTCGAGATGGTGCTTCCGCAACCTCCTTCATTTGCAATCATTCACGCGGGCTTCGCATCATCATGAGTCATCGATTTCTCCCGCTCGAAAAAGAAGGGGTGACGAGGACGCGCATCAAGTTCTGCGGCATGACGCGCGAGGAAGACATCGAGGCAGCGCTGTCGCTGGGAGTCGATGCGCTGGGTTTCGTGTTCTATCGCCCGAGCCCGCGTCATGTCTCGATCGATCGCGCGGCCGAGCTGGTCGCGCGCGTGCCCGCATCGGTTGCAACCGTCGGCCTCTTCGTCGACGCGAAGCGCGAAGAGATTGCCTCGGTGCTGGAGCGCGTCCCGTTGGCCATGCTGCAGTTTCATGGCGACGAGACAAGGTCCGCGTGCAACGAGTTCGCGATGCCGTACATGAAGGCCGCGCGCGTCACGCCGGGCTTCGATTTGCTAGAATTCGCCGACGCGTATCGCGATGCGGCGGCTCTTCTCTTCGATGCGCACACCGCCGGCTATGGCGGCTCCGGAAAGGTCTTCGATTGGTCACTCATTCCCATTCAACTCATCGGTCCCGCCGCCGCGCATCGGGTCGTTTTGAGTGGTGGCTTGAGCGCAGCAAACGTCGCTGACGCGATCGCTCGCGTGCGCCCCTGGGTAGTCGATGTGTCTTCGGGCATCGAACGCGCCAAGGGCATCAAGGACCCGGACGTCATGCGGCAATTCGTCGCGGCAGTCCATGCGGCAGACCAGGCGGTCGATCAATCCGCAGACCATCCGGCCGACCAATCTCTTCGTTAGGTTTCTTCTGATGGGCATACCCTCTCTGGCAGCGCTTCACGCGGCTCGCAGCGCGTTGAATGCGTCGATGAATGAGTCGCCACCCGAATCGAGGTCCGGTTCGAGACCCGATTCGCGCGGTCACTTCGGTCCCTATGGCGGACGCTTCGTCGCCGAGACGCTGATACGCGCGCTCGACGAGCTCGATGCGGCGTACGCGCACTATCGCAACGATCCTGACTTCGTCGCCGAACTGAACAGCGAACTCGCGCATTACGTCGGAAGACCCAGTCCGATCTATCACGCGCGCCGATGGAGCGAGCAGCTCGGCGGCGCGCAGATCTGGATGAAGCGCGAGGATCTCAATCACACCGGCGCGCACAAGATCAACAACACCGTCGGCCAGGCCTTGCTCGCGCAGCGCATGGGCAAGCCGCGCGTGATCGCCGAAACCGGCGCGGGCCAGCACGGCGTCGCGACCGCGACCGTCGCCGCGCGCTACGGGATGGAGTGCGTGGTCTACATGGGCAGCGAAGACGTGTCGCGCCAATCGGCCAACGTGTTGCGCATGAACCTGCTCGGCGCGCGTGTCGTGCCGGTCGAGTCGGGATCGAAGACCTTGAAGGACGCGTTGAACGAAGCGATGCGCGACTGGGTCACCAACGTCGAAAACACTTTCTACATCATCGGCACGGTCGCGGGTCCGCATCCCTATCCGATGATGGTGCGCGACTTCAACGCAGTAGTGGGCCGCGAGTGCCGCTGGCAGATGCCCGAGCGCGCTGGCCGCCAACCCGACGTGATCGTCGCGTGCGTGGGCGGCGGCAGCAATGCGATGGGTATCTTCCACGATTACGTCGACGATGCAGCGGTGCGCCTCGTCGGCGTCGAAGCGGCCGGCGACGGCCTCGATACCTTGCGACATGCGGCGAGCCTGCAACGCGGCACACCGGGCGTTCTGCACGGCAATCGCACTTACGTTCTGCAAGATGAGAACGGACAGATTCGCGAGACGCATTCGATCTCGGCAGGCCTCGACTATCCCGGCGTCGGGCCCGAGCACGCATGGCTGAAGGACAGCGGCCGCGCCGAATACGTTGGTGCGACCGATGTCGAAGCGCTCGCGGCGTTTCACGACTGCTGCCGCATCGAAGGCATCATCCCCGCGCTCGAGTCGAGTCACGCGCTCGCGTATGTCGCGAAGCTCGCGCCGACGATGGCGAAGGATCGCATCGTGCTCGTCAACCTCTCCGGTCGCGGCGACAAGGATCTGCATATCGTCTCGGCTACGCGCGAAGCGACCGCGTCATGAGCGCGCGCATTGCAGCGCGCTTTGCATCGCTCGCGAAGCAAGGCCGCACCGGACTCATTCCCTACATCGCCGCGGGCGATCCCTCGGCCGCGATGACGGTCGAGTTGATGCACGCGCTCGCGCGCGCCGGCGCCGACGTGATCGAACTCGGCGTGCCGTTCTCCGATCCTTCGGCTGATGGCCCGGTGATCCAGCGTGCGGCCGAGCGCGCGATTCGCAACGGCGTCGGACTCGCCGCGACGATCGAATGCGTTCGCTCGTTTCGTCGCGATGACGAGGCCACGCCGGTGGTGTTGATGGGTTACGCGAATCCCTTCGAGTTGATGGCATCGCGCTGCGGCGGTCTCGCTGCGCTCGCAACCGAACTGAGTGGAGCGGGCGTCGATGGCGTGCTGGTGGTCGACTATCCGCCCGAAGAGTCCGAAGACTTCGCAAGCGCCTTGAAGAACGCCGGCATCGCAAGCATCTATCTGCTCGCGCCGACTTCGAGCGATGAGCGGATTGCGCGCGTGGCGCGCGCGGCATCGGGCTACATCTACTACGTCAGCCTGAAGGGAACCACCGGTTCGTCCGCGCTCGACGTCGCAGCGGTCGCCGAGAAGTTGCCGTCGATCAAGGCGCATACGTCGATCCCGATCGGCGTGGGCTTCGGCATTCGCGACGCCGCGAGCGCCTGCGCGGTGGCCGAGGTCGCCGATGCGGTCGTGATCGGAAGTCGTATCATCGAGGCCATCGAGTCCGCGCCTCCCGGCCATGAAGTCGAAGCCGTCGAGGACTTCGTGTGCAAGATACGAAGCGCGCTCGACCATCAGAGCGCGATCAGAAAAAAGGAACGAGCATGAGCTGGATCGAGAAGCTGCTGCCGCCGCGCATACAACGCAACGATGGCGCGCAGCGCCGCATTCCCGAAGGTCTGTGGGTCAAGTGCCCGAGCTGCGAGACGGTGCTCTACAAGGCCGACCTCGAAAAAAATTGCCAGGTCTGTCCGAAGTGCGATCACCACATGCGCATCGGCGCGCGCGAACGCATCGAGGCGATGCTCGATCCCGAGGGCCGCTTCGAGATCGCGCGCGACACGCTGCCGCTCGACACGCTCAAGTTCAAGGACAGCAAGAAGTATTCCGATCGCCTGAAGGAAGCGATGGAGGCGACGCAGGAAACTGACGCGATGGTCGTGATGGCCGGCGCGATTCACGCCGTCCCGGTGGTACTCGCGGTCTTCGAATTCGGCTTCATGGGCGGCTCGATGGGCTCGGTGGTCGGTGAGCGCTTCGCGCGCGGTGTGCAGACCGCGATCGAGCTCAAGGTCCCGTTCATCTGCGTGACCGCGACCGGTGGCGCGCGCATGCAGGAAGGTCTGTTGTCACTCATGCAGATGGCCAAGACCACCGGCATGTTGACCAAGCTCTCGGCGGCGAAGCTGCCCTTCATCAGCGTGCTCACCGATCCCACCATGGGCGGCGTTTCGGCGAGCTTCGCCTTCATGGGCGACGTGGTGATGGCCGAGCCGAATGCATTGATCGGCTTCGCGGGTCCGCGCGTGATCGAGCAGACCGTGCGCGAGAAATTGCCCGAGGGATTTCAGCGCGCCGAGTTCCTGCTGCAGAAGGGCGCGATCGACATGATCGTCGATCGTCGCAAGATGCGCGAAGAGATCGCGCGATTGATTGCGTTGCTGTTGAAGCAGCCGGCCGAAGTGGTGAGTTGAGCCGTGGTCCCTGCGGCCTTTAGTCCCCGCAAAGCGGGGAAGGGACCCAGCGGCTTCTGACGACACTGGGTTCCCGCGTTCGCGGGAACGACAGCATCAACCGGGCCGCAGCAACACGATCAGCGCGCCCCCGCCCCCGTCGCACTCGCGCGCCTGACAGAAGGCGAGCACCTCGTCCTTCTGCGTCAGCCAGCCGCGCACCTTGCCTTTGAGTACCGGCTGCTTGCCGATCGATCCGTGTCCCTTGCCATGGATCACGCGCACGCAGCGCTGACGGTGGCGGATCGCTTCGCGCAGAAAGTCACCGAGCATGTCGCGCGCCTCGCCGACGCGAGCGCCGTGCAGATCGAGTTCCGATTGGACGATCCAGTGGCCGCGCCGTAGCTTGCGGACGACATCGGGAGCGATGCCGGAACTGTGCCACGAGGCCTGTTCGTCGGCGTCGAGCACGGCATCCGAGTCGAGCTCGTCGGAGATCGATTCGGCCAGCGCGGCCGCCTCATCGCGGCGATGCTGATGCGCAATCGGAGCGGGGCGTTCGCGCGAATGCTGCGCTCTCGCGCTCACCTTCAAGGGGGCGACCGCGCCGACCGCGTCGCGAAATACATTTGCTTCGCGCTCGGCCTGCGCAGCCGCCACGCGCGCCTCGCGCTCGCGCAGTGCACGATCAGCCGCCTCGCGTTCGAGCGCTTCGCGCAGCGCGGCCAGATCTTCGAGTCGGCGGATGTCTCGTTGCATGAAATCAGAATGCCACAGGAATAAAAAACCCAGGTCGCGCGTTCATCCCGTGCCGTGCCCACGCATTTTTCTTCGTCTCATCGCCGCATACCAGGGAGCCACCATGTCCGTATTCGCAAAACTGATGCCACCACTCCTTGCCGCGCTCGCGCTTTCGGGCAGCGCATGGGCTGCGCCGATCAACGACCCGATCGGAGATTTTCTTCCGACCTACATCGGTGGGCGCGGTGGCGACCTCGACGTCGTGAAGGCCGACGTGACCCTGATCGGCAACAACCGGTTCAATTTCTTCGCGCAATTGAACGGCAACATCGGCACCACACCAAACGGGTTCTATGTGTTCGGGCTCGATCGTGGCGCCGGCACCGAGCGCTTCGTCGGCGGCGTGCCTTCGGTAGGCGCCGGCGTGTTCTTCGATTCGGTCGTCATCATCAATCCGAACGGCACCGGCACCGTCAATCTGCTGGGCCTCGGCGGCGGAGCAACGAATTTTTCCGTCTCGGCGCTTTCGGGCAACACGTTTTCGTTCACCCTGGCCGCGTCGCTGTTTCCGACGCAGGGCCGAGCGTTGGCGGACTACGGCTGGAACCTGTGGCCGCGCGATGGCAATGGCAATGCGCATATTTCGGACTTCGCCCCCGATGCCAGCACGCCGCACGTGAGCGTTATTCCGGCGCCGCCAACTGCGATGCTGCTCGGCCTCGGATTGGTCGGGCTGGCGGCATCGCGTCGTCGCGCTCGGGCCTAGAGCACCGCGACTGCTTCTTCCTCGGGAACCGGCACGTCGAGGTTTTCGAGAAAGCGCTGCGCATCGAGCGCGGCCATGCAGCCCGTGCCTGCGCTCGTGATCGCCTGGCGATACACGTGGTCCTGCACGTCGCCGGCGGCGAACACGCCGGGAATGCTGGTCTCGGTCGCCTGACCCGAGAGGCCGCCCTTGGTGATGATGTAGCCGTTCTTCATCTCGACCTGGCCCGCGAAGAGTTCGGTGTTGGGGCGATGACCGATCGCGATGAAGACGCCTGATAGCGCGATGTCGGTGGTCTTGCCGTCGACGGTCGACGCGACGCGCATGCCGGTCACGCCTGACGCATCGCCGATCACTTCATCGAGCCTCGCGTTCCAGCGGATATCGACGAGGCCGGCTTTCTCTTTCTCCTTGAGCTTGTCGACCAGGATCGCCTCGGCGCGAAACTTTTCGCGACGATGGATCACCGTCACCTTCTTCGCGATGTTCGACAGATAGAGCGCTTCTTCCACCGCGGTGTTGCCGCCGCCGATGACCGCAACCTCCTGACCCTTGTAGAAGAAGCCGTCGCAGGTTGCGCAGCCCGACACGCCCCTGCCCATGAAGGCTTCTTCCGACGGCAGGCCCAGATACATCGCCGATGCGCCGGTCGCGATGATCAGCGTGTCGCAGGTGTAGTGTGCCGAGTCGCCGATCAAGAGGAAAGGGCGTCGATCGAGCTTCGCGGTGTGGATGTGATCGAACACGACTTCGGTCTCGAAGCGTTCGGCGTGGTCGAGGAAGCGCTGCATCAGTTCGGGACCCTGAACGCCTGCGGCATCGGCAGGCCAGTTGTCGACATCGGTCGTCGTCATCAGCTGACCGCCTTGGGCAAGTCCCGTGATCAGCATGGGTTTCAAGTTGGCACGCGCGGCATAGACCGCGGCGGTGTAGCCGGCCGGACCCGAGCCGAGGATGAGGACACGCGCGTGTTTGGGTGCGGACATGATGGCGTTGCGACGATGACGTCGCCTGAACGGAAGAGCAAAGGGGAGAGTTTACCCGCGCATGCGCGAGAGTCCCGCGCATGCCTTCCGGTCTAGTTACGCGTCACCTGTACCGAGGTCGACGCTGCATTGCCCACGGCATCATTCGCGACCGCCAAGATGGTAACCAGCCCCAATACGGTTGCGTTGGCAAGCGGTGTATCGATGGACTATCCATACCCACAAATCTACGGGTCGTCACGCAGCCGATAAGGCCTGTGTTGTGGCGACCCCGCGACCGGCCGGGCAACACGACCCGAGGCAACGATCTGATTGCCCCGGGCGAATCAGGTCAGGCTCTACGCCGGCGAGGGGCACCCAATACGACGAGCGCAAAGCCAAGAAGAGCAAGAGTTGACGGTTCTGGAATTACGCGAGCGTCGTTGTCAGCCCTGACCCATACCTGCCAATTAGATTCATCGGGATGTTGGTTGCCGTTGTTTACCCAGTCGATCAGCCAAGTGCCTGTCCAAGTCGCATTGGCGGTCAGCAATAGATCGCTAAAGACAAAAAAACCAGAGAAGCCGCCCGCGTGCATCGAAAACAGGAGATCGACTCCCCCCGATCCGGTCCAGCCAAGACCCCATGTACCACTATGTGAATTGCCGCCGGAGAAGCTCAATCCGGTAAAGGTCAGGCCGGGTAAAGCGCCGGGATTCATGATGTTCCCTTCGCTCCCGATCTGCGTCCAGCTTCCGCCGGGCGCGAACGCGCCGTCAGTGGGAATCAAACCGGAGTTTCCACCCCCCATTCCACTATTGCCTGAGGCAATTTCGCACTGGGTCGAGTTGATGCTGTGCAGAGTGACATCTGAAGTCATACTCGTACTGACGTTGACACCCGTGCACGGGGTCGCCAGTGCCGGACTGCACCAGAACAACCCGTTCAGCGCCGCGATGCCGAACGAAGCGAAGAGGGTTCTCATTTTCATGGTCGGACTCCCATTTCCTTTTGAACAACTCGTCGACCACGCTCGCGCCACGCCGCGTAAGCGCCCGACGACGGGATTACGCAAGATCGTTGCCAGTTCTCATATGTTGCTGTTTATAAGTATTTTGCCTACAGCGTACTAGGCGTTTGCGTAAGACGAACGTAAGAAAGTCCGACAAATTGCTGTTGACATATTCGTCGAGCTAATAGTTTCGTCAGCCACACAAGCCTACAAAGCCCCTCTCGCGACTGTATCGTTGGCGCCGATATAATCCGCCGATGCCTCGTCCCGCATCCTCGCCTTCCTCATCGGTGCTCGACTCGCGCTCGCCGGTGCGCGCAAATCCGCTGGGACAGTTCGGCGGCAACTCACGCAATGGCGCGCCTTCGCGCGCCTCGCGCCTCCTGCGCGAAGCGCGCTGGCTCGCGTTCGCAGCGCTCGCGCTCTATCTCTTCCTGATCCTCGTGACCTACAGCGCGGCCGATCCGGGCTGGTCGCACGATGCGATCGTCGCGAGCCTCGGCAATCGCGGCGGCCGCTTCGGCGCGTGGCTCGCCGATGTCCTGCTGTCGGTATTCGGCTACTCGGCCTATTGGCTGATCGTGCTCTTCGCGAGCCGCGTCGCGATCGGTTATCGCGCTCTGGTGCGCAGCCGTCTTCTGCCCGACGACGACGCGCCGCCCGAGCCGGTGTGGGTGCATGTCGCGGGCTTCATCGTGATGCTGATCGCATCGTGCGGCATCGAATATCTGCGCGCAGCCGGCGCCTCGCATGGCTTGCCGCAGGGACCGGGCGGCGTCGTGGGCGGTGAAGAAGTACGGCTGCTCACGCACGCCTTCGGCATGACCGGCGCCACGCTAGCGATGCTGGTCGTGTTCGCGATCGGCTTCTCGCTTTTCACAGGATGGTCGTGGCTGGTGATTGCCGAGCGCGTCGGCGCGGTTCTCGAAGGTGCGGTGATGCTCTTCAAGCGCAAGCGCGAGGTGCGCGAGGATCGCGCCGTCGGCGCCGAGGCCGCGGTCATGCGCGAAGAGGTGGTCGTGCAGGAACGCACGCGCATCGAAGACGCGCCGCCGATCCGCATCGAGCCGCAGGTCGTGGCCGTGCCGCAATCGACGCGGGTGTCCAGAGAAAAGCAGGTCCCGTTGTTCGCGGAAATTCCCGAGACCGCATTGCCGCCGCTGTCGCTCTTGGCACCGCCGCCGGTGATGCAGGAAACGGTGAGCCCCGAGACGCTCGAGTTCACGTCGCGACTGATCGAGAAGAAGCTGAAGGATTTCGGCGTCGAGGTCCAGGTCGTCGCGGCGCATCCGGGCCCGATCATCACGCGCTACGAGGTCGAGCCTGCCACGGGCGTCAAGGGCAGCCAGGTCGTCAATCTCGCGAAGGACCTCGCGCGCGCGCTGTCGCTGGTGTCGATCCGCGTCGTCGAGACGATTCCCGGCAAGACCACGATGGGACTCGAATTGCCGAACCCGCGTCGCCAGGCGGTGCGCCTCTCGGAGATCCTCGGCTCGCACGTCTACAACGAGAGCGCGTCGCCCTTGACGCTCGCGCTCGGCAAGGACATCGCGGGTCGCCCCGTGATCGCCGACCTCGCGAAGATGCCCCATCTCCTGGTTGCGGGCACGACCGGCTCGGGCAAGTCGGTGGGCCTGAACGCGATGATCCTGTCGTTGCTCTACAAGGCCGAGGCCAATCAGGTGCGCCTGATCATGATCGACCCGAAGATGCTCGAGTTGTCGGTCTATGAAGGGATCGCGCATCTGCTCGCGCCGGTCGTCACCGACATGCGGCAGGCGGGTCACGCGTTGAATTGGTCGGTGGCCGAGATGGAGCGGCGCTACAAGTTGATGTCCAAGCTCGGGGTGCGCAATCTCGCCGGCTACAACAACAAGATCGCCGAAGCGGCCAGGCGCGAACAGAAGATCGGCAATCCGTTTTCGCTCACACCTGACGCGCCCGAGCCGCTCGACAAGCTGCCCACCATCGTGATCGTGATCGACGAACTCGCCGACCTGATGATGGTGGTCGGCAAGAAGGTCGAGGAGCTGATCGCGCGCATCGCGCAGAAGGCGCGCGCGGCCGGCATCCACCTGATCCTCGCGACGCAGCGGCCGAGCGTGGACGTGATCACCGGCCTCATCAAGGCCAACATCCCGACGCGCATCGCGTTCCAGGTGTCATCCAAGATCGACAGTCGAACCATCCTCGATCAGCAGGGCGCCGAAGCCTTGCTCGGGATGGGCGACATGCTGTACCTGCCGCCGGGCAGCGGCTTTCCGCAGCGCGTACACGGCGCGTTCGTCGCCGATGAAGAGGTGCATGCGGTCGTCGAGCATTTGAAGAAGCAGGCCGACGCGCAGGGCGGGCCGAACTACATCGAAGGCATCCTCGAAGGCGGCACGCTCGGTGATGGCGAAGAGGCCGGTGGAGCGTCGGAAGTCAGCGGCGGCGAAGCCGATGCGCTCTACGACGAAGCCGTGGCGATCGTCCTCAAGGACAGACGCGCATCGATCTCGTATGTGCAGAGAAAACTTCGCATCGGCTACAACCGCGCAGCGCGTTTGCTCGAAGACATGGAGAAAGCAGGGCTCGTGTCGGCGATGCAGGCCAGCGGCAATCGCGAGATTCTGGTGCCCGCGTCCGAGTAAGCGATTCCCACCCATTACCGTCACGTCTTGTTTCAACGGCGGCGGCACGCGTAGGAACCGCTTCGGATACGCGCGCTCTTAGCAGATCAGTCCCAATGTCACCACCCACAATGGCTTCAGTCACGAGCACCAACCTTGTTCGCAATGCGAGCAGGATCGCCATCGCAGCCGCCAGCGTGTTAATCGCGTTGACTGGTGTTCCGGCCCACGCCAATGCGATCGACGATCTGCATGCCTTCGCGACGCAGACCAGGACCGCGAAGGGCAACTTCACGCAGCACGTCGTCTCGCGCAATCAGAAAGCCTCGCAGCCGACCAGCGGCGACTTCGTGTTCGCGCGGCCGGGCCGTTTTCGCTGGACCTATAGCAAGCCGTACGAGCAGGTGCTGGTGGCCGACGGCGACAAGCTGTCGATCTACGACAAGGACTTGAATCAGGTCACTGTGCGCAAGCTCGGCGACGCGCTCGGCGGCACGCCCGCGTCGATTCTTTTCGGCAGCAACGATCTCGACAAGAACTTCGAACTGAAGGATGCGGGCGTGCGCGATGGCGTCGCATGGCTCGAAGCCATGCCGAAGACCAGGGACACCGCGTTCGAAAAGATCTCGATCGGCTTTCGCAACGGCGAACTCGCGGCGATGGAGCTGCGCGATGCGCTCGGGCAGGTCACGCTGCTCACGTTCAGCGGGGTGGAGCGCAATCCCAAAGTCGATGCGTCGACGTTCAAGTTCACGCCGCCCAAGGGCGCGGACGTGTTGCAGCAGAACTGATCGCACGCTGTTGGTTCGAACAGCCGGGCGGGGCGCAGCCGCATAGCTGCAAAGCGTGGCGGGACCGCGCCAGCATTGGCGATTATCTCGTGCCGCGCGTTGCCGCTTCACGCGCCTGTTAGCGCGCCTTCATATTCTGGTCTCGAAGAAACCAGGGTCGGCCGCCGATGTCTTCAGCATCTCAACCACACCTCTGCAGTACTCGTCGACCGAGCTCTTTCCCTTCTTCATCAAAACGTGGAGGCGGAAGCGACCCAGACCAGAACGGCGCGAAGTGTCTCGCGAAGGTCGATCGCCATGGAATACCTGGAAAGCGGCGAAACGAGTGGTTAACGAGCACGCCGCTTTGCGGCGCGCCCCCTTGAATGTAGGGTCAGGCCTTGGGCATCAACATAGGCATCAAGCAACTTGCGAATCATCCGCTGGTACTGGGTTTGATGTTTCGTCGCCTCGGATTTAAAGAAGTCGATGCTCTTTTTGCTCAACGCCAAGGTGACCGTCACGCCTTCTTCACGAAAAGCCAGTTGTGAGCGAGATGGAAGAAAATCTGGGAGCACCTCGGTTTGTCCCAGAGGCTCATCGGTGTATTTGATTTTCGCGCTCATAGATCGCCTTTCCTTTACGCCAGTAGCCGGCGCCAATGATTCGAATAGCTGCCGCCTGGTAGGTGAACCGCACGGTCACAACGCCACCATCAACCTCTCCAAAGCAGTAGAACCTTTCTTCGCTCTGGCTGTGAGCCATGTCCTGGCAATCACACGACGCGGGTCGGCAAATGCGTACTGCGCACGGAGGAACCCTACACCGTGCTTCCGTGGGTTTGCGGCGTCCTTGCCGAGGTCCCAATCGAAACGCGTGGCGGCCATGCAAGAACGCTATTAAAGAGTCATAAGAGCCGCCATACATAAATATGGAACGTCTGATGGATTGCCGCGGTTCACTCGGAGGGGATCCCGACCGGCACGCTCGCCGCCTGATCCCGCTTCACCACCAACCGTTTCTTCCCCGAGCCTTACCGCGGGCACGAGTTGCCTATGAAATGCGGCCCCCGAATGGCTCGCCAGAAGCGCTCGAAGCGAACAGTCTTGGGTTAGGCCGCACGCTTTGTCTGCTTGCACTCATATTTGCTTGGGTAGTCTAATACACCGTAGGCAACGGTGATTACTAGAGGCAGCAAAGTGAATATTGCGACGGCGATGCATTTGGCCAGATACACCTTTCTAACAATTGCACTGTTCTCTTGGGACACTTGAAGCAATAAACGACCGATGGCGATCGTGGCAAAGCAGGTCAGTACCGTTACGGCGACAAAATGAAATGCTAAGCCATCAGCCAAAAATCTGGCAGTTTTGACAGTGCAATTAAAGAACTCGTTAGTTCCAAAGGAAAACGAGTACGCAATCGCTTGAAGCACCACAAAGCCAACGATTGCGTTGGAATACGTTTCGAGTTGGGTAACGAGTAGTTCATCTTTCACGGTCTGCTTCCTTGGTGTACTGACGCAATTGACGGCTTTGGTGCGGCCTCAACGTTTGAGTTCAGCGGCTGCCGAAGACAGTCCGCTGGAACGATGGGTTCGGCCTCATGCCGCTCACGCGACCTTTTCTTCGATCCAGCTGGACAGGCCCGCCTCGAGCGCCAGACTGGCGAGATGCGAAGGATCCACAAGCTCGACGTGCCCTGGCAGGTCCATACCATTTGCCAAGTTGGATGCGGGTGAATGAACGACGAAGAACACCTTTCGATAATCAGCGGCAGAGAACTGTTGAACGGTGGCGTCTAGATCTGAACGCGAGGCCTGAGACTTGATCTGCACTACGTATCTGTCGCCAGTAATAGGCTCGCGAAGCTCAAGATCGTAGCCTTTCGCTTGCTGTCCAAGGACGCTTACTCGCACCCAGCCTGCGTTGCGGAACACAAGATCGATTAGGGTCTCATAGTCCTTCCAGTGGAGCTCGGTTATCGCAGCCTCAAGTTGCCGACAAAGAGCTGTGCGTTCGTGAGCAATGCGTAATGCAAGGTCACTTCTGGTGCCCTCAAGCACACGGCGCAAAAGCGCATGCTCTAGAACGCGGCAGGCCGTGCCCCGAAAGCCTTGTAATTGAGCGATCTTTCCAGGGAGATCGTTGACGACGAGAAGCTTCCCCGATAGAGACGTATCACGCCAGCCATTGACTGTGACGCGGTACTTGGAAACTTCGTCTTCTTCCACAGGGCCGCCCGCCAACCGAGCCCACCAGAGTTTGGCTCCATGAAACGTAATCCAGAGATCGTCCGGTGTAGAAAGTGTGATGTCGTGCAGGCGATTCAGGTCGTTGGTTGCTACCTGCGGCTTATCCGGGTGTTCATTTCGGAGCTGCTCCGAAATGGCATCCCAGCGTCCAGCATTGATGTCATCGAGGAATTGGTTTCGCCATCCAAGGCGCAATCGCGATGAGCGGATAGAGTCAGCTTCCCTGCACCCGCCCCGACCGAGCTTGATATAGAAGGCGTTTCGGAAATCGATGGGCACAACTCTTCCTATGAGGCCGAACGAATTAGCTCAGCCGCAGACCTGGCGACGCGAAGCGGCGACGGGGCTGTCGGCTGGAGCGACGGGTTGGGCATACACGCTACCCTTTGCATACACTTGGGACGGCCCGAACAATCCATTGCGACTCAATTGCACGGGATGACTCAGGGGGAAAGCTAATTGTGATGATCTCGTCTTGCTTTCGCCAAGTGACTTCTATTACATTATATTCAGCGATATCAAGCAGCTCAGATCTTGTGCTTAATTCCCCCTTTCCGCATTGACCATTAAATTGCGCGACACGCTTTACGAAGTTAAGTACTCCTCCGTAGACTTCAACTCCATATTCATAAACCTTCCCTCTGCATACTGTGAATGTGCCAATTAGTTTGTTGTCGCTTGATCGCTGAATGAAATTACGACCGGAAGTATTGTCGAACGTAACTCGGTTTCCCTGGCTTGCCTCGAATGACCTTGCATCGGCCTCCGTAACTCCTTTCCGAAGATCATCGACAGTGAAGGCGCACGACGGCGAGGAGCCCAAACCAAGGGCCACCAATAGCAGGAAAACGATCAAGAAACGTCCCATGTTCACCGATGCCCAACCTGATTTAGACATCACCGGACCCTATCCCGGCGATACGGCCTAAGTCGACACGCGCTGTTGTTAAAGCCTTGTCTTCCACTTCAATTGCGGGTCGCGCAATGGTGATTAGAACGCCTAAATTTTCGCGGATGGATTCGTTCAAAGAGACGACCTGCGAGTACCGCGATCCTATCCGCGTCAGCCTAGCTCTCGAGCTTCGCATCCATCGTGATCTCGGCGTTGAACAGCTTCGACACCGGGCATCCCGCCTTGGCCGCTTGAGCCGCCATCTCGAACGCGGTCTTGTCGGCGCGCGGAATCTTGACGTCGACATCCAGATGCACGGCCTTGATCGTGAAGCCGCCTTCATCCTTGTCGAGCGAGACCGTGGCCGTGGTGCGGATGCTCTCGGCCGTCATGCCCGCTTCGCCGAGCTGCAGCGACAAGGCCATCGAGAAGCACGCCGCGTGCGCGGCGCCGAGCAACTCTTCGGGGTTCGACCCCTTGCCGCCTTCGAAGCGCGCCTTGAATCCGTAGGGCGCTTCCCTGAGCACGCCGCTCTCGGTCGAGATGGTGCCGCCGCCGTCCTTGATGCTGCCGTGCCAATAGGCCGATCCGCTTTTCTTGATCATCGTGTGCTCCTGGTTGTGTTCACCGAACTTCGACAGCGCGCATGCGTCGCGAAAAGTTCAGCGTGCGAGCCACACCAGCACCAGCGCGATCGCGCCCGGTACGGCCTGCACCCAGAGAATTTTCCGACTGACCGTGATCGCGCCGAAGATGCCTGCGACGATCACGCACACCAGGAAAAAATTCGCGATCGCGAAACCCATGGTCGTCGTCGGTCCCGCAATCACGCTCCACAAAAGACCGGCAACGAGAAATCCGTTGTAGAGGCCCTGATTGGCCGCGAGCCCTTTGGTGGCTTCCGCGAACTCGGTCGTCAGGCCGAAGGCCTTGCGCCCGAGCGGCTTGGTCCACAAGACCATCTCCAACAGCATGAAGTACGCGTGCAGCACGGCGACCAGCAGCACGGCAATAGTTGCGACGGTGTTCATACGCTCGCTCCTCGTTGATATTTCCAGTGACGCGTTTGCCTTCTGATATCTATTCGATTGCGGTTGCGAGGCGCGCCGCCCGAGTCGGCGCGCGCCTGGCCTCGACGATCCACTCGATGTACTCGCGCCGCGCACTCGGGCTGAACGCGTCGAACGCGACCTTCGCCCGGTCCATCGTCAATCTCCGCGGAACAGTTTCAGTTGGACAGATTCACTTCGGCGGACTGAACACGTCGACGACGGTGAACACTACCGGCGTCGCACCGTCGTTGCGCCACCAGTGCGTCGTGTTCCGGTCGGGAATCACCGTCTCGCCTTCGACAACTTCGCGTCTGGTATCGCCGCGAAATTCGGTGACGCTCCCCTTCGAGATGATTTCGAGCGCGGGTCTATCCTTGTGGTTGTGAATCGCGAACACGCCGCCCGGTTCGAGCGTGATCGAACGCATCCGCAACTGACGCCCCGCCATCCCTTCGATCTCGGGCCCGAGATCCATGAAGGCGGTGGACTTGACGCTCACGCCCTTGTTTTCGGTGGGCGCTTGCTGCGCGAATGCGTTCGCGGTGATAAAAATTCCGATCGCAACCGCGCAGATGCGACTACCTAAGGTGGCCCCGAATCCTTCACGCATCGTATGCTCCCTGTCGACCTCGAAGCGCGCATCGTAGAAGAGCCGCGGCACAACCGCAATGCGTTTGGAGTTCAAGCGAAGCTTCCGCTGCCGCGCGCCATCACCGCCGCGCATAACGGCTGTGCTTCGTGCGGATGTCATACGCGCCTCGTGCCATCATGCCAACCCGTTCCAAAGGAATTCTTCATGACGAAACGCCTCCTTGCGTCGACATGGGTTCTTGTCGCTTCGGGCTTGTTGGCTTCGTGCGCGAACATCGCTCCGCAATCGCCCGCCTCGTCGCTTGCCGATCGTCGCGGCGATGCCGTTGGAGCAATCCAGAACGTGGTCGTGATCTATGCCGAGAATCGGTCGTTCGACAACCTCTTCGGCCATTTTCCCGGCGCGCGTGGACTCGACCAGGTCGTCGATCAAAGTGGCAAGCCGACCGCCGCCTATGTGCCGCAAGTCGATCGCGATGGCAAGACGGTACTCGCGACCCTGCCGCCGACCTGGGGCGGTGTGACCGCCAAAGGCGTGACGCCGGTCGTCACCGAAAAGCAGAGCATCGGTCTCCCGAACGCGCCGTTCGCAATCGAAACGGCGTATCGCGCCAGCGCGGGCGTGACGCTCGATCTCTCGAAGACGACCCACGATCTCTGGCACCGCTTCTTCGAGCACCAGATGCAGATCGGCCGCGGTGACAACGAGGGCTTCGCCGCGTGGTCGGATGCGGGCGGGCTCACGATGGGTCACTTCGATACGCGTCGGTCGGCTCTTCATGCGCTGGCTGCGCGATACGTGCTGGCCGATCATTTTTTCCAGGGCGCGTTCGGCGGCTCCTTCCTCAACCATCAATACCTGGTCTGCGCAGGCGCGCCCGAGTATCCGGATGCCGACCAGGCCGCGGCTGCTCCGACCATCACGGTGCTCGAGAAGGATGCCGGCGGAAATGATTTGCCGCGGCTGGCGCTGCCGACCAACGCGTCGACCAACGCGCCGCAGTCCGCGCTCGAAGGTCCGCCGAAGTTCGTTCTCTCCGGCAACATCACGCCGCCCAATTATTTCGGAGACGGCAAGTTCTACGCCGTCAACACCATGCAGCCCGCGTATCAGCCGAGCAGCATCGAGCCCGACGGCACCAACGCTACCGCGTTGATGTACGCGGATCGGTCCAAGCCCACCACCTTGCCGCCGCAGACCGCCGCGACGATCGGCGATCGTCTCGATGCAAAGGACGTGAGTTGGACCTGGTATGCCGGCGCGTGGAAGGCCGCGATCGCCGACGGCATGCAGGCGCCCAATGTGAAACGCAGCGTGATCTACACGCCGTATTCAGCGCGCGGCGTGCCTAATTTTCAGACGCATCACCAGCCGTTCAACTATTACGCCGCGTTCGATCCGGCAACACGTGCACAAGCGCGCGCGAAGCATCTGAAGGACTACGACGATCTGGTTGCCGACGTGGCTGCGGGTCGATTGCCTGCGGTCACGTTCTACAAGCCGCAGGGCAATCTCAATCAGCATTCCGGGTACGCGAACATCGAAGACGCCGATCGGCACATCGCCGACCTCGTCGCGAAGCTGCAGGCCAGCCCGCAATGGAAGGGCATGCTGATCGTGATCACCTACGACGAGTTCGGAGGCATCTGGGACCACGTGTCGCCGCCGCACGGCGACAAGCTCGGGCCCGGGACGCGCATTCCGGCGATCATCATCTCGCCGCTGGCGAAAAACGGTGTCGTCGATCACACGCCTTACGACACCGGGTCGATCCTGCGCTTCATCACGCGGCGCTGGAATCTCGAGCCGCTGCCTGGGGTTGTTGCTCGTGATCAGGCATTGAAGCTCGATGGCGCGGCGCCGATGGGGGACCTGAGCGCCACGCTGAAATGAATCGCTGCGAGCAGTCGAGCACGACTCAATTCGGCGAATGCAGCGCGACCTTGTTGCCTTCCGAATCGAGGAAGTGCGCGTAATAGCCCATGCCCGGCGCAACCAGCGTTTTCTCCATCAGCACCTTGCCGCCGGCGGCGTCCACGCGCATCAACACTTCGGACAGATCGTTGCCGGCGTTCAGATAGACCACCGTGCCGTTGCGTGCGGGCAGAAGGTCTTGGCCTTTGACGATCCCGCCGCCAACGCCCTTGCCCTGCTCGAAAATCAGGAAGCCCATGCGAATCGGACCCATGTCCATGGTCGGCATCTCGTAGTCGAAGATGCGGCTGTAGAACATTTTCGCGCGGTCGAATTCGTCGACCGGGATCTCGAACCAGTTGATCGCGTTGGTCTGCATTTCCATCGTCGGTTCCTTTCAAGGTGGCAAGGTCTGCACGGGCGATGGCGCCATCGGCCCTGCGAAATACATGCGCCGCAAGAAGCGCGCGCTCGAATCGTTCGGGTCGAAATAGTCGGCCATCCAGCGATCGTCGTCGATCAGGTATTGCGGAGTCCAGCCGGTGGTCGTGGTCTGCCCGGTGCTCTGCATGTAGCGCTTGACGGCCTCGCGAAACGCGTAGTGGTTGTAGAGCCGCAGGTACTCGCCGAAGTAGATGTCGGACACGCGCTGGTCGCCGCGGATGACCAGCATGTTCTCGTCGTTGCTGTCGGTGCTGGCCTTGCTGAAGTTGGCGCTGCCGCTGACCACCGTGGGCGTGCGCCCGAGCGGATCGACCAGCATGAACTTGGTGTGGACCCACGGCACGTTGACCTGAGCGACGATCTTCGACAGCTCGGCCAGCCATCGATCGAAGGCGTTGGTGACGATGTTGTTGCCCACCGCCACGACCACATTGGGCCGCGCGCGTATCGCCTGCAGGTCGAGCTTGTCCTGCGCGAGCGTGGCGGGGTTGCCTTCCTTGTCGAGCAACGCCATGCGCAGGATCGCGTCGTCCATGCGATAGACGTTCTTGAAGCGCTCTTCCATGCCGAAGGCGAAGGTCATCATCAGCGCGTGTTGCGCGCCTGCCGCAATCGCCGCGTACCAGTCGAGCGAGTCGTAGGGCGATGCGCTCGTTCCGCGCGGCGAGAAGACCATCGATGTCGCTGCGGTCCACGGTACCGGTGGCGCGGGCGTGGCGGTGGTATTGGCCGCCCGATATGCGGCGTCGACTCGGGGGTCCGCGTCGAGGCGGCGCCACGCGTCGAGATAGCCGGCCGCGATGGTTGCATCTGCAACGATGTGGCCGAGGTTGGCGTGGCCGAAGATGCCGTTCTCGGTGAGATTGGTCGAGCCGGTCCATACCGCCGCCGCAGACAAAGCCTTGGTCTTCGCGGTCACCTGACTGAGCACGAAGAACTTGTGATGCATCAGCCGTCCGTGCGCGCGTGGCTTGCAGAGCGCGTCGATGCCAGCCGCCGCGATCGCCGCGCGATTGCGTGCGCCGGGTCCGCCGGCGATGTCGTCGAACAGGATATGAACCTCGGCGCCGCGCAGGGCGGCCTGCTTCAACGCGTCGAGCGCCCCGGGCCACTGAAACTCGTACACCGCGCCGTGGATCGCCCAACCTTTTGTGGCGCGGCCGATGAAGGCCAGCATCGCTTCGAAGAGGCCGCGCGACAACCACGCGTAGGCGCTCGGACCAGCGATGCTCGGCGGACGGTTCTGAAAGCGCCGCGCATATTCCTGGGTCGCAACCGAGCCGCGATTGAAGAAGGTCGAATGGGTGCTGCCGACCTCGGTCTCGGTCGTGATGTCGATGGTGGTTTCGAGGCGCGCCAGGAGATTCGCAGGGTCGCCGTAGAGCGCGGCGATGGTGTAGGTGTATGCGCGTCCCGGCTTGACCGCGTAGTCGGCCCACTGAAACGATTGCACCGGTTGGTCGCGCGTCGAGAAGGTCACGCCGAGCGCGGGGTGCGGCGCGGTCTTCTCGAAAGTCTTCATGCCGCGCAGCCACACCGCCTCGCCCGTCAGGTGATCGAGCCGCATCAACGCGAAGCCGCGAAAGCCCACGCGTTTCGCGACCGTGAGGTCGAGTCCGAAGAAGACCACGTAGGTCCCGGCGATCGCATTGATCGTCAGGCCGCGAAACAGTTTGCGATTGCGCATCGATGCTCCTCGCTGTGGTTGACCTCGGATCGTCAGCGTCGGCGTCGGCGTCGCGACGATGCGATCGGAGTTGCAACGATAGACGAGCGCGCGCGCGTTGTCTGCCTCGTTCGCGTCGCGCGTCACGCGTGACGCCCGCGGTGCGCCCATCGACGGCGCGGCCTTCAATCAGGCGTGGGCCGAGTCCGATCGCGCGTGAACGCGCGCATATTCCCGTTGGTCCGAGGCAAGAGGTTCACTGATGGCATCCGCTGCGCAAGGGAAAAAGTTGGTCATCTACGTGGCCACCGGCGGCAATCTGGCGATTGCCGTGATGAAGTTCGTGGCGGCCTCGATCACCGGCAGCTCGGCGATGTTGTCCGAAGGATTCCATTCGGTGGCCGATACCGGCAACGAATTGTTGTTGCTGCTCGGCCTGCATCGCGGCAAGCAGCCGGCCGACCGGCAACACCCGTATGGCTACGGCAAGGAGCTCTATTTCTGGAGCTTGATCGTCGCCATGGTGCTGTTCGGCGTCGGCGGCGGCGTGGCGATCTACGAGGGCATCCTCCACGTGCTCAACCCGCGCCCGCTCGAAGATCCGTTCTGGGCCTATGTGGTGCTGGGCATCGCGGCGTTGCTGGAAGGCACATCGTGGACGTTTGCACTGCGCGAGATGTGGGCGAAGAAAGGCGCGCACAGCCTTTGGCAAAGCATCCGCCGCAGCTACGATCCGTCGGTCTTCACGGTGCTCTTCGAAGACACCGCCGCATTGTTCGGACTGGCTGCGGCCTTTCTCGGCGTATACCTCGGGCACCGCTACGCCAATCCCTATTTCGATGGCGCGGCATCGATCGTGATCGGCGTGACCTTGAGCGTCGTGGCGTTGTTCCTGATTCGCGAGAGCAAGGCGCTCCTGGTCGGTGAAGCAGCGAAACCGGAAGTGGTGGCGAGCATTCGGGAACTCGCATGCAATGAACCCGCGGTGATCAAGGTGGACCGCGTGCTCACGATGGTATTCGGACCCGACGAAGTGCTGCTCAACCTCGAAGCGCAGTTCGACCCCGCGCTATCGGTCGCCGATCTGTCGGCGGCGGTGTGCCGCCTCGAGGAGGCGATCCGCCTGCGTCATCCGGCGGTGAAGAAAATATTCATCGACGCAGCGACCATGGTGGCGCCGGCCGCCAACGGATGATCAGCGGCGGTCGGGAACGCGTGTCGCAGTAGCTCGACCATGACTGCGAGCCTGCTCTCGGATGGCATCCGGGATTCGTTCGAATCGATCAATCGAACACTCGGTATTTCGTTGGCGCGCGCAGCGCTTTCCTTGCGCCGCGAAACTACGAAGCTCCTTCGGGCGCTTGCCGATGCTTGCCCGCCCTCTGCGGCAGAAACACGATGCACGCGATGATGAAGATCGCGAGCGCTGCCGAGGCCCAGAAGCGACCCAAAGCGAGTCCGCCGCTGGCGTGCGGCTTGTCGAGAAAGTCGCCCACCGTGGCGCCCAGCGGCCGCGTGAGAATGAACGCGGCCCAGAACAGCAGCGTGTGCGACAGCTTCGTCCAGAAATAAGCCGCTGCAACCACCGCGAGTCCCGCAGCGAAGACCCGCGCTCCGCCTTCATATCCGAGTCCGAGCCCGGTCTTGCCATCGGCCATCCAGTCGCCGAGCGCCGTGCCCAGGGTCTGAGAGAACATGATCGTCGCCCAATAAAACATCTCGGCCTTGCGCGACGCGATCGAGTTGACCGAGACCGAGCCGAGCGACCGGTGCCACAGGGCCAGCGTTGCCATCAGGAGCACGAACAGGATCGACGATCCTCCGAGGTAACCGATACCCAACGAGCGATCGAAAAAATCGGCCAGTGTGGTGCCGGCCGTGGTCGTCGCGATGATCACGGCCCAGTACAGATAGGGGTGGAACTCCTTCGCGACGATCTGCGCGCCGACGCCGACGAAAAAGATCGTGACGAAGATGGCGGTGCCGATCAGGTATCCGAGATGCAAGGTCATCGTCACTGCGTCGCCGCCGGTTTCGCCCAGCGTGGTCGCAGCGATCTTGATGATCCAGAAGACCAGCGTGATCTCGGGGACCTTGCTCAGGGTGGTCTTGACGATTGTGTTCATGAGGACGCGCCGGTTTGAAAGGTCGTGCTTCGAGTCCCGGCCGGTGAAACAAGTTCGCCCCGCCAAGCGATGAATTTCAGCCGCGATCTTCGATGAGCCGCTTGCCCAGGCTGACGACGTCGTCCTGCACATAACCGAGCGTGCTGTAAAAGCCGATCGCATTGGCATTCGACGAACGCAATTGCAGATTGATCTTCGGACAGCCGCGTTCGATCAGCAGGCGTTCAGCCTCGTTCATCATCGCTCGGCCGAAGCCTTCTCGTCGATGATCGTTCGAGACGGCGAGGTAGTAGACCCAGCCACGGTGTCCTTCATAACCCACCATCGCGGTCGCGACGAGCTGATCGTCGATCACGCCGACGAGAAACAACTCGGGTTGCGTGGCCATCTTGCGCGCGATATCGCGATGCGTATCGTTCCACGGCCGCGTCAGTCCGCACGACGTCCAGAGCGCGACGACTGGCTCTTGGGGGCGATGTTCGAACGGTCGTATCCGCAGCGCGGTCCGCTCTGCAGTGCCCGTCACCGCGCGACCCATCCACCGCACACCGGGAACACCTGGCCGACGAAACAGCTCGCCGCATCGCTGCACAGATATGCGGCGAAGAGCGCGTCCTCGCGCGCACTGACGAGTCTGCCGAGCGGCACCTCGCGCGTGAGGCGCTCGCGAAAGCGCGGGTCGGCTTGCACTCCGGCGGGAAAGTAGGTCGGGTTGTCGACGAAGTTCTGCGCGATCGCGTTGACCTGAACGCCGTGCGATGCGACTTCGACCCCAAGCGCCTGCGCATACGCAAGCTGCGCACCGCGCGCGGCGCTGTAGGTCGAGGTGCGCTTCATGCCGCGCAGCGCCGACGCGCTGCCGATCACGAGGATCTTGCCGGCGTTGCGCTCGATCATCTGCGGCAATACCGCGCGGCACAGACGATGCAGCGGATCGACCAGATGCGCGAACACCGATCGCCACTCGTCGTCGCTCGCATCGACCGCGAGCGTGGTGGGTGCGGGGATTGCGAGATGAGCGACGAGGATGTCGATGCGACCGCATGCGTCCACCAGCGTTTGCGGAAGGTCCGCATCGATCAGCGCACGCTGATCGACAATCACGTCCGCGCCGCATTCGCGAAGAACTTCGACCAGCGCCGGGCCCATGAAGACGTCGGCCTGCGTGATCAAGGCACGCCTGCCGTCGAGGCGGAAGTCGTTCATGTCACGACGCTCGGGCCGCGCGACTTCGGCCACATCAGTCGCAACGCGACTGCGAGGATCGCGGCGTACACGACGCAGGCGACGATGCCGAGCGACCACCAGAGTTCCTGGCGCTGTGTGAGTTGGCCGAGTGCGATCGCGGCCAGTATCGTGATCAGCATGGTCGGCACGATCGCGGTCAGCGCGGTCACGAGGCTGCGCAGACCGACCAGTCGTTTCTCTTCGGTCGAGCCCGCCGTTCCCCAGGCCGTCGATTCCCATTCGACGAGAATATCGGCGTGGATATCGATGTTCGAAAGGCGTGTCTGGATGAAGCGAGAGATCGCGCGCGTGTGCAGGCTGAACTCGAGAATCTTTGCGTCGAGCAGCGCCGAAAGAACAGGCACAGCAAGCACTGCGGCGTGAATCACGAGCGTCTGGCCGGTCTCGGGCAGCTTGTCGTAATGGGTGACCAGAAATGCGATCACGCCCCCGACCAGCACGAACTTTTGCAGCCAGATCGCCTGGAGCTTGTCGAAATAGTTTGCCGACTCGTTCTTCAAGAGCTTGTACAAGTCGAGATCGATCTTGCCGGGGCCGGCCGCCGCATCGTCATTCATGCGCTGTCCTTGGTTGCGAACATTTGAAAAGAGATTCACCGCACGAAGAGTTCTTCGGTAGAGGAGAGCCGGTGGCGGGCCGATTCGAGCGTATCGGCGCGTTCGAAACGGAGTCTCTCGAGAAGGCGGATCGATCGATGGTTTGTCGTTTCTACCGTCGCCAGAAATCGGTCAACGCGATAGAACGAACGCAGATGATCGAGCATCGCCGTGGTTGCCTGCTGCGCATAACCACGGCCCCAATATCGGCTCGACAGAACATACCCGATCCACGCGCGACCATCGGGCAAGACCGTCGCCTGCACATATCCCGCCGGCGATTGGCCGTGTGGACACACGGCCCAGTTCAACCAGAGTTCGCCTCCGTCGAGCGGCCTGCGGGAGACCACACGTTGATAGACGCTTCGCAAATGCTCGACCGATGGAGGAGGTGGATAGTCGAGGTAGCGATAGATCTCGGGATCGGAAAGAACCTCGAACATCGCGTCCGCGTGCGCGACGGTCAAGGGTTCGAGAGCAAGTTCGGCAGTCGTGATTTCTTGCAACGAGGTCTCAGGTTTGATTCGAACGACGCACCCAGAGGGCCTGCGTCATCTCTTCGCGAAGACGATGTTGCATACGCGCGCTTCCATGCGTGTGCCGGTTCCCTTCGCTTCGTCGAACTGCGCCTTGATCCGATATGTATAGGCCGTGCCTGACGACGGGTGCTTGACCGCAAAGTCGGGGTCGCCGGTTCGTCCGCGCGCTCGAAGATCGGCGCTTCCATCGGGTCGTATGGGACCTTCGATGCGCAGCGAGCCCGGCGCATCCTGCGTTCCCTGACTTGCGACCAACAGGCCGGCTTGCACCGTGCCCGAAAGTCGATACGCATATCCCTTCGCGCCGGACGGCTCGCTATTGGACGGACAGTCGACGGTGATATTCCATTCGCCATCGAAGCGTGAGACAGGCGGCGCGGGCGCCCCTTGTCCGAAGGCCGCAGTGCAGCCGAGGGCCATCAGGACGCCGCATGCGGCGAGACTCGACGAGCGCTGCATAGCGTCTCCTTGTTCTGCTGGTGACGAGCGCGGCACGCGCCCCGAGCGCCGAATCACTTTACCGTCGTCGCATCGAAGTGTGGATTCTCGATGATCCCGAAGCGATTGCCGAACGGGTCCACTACTGCGGCAACGCGGATGCCGTCGCCCGTGTCCATGACCGGTTCGAGAGCCGTAGCGCCGAGCTCCATCAGTCGCGCGAGCGCATCATCCGCGTTCGCTACACCCCACATGGGCTGCGGACCCGCGATGCCGGGATCACCGTCGGGAACGAGCCCGAGTTCGAAGCCACCGATGGCGAACCCCACGTAGAACGGCTGATCGAAGTAGGGCTTTTGCTCCAACACTTGCTCGTACCATGCCTTGGCGCGCGCGAGGTCGGATGCCGGATAGATAGCGCTACGCAGACCGAGGATCATCGAGGTCTCCCGGGAAGGATTCGAATGCGAAGCTTGCACTTCAATTTAACGATTGCAAAACGCGGTGCGCGCAACCATGAGCGTCTGTCTGTCGGCATGGACCGTCCATGAGTTCGGCAGTGACGGCACCGTGCGATGCGGGCGTGCTTGCCGCGGCCACACCGCATCAGACGACGCACGCGTCGGCGCTGCTTGCCGCGACGGTACTTGGGTCGAACGTTGCATTCATCGACGGCTCGGTCGTCAACATCGCGCTGCCAGCAATTCAGCAGAGTCTCGCGGCATCGGCCGCCGCGACGCAGTGGTTGATCAACGCCTATCTCTTGCCGATGGGCGCGCTGATCCTGATCGGCGGCGCGATGGGCGATCGATACGGTCGCCGCAAGATATTCGCGCTCGGACTCGGTCTCTTCACCATCGCGTCGCTGCTGTGCGCACTGGCGCCCGACATGCGCTTGCTGTTGACGGCGCGCGCCTTGCAGGGTTTGGGCGCTGCGCTACTGACGCCCGCGAGTCTCGCGATGCTGGGCGCCGGCTTCTCGGGTCCGGCGCGTGGACGCGCGATCGGCACGTGGGCCGCCGCGGGGGCGATCACCGGCGCGGCGGGTCCTGTGATTGGCGGATGGCTGATCGACACCGTGGGCTGGCGCTCGATCTTTCTCTTGAATCTTCCGATCGCGTGTGCGGCGATGTGGCTCGCGATTCGCTACGTCGATGAACCGCGCGATCGCTCGGCTGTCGGTGCGTTGGACTGGCTTGGCGGATCGCTCGCGACGTTCGGTTTGGGCGCCGTGGCATGGGCTCTGCCCGTGATACCGGCACGCGGCGCCGACGCGGTAGTGACGGTCGCATTGCTTGCGGGATGCACATCCCTGATCGCTTTAGTCGTCGTCGAAGCGCGGCTCGGCGCGCGGGCCATGATGCCGCTTGCGTTGTTCGCTTCGAAAGCCTTCGTGGGGGTCACGCTGCTCACACTCTTTCTCTATGCGGCATTGAGCGGCCTGATGGTCGTGTTGCCTTATCTGCTGATTCGCATCGGACACTATCCCGCGACCGCGGCTGGCGCGGCGCTGCTGCCGATTCCGATTGCGATCGGCCTTGCATCGCGCCTGGTCGGGCAACTCGCCGAACGGTCCGGTCCGCGCCTTCCGCTCACGGTCGGACCGCTGATCCTCGCGGCGGGATTCGCGTTGATGGTTCGCGTCGCGTCGGACGATGTCGCGTACTGGTCGACGATCTTTCCCGCGCTGGTCCTGATCGCGTGCGGCATGGCGGCGAGCGTCGCACCGTTGACGGCAACCGTGATGGCCGCGGTCGATGCCGATCACGTCGGCGTGGCATCGGGTGTCAACAACGCGATCGCACGGGTCGGGGCATTGCTCGCAACCGCGCTGGTCGGCGTCGTGCTGGTGTCCGCCACGACCCCCGATATCTTCGTCGCACAGTTTCGAATCGCGGCGTGGGTCGGGGCGGCGCTTGCAGCGGTTGCTGGCGCGAGCGCGTTCACGCTGCTTGCGAATGCGAGTGTCCCCGGGTCGAAGAAGCGGGGAGCGCAATGAACTGGGTCGACAGCGTCAATCGCCTCTGGTTCGAAGAGCTCGATCCCAAGGACTGGTTCAGCGCACGTCCCGAGGTCGATGAAAAGATCCGTGGACGTTTCGCAGATCTTCATGCCGCCCTCGCGCGCGAGCCGCCCGATGCGACGTCATTGAGCCCCGCAGGGCATGTTGCGGCCGTGCTCGTGTTCGATCAGTTCTCGCGCAATCTCTTTCGCGGAACCGCAATGACGTACGCGACCGACGGCATCGCGTTGGCGCTCGCGACGCACGCGACCGATCACGGACTCGACCAGGCGCTCGCCTCGCGTGAGCGTCAATTTCTTTACATGCCCTTGATGCACAGCGAGGACCGCGCGGTGCAGGAGCGGTCGGTGCAACTGTTCCCCGCGATCGATGTGCCCGATGCGCTGCGATTCGCCGAGCATCACCAGGCAATTGTCGATCGCTTCGGACGTTTCCCGCATCGAAATGAAATCCTCGGGCGCGCGTCGACCGCCGCCGAGCGCGACTTTCTGAGAGAGAAATCCTGATGAATGCGTCGATCGCATTTGCCGCTGGCTGACTACCTGCCGATCAGTATTCGTCCGAAAACCGAGGCACTTGGGCGGACGCAGAATTGCCGCTCGGCGAACCTGCCACCCATGATGTTTTACGTCACCGCCTGGCGGTGAACCAGGACCCGGAAGCCGCAATGGCCGCGCTGCTGCAGTCCGTTTCGTCGACATGCGTCGCCATCGATCAGCAGATCGCGGCGTTTCTTAGGCATAACGACCCGGCGGACGACCCGACGGACGGCCCGGCGCATGGCGGGGCCGCGATCGGTCGGCGTCTGCGCGACTTGATCGCGGCGGGACTCGATCGCATTCCTCCTCCCGGCCTCGGGGCAACGGGCAAGCGCTGGCAATGTCTCGCGCAAGTGGCGCGCTGCGACCTCGCGCTCGTCAAGCTCTACGAAAGTCATACCGACGCGCTCGCGATCCTTCAGGAAATCGACACGCGTCATGTGCCCAGGCCCGGGCTCGTTCGCGCGGTGTGGGCCTCCGAATCGCGAGACCATCCGCTGAAGATTCGCGGCCGCGGCGAGCGCATGCACGAAAGCAGTTTCGTGATGCTCGACGGTCGCAAGAGCTGGTGTTCGGGCGCGCGTATCGTCGACATGGCATTGATGACCGCGTCCGACGAAGACGGCGGGCGATGGCTGGTCGAAGTGGATCTGGATTGCAACCGCGTTGCGATCGACGAGCGCGCGTGGCATGCGGTCGGCATGCGCGACAGCGCCAGCTTCGATGTGATCTGCGACGCGGCACCTGCGCGAGTCGTGGGTCCGGTGAACGGCTATCTCGACCGCCCCGGCTTCTGGCATGGAGGTGCGGGCGTGGCGGCGTGCTGGCATGGAGCGGCCGCCTCGATCGGAGCGATCGTTCGCGATCTGCAAGCCGGCCGCGATGACGCGCATGCGTGGGCTCATCTTGGGGCGATCGATTGCGCGCTGGCGTCGGGGCGTGCGCTGTTGCGCGAGTGCGCCGCACAGATCGATGCGCGGCCCGCGGTCGATTTCGCACGCAATGCTCTGCGCGTGCGCTCGGCGATCGCCGACATGGCCGAGGGGGTCATTCACCATGCCGCTCGCGCGGTCGGACCAGGGCCGCTTTGCAACGACCAGCGTCTTGCGCGTCTCGTGGCCGATCTGCCGATCTTCATCCGGCAGTGCCGCGCGGAGCACGACCTGGTTGCGCAGGCGCGTGCGTTGCTGGCCGACGCGGGCGAGATGTGCGAGATCGGTTGGTCACTTTGATGAGCGCGACAGTGCGGTCCAGGGACGAAGACGCGACAGTTCTGGAGGGCCGCGCCGGCGCACGACTCATCGATGGGAGCGGCACCGATGAATACGCGTGGCGCTCGTGTTCGCAAATCGAGAACCTGCCCACCGTCGATCTGGCCGCATGGGAAAGGCGTTACGCCCGCATCTGGATCGTCTCTCCGCATCCCGACGACGAAGTGCTGGCACTCGGCGCGACGATGGCCCGATTCTCGACGATGCGCGCAGACCTGCGCATCGTATCGGTGACTGCCGGGACCGCAAGCCACCCCGGCTCCGACCACTGGACCGTCGAGCGCCTGGCTCATGTTCGCCCCGCCGAACTGCGTCGCGCATTCGATGTGCTCGACATCGACGCTGCGCTGTTCGAACTCGGCATTCCCGATGGCGAGGTGGCGCGGTATGAAGAGACGATCACGCGATTCCTCACGCAGCGCGCCTCTGCGGAAGATCTGATCGTCGCCCCCTGGCGTTGGGACGGGCATCCCGATCATGAAGCGTCGGCCGAGGCCGCCCTTCGCGCGGCAGCACGAATCGGCGCCGACCTCGTCGAGTATCCGGTGTGGATGTGGCATTGGGCGATACCCGGCCACGATTTGATCCCGTGGACCCGGGCGCGCTGCATTCGGCTCGATGCCAGTGAGCGCGACGCGAAACGGGAGGCCATCAAACAATTCGTCAGTCAGGTCACGCCCGACACCAATCGCGCCGCAATTCTCCCGCCGCATGTCGTGGCCCGATTCACCCGGCCTCACGAGATATTTTTTTGCTGAACCGATGAGCGCGTCATTGCATTCGTTCGATGCGCTCTATCGCGGTTCGCCCGATCCCTGGATGACCGAAACGCGATGGTACGAGCGCCGCAAGCGCGCGCTCGTGGCGGCCTGCCTGCCGCACGAGCATTACGGCAGCGCATACGAGCCTGGCTGCGGCAACGGCATCCTGACGGAAGCGCTGGCCGCGCGTTGCGACGAGGTGCTGGCAAGCGATGGCTGCGATCTCGCAGTGGCGGCCGCAAGACGGCGGCTGGCGGCGATCGGACATGTCGTCGTGGAGCGTCACGTCCTGCCCGACGATTGGCCGTCGCGAATCTTCGATCTCGTGATTCTCAGCGAACTGGTCTACTTCCTCGATGCTGCGGCCATCGAGGAAACCGGACGGCTGGTTCGCGGATCGTTGAGCGACATCGGTGTGGCGATGGCCTGCGACTGGCGCGCCCCGATTGCCGGCTACGGCCACAGCGGCGATGAGGCCCATCGCCGGCTCGCCGACGCAATCGCGTTGCCGCTGGCGTTCGAATACCGCGACGCGGATTTCATCGTCAGCGCATGGAGCCGCGACACGCGATCGATTGCGATGCGGGAGTCGATGCGATGAGGCGTGCGCCGCGCCAACGCATCGCCGTCGTCATTCCTGCGCACGACGAAGAGGAGACCATCGCCGCATGTCTCGCGGCGGTGAACCAGGCAGCGCGTCGCGCGGCATCGATGCGCCATGAAGCAGCGACCTATGTGGTGTGCGATGCGTGCACCGATCGCACCGCGCAGATCGTGCGGGACCTCGGCCTTGTTCCATTGATCGTGCATGAACGCAATGTCGGCGCGGCGCGCGCGATGGGCGCATCGGCCGCATTGCGCGACGGCGCCGAGTGGCTTGCGTTCACCGATGCCGACACGCTGGTCACCGAGGACTGGCTGCTTGCGCAGCTCGCGCTCGCGAGCGATGTCGTATGCGGCACCGTGACGGTCGAAGACTGGGGCGGCCATGACCAAGCGGTACGCGAGCACTTCGCCTCGATCTACCGGGACGTCGATGGCCATCGCCATATACACGGCGCCAATCTGGGCATCAGTGCCGATGCCTATTGCCGCGCTGGCGGATTCGCGATGCTCACCAGCAGCGAGGACGTGGCGATCGTCGAGGCGCTCGAGCGCGCGGGCGTCGCGATTGCCTGGAGCGCCGCGCCGCGCGTCGTGACGAGCGCACGGATCGACTATCGCGCCCCGCGCGGATTCGGCGCCACGCTCGTCGACGTGGGCGAACGATTGTGCACGCTCACGACGATCGAACCGACAGAACTCACTCCCAAGCAGTTCACATTTCAATGAAGAGAAGGACTCATCATGGCCACCAGCAAATCGAAGTCAGGCGCACAGCCTCCAGGTAAAGGAAGCGGCAGCGCCGCAGCCAGGAGCTCGTCGAGCGGTCCGTCGCATCAAGGCCCCGCGCCAGGCGACGATCGTCTCGCCAAGAAAGCTGCCGACACCAACCGGCTCGCCGCGGCAATGCCCTTCAACGCCACCAAAGCCAACGAGTACGGACACGACCATGCGATCGCTCCGTCCAGGGGTCAAAGCGAGAGCGTGCCGAACCCGGACGTGAGCGCGAGCACCATCAGCGAAGACAATCCTTCGGACAAGACCGGCGCGCCGCCCAAGCCGGACGGCGCCCACGGAAACGACGGCTCGCTCACACACGTGCGGGCCAATGGGGGCGGCCAATACCTGACAACCAATCAGGGCGTCGCCATCGGCGACAACCAGAACTCGTTGAAGGCGGGTCTGCGCGGGCCGACGCTGCTCGAAGACTTCATCCTGCGCGAGAAGATCACGCACTTCGACCACGAGCGCATCCCCGAGCGCATCGTGCATGCGCGCGGCTCCGCGGCGCATGGATATTTCGAGTGCTACAAGCCGCTCACCGAATACACGAGAGCCGCGCCGTTCCGGGCCGCTGGCAAGCGCACACCGGTCTTCGTGCGCTTCTCGACGGTGGCAGGCGAACGCGGCTCGACCGACACCGCGCGCGACATTCGCGGTTTCGCGGTCAAGTTCTATACCGACGAAGGCAACTGGGATCTGGTGGGCAACAACATCCCGATCTTCTTCATCCAGGATGCGATGAAGTTTCCCGATCTCGTGCATGCGGTCAAGCCCGAACCGCACAACGCCATCCCGCAGGCGGCTTCGGCGCACGACACGTTCTGGGACTTCGTTTCGCTGATGCCCGAAGCGACGCATGTGCTGATGTGGGTCATGTCGGATCGCGGCATCCCGCGCAGCCTGCGCATGATGCAGGGCTTCGGCGTTCACACGTTTCGACTCGTCAATGACGCCGGCGAATCGGTGTTCTGCAAGTTCCACTGGAGGCCGCTGCTCGGCACGCACTCGCTGGTGTGGGACGAGGCCGTGAAAATCTCGGGCGCGGACTCGGACTTTCATCGGCGCGATTTGTGGGAAGCGATCGAAGCCGGCGAATATCCCGAATGGGAAATGGGCTTGCAGATTTTTACCGAAGAACAGGCCGAGGGATTCAGCTTCGACGTGCTCGATGCAACCAAGTTGGTCCCCGAAGAATTGGTGCCGGTCATGCCGGTCGGTCGTATGGTGCTCGATCGCAACCCCGACAACTTCTTCGCCGAGACCGAGCAGGTCGCGTTCTGCACCGCGCATATCGTGCCCGGCATCGACTTCAGCAACGACCCGCTGCTCGCCGGCCGCATTCATTCGTATGTGGATACGCAGATCAGCCGGCTCGGTGGTGCGAACTTTCACGAGATCCCGATCAATTCGCCATTGGCACCTGTCAACAACAACCAGCGCGATGGCATGCATCGCCAGGCGATTGCGCGGGGACGCGTTGCCTACGAGCCGAATTCGCTCGCGGGCGGATGTCCCTTTCAGGCCGGAGCCCAGGGCTTCGTTTCGTTTCCCCAGCGGATCACGGAAGACAAGGTGCGCGGCAAGGCCGAAAAGTTCGCCGACCACTACACCCAGGCCACGCTCTTCTACAACAGCCAGAGCGATCGCGAAAAGGCTCACATCGTGGGAGGGTTTCGTTTCGAGCTGAGCAAGTTGACGGTGCCCGCGATCCGCGAGCGCATGGTGTCGAGCCTCGTGAATGTTTCGCCCGAGCTCGCCGCGAAAGTCGCCGAGGGCCTGGGCATCGCCGTTCCGCCCGCCATGCCGAAAGCGATGAGCAAAGACGTCGTACCCGAGGTCGAGGTGTCGCCGGCGCTTTCGTTGATGCATCTGCCGGGCGATGGCGGCATTCGTACGCGCCGCATTGCGATGCTGGTCGCGCAGGGATCGAACATCGCGAGCATCGACGCGTGTCGCGCGGCATTGAAGAACGCGGGTGCGGTGCCCCTGTTGATCGCGCCGCGTCTGGGGACTTACAAGGCAGGCGGAAAGGGAACGTTCGAAGCCGATGCATCGATGGAAAACTCGGCGCCGGTTGTGTTCGATGCCCTGATCGTGATCGATGGCGACGATGCGGTGGGCGCACTGGAAAAAATCGGCAACACGATGGAGTTCGTCAAGGACCAGTACCGTCATGGCAAGACCATGATGATGATTGGCGCCGCCAAGCGCCTGCTCGACAAGGCGGGGATCGCGCAGCAACTGCCCGACGGCTCGCAGGATCCGGGTTTGATCGTGGTCGGCGGCAAACCTGGAGCCGACGACATCGATGCGTTCATCGAGGCCGTCGCACGCCATCGTCATCCTGAAAGGGATATGGATCCACCGTTGATTTGATCTTGTGACGATTCGCATCGAGAACAAAGCCCGCGAAAACGGGCTTTGTTATTGATATTGTCTGCTGCTCACCACGGCGAGTCCGGCAATGGCGACGAAGACTTCAAACCCCCTGTCGAGTTACTGGAAGAAGCGGGATTTCGGACGCACGTCCGAGCCTTCGGGCGAACACGTTGCTCAGGCCGGCGCACTTTCGTTCGTCATTCAGAAGCATGCCGCGACGAGACTGCATTACGACTTTCGTCTCGAGCTCGACGGTGTCCTGCTGTCCTGGGCGGTTCCCAAGGGACCGAGCTACGACCCGAGTGTGAAACGCATGGCGATCCACGTGGAGGATCACCCGGTCTCCTACGGCAGCTTCGAGGGAACCATTCCGCCCAAGCAATACGGCGCCGGAACAGTCATCGTCTGGGACAATGGAACATGGATTCCGATTGGCGATCCGCGCGAAGGATTGAAGGTCGGCAAGCTCGTGTTCGATCTGCACGGCCAGAAAATGGCCGGACGCTGGGAGCTCGTCAAGATCGCAAAACCCGGCGATCGACAGGAACCGTGGCTCCTGTTCAAGAAGCGCGACGCCTATGCGCGACCTTCGGCGGAATACGATGTCGTGACCGCCTTGCCCGACAGCGTGATTGCGAAACCGCTGAAGAGCTCCGCGCCGCCATCAGCACGTAAAGAGACAAGGGCATCGAAAGTCGAGTCGGTCCCTTCCATCAGCGGGGCCATCAAGGCGCCCCTGCCCGCGAAGCTTTCGCCTCAACTCGCAACGCTGGCAGCGGGAATACCTTCGATCGGTCGCTGGTCGTGTGAGGCCAAATGGGACGGGTATCGACTGCTCGCGCGCGTCGAGAAAGGCAAGGCGCGACTGATCACACGCGGCGGACACGACTGGTCCGACAAGATGCCCGGCATCGTCGACGATCTCGAAAATCTTGCCGTCAAGTCTGCGTGGCTCGATGGAGAGATCGTCGTGTTGAGCGATCGTGGCGTACCGAGCTTCAATGCATTGCAAAAAGCGTTCGACACAAGCGATGCGGACCACATCGTTTACTTCGTCTTCGATGCTCCCTTCCTGAACGGCTACGACCTGCGCCGCGCCCCGTTATCCGAACGCCGCGAGGCTCTCAAGCAAATCATGATGGGCAGTACCGGAGAGCGGCTTCGCCTGAGCGAAAACTTCGACGCCGATCCGGCGTCGCTGCTTGCATCCGCCTGTGAGATCGGGCTCGAAGGAATCATAGCCAAACGCAGCGATGCGCCTTATGAATCGCGCAGGACAGACACGTGGCTCAAGCTGAAATGCAAGCAGCGACAGGACTTTGTCGTCTGTGGATTTACCGATCGCGCCAACGCCGTGTCCCAGGTCGGAAGCCTCATTCTCGGAGTCCATGACGCCGACGGACAGCTGGTGCCGGTGGGCAGCGTGGGCACCGGGTGGAATGCCGAGGAGTCCGAATCGCTGCATGCCCGGCTGGTCAAGCATCTGGCACCGCAGTCGCCCTTCGATCCCGCATTGGCCAAGAAGCCCGGTCGTTGGTCAAAGCGCATTGCCGGCAGCGAACGCTGGCTCAAGCCACGCATCGTGGCCGAGGTCGAGTTCGCCGAATGGACGCCCGACGGGCAGATCCGCCATGCCTCTTTCGTCGCGTTGCGGATCGACAAACCAGCGAGAGAAATCATGCGTGAATCGACGACCCAGGCAGTCGCCGCGCTGCCGACGAAAAAAATCGGCTCCGCGACAAGGAGCATCCAGGTCACGCACGCGGAACGCGTCATCGATGAGAGCACGGGTCTGACCAAGCTGCATCTGGTGCGCTACTACGAATCGATCGCCCCATGGATACTCCCGCATCTGGTGGGGCGCCCCTGCTCGCTGGTGCGTGGTCCATCGGGCGTCAGCGGACCACTGTTCTTTCAGAAGCATGGCTCGAAGATCGGCATCCCGGGCATCAGGGAACTCGATGCGGCGTTGTGGCCGGGGCACGCCGCGCTGCTCGAGATTCCAACGACCGAGGCACTGGTCGGTGCCGCGCAGATGAATGTCATCGAGTTCCATACCTGGAATTCGGTCGCAGGAAACATCGACAAGCCCGATCGCATCGTGTTCGACCTCGACCCGGGCGAAGGGACGGCGTGGAAACAGGTTCAGGAAGCCGCGACACTGGTAAGGACGTTGCTCTCGGAATTGAATCTGGAGTCGTGGCTCAAGACCAGTGGTGGGAAAGGTTTGCACATCGTGGTCCCGCTCGCGCCGCGACTCGACTACGACACCGTGAAGGATTTTTCGCAGGCCGTCGTGCAGCATCTCGCGCGAACCATCCCTTCGCGCTTCGTTGCAAAGAGCGGCCCCGCCAATCGGGTCGGCAAACTGTTTGTCGACTACCTGCGCAACGGACACGGAGCGACCACCGCGGCGGCGTTTTCGGCGAGGGCGAGACCCGGCCTCGGTGTATCGATGCCGGTCTCGTGGGATGCCCTTTCGAAAATCAAGAGCGGGTCACAGTGGACAATTGCCACCGCGCGAGAATATCTTTCGTTTCAGGCCGTGGATCCCTGGGCCGGTTACTGGAAGAAAAAGCAAACGTTGACGGCCGCCATCAAGACGCTCGGGTTCAAGCCGGGCAAGAGCAAACAATGACGGCGGCTCGATATTCAGACGTCCGAATCGGCGGCATCATCTCTCTTACAAACTTCTCATAGCGAGGCTCCAATGGCCGCACGTTCAATCGCATCTCTCACGCTCAGCTTCGGTATGGTTTCCATTCCCGTGAAGCTTTACTCGGCGACCGAGAGCTCGGCGAGCGTCCGGTTCAACCTGCTTGCTAAAGACGGCTCTCGCGTCAAGCAGCAATACGTATCCGAAAAAGATCAGGCGGTCGTGCCGCGTGCGGAAATGGTGAAGGGTTACGAGTTTGAGAAGGATCGTTTCGTTTTGTTCACGCCAGAAGAATTGAAGGCGCTCGAGGAAGGGACCAGCCACTCGATCGATATCGTCTCCTTCATTCCCGCAAAGGCGGTCGATCCGATCTTCTACGACAAGGCCTACTTTCTCGCGCCCGACAAGCGAGGCGGCAAGCCCTATGCGCTATTGATGGAAGCGATGCGCAAGAGCGGCCGATGCGCACTTGCGAAGTGGTCGTGGAAGGCCAAGCAATATGTCGTGCAAGTGCGGCCGGCCGAAGACGGGCTGATCCTTCAACAGCTTCTGTACGCCGATGAAGTTCGTTCCCAGAAGGACCTCGACATCGAACCGGTCACGGTGTCGGCCACCGAATTGCAACTCGCGTTGCAACTGATCGATCAGATATCGGAAGACTCGTACGATCCGGCACAGTACGAAGACGAAGAAAAGAAACGCGTGCTGGCTGCGATCGATGAAAAGATTTCGGGCAAGCAGATCGTCGCTTCTGCCCACAACGAGGAGCCGAGCACGGGGCAGGTCATCGACCTGATGGACGCGTTGCGAGCCAGCATCGGCCGCAGGTCTGCGGTTGCCGCGACGGGCAAGTCCAACGGGAAATCTCCGCCCGCGAAAGTCACGGCGTTGCCCGACGCAAAGGAGCGCAAGAGCGCAAGGCGAGCCGTCAAGTCCAATGAGATTGCCGAGGCGCCGGCGACGCCCATCCGCGCGCGCGCAAAAAAGTGACAGCGAGTGACAGCGTCGCCCCCTGAATCCACTTTTTCGCTGCGGCGTGTGCTGGAGTTGCTGGGGGTTTCGCGTACCGCCGTCATGGGGTTGATCGATGCCGGGTTCGTCACGCCCACGCGCGGCGCGCGCAATGCGCTTCGCTTCACGTTCCAGGACCTGATGCTCATGCGCACGGCCCACGAGTTGCGCCAGGCCCATGTCTCCCCGAGAAAAATCTTGCGTTCGCTGCGGCGCCTGAAGTCGACGCTGCCGCAGGAACTTCCGATCACCGGACTTCGCGTTACCGCCATTGGCGACAACGTTACGGTGCGCGACCGCCAGGGCCACTGGGAGGTCGACTCGGGACAGTTGGTGATGGACTTCGAGGTGGCGCCGGTGCAGGGAAGCATCGCCTTTCTGCAGATGTCCGTGCAGGAGCGCGATGCCGCTGAAGCCGGACCCGAATCGTGGTTCGCACGCGGCGCGCAATGGGAGATCGATGACCCGGCCCGGGCCGAGGCGGCATATCGGCGGGCGCTCTCGTTGGCGCCTGACTATGTGGATGCCTATCTGAATCTGGGAGCGATGCTGTGCGAAGCGCAGCGCTGCGGTGAAGCGGTGGAGCTTTACGACCGTGCTCTGCAGTACTGCCCCGACTCCGCGCTGATGCACTTCAACCACGCCATTGCTCTCGAGGATCAAGGCCGCCTTGCGGAAGCAGTGGCGAGCTACGAGCTCAGCCTTGAGCTCGACCCGACCTTGGCCGATGCCCATTTCAACGTGGGGCGGCTGGAGGAACAACTCGGCGATGCGCGCGGGGCGCTGCGACATTTCAGCGCCTATCG
Organism: Burkholderiales bacterium; assembly: GCA_038225855.1. Classification (GTDB taxonomy): domain Bacteria; phylum Pseudomonadota; class Gammaproteobacteria; order Burkholderiales; family Burkholderiaceae_D; genus CAHJXF01. The sequence goes on along the minus strand of JBBRQU010000001.1, from coordinate 248,304 downwards.
CAGGCTGAGCTCCTAGCAGAAGAGGATGCGCGCGCCGTAGCCGGTCTCGTGATCAACGGCTCATAGTGTGACCCACGGCCCTTTGGCTGAATGACCTTGCTACGGCATCTGCGCGAGAAGCTGGGTCTTTCTCGCAAGCAACTCCGCACCTATCGCCTTCATGTCGAGTTTCGTTTTTTTCGCCTTGGGAAACATCGCGGTCTGTTCTTCCTTGACGTGATGCTTCACGTATTCGGAAAGAACCTTGACCTTGGCGTCATACATCTCGCCATCCGGTTCCTTGCCCCGTATTTCCGCAATCAGTTTCTTCAGGCTATCGTGCTCGACGATCGCTTCGGGAATCAGTTCGTGATCCTTCAGCGCGGCTTTCACCTTCGGATAGAAGATCTCGTCCTCGATCTGCGCGTGCACCGAAAGCTCGGTACAGATTTGCGCGGCTAGAGATTTCTTTCGCGTTGTCGCGCGCGCGCTTTCGTACTGCTCGAACAAGCCGCTGACCTTTTGATGATCGGCCTTCAACAGCGCGATCGCGTCCTGCGGTGTTTTCTTTGCTGCAGCTTTTGCCTTGGTAGCCATCCGGCTCTCCTCGATTCGTTAGGTATGGGCCGAGGCGAATGACAACATGGCGCAGACGACGCGACAATGTGCGACGCGCCGCATTGCTGCATAGGTGGATGGCTTACCGAAGCGCGCGCCGCTCAGCGCGCGGTCTGCTTGACGGTGTTCTTTTTTGCAGGAGCTTGGGAGGCAGGGGCAGGCGCGATCTGGGCAGCGTCGGGCGACTGCGCATTGCCCTGCTCGTAGATCGTCGCAATCAGCTTGCGATGCGAATCCTCGAAAGCCTCGATGGCTGGAAAGATCGCAGAAAATTCGACGGCGCCCGCGGTCCATTGCGCAAGCGCTCTGGAAAGCCCCCTGCGCAATTCTTCATACTCGCGTTTGGCGGCGTAGAGAGATTCAAAGGGTTTCTCTGGGGCAGGTCGCTTCATCGCTGCTTTCAAATTGATTGTGATTGCGCATTATCGCGCGCTATTGGTCGACTTCTATGCGGACGGCGATGTTACGCCACCGCGCGCCACAGCATTCCTCGCATCCTACGTAATTGAGCACCCTCCTGCTCTCGTCAAGTCGGACCGATCAATTGCTTGATGCGCGCTCCCAGAGAATCCATCGTGAAAGGTTTGGTGAGCACCTGCATGCCGGGGTCGAGGTGGCCGTTCCCCATAACCGCGTTCTCGGCATAGCCGGTGATAAAGAGGACCTTGAGGTCGGGACGAACCACCCGAGCGCCGTCTGCAAGTTGCCGCCCGTTCATGCCGCCAGGCAACCCCACATCGGTAATCAACAAGTCGATGCGCGCGGTCGACTGAACGATCTTGAGGCCGGTCGATCCGTCGCCGGCTTCCAGGGCGGTGTAGCCCAGTTCTTCGAGCACCTCGGTCACGAGCATGCGGATGGTCGGCTCATCGTCGACGACCAGAACCGTTTCACCCTGCTCGGCGCGCGGAGCCTCCTCCGACTCGTACGCTTCCTCAGCGGCCGCGCTCCCATGATGTCGCGGCAGATAGATGCACATCGTGGTTCCCTTGCCGACCTCGGAATAGATGCGTACCTGCCCACCCGATTGCCGCGCGAAGCCGTACACCATCGACAAGCCGAGCCCCGTGCCCGTGCCGATCGGCTTGGTCGTGAAGAAAGGATCGAAGGCGCGCTCGATAACCGCCGGTGTCATGCCGGTACCGGTGTCGGTCACGCACAAGGAAATGAACTGTCCGCAGGGCAAGTCGCGCGAGCGCGCAGCGCGTTCGTCTAGCCACTTGTTGGCGGTCTCGAGGGTGAGGCGGCCACCGTCGGGCATCGCGTCGCGCGCATTGATGCACAAATTCAGAAGAGCGCTCTCGAGTTGGTTCTGATCGACCAGCGTCGACCACAGGCCAATCGCACCCACCACTTCGATTTCGATCGACGGCCCCACGGTGCGACGAATCAGATCCGCCATGCCGCTGACCAGCCGATTGACGTCGGTGGGCTTCGCATCGAGTGTCTGGCGCCTCGAGAATGCGAGCACGCGATGGGTCAACGCCGCGGCGCGCGTCGCGGCACCTTGCGCAGCATTGACGTAGCGATCGATCTCGCCCACGCGACCTTGTGCAACCCTCCGCTGCAGCAACTCGAGACTGCCGGTGATGCCGATGAGCAGGTTGTTGAAGTCGTGTGCGATGCCGCCGGTGAGCTGTCCGACCGCTTCCATCTTTTGCGATTGACGAAGTTGCTCCTCTATCGCCGCGAGCGCGGTTGCAGCTTCCTTCTCGGCCGTGATGTGGCGGCCGCTCGCGTAGATCAGATCGCCTTCAGCCACGGCGACCCACGAGATCCAACGATAGGTGCCATCCTTGTGAAGGACGCGATGCTCGTAAGCCGACAACTTGGTGCGCGACGCGACCGTCAGAGCATCGTCGCTGGTACGCACATCTTCGGGATGACTGAAAAAAAGATGGTGGTGCCCCGCGATTTCGTCGGGGCGCCATCCGAGCACCGCCGTCCACGCGTCATTCGCGGCCCGGATCGTCCCATCGCTCCCGACGACCAGTTGAAGATCGAGCGAGTATTTCCATGCGCGGTCTCGTTCGCGCGTTCGCTCCGCTACGCGTGTCTCGAGCGTCTCGTTGAGTTCGCGCAGCCTCGCCTCCGAGGCGCGCTGCTCGGTGATGTCGGTATGCACACCCACCCATTCCCGTACGGATCCTTTGTCATCCAGCACCGGAACCGCGCGAATGATGAAATTGGACCACTCACCATCGCGTCGCCTGACCCGATGTTCGTGAGCGAAAACACGCCGCGCGGCGACCGCCTCGTTCCAGGCATCGACGGTGGGGCCGGCGTCGTCGGGATGGACCGCGTCGGTCCATCCGAAGCCTTGATACGCTTCATGCGACTGCCCGGTCAGGGAAGCCCAGCCCGGTTGCTCGCCGGCCATGCGCCCGTCGGCATCGTTGGTCCACAAAATACCGATCGCATCCAGCGCGGCTTTGAAGCGCGCTTCACTGTGTTGTAGTTGAAGCTCGACTATTCGCCGCTCGTGTACATCGTCGGTAGTGCCATACCATTTGACGATGCGCCTCTGCTCGTCGCGATGCGGATAGGCGCGCGAGTGCATCCAGCGATACTCGCCATCCAGCATCTTGACGCGATGCTCGATGTCGTACGGCTCGCCGCTCGCTACTGATCGGGCCCAGGCCGCGAAGGTGCGTTCGCGATCGTCCACGTGCAGGCCGTTGGCCCAGGAGTCGCCGAGCCCACTCGTGCCGGTCCATTCGAACCAGCGCGGGTTGACATGATCGAGTTGGCCGTCCGGGGCGGCCGTCCACGTGGTCTGCGGATGGAGCTCGACCATGTTGCGGTAGCGACTTTCGCTTTGGCGCAGCGCGTCTTCCGCAACCCGGATCGCCGTGATGTCACGCGAGATCGAAAGCAACTTTTCGGGTCGTCCATCGGGACCGACGATCGGCTTGACCTGCACGTCCCACCATCGGGGCGTTCCCGCCAGTGTGTCGGCGTACCCTTGGAAGCGCGCCGAGCCACCAGCCTTGGCAGCCGCCACCGCGGCCTTCGCCTTGATATGCCCGTCTCCCTGCCAGAAGTCCGGCCAGAGACGACCGCGTATTGCGCTGAAGTCATCGACCTCCATCACGCGCTGGCCGCCCTCGCTCATGAAGACGAGCCTGCCGTCGAGGTCGAGAACCTTGATGCAGTCCTCAGAAGCGGCGAGGACGCTGCGAAAGAATTCCGCGTCGGGATCGTGATCCATGCTCAGGGCTTCAGCATCTCAATCGGGCAATGGGAAAAACCCCGGAGTAGAATCGCCGCCGGCCTGGCCTGGCACCCTCCTGGCGGAGACGAAGGGATTCTCCCACATGCTGCGGGCCGCTGCGGCGCTTGCAAGCGCCGCCCTTCGAATCCCTTCCGCGAGCCAAGCCGTTGGCTCGCTCGTCCCCGCCATACAACAAAGCCCGCTTGCGCGGGCTTCCTTGTATGGCGGAGACGAAGGGATTCGAACCCTTGATGCAGGTTTTGCCCGCATGCTCCCTTAGCAGGGGAGTGCCTTCGACCTCTCGGCCACGTCTCCGGCGACGACATTGTCCCGTCGCAGGGAGGCCGGAGTTTACCGGTCGGGGATGGAGGGGTCAAACCGCGCGGGCCGCGTTGCAACGCTTTCGGCTGCAATCATCGACCCCGCGTCGATCAAGCCGCCTGTTCCAGCCCGAACGCCTTGTGAAGCGCACGCACCGCGAGCTCCATGTACTTGTCGTCGATGATCACCGAGATCTTGATTTCGGAGGTCGAGATCATCTGGATGTTGATGCCTTCTTCCGACAGCGTCCTGAACATCAGGCTCGCGATGCCGACATGCGAGCGCATGCCGATGCCGACCGCCGAGACCTTGCAGACTTTCTCGTCGCTGCCGATCTCGCGCGCGCCGATCGCGTTCTTGACCTTCGCATCGATCACTTCGAGCGCCTGGCGATATTCGTTGCGATGGACCGTGAACGAGAAATCAGTGGTGCCGCCCACGCTCTGGTTCTGGATGATCATGTCGACGTCGATGTTCGCGTCGGCGATCGGCCCGAGGATCTGATACGCGATGCCGGGTTTGTCGGGCACGCCGAGGATCGTGATCTTGGCTTCGTCGCGATTGAACGCGATGCCGGAGATAACCGCCTGTTCCATGTTCTCGTCTTCCTCGAAAGTGATCAGCGTGCCCGAGCGCATCTCGTCGGCCAGCGGGATGAGGGGGTCGGTGAGGCTCGAGAGTACGCGCACCGGCACCTGAAATTTGCCCGCGAATTCGACCGATCGGATCTGCAGGATCTTCGAGCCGAGCGACGCCATCTCGAGCATTTCTTCGAACGAGATGACCTTCAGGCGGCGCGCTTCCGGCACGATGCGCGGGTCGGTGGTGTACACGCCATCGACGTCAGTGAAGATCAGGCACTCGGCCGCATTCAATGCGGCTGCGACCGCAACCGCCGACGTGTCCGAGCCGCCGCGACCGAGCGTGGTGATGTGGCCTTCGTCGTCGACCCCTTGAAATCCGGTGATGACGACGACCTTGCCATCGTCGAGGTCGCGCATCACGCGCAGGCGATCGATGCCCTGAATGCGCGCCTTGGTGAAGGCACTGTCGGTCCTGATGGGCACCTGCCAGCCGGCGTAACTGCGCGCTTCGATCTTTTCTTCGGCGAGCGCGAGAGCGAGCAGACCGACCGAGACCTGTTCGCCGGTCGCTGCGATCATGTCGAGTTCGCGCGGGTCGGGAGTCTCGGTGATCTGGCGCGCGAGCGCGAGCAGACGATTGGTTTCGCCCGCCATCGCGGATGGAACGACCACCACCTGGTGGCCTGCGGCATGCCATTTGGCGACGCGCCGCGCGACGTTGCGGATGCGCTCGGTCGAGCCCATCGAAGTGCCGCCGTACTTGTGGACGATCAAGGCCATGACGTGCGCGCTGCGGACCAGCGTCCGCGATTTGCAAAGCGTTGCAATGTAATGGAAGCGATGATCGGAGGCAAACAGCAACGAGCGTTGGCAGCGCTTAGCAGTCCTTGAGCATCCGCCCGAGCGCGAGGAGCGCGGGAATCGTGATCGGATCGTTCGCGACGCTGGTCGCGATTGGATGCGACGCGAAGCGCGCCACGACCATCTCCGCGCCCGGTGCGACATACAGCCGCTGGCCGTGGATGCCGCGCCCCTCGAACGCGTCGTGTTCGTTGTGTGTGACCCACCACATGTTGCGGTACGAGTAGCCGGGCAACAGCGTGTACCCGGCCTTCGCGAACTTCGACGGGTCGGCGCCGCGCCGGATGTCGGCCACCACCGCGGCGGGGATCACTTGCCGGTCTTCGCGCGCGCCTTCACAGCGCATCAACTCGCCGAAGCGCGCCATGTCGCGCAACGTCGCACAAAGGCCGCCGCCGCCCATCGCCACGCCGACCGAGTCGACGCTGATGTACCCGTCCTGCTCGCAGCCGAGCTGCGACCACAAGCGCTGCGACAGCAACTCCGCGAGAGGCATACCGGTGACGCGCTGCATCGCCCAGCACAGCACTTCGGTGTTGACGGTCTTGTAGGCGAAGGCCTGCCCGTGCCCACCCTCCTTCTGCAGGGTCACGAGGAACTCGTGGAAGCTGCCCGGTCCGGTGTACCCGTGCGGCCGCGCTCGAAGGCCTCCCGCGCGCGCGTAGTCCCAGATCTGCGCGTTCGGGTCGGCATAGATCTCGGAATACGACACCCCGATCTGCATGTCGAGCACCTCGCGCAACGTGGCGTCGGCATACGCGGTGCCGGACATCTCGGGCAGGAGATGCGGCACCGTTTTCGTCTGGTCGAGCAAGCCTTCGTGGATCAGGGTTGCCGCCAAGGTGCCGGCATACGACTTCGTGATCGAAAAGCAGGCGTGCTGCACGTGGGGCTTGAGCGCGCCGAAATAGCGTTCATAGACGAGCCGGCCGCGGTGAAGCACGAGTATGCCGTCGGTGTAGGTGTCGGCCAGCGCCTCGGTCCAACGGCGGCTTTGTCCGTTCATATCGTCGAACACGATGGCATCGATCGCGGCTTCACGGGCGCCTGTGGTCGAGCCGAGGTCGTTGTCGGCGCCGCCGTTGCCGCGCCACACGTTCACCGTCGGCATCAACTCGCGCATGTGCGACAGCGCCCAGCGGTTCTGCGGGAAGTCGAGGAAGCGGTCGTCCTCGAAACGAATAAGCTTGTCGGACGCGGGCGGGCTGCCCTGCATCCAGCCGAGGGCGTTCGGATCGGAGGAGGTACTGTCGAGGTAGTCGACGCCGTCGAAGCGCAGCATGGGCATGGTGGGCTCACTGGAAGGAGGGCGTCCTGATTATCAGGCCACTCGCCGTGTTGTACGACATCAAGCAGGTTGCTTCGAGTTTCACTCCGACCATCGTGTCAATACTTGATCCTCATCACAAGTTCGCCCTGCTCCGCAGGCCCGAAGCCTCGGACCGTTGCAGGCGGCGGAATACAGGTTCCACCATCCCACAAGCGCTTGGCGATGGGCGAAGCAACCGCCTGGACTACGCTGTCGAAGACAAAATAGTTGCGCACGGAACGATCGGCCTGCATCACCGCTTTCATGCTCTCGGCCAGTAAAGCGTACGAGTCCTTGAAATCGAATCGATCATCCGGCGTGATCGCGCAGTGATGGGCGACGAACAGCCAGTCGTGAATGATGTAAGCCGGCGCGTAACCCCATGGTGAATATCCCGGCACACCCCAGAGAAACCGTGGCACGGACCCGCCGTCAGTAAACATCGGACCCGGTCGAATCACATCGCCGTTTGCTCGAGTGAACGTCAGCGGATCATCCGGGTTAGGAATGAAGGCGAAGTAGTCGTTGTGTATCCAACGAACATCGAGCGTCCCTCTTAGCGTCCCCGTGCTCGTTTCTCGATAGAGGGAACTGGCGCATCCGCAAAGCAGCGTCACCAATACGCAGCTGACCAGTCTTCGAAAAAGCGCGATATCCATTTCCTTTGCTTCCCTTCTTTACTCGAGTCAAGAGCCGACGGCAACGAAGCCACGATGCGGACCAGGCAGCACAGCCCATTGGGCTTGCTTGACGCTGAATTTTCAACGGCGTAGCGTGCCCCGCAGCGGCGTTCGTCCAAGCGTTCGATGGTCGGAACTGGATGCGGGGCCTTCATTCACAAGCCAACGTAGAAAATCATCATGCGACCTGGAACAACTGCAATCATGCTGCTTTCAGCCGTAATTCTCGTCGGCCCGGCGTCCGCACAAACCACTCAAGCTCAACCGACATCTGCTCGAACTGTGGTCGCGGCAGCCAAGCTGGCGACAGTGGCCGATGTGCCGATCTATTTCAAAGCGGTGCAGGTCACCATTCCGTCAGGGGCAGGCAGCAGCGTCGCGGCGGGCAAAGGCATCCTGTACCAGGTCTCGGGATCGACGGCAGTGACGCTCGACGCAGATACAAAAACGTTGAGCGCCGGTGAAGGCATGTCCGTGGCTTCCGGTCGGATGGCGTTGCTCAAGGCGGGACCGGGCGAGCCGTCCGTCTTTCTTCACTTCTTCGTGGTCACGGCGGCCGATCTGGACCAGGCCGCCGAGGCAGCACCGGCCACGGTGACGGAGCTGTATCGCACAGCGGCGCCGATTCCCGACCTGAAGCCGGGCGCCTATGACATGAACCTCACGCGCCTCACGTTTCCGGCGCGAATGCCTTCCAACCCACCCCATCATCGTACGGGGGCGGCGCTCTACCACGTTCTCTCGGGCGCCGGCGCCAACACGGTCGCAGGCCAGACCGATGCCAAGGGGCCGGGCTCGTTCATCTATGAGCCATCCAGCCTCGTGCATCAGTGGGGAAATCCGGGCGATAAACCATTCACGTTCCTGGTTTTCAACATCAGTCCGGAAGGCACGCCTGCGGTCGTATCGGCCGCACCGCCGAAGGCGCAGTAGTGGACTGTAACGATTGGATCGGGAGTGCAGATGGCGCGAAAAGTGTCGAGAGCAAGGCGCGCCGATAGGCATTTTTCGCAGCCAGATGCGCCCGATCTAATCGTTACAGTCCACTAGACAGCCGTCCCTGCGCAGGTCGGTCGCATCCTTGTTTGCAGGGTCAAGAGGGAATTACTCCAGCGACCGCGCGCCCTCGGCCGACGGACGCCATTCGAGTCGAACCAGCTTCAACCCAGGCGAGGCTTCGATCGTCTGCGCGGCATTCGGTCCGATCCCTGAGGCATAGAGCAGGCTGTCGCCGAGATAGACGAGCGGCAACCGCGCGCGCTGCCACGCGGCGACACCGGCTTCCTGATAGAGATTCTTGAGCGTGCGGCTCGGGCCGTCGCTGCGCACGCGCATGCGTTCGCCGCCACGACGCTCGTGCAGCGCGAGCGGACCTTCACGCAATGCCATCGCATCGAAACCGTGCTCGGCCTCCGCGATGAAATACAGGCGACCCGGCCAGCTCGGCGCCTCGATGAAGGGCTCACCTTGCCAAACGAGCGATGCGAAGCCTGCGCGTGGCGGACCACCCGGGTCGATCGACACGCGGCCTCGATAGAGGCGCAGGGTTTGTCGCTCATGAATCAGCGCGATCTGGGCCTCGGGCGATGCGTGGCGCAATTGATCGAGCATCTCTTCGAGCGCCGCGGCCGATGGCGCTCGCATGCCGCGGCGTGCGAGCCACACGCGAAGTGCATTCGACGCGCGTGCATCGGAGAGCGCGCACAGGCGATCGACGTCGAGGTCGGAATCGCTTGCAAGATCGTCATCGGCGTCGTGCTCGAGGTCTTCGATGCCGATCTCGTCGAGCAGGCCTTGCATCGTCGAGGCATGCGCTGCGGTCTGTGCGAGGCGGGCCGCGATGGTCGGGGCGATGCGTCGCAATGCCGGCATGACCTCGTGGCGAATCGCATTGCGGGTGAAGCGGCGGTCGCTGTTCGACGGGTCTGTGACGTGCGGCAGCGCATGCGCATCGACCCAGGCACGGATGTTCGCGACCGGCACGTCGATCAGCGGTCGCAACAACCACACGTCGTCTAGCCGGCGGCTGCGCGCCGCAGCGGCGAGGCCGCCGATGCCTGCGCCACGCGCGAGGTTGACGAGCACCGTCTCGGCCTGATCGTCGGCGTGATGCGCGGTCATCAACAGCATGCAGTGATGCGTCTTGCAAAGTCGAGCGAGCGCAGCGTAACGAACGCGTCGCGCCTCGGCCTCGATCGATGCGTTCTGCCGATGGATCGCGACATGCTCGCTGTCGAAGGCAATGCCGAATGCAGCTGCCTGTGCGTGACAATGTGCGAGCCAGTCATCGGCCGACGCGGCGAGCCCGTGATGGACGTGAAGCGCGATGGCCTCGACGATGCCGCGATGATGCAGCAGCGACGTCGCGTGCAGCAATGCGGTCGAGTCGGCGCCGCCGCTATAGGCGACAGCAACGCGCGGGGCGGTGCTCACACGCGCCTGGTTGCTCGCTCGAACTGAACTCGTGATCGCCGCTTCGACCGCTGCCTGAACGATCGCGTCGAGGCCGGGTGGAGTCGATGTGCGCACGGAAGGTGGGCTGATCGACCGCGCTACTCCTGCGGCGCGATCTCTTTGAACTTGCCGTAAGCCGCGAGGCGTTCGTGTCGCTGCGCGAGCAACTCGCTGGTCTTCATGCCCTGGAACTGGCGCAAGGAATCGGCGAGGGCGCGCTTCAACATCAGCGCCATCTGCTGCGGATCGCGGTGCGCGCCGCCGACCGGCTCGGCGACGATCTTGTCGATCAGGCCGAGCGCCTTCAGGCGGTGCGCGGTGATGCCCATGATCTCGGCGGCCTCGGACGCCTTGTCGGGGTTCTTCCAGAGGATGGCTGCGCATCCTTCGGGCGAGATCACCGAATAGGTCGAGTACTGGAGCATCAGCACCGAATCGCCCATCGCGATCGCGAGCGCGCCGCCCGAGCCGCCTTCGCCGATGATGGTCGCGATGATCGGCACCTTGAGTTCGGCCATCGCATAGAGGTTGTGGCCGATCGCTTCGGACTGCCCGCGCTCTTCGGCGTCGATGCCGGGATAGGCGCCGGGCGTATCGACGAAGGTGAAGATCGGCAGGCCGAATTTCTCGGCGAGCTTCATCAGGCGCAGTGCTTTGCGATAACCCTCGGGCTTGGGCATGCCGAAGTTGCGCGCCGCGCGCTCCTTGGTGTCGCGGCCCTTCTGATGGCCGATCACCATGCACGCCTGACCGTTGAAGCGCGCCATGCCGCCGACGATCGACAGGTCATCGGCGAAGCTGCGGTCGCCATGGATTTCGTGGAAGTCGGTGAACATGTCGCGCACGTAGTCGAGCGTGTAGGGCCGCTGCTGATGACGCGCGACCAGAGCGACCTGCCACGGAGTGAGCCTGGCGTAGAGATCGCGGGTCAGTGCCTCGCTCTTTTTTTGCAGACGCGAAATTTCTTCCGAAATATCGACCGCCGAATCGTCTTGCGCGAAACGCAGCTCCTCGATTTTTTCTTCGAGCGCCGCGATCGGCTGTTCGAAATCCAGGAAGGTGGTCTTCAGTGCCATCGCGTTCTCCTGCTCTTGTCGTTCCCGCGCACGCCTGTTTGTCGTCCCCGCGAAAGCGGGGACCCAGGGACTTTTCTACGCCACTGGGTCCCTGCGTTCGCAGGGACGACCATTGCCTCAGTAATCCACCGGCAACGGATCGAGGCTGCGCCACATGTACCACGTCGCGACGGTGCGCCACGGCATCCAGTTGTCCGCGACTTCGCGCGCCTCGTGCCGCGACACCGGTTCGCCGCTGAAGTAATGCAGGCTGATCGCTTTCAACAGGCCGATGTCGTCGAGCGGCAATACGTCGGGCCGCAGCAGGTTGAAGATCAGGAACATCTCGGCGGTCCATCGTCCGATTCCGCGAATGCCGACCAATTCCGCGATCACGGCCTCGTCACCCATCGTGGACCACTTGTCGGGATGAACCTGGCGCGCCTTGAACTGGGCGGCAAGGTCGAGAATGTATTCGCTCTTGCGTCGCGACAGGCCGCAGGCGAGCAGCGGCTCGCTGCCGGTCTTGATGATCGCCGCCGGCGTCATGCGCGGGACCTTGGTGACGACGCGATCCCATACCGCTTGCGCGGCCTTGACCGAGATCTGCTGGCCCGTGATGGCGCGAGCGAGCGTCACGAAGGGATCGCCGCGGCTCATGAGAAAACCGTCGGGGTGTTTCGGAATCACGCGTCGCAGAATGCGGTCGCGCTTGATCAGGTCGGCGCGCGCTTCTTCCCAGTAGCAGGGGCAGCCGGGCTGCACCGTGGGCGTGGTGGTGGATGACGCGGACATCGATGCAGTCGCTGAAGGTCGGGCGCGCGAGGTCAGGCGCGTCGCCACACCGTGCCGGAGGCTGTGTCTTCGAGCGCCACGCCGTCGGCGGCGAGCTCATCGCGAATGCGATCGGCTTCGGCGTAGTTGCGTTCGCGCTTGGCGGCCGCGCGCGTTGCGATCGCATCGACCACGCGCGCTTCGAGCGTCGCATCGTCGGCATCGCTGGACGCAGGCATCGCGCGCAGGAAAACCTGCGGCTCGCGTTCGAGCAGACCGAGAATCCCACCCAGCGCCTTCAATTGCGCGGCAAGCTCGGACGAGCGCGTGCGATTGACTTCGCTCGCCAGGTCGAACAGCGCGGCGACCGCGATCGGCGTATTGAAATCGTCGTCCATCGCCGCGCGAAAGCGCGCCGCATGCGCTTCGTTCCAGTCGATCGCGGCCGCGCATGTGGACGACGCGACCGGCGCGTTCCTTGCAGCCGTGTAGAGCCGCGTCAATGCGCCGCGCGCGTCTTCGAGGTGGGCATCGGAATAATTGAGCGGGCTGCGATAGTGCGTGCGCAACAGCAGAAAGCGCAGCACCTCGGCGTCGTAATGCTTCAACACGTCGCGGATCGTGAAGAAGTTGCCGAGCGACTTCGACATCTTCTCGTTGTCGACGTTCAGAAAGCCGTTGTGCATCCACACGTTGACGAAGCGCTCGCCGCTGGCGCCTTCGCTTTGCGCGATCTCGTTCTCGTGATGCGGGAACTGCAGGTCGGCGCCGCCGCCGTGAATGTCGAAATGATTGCCGAGCAGCGCGCAACTCATCGCCGAACATTCAATCGCCCAGCCGGGGCGGCCTTCACCCCACGGCGAGGACCACTTGGCATCGGCCGGCTCTTCGGGCTTGGCTTTCTTCCACAACACGAAGTCGAGCGGGTCTTGCTTGTCGCGCGCGACGCCGGCGCGGTCGCCCGCGCGCAGGTCGTCGAGGGACTTGCCTGACAATTGGCCGTACCCCGGAAACTTGCGCACCGAGAAATTCATGTCGCCATCGGCCGACGCGTACGCGAGCTGATTGGCCTTCAACTTCCCGATCATGTCCAGCATCTCGGGCACGTGATCGGTGGCGCGCGGTTCGTGGTCGGGCCGCTCGATGCCGAGCGCATCGGAGTCCTCGTGCATGGCGTCGATGAAGCGCTCGGTGAGCGCCGCGATCGGCTCGTTGTTCTCGACCGCGCGACGAATGATCTTGTCGTCGATGTCGGTGATGTTGCGCACGTAGTTGACCTCGTAGCTCGACGCGCGCAGCCAACGGCGCACGACGTCGAAGGCCATCATCATGCGCGCGTGGCCCACGTGGCAATAGTCGTAAACCGTGATGCCGCACACGTACATGCGCACCTTGCCCGGCGTCATCGGTTTGAAGTCCTGCTTCTCGCGAGTCAGGGTGTTGTAGATCTTCAGCATGCGAGCGGTGCGGGATGAAGGAAGGGGGAAATGCCCGCGTCGTTGTCGTCGTTCGTGCGAGGGCCGACCGTCCGGCATTCACTCGACCCGAATCGCCATATCGAAATCGCCCGACGATGCATGTCCCGCATAGTCGAGTTGGATCGCACGATTGAGGAAATTTCGAGATAGATGAACGACACGACCCGGACTCGACGCCTTTGCACGCTCTGCAAATTACTCGCGCTCTTGAACAGTCTTCAACCTGCGAAGCGTCGGGCGAGTGTCGGGGTGTTTGTTAAACTTTTATCGTTTTGAATGCGCGGCGAGTATAGCATCGCGGTCTTGCCGAAAGGCCGGCCCGCGATGCGTTCAACCTCGTGCCGGCTTCGGAATTTCTCTCACTTCATCCCGGACCCTCGATGCGAATCGCGCCTTGCTTCAGTCGTCTCTTCGCCCCTTCGGCGCTTGCGCGAATCGTGGGTTTGTGTATCGGACTCGCAGGCGTGGCGGCGCCGTTGGGTATCACTCGCGCGGATGAACTGCAGGATGTGTCCAAGCTCGTCGCGGGCAGCAAGCTCGACGACGCCGAAAAGCGCGCCGACGCTTTTCTCGCGAAGAACCCCAAAGACGCGCAGATGCGATTTCTGAAAGGCACCATCCTCACGCAGCGCGGCAAGCGTGACGAGGCGATCAGGATCTACACCGGCATCACCGAGGACTATCCGGAATTGCCGGAACCCTGGAACAACCTCGCGGTGATCTACGCCGCGCAGGGCGCTTACGACAAGGCGCGTGACTCCCTCGAGACTGCGATCCGCGTCACACCGAACTACGCGACCGCACACGAGAATCTCGGCGACGTCTATGCGGCGCTGGCGGCCCAGTCATATCAGAACGCGCGACGCTACGACGCCAACAATGCGCCCGCGTTGCGCAAGCTCAATGCGGCGCGCGTGTTGCTTGGGGGAAATGGCGCGCCCGCTTCTGCGGCTGCTGCGCCTGCCGCGTCTTCGGCATCTGCGTCTTCGACCTCCGCCGCGGTTTCGAGCCCCCGGTCACAACGCAATGTCGGTCTGCCTGCGCCCGCGGGCGCCCCTGCCGCGGTCGCGGGTGTCGGCGCGACGGCGCCCGACGTCGTCATACCCGCGAATGCGGCCTCGGTGCCGTCGGGTTCGAACATCGTCGCGATCGAGAATGCGCCGGCTGCAAACGCATCGTCGAGCGCGGCGTCGAGCGCGTCGTCGGGCACGTCGACCATCGCGATCGCTGCATCGAGTGTCGATCAACGCAAGCCGCCCGCCGATCCCGCCAGCCCGATCGCCGATGTGACTGCCGCGGTCAAGCGTTGGGCCGCGTCGCGCTCGGTCCAGGTCGACGATCTCAAGGTGCGGGTCGATGGCGACACCGCGGTCGCGCGCTTTCGCGAGACCGCGCAAAGCCCGCGTCGCGTCTCCAACAAGTTGCTGACCTTCAAGCAGAACGCGGGAGACTGGACCATCACCGGCGAGAAGGCCGAGCCGTGAAGCCAACGCGCCGCGTGGCCGGAACACCACCATCACCAAGGCAGTCATGCTGCCCACAACCCGAGGACTCTTCATGGTCAAACTGCATACCAATCACGGCGTCATCACGATCGAACTCGACGAAGACAAGGCGCCCAAGAGCGCGGCCAACTTTCTCGAGTACGTGAAGAAGGGCCACTACGACGGCACTGTGTTCCATCGCGTCATCAACGGCTTCATGGTCCAGGGCGGCGGCTTCGCGCCGGGCATGCAGCAGAAAGGAACCGGCGCGCCGATCGCGAACGAAGCCGACAACGGATTGAAGAACGACGAGTACACGGTTGCGATGGCGCGAACCGGCGATCCGCATTCAGCCACCGCACAGTTCTTCATCAACGTGGGCAAGAACGATTTCCTCAATCACACCGCGCCCACCGCCAGCGGCTGGGGCTATTGCGTGTTTGGCAAGGTCACGGGAGGCGCCGACGTCGTCGACAAGATCAAGGCAGTCAAGACCGGACGCGCGGGCGGTCATCAGGATGTACCGCTCGACGACGTCACCATCGAGCGCGCCGAAGTCGTCTGAAGATTCGCGATCGATGAGCCCGCAGCGTTCTGATGCGGTGTTCGTATCCGATGTGCATCTGTCGGCGGAACACCCCGCGACCACCCAAGCCTTTCTGCGCTTCATCGATGAGGAGGTCGCGGGCCGCGCCGGGCGCCTCTACATTCTCGGCGACCTCTTCGAATACTGGGCGGGTGACGACGCCATCGACGACGCGGTCGACGACCCGCTCGCGCAACGGATAGTCGCGGCGCTACGCGCGTTGTCGGACAGCGGCATCGCGCTCGCCTTCATGGCGGGCAATCGCGATTTCCTGATCGGTGATGGATTCGCGAAGGCTGCTGGACTGACTCTGCTCGACGACCCGCATCGCGTGCGTATTGGCGGCGTCGATCTCGTGCTGTCGCACGGCGACGCGCTCTGCGTCGACGACGTGGAGTATCAGCGCTTTCGCGCGATGGTGCGCGAGCCTGCGTGGCAGCGCGCATTTCTGGCAAAACCTCTCGACGAGCGGCGCGCAGTGATCGCGGGAGTTCGCATCCAGAGCGAAGAGGCCAAGCGCCTGAAGGCCGCGCAGATCATGGATGTCAACGATGCCGCCGTGTGCGCACTACTGGCTGCGCATTCCGACGCGATCTTCATTCACGGTCACACGCACCGGCCCGCGCATCATCAGCATGCGATCGGCAGGGCGCCTCGCGAGCGTTGGGTGTTGACCGATTGGGATGCCGATGCGACGCCGCCGCGCGGTGGTGCGATCGTGCTTCGCGACCGCAAGTTGGTCGCGATCGATGCGCGCTTCGACGAGCCTTGCTGAGGTCAATCCACCATCTCGCTCAAGCGCTTCGCGTCGAAGTGATCCTCGTTGCGACACACCTCGGGACACGCGCCCAACTTGTCGAGCGCCGCGGCCATCGCTTCGACCTTCTGCGACAACTCGGCTGCATGATCGATCAGGCCGTGCAGCGCGATCGACAACGGATCGTCGGCGTCGCGCGTGATCGCGTACGCGGAGAAACCCATGCGCGCCGCGTTCTGCTCGCGTCGCTTGGCCGCGTCCTCGGTGATGATGCGCGCGGGAATGCCGATCGCAGTCGCACCCGGCGGCACTTCGCGCACCACCACCGCATTCGATCCGACGCGCGCGTTTTCGCCGACGACGAAGGGACCCAGCACTTTCGCACCCGCGCCGACGACGACTCCGCGTCCCAGGGTGGGATGTCGCTTGCCGCCATTCAATGCCGTGCCACCCAAGGTCACGCCCTGATAGATCGTGCAGTCGTCGCCGATCTCCGCGGTCTCGCCGACGACCACGCCAAGCCCGTGATCGATGAACACGCGGTGTCCGATCTTCGCGCCGGGATGAATTTCTATGCCGGTGAAGAAGCGGCCCCAATGCGACAGCCAGCGGCCGAGCCACAGAAAGCCGCCGTTCCAACACGCATGTGCGATGCGATGAATGAAGAGGGCATGAAGCCCGGGATAGCAGGTGAGGACCTCCCACGTGCTACGGGCCGCGGGATCGCGTTCGCGAATGGTCGTGATGTCTTCGTAGATGCGCGTGAACATCGCGGCATTCTAAGGGCGATGCGGGATGCTTGCTGACGAGCGACGGGAACGTCGCTTTCGTGGAACGTTCCATATCCCTTCCATCGGGCGCGGGCGCCGAAGCAGGCGCCGCGCGCCGCGGTCTGGAGGCGCCCGACCGAAAATTACTTCTTGACCTTCTTCGAAACCTTCAAAGCTTTCGCCCTTTTGCTGGTCGTGTTCGCGACGCCGTTTTCGGCGCCGATCATGAAGAGATCGACAGAGGGCGGAACGGCCTTGGCGATCTTGGCCCGACCCACAACGACGCGGGTACCGATGTCTTGAAGCTGGCGCATACCTTTGAGCATCAGTTCGCGAGCGGCGGCAGCCGCCTTGGCCACGTCGGGGCCCCACGGATCGACCGGTATGGGGCCATTCGGACCCCATACCCAGAGCGGTCCGTCGGCGAGGTTGCCGATGAGGAAGGCCCATGCCTCGAGATCGAAATCGCGCGGCCACTTGATGAGCCAGCCATTCACCGATACTGGTTTGGACGCAATGCCGTTGGCGACGACGGTGATCTCGGACGGGCCGTGCGGCAGGCTCGCGGGCACTTTGAAGTTCGTGTACTGGACGGTCACGCCCGTGGCCACACCCATCGTGCTGTGGTCGTAAGAGCGGCAATAAAACATCTTCCCCGACGCCAGGTGACGGATGCGCACGATCGGATAATTTGTCGCGCAAGTGCAGTCGTCGCCGTAGGCTACGGCTTGTGAGAGCCCGTTGAGCTGGCGTCCGAAGAGGGTATAGGTGTAGCCGGCGTTGAGCGTGCTCGAGACTCCCGTGATGCTCGGTCGCCACAAATCGACGATCAAGCCGCCCGGCGTGTAGCAGTAGATGGTGGCCGTCTCGGTCGCGACTAGTACCTGGCCGCTAGGCAGAAGCATCATTCGCGTTTGGTAGGGTATGTTGGGCAGGCTCTGCGTACCCGTAGGCGAGGCGATTTGCGTGAGATGCACGCCGTCGAACTCGAAGAAATAGGTGGGCGGCAGATAGGAACCGGACGTTCCATCCACCGGTCCGGCTACCAGCAGCACATGGCCGTTGGGCATGAGGCAGCAAGGCGCGTCTTTCGCGCCGATGGTCTTGCCGCCGATGATCGGGAAATCCGGGCCGGCTTTCCACGTGCCAGGCTGGTTCGCGATGGGGGGCGGCGTGTAGAGCGCCGTGTGGCGAGTCGCGCCGACGCAAAAGACCCGGCCATCCGGAAGCAGCACGGCCGGTCCGATTTCGATGGACGCAGCCTCGACGAGATCGACCGGGAGTTTCCCTGCGGTCACCCACAAGTTGGCCGGCGCGACGTATTTTTCCGCGAAGGGGCGATGACTACATTGCACGGTAAGGACAGTCTGGTCCCCCAGCAAGGTCCACGTTTCCTCCGAGGCCGAAGCACCTTTATTCGGGCCAGCCGACCACGTGCCCGCGACGGGATCGTAGATCGCCGTCTTCACGCCGCTCAAATTGCCGATCAACAGTCGCCCGTCGGGAAGCAGACACGAGGCTGCATCTCCCACTTGCGTCCAGCCGGCGGGCGGTGCGATCACGGTCCAGGTATTGCTGACCGGGTTGTAGATTTCGCATTTATTGGTTTCGCTGCCAGCGTTGCTGTATTCGCCGCCGCATACGATCACCCGCCCATCCCGCAACACCGCGGACGCGTAATAGAGCCGCGTGTTGTGCATCGGCGCGAGCGGCGTCCATGTCCCATTGATGTAATCGCCGGACGCGTTCGGCGCCAGCCTGGACCAATTGACTCCGCCGCTTTGCTGACACATCACCGATCCGTCGGTGAGCAGCAGCATCGTGCTCGCTGCGAAGCCGGGCGACTTGGTTAGAGGTTTCCATGTTCCTGACATACGGCCTCCCTTGAAAGAATGAGCCTCGAGGTGACGACTTCGCGTTCACATCGACACGCGCGAATTCGTCGACTGCGTACCGAGTCGCAGCGCACCGCGTACTCGTGCTGAACATTGCGCCGCCCACCACAGCAGGACAACGTGAATATTTACGACGGGTTTCCGTCTGACGGACATCGACGCAAAGGCGGAGCAGACTACTCGACTCGCGAGGCAACGACTGCGCGAGTCCACTCTCTTTCGAAAGGCTTCATGCACTTCACGCTTCGCAACGCTTTCGGGCATCGCTCGCCATCGCCTCCATGGAGCGACACCGCTCCGGTGCGCGAGGAGCTCTTCGGGATCGAACGGCTCGAGCAACACGCCGAGAGTCTCGCCGCCGCCCAGCCGGTCACCAGCAGACCGCTGGTCGTGCAGTCCTTGCACAAGCGGCTCGATGACAACGCCCAGGTACTACTCGCAGCCTATCGTTCGAGCGCGATGGAACTCGAGAGCGGCCGCGTGGTGGTTCCGGCTGCCGAATGGCTGCTCGACAACTATCACGTCGTCGAGGAACAGATTCGCGAGATACGCGACGACCTCCCGCCCGGGTATTACCGACAGCTTCCGAAACTGGCCGAAGGTCCGTTCGCTGGCTACCCGAGGGTTTTCGGTCTGGCCTGGGCTTTCGTCGCACACACCGACAGCCTGGTCGATCCCTTTATCCTGCGCCGCTTCATCACCGCCTATCAGCGGATTCAATCGCTCACGATCGGCGAGTTGTGGGCCGTCGCGATCACACTGCGGATCGTCCTGATCGAGAACCTGCGTCGGCTGACCGATCAGATCACGGCCGGCCGCGACGAGCGTGCCGAAGCCGAGGCGCTCGCCAATCGACTGTTCGTATCGGGCGCCGACCGGTCGGCGCTCGATGCCGACATCGCCGCGCGCTCACCCGAACCTCTTTCCGAAATCTTCGCCGCCCAACTCGCAAAACGATTGCGCGACCACGACCCTCTCACGACACCGGGACTGGGGTGGCTGGAAGATCGCCTCGCGCTTCAAGGCACGTCGATCGACGAAGTCGTGCAGCACGCGCAACTGAGGCAAGGCGCATCCCATGTCTCGGTGCGCAATGTCATCACCAGCATGCGGCTGATTTCCGACATGGACTGGTCGAAGCTGTTCGAGAGAGTGAGCCTGGTCGACGAGCGCTTGCGCGCCGGCAGCGATTTCGCGGCGATGGACTTTGCCACGCGCAATCTCTATCGCAGCGCGATCGAACAACTGTCGCGCGGGTCATCGGGTGGCGCGTTGGGCGGCGCGTCGGACGGTTCCTCGCGCGGCGCTTCTCTGACCGAACTCGACATCGCCGACCTCGCATTGAAGGCTGCGCACGCGGCGGCCGCAGAAGATGTGAATGCCGGTGACGTCGAGCGGAGAGCCGATCCCGGCTACCACCTGATCGCGGAAGGCCGCCGCGCATTCGAGCGGAGCATCGCCTTTCGAGCGCCGCTTCGCGCGCGCATCGGCCGCTTCAGCATGGGTTTGGGTATCGGCGGCTACGTCGGAGCAATCGTGCTTCTCGCCGCGGTGCTGATGGGGCTCGCGCTCTGGACTCTCTCGGAAACCGGGCTCGAGCTCGGCTGGCTCGTCGCGTTCGGGCTGATCGGATTTCTCCCCGCGACCGAGATCGCGACGTCACTTGTGAATCGCATCATCACCGGAAGTTTCGGCGCAACGAGTTTGCCTGGTTTGGAACTCACGACGGGGGTTCCGGCATCGCTGAGAACGCTCGTCGCGGTTCCGACCTTGCTGACCAGCCAAGCGGATCTGCTCGAACAAATCGAGGGTCTGGAAGTGCACCACCTGTCCGGCGCCGGCGGCGATCTGTCCTTCGCACTTCTGTCGGACGGCGCCGATGCCGACCGCGAGGTGGTCGCGGACGATGCTCACCTGCTCGCGATAGCCGCAGCGGAGATCGAGCGATTGAACCAACGCTACGGCCCGAGTCCTGCCGGACCGCGTTTTCTGCTCTTGCATCGACGTCGCGTCTTCAATGCAAGCGAGAACAAGTGGATGGGTTGGGAGCGCAAGCGCGGCAAGCTGCACGAACTCAACCGGCTCTTGCGCGGCGCGACCGATACGACCTTCATGCCGATCGCAGGCCTCGCCCCTCAGGTGCCCAACGACGTGCGTTACGTCATCACTCTCGACGCGGACACGCGCCTGCCGCGAGATGCCGCGATCCGCCTGGTCGGCAAGATGGCCCATCCGCTCAATCGACCGCGTTTCAGCGAAGCTCTGCAGCGCGTGGTTGGCGGCTACGCGATTCTTCAGCCGCGCGTCACGCCAGCATTGCCGGTCGGCAGCGAGGGCTCTTTCTATCAAAGACTCTTCGCTGGTCCGAGCGGTATCGATCCGTATGCGGCGGCCATCTCGGACGTCTATCAGGATCTGTTCGGTGAAGGCTCGTACACCGGCAAAGGCATCTATGACGTCGATGCCTTCGAGGCCGCGCTCGCGGGCCGCGTGCCTGCGAATGCGCTGCTGAGCCACGACCTGTTCGAGGGAATTTTTGCGCGCGCGGGCCTCGCATCCGACGTCGAGGTCGTCGAGGAATTTCCGTCACGCTACGACGTGGCCGCGAAACGCCAGCATCGCTGGACGCGTGGCGACTGGCAGCTCCTGCCCTGGTTGTACGGACATCGAACGCGCAGCGAGGCCGTTCCCGCGATCGGTCGTTTCAAGATGCTCGACAACCTCAGGCGCTCGCTGATCGCGCCCCTCGTGCTGATGGCTCTCGCATGGTGCTGGGCGATGCCGACCGCTTCACGTCTGGCGGCAACCTCGATGGTGCTCGCGGCCATCGCGATCCCGTTGTTCATCCCCGTCTTCTTTTCGCTGCTGCCGCATCGGAGAGGTGTCGGCTTCCGCAATCACATGAATACGCTGATCGCCGATGTGCGGCTCGCGTTGTTGCAAACAGTGTTCGCGATCACCTTCCTGGCCGATCGCGCCTGGCGCATGGGCGACGCGATTCTGAGAACGCTGACGCGCCTGTTCGTCACGCATCGTCGTCTGCTCGAATGGACCACGGCGGCACAGACCAAGGGAACTGCGCGACTCGATCTTCGCGGCTTTTATGCCGAGATGGTCGGCGGCGCGTCGCTCGGGCTCGCGATGGCAGCGGGGGGGATCGCGTACGCGCCTTCATCATGGCCGCTGGTCCTGCCGTTTGCATGCGTGTGGCTGATCGCGCCCGCACTCGCGCACTGGGCCAGTCGCACGACGATCGCGCGGCAACGCGCCATATCGAATGCGGGTGCGCGCGAGTTTCGACTCACGGCGCGCCGCACCTGGCGCTTCTTCGAAACCTTCGTGACGCCGGCCGAAAACATGCTGCCCCCCGATAATTTTCAGGAGGACCCCAAGCCCGTCGTCGCGCACCGCACCTCGCCCACCAACCTCGGTCTCTATCTGCTCTCGGCGGTCGCCGCGCGCGACTTCGGGTGGGCCGGAACCATCGAGACCATCGAGCGACTGGAAGCGACTTTCGCATCGATGCACAAGCTCGTGCGATTCAAGGGTCACTTCGTCAACTGGTACGGAACGCAGGACTTGCAGGCGCTGGCGCCCGCTTACGTCTCGTCGGTGGACAGCGGCAATCTCGCCGGGCATCTGATCGCGCTCGCCAATGCGTGTGAAGAGTGGATCGATGCGCCTCTCGTGTCCGACCTGCGCCCCGGCTTGATGGACACGCTGCGCCTCGCGCGCGCGGCGATCGACGCGCTGCCTGCGGCGCGTAGTGAACACGGACGGCAACTGATCTTCATCCTCGACGACATCGCCGTTCAACTGTACGTGACGCAAGCGCTCAAGACCCGGTCGGCGGCGGTCAATCGGCTTGTCGAAAGGGTCGGCAGATGGGCCGGCCAGCTCATCTCCCCTGCGGGCGACGACAGCGTTGCGGATCTGATGTTCTGGATCGAGGCGATGAAGAAGACGCTGGCCGCGCATGAGCGCGACCGCATCCAGTTCGCACGAGACTCTCCGATCCAGAAGGCTCGTCTGAAGGCGCTTGCCGACACGGCGCGTGAAATGGCGATGGCGATGGACTTCGCATTTCTTCTCGATCCCGAACGCAAGCTGATGTCGATCGGCTATTCGCTGACCGACAATCGACTCGACCCGAGTTGCTATGACCTGCTCGCGTCCGAAGCGCGCCTGGCGAGCCTGTTCGCGATCGCCAAAGGCGATGTGTCGACGCGCCATTGGTTTCGCCTCGGTCGTGCCGCGACACCGCTCGGCAGTGGAGTGAGCGGCGGGTCGGCGCTGATCTCGTGGTCCGGATCGATGTTCGAATATCTGATGCCTTCGCTGGTGATGCGCGCACCGGCAGGCAGCCTGCTGTCGGAGACCAGCCGCCTGGTGGTCGCGCGCCAAGAGGCGTATGGCAACTCGCTCGGCATCCCGTGGGGCATTTCGGAGTCGGCCTACAACGCTCGCGATATCGAATTCACCTATCAATATTCGAACTTCGGTGTGCCTGGGCTCGGTCTCAAGCGCGGGCTTTCCGACAACCTGGTGATCGCGCCTTATGCGACCGGCCTTGCGACCATGGTCGATCCGCGCGCTGCGCTAAGAAACTACCTGCGCCTCGCCGAGTTGGGGGTGCTCGGCCGCTACGGCTATTACGAAGCGCTCGACTTCACGCGCGCGCGACTACCCGACGACGAGGACGTCGCGATCGTGCGCAGCTTCATGGCGCATCACCAGGGAATGACCATCGTCGCGATCGCCAACACATTGCACGATGGGCAGATGCGCGCACGTTTTCATCGCGAACCGATGATCAAGGCCAGCGAACTTTTGCTGCAGGAACGCATGCCGCGCGACGTGCCGATCGCTCATCCGCGCGCCGAGGAAGTGAAGGCTTCCGCGGCAGAGGCGCATTCCGAGACATCGTCGGTGCGTCGGCTGGCGCTGTCGTCCGAGGACGCCCCGGTGACGCACCTGCTGTCGAACGGGCGTTACGCGGTGATGCTGACCGCGAGCGGTGCGGGCTACAGCCGCTGGCGCGACATCGTCGTGACGCGATGGCGTGAAGATCCCACCCGCGACGAGTGGGGCTCGTTCATTTTCTTGCGCGATACACAGGTCGGCAAGATCTGGTCGGCTGGCTCGCAACCGGTGCGCAGCGAAGCCGACTTCGAAGAGGTCGTGTTCAGTGAGGATGACGCCGAATTCATCCGTCGCGACGGCA
Organism: Burkholderiales bacterium; assembly: GCA_038225855.1. Lineage (GTDB taxonomy): Bacteria > Pseudomonadota > Gammaproteobacteria > Burkholderiales > Burkholderiaceae_D > CAHJXF01. Next base: position 224,261 of record JBBRQU010000001.1, on the reverse strand, counting down.
CGTTGACGACCATCATGGAGGTGCTGGTTTCCGGCGAGGACGACGGCGAGGTCCGTCGTGTTTCCCTGATCAACAGCGGGCGTCGCGCGCGCGAGATCGAACTCACGTCGTATGCCGAAGTGGTGTTGACGACTGCAGCCGCCGATCAAGCGCATCCGGCCTTCGCGAAGATGTTCGTCGAGACCGAATATCTCGCCGAGCACGGTGCCCTGATCGCGACGCGTCGCCCGCGCTCGCCTGACGAGCCGCAACTGTGGGCCGCGCATTTCGCCGTCGTCGAAGGCGAGTTCGTGACTGCCGCGCAATACGAGTCCTCGCGCGCGCGCTTTCTCGGGCGCGGTCACACCGTTGGCACTGCGGCCGTCATCGCCGACGGGAGGGCGCTGTCGAATACCGTCGGGACGGTACTGGACGCGATCTTCTCGCTCAGGCGTCGCGTCACGATCGCCCCCGGCAAGGTGGCGCGAGTCGCGTTCTGGACCATGGTGGCGTCGTCGCGGGCGGCGCTGCTCGACCTGATCGACAAGCATCGCGATCGCAGCGCCTTCGATCGGGCCAAGACGCTGGCGTGGACCCAGGCGCAAGTGCAGCTTCGCCATCTGGACGTCGACGCGGAAGAGGCCGCGGATTTTCAGCGGCTGGCCGCGCCTGTCCTCTATGCCGACCCGCGCTTCAGGACGCCGTCGGACGCAATCGTGCGCGGGGCGGGCAGCCAGTCTGGTTTGTGGCCGCACGCGATTTCGGGCGACCTGCCGATCGTGCTGCTGCGCATCGACGATATCGAGGACATCGCGCAGGTGCGCCAACTGCTGCGCGCGCACGAGTACTGGCGCATGAAGCGCCTCGCGGTGGACCTCGTGATCGTCAACGAGCGCGCGTCGTCCTACATCCAGGACCTGCAGATCGCGATCGAGACGGCCGTGCGCAGCAGTCAATCACGGCCACGTCTTGGCGAAGAGCTCGCGCTCGGCTCGGTTCATACCTTGCGCGCCGACCTGATGAGCGTGGAAGCCCGCGCCCTGTTGAGATCGGTCGCACGCGTCGCCCTGATTGCACGCCGCGGACCGATCGCCGACCAGCTCTCTCTCGTACCGCAGGCATCGAGTACGGGGGCTCCGACCCGTATTGCCAAGGCTTCGATTTCATCGCGTCGCGCGTCGTCCGCGGGGCGAGACTACGAGTTCTTCAATGGGCTCGGCGGCTTCGACCAGGGAGGTCGCGAATACGTGACCATCCTCGACGCCGGCAGCACGACGCCGGCGCCATGGATCAACGTGATCTCCAATCCATCCTTCGGGTTTCAGGTGTCGGCCGACGGCAGCGGCACCACCTGGGCCGAGAACAGTCGCGAGAATCAACTCACGCCATGGTCCAACGATCCGGTCACGGATCCGAGCGCCGAAGCGTTCTACGTTCGCGACCAGGCGAGCGGCGATTTCTGGACGCCGACCGCGCAGCCGATCCGCGATGACGGGCTCTACATCGCCCGACATGGCTTCGGCTACAGCCGCTTCGAGCACGAGGCCAACGGCATCGCGCTCGACCTGCTTCAGTACGTGCCGCTTGCCGACCCGATCAAGATTTCGCGCCTGACGCTTCGCAATCGCTCGGGCAAGCGTCGACGCCTGTCGATCACGGCCTATGCCGAATGGGTGCTCGGCGCGTCGCGCAGCGCTGCCGGTCCGTTGATCGCAACGCAGATCGATTGGCCCACCGGCGCGCTCCTGGTCCGCAATCCCTGGAGCAATGCGTTCCCGGGTCGGGTTGCATTTGCCGACCTCGCTGGAAGGCAGACGGCATGGACGGCGGACCGCACCGAATTTCTGGGTCGCAACGGCAGCCCTGCGGCGCCGGCGGCGCTGATCGTACGGACGCCTTTGTCGGGGACCACCGGCGCCGGCTTCGATCCCTGCGCGGCCTTGCAGTGCGAGCTCGAGCTCGGCGTCGGCGAGACCATCGAAGTCGTCGCTTTCATCGGTCAATGCGGGTCGGCCGACGAGGCCCGCGCATTGATAGCACGCTATCGCGAGAGCGATCTCGACGCGGTTCTCGACGAGGTGAGGGAACACTGGCGAAGCGTGCTCGAGACCGTGCAGGTGAAAACACCCGACCGCGCGATGGACATCATGCTCAACGGCTGGCTGCTGTATCAAACGCTCGCCTGCCGCATCTGGGCGCGCTCGGCGTTCTACCAGGCCAGCGGCGCCTACGGTTTTCGCGACCAGCTTCAAGACGGCATGGCGCTCTGCTTCGCGAGGCCCGACGAGACTCGCCGTCATCTGCTGCGCGCCGCGGCCCGGCAGTTCGTCGAAGGCGATGTGCAGCATTGGTGGCTGCCGCATTCCGGGCAGGGCGTGCGAACGCGCATCTCCGACGATCGGGTGTGGCTCGCCTTTGCGACAACGACCTACATCGCTTCTTCAGGCGACGTGGCGGTGCTCGATGAACTCGTGCCGTTTCTCGATGGCCCGGTACTGAGTCCCGGCCAGCACGATGCGTTCTTTCAACCGATGGTCGCGGACACCTCGGCGTCGCTGTTCGAGCACTGCGCACGCGGCCTCGACCAGTGTCTCGCACTGACCGGAGAACGCGGCTTGCCGCTGATCGGAACCGGCGACTGGAACGACGGCATGAACCGCGTCGGCGAAGGCGGCAAGGGTGAAAGCGTGTGGCTTGCGTGGCTGCTGGTTCGGACCATCGAGCTGTTCGCACCGCTCGCCGAAACGCGCGATGCAGAACGCGGTCAGCGCTGGCGAGCGCATGCGGTCTCGGTGCGTGAGGCCATCGAGCGAGAAGCCTGGGACGGCGAGTGGTATCGCCGCGCGACCTTCGACGATGGGACCTGGCTCGGGTCGAGCGCGAACGAGGAATGCCGCATCGATTCGATCGCGCAGTCGTGGGCGGTGTTGTCAGGCGCAGCCGATCCCGCGCGCGCCACGCTCGCAATGGCATCGCTGGAAACCAATTTGATTCGGCCTGACGATAGCCTGGCGCTGTTGTTCACGCCGCCCTTCGACAAGACGCCTCGCGATCCCGGCTACATCAAGGGCTACCCGCCGGGTCTTCGCGAGAACGGCGGGCAGTACAGTCACGCCGCGATGTGGACCATGCTCGCGTTCGCGAAGCAGGGCGCGGGCGCCAAGGCCGTTGAGTTGTTCGCGTTGCTCAACCCGATCAACCACGCGCGTACACCCGAAGAAGTCGAACGCTACAAGGTCGAGCCGTATGTCGTTGCGGCCGATGTCTATTCGGTCGCGCCGCACGTCGGACGCGGCGGATGGACCTGGTACACCGGGTCGGCTGCGTGGATGTATCGCGCCGGAGTCGAGGGCATATTGGGTATGCGCCGCGAGGGTGCTTTCATCGTCGTCGACCCCTCCATTCCGCCCGCATGGCCGGGCTACGAGGCCACGCTTGACATGGCGGATACCCACTACGAAATCCGCGTGGAGAATTCATCACGTCGCGGACGCCTCGTCTCGCATGCAGTCCTCGACGGCTCGCCGGTTCCATGCGCTGAAGGACGGATTCGCATCGCCCTGGACGGCGGGACGCATCGTCTGCTGATATCGATCTAGACGCGAAATTTTCACGGATCGATGTGATCGCAAGAGCAGATGCGCGCCCCTGTGAGCTCAACGTGTCACAAACACCGTCCCCTCCATCAAGCGCCGGGCGCTGCGACTCATGACGGCGCGATCGACGTGCCATTGGCCATTGCGCTGTTCGAGTACGGCGCCGACTGCGAGTACGCCCGACACATGGCCGATGCGCGTCGGAACGCCCGGCAGGGTGCGCGCGACTTCGGAGACGATCGTGCCGGGCAATGCGGCCGCGACCGCGAGCGCTATCGATCCGGTGCCGGTGAAGGCATGATGCAGCTTGCCCATCGAGACGATGCGCGCGAGCACATCGATGCCGGACTTGTCGATGTCGGCGCCAGCGCTGGTTCGATACGACGCAGGTGCGGCGACGAATGCGATTTTGGGTGTAGCGGGCCGATTGCGCGTCGCTTCTTCGGGCGTCTTCGCGAGGTGCATCGCGACCGCGGCGCGCGCGCGAATCGCTTCGAGTCGCGCGAGGAGCTTCGCGTCGCGATTGATTACGTCGGGCAATTCGCGACCGGTCAGCTTCAACGCATCGGCGCGAATGAAGACCGTGGGATTGCCGGCATTGATCATCGTCGCGCGAATGGTTCCGGCCGCAGTTGCCGCGGCGTGGCTGCCATTTGCGGGAATCAGCTCCTCGAGTTCAGGGACGTGCAGAAAATCGCATGCATTGCCTGTGGGCAATAGCCCATGCTCGCCGGCATCGGCCGGGTCGAGAAACTCGAGCCGGATCTCGGTCGAACCGAAGGGCACGCCGTCTTCCTGAAACGAGCCCGCTTCGAGCACGCGCCCGCCGCGCGTCGGCACATGGGCGACGATGCGCTTGCCGATGTTCTGCTGCCAGATGCGCACGGTGGTCGTCGTCGTGCGCGATGGATCCTGGTCGTTCGCGACGACCCAATCTCGCGCGATCGCGAACGGCCCGACTGCCGACGTGAGGTTGCCGCAGTTGCCCGACCAGTCGACCAGCGGTTGATCGATCGCGACGGCGCCGAACAGAAACTCGACCTCGCAATCTTCACGCAGCGAACGCGACACGATCACGACCTTGCTGGTCGACGAGGTCGCGCCGCCCAGGCCATCGGTATGTTTGCCGTACGGGTCGGGGCTGCCGATGATCCGCAGCAGCAGCGCGTCGCGCACGCTCGGGCGCTGCATCAATCCAGGCGGCAGATCGTCTGCGGCAAAGAACACGCCCTTGCTCGTGCCGCCGCGCATCAGGGTGGCGCGGATCGCGAGGCTGTCGTTGCCGCTGTCGACGCGGTTGCGGTCCTTGTCGCTCATGTTCTCGATTTCGTCGCGCGCAGCATCGCCTTCGCGATTCCGCGCAACCATTGGACTTCTTCGCTCTCGAGTCGTGCGCGCGCGAAGAGACGACGCAGGCGCGGCATCAGCTTCTTCGGCTGGTCCGGATCGAGATAGCCGATCGCGATCAAACCGAGTTCGAGATGTTCGATGAGCGCCTCGCGTTCCTCGTGCGATGCGAGCGCCGGTGAAGACACACGCGCGCTCGGGGAAGCGGTCGATGCATGAGCCGCGAGCCGGCATTCATACGCGACCAACTGCACGGCTTGCGCAAGATTGAGCGACGCATACACATCGGACGTGTCGATGCGGCAACGCGCCTGACAACGCAACACGTCGTCGTTGGACAAACCGTAGCGTTCGCTGCCGAAGACGAAGGCGACCGCATGGGCATCCGCAGCGCCAGGCGCACGCGACGCGAGGCCGATTGCCGTGCCCGCCGCGTCACGCAACGAAAGCAGGGGCGGCGAGAATTCGCGCTCGCGCGCGGTCATCGCGATCGCGTGAGTCGTGTCTGCCAGGGCACCATCGAGTCTCGTGTGCAAGGTCGCGCGTTCGAGCACATCGACTGCGCCGCTCGCCAATGCAATCGCATCGGCATTCGTGAGCGCGTCCGCATAGCGAGGCGCGACCAACGAGAGATGAGACAGACCCATGACCTTCATCGCGCGCGCAGCCGCGCCGATATTGCCCGGGTGGCTCGCCGCGACGAGCACGATGCGGATGCGATCGAGTGGGGTGTTCACGACGAGACGAAAACCTCGGCAGGGTCGATCGCTTCGGCGACGCTGGGGCGCGTCATATAAAATGCCGCGCTTTCGCATCGCGCCAGCGAGCAAGGTCATCCATGCATCCGATGTTGAACACGGCCATCAAGGCCGCCCGCCGTGCAGGCTCGGTCATCAATCGCGCGAGTCTCGATCTCGATCGCGTCAAGGTCAGCCGCAAGCAACACAACGATTTCGTCACCGAGGTCGATGAAACGGCCGAGAACGCGATCATCGAGGTGTTGCTGACAGCCTATCCGGACCATCGGATACTAGCAGAGGAAAGTGGGCGCTCCGGCGCGAAAAGCGCGGGTAAAAGCAGCAAGGGCAGCAAGGGTGACGGCAAGCCGGAGACATCGATCGCGGACGCGGAATTCGAGAACCTCTGGATCATCGATCCACTCGACGGCACGACCAATTTCATCCACGGCTTTCCGCAGTACTGCGTGTCGATCGCGCTCGCGCAACGCGGCGTGGTTACGCAAGCGGTGATCTACGACCCGGTGCGCAACGATCTTTACGTGGCCACCAAGGGCCGCGGCGCGTTTCTCAACGACAAACGATTGCGCGTCTCCAAGCGTCATCGCATGGCCGAGGCGCTGCTCGGCACCGGCTTCCCGTTCAAGAACCTCGAGGTGCTCGACGGCTACCTCGCGATGTTCCGCACCATGACCAAAGAAACCGCGGGCATACGGCGTGCCGGCGCCGCCGCGCTCGACCTTGCGTACGTTGCGTCGGGGCGACTCGACGGCTTCTTCGAGATCGGCCTGTCGCCGTGGGATATCGCCGCGGGCGGGTTGCTCGTCACCGAAGCCGGTGGATTGATCGGCGACTTTCAGGGCGACGCGGACTATCTCAATACCGGCGATGTACTGGCCGGCACGCCGAAGATCTTCGCGCAGCTCGTCACCATGCTCGGCACCATGAATCCGAAGCGCGAGCCGCAGGCGCGCTGATCGTCAGGATGCGATCGGGTTCGATCGCGAATCGGGCTGCGCATCGGATCGCTCGACGGTTTTGGTGTCGCGTGCGCCGACGCTGCTAACGAACGGGGCGTCCACTGAAGGTTCACGCGGCAGCAGGCACACGATCGCGGTGGTGCATGCGGCCACCGCGGCCAACACCAGCATCATCGTCTCGAAGCCCATCCCCTTGACCGCAGGCCCGAGCATCCACACCGCGAGCGAGCTGATGCCGAACGACACCGTCAGGCGCATCCCCGCGATGCGCGAGCGCACGCGATCGTCCACGTAGCGCACGATCAGAAAATCCGTAAACGGGATCGCCGCGAAGATGAAGATCATCGAGCCGAGCAGCCACGCGAACAGCCACCAACCCTGCGAGATTGCGGCCAGGCCCAGCAGCGGAATCTGCATGGCCACGATGCCGAAGAAGAGCGGCTTCAGTGGAACGCGATCGGCGAGGCGGCCGACGACGACTTGCGCAAGCGACGCGAGCGCATAGATTGCGGCCAGCAGCGCGCCGAGCAACGCCGGGTCTTCGACGATGCCGCGAAAGCGTTCCGACAACAGACGCCCGTTGCCGTTGGTCGTGAAGTTGAAAAGCAGGCTGCCGGTCACGGCAGCCGCGGTCATGACGACGAGAGCACGCGCGAGCATCGCCGGCGGCATCGTGCGTACGGTGCGCGCCTTGCGACGCGCCGGTGTCTCGACCTCGGCCGGTGCGGCGTAGGCGAACACCACACCGCATGCGATCGCAAGCAGCCCGGGCAAGACGAACGCCGCGCGCCAGCCGATCCACTGCGTCACGAAGCCCGTGACGAGTGCAGCCACCGCAACCCCGAGATTGCCCGCGAGTCCATTGATGCCGATCGTTGCGCCGGGATTCTTGGTGCGCTGAACCAGCATCGGAATGCCGACCGGATGGTAGATCGATGCGAACGCGCCGATGGCCGCAAGCGCGAGCGCGAGTTGCCACGCGTTCTGCGTGAGCGCGACTGCGATTGCTGCGACCCCGATGCCGAAGAAGAACACCAGCATCATGCGGCGACGCCCCCACAGATCGCCGAGACGTCCCGAAGGCAGCGAGCCGATGCCGAAGAGAAAGAAAGCGCCCACGCCGTAGGGCATCAGGTCCTCCCAATGCGCAAATCCGAAGTCCGCCGCGATCGCGCCGATCGCGGCTGCGAACACCAGCAGGAACATGTGGTCGATCGCGTGACCGAAGTTGAGCATCAGCTTGACGAGGCGGGAATGCTCGTCGGGGGCGACGGTGCGAAGCGCTTGCGTGTCCATGGGGCGCATTATCGCGCAGATACTATGGGTCGTCTTTGCACGCGAGCGCGAGGCCGCGCGCCGCTGCTGCGCGCTGCCATCGTTCGTTCATCGGCGACAATGCGGCCGCCGTCGTCTCCGAAATGCATGCGCCCCACCTCAACGGCGACCGATGCGCCCCGATTGATGCAACCCGTTTGTCTGCAATGAACTCGAAGAGCGGCAACGCTGAGCCAGCGAAGACCGAGCTGTCCGCGCACACGCCGATGATGCAGCAATACCTGCGCATCAAGGCCGACCATCCGACGACGCTGCTGCTGTATCGCATGGGCGACTTCTACGAACTTTTCCACGACGACGCGAAGCGCGCGGCGCAACTGCTCGACATCACGTTGACGGCGCGCGGGCATTCGAACGGCGCGCCGATTCCGATGGCGGGCGTGCCCTTCCATGCGCTCGACCAGTACCTCGCGAAGCTGATCGCGCAGGGCGAATCGGTCGCGATCTGCGAACAGATCGGCGACCCCGCGACCTCGAAGGGACCGGTCGCGCGCCAGGTCGTGCGCATCGTCACGCCCGGCACGCTGGCCGATGCAGGCCTCCTGCCCGACAAGGCCGATCGCCTGCTCGCGGCGGTGTGTGTGAAGCGATCGGCGCGCTTGCGTTCGATCACGGCCGGCGTTGCGTGGGTCAACTTCGCGTCGGGCGAGATGCGTGTTCTCGATTGCCCGGTCGAGATGCTCGATCGCACGCTCGATCGCTTGCGGCCCGCAGAGACGCTGTGCGTGGAGGAGGGCGATGGGCATCTCGAGCTGCCCGCCACACGCGTCGTCGCGCGGCCTGCCGAAGACTTCGATGTCGCACGTGGGCATGCGGCCCTATGCAGCCAATTCGAAGTTGCGAACCTTGCAGCCTTCGGCGTCGTCGACGAGATGCTCGCACTCGGCGCGGCGGGCGCGCTGCTGAAGTATCTGCGGCAGACGCAGGCGCTCGATCGCGAAAGTATCGAGACGCCGGTGCCGCGTCACACGCTCGCGCACATCAGCGGTCTCGCGGTCGAGCGCGACGACCGCACCATCGCGCTCGACGCCGCGACGCGTCGCAACCTCGAGATCAGCGAGAGCCTGAGCGCGAGTGACGCAGCAGCTCGATTCGGCGGGCCGGCTTCGCGATCATCGACGCTGTTCGGCCTGCTCGACGTGTGCGCGACGCACATGGGCAGCCGGCTCTTGCGGCAATGGCTGCACGAGCCGCTGCGCGATCGCGAGTTGCCATCAGAGCGCAGTCTCGCGGTCGAAGCCTTGATGGGTCGCGCAGGCGCGGTGTCGCACGCCGAAGCGCTGCATGCGCGCCTTGCCGGCATGGCCGATATCGAACGTATCGCTGCGCGCATCGCGTTGCGCAGTGCGCGGCCGCGCGACCTTTCGGGGCTGCGTGAAGCGCTGTCGCGGCTTGGTTCGCTTCGAGACACGCTTGCAGCCACGGCGAAGAGCGACGGCCTGGACGACTCAATCCGCGTCGACGGTCCCGCGCTGATCGAGGAACTCATCGTCGCGCTCGCGACGCCCCCCGATGCTTTCGATCTTCTAACCCGCGCCATCGCCATCGAGCCCGCTGCGCAAGTGCGCGATGGCGGCGTGATCGCGAAGGCCTTCGACGCCGAGCTCGACGAATTGCGCGCGCTGTCGGAAAACGCCGGAGCCTTCCTCGTCGAACTCGAAACGCGTGAGCGCGTGCGCACCGGCATCGCGAACCTGCGCGTCGAATACAACAAGGTCCACGGCTTCTACATCGAAGTCACGCACGGTCGCACCGCGCAGGTCCCCGACGATTACCGCCGCAGGCAGACCACCAAGAATGCCGAGCGCTACATCACGCCCGAATTGAAAGCCTTCGAAGACAAGGCGCTCTCCGCGCAGGAGCGCGCGTTGTCGCGCGAGAAGCGGCTCTACGATGAAGTGCTGGATGCGCTCACGCCTTCGATCGCCACGCTGCAGCGCATCGCGCGCGCAATCGCGACGCTCGACGTGTTGTGCGCGTTCGCCGATCGTGCGTCCGCGTGGTCGTGGACGCGGCCGACCCTGGTCGCCGAGCCCGGCATCGCGATCACGGCGGGTCGTCATCCGGTCGTCGAAGCACAGTGCGCGGCGTCATCCCGAAGCGGTGCAGGCGGCGAGCGCTTCGTGCCCAACGACAGCACGCTCGGCCCGGAGCGCCGCATGCTGATCGTCACCGGTCCCAACATGGGCGGCAAGTCCACTTTCATGCGCCAGACCGCGTTGATCGTGCTGCTCGCGTATTGCGGCAGCTTCGTTCCCGCGAGCCGCGCCGTAATCGGGCCGATCGATGCGATCTTCACGCGCATCGGCGCATCCGACGATCTCGCGGGCGGGCGCTCGACCTTCATGGTCGAGATGACCGAGGCCGCGTCCATCCTCAATCAAGCAACGGCTTCCAGTCTCGTCCTGGTGGACGAGATCGGGCGCGGCACGTCGACCTTCGACGGCCTCGCGCTCGCATGGTCGATCGCGCGACGCCTGGTCGAACACAATCGCGCACTGACCTTCTTCGCGACGCATTACTTCGAACTCACTCGGCTCGCCGACGAATACCCGGCAGTCGCCAATGTGCATCTGTCGGCGGTGGAACACGGACGCGACATAGTCTTCATGCACGCGGTCGAAGAAGGGCCCGCGAGTCGCAGCTATGGTTTGCAGGTCGCGCGCCTCGCGGGTGTTCCGCACAGCGTGATTCGCGGCGCTGAGAAGCAGCTCGTGATCCTCGAGCAAGCGGCTCGCAACGCGAACCCGCAACGCGATCTGTTCGATGCGGCCGCAGGCGACGAGACCATCTTCGATGAGGTGGACGATGCAGCGGTCGCGGTCGAAGTGGTCGATGCGCTCGCCGCGCTGGATCCCGATCAGCTCACGCCGCGCGATGCGCTCGACGCGCTCTATCGATTGAAGCGCGTGGCGAACGGGAAGCGCGGATGAGGGCGGGCGGTTCGCGCTTGCAGCCGATCGCGAGGGCGCGGCGCGTTCACGCTTGCCTCGCCCTGTCATGCATCGTGTCGTGCGCGATCGTGCAACCGGCCGCATCGATCGATGCAGCCACAAGCGTCGAAGCGCCATCGTCATTCAGCTTCGCCGTGATGGGCAGCGTCATCGACGAAAGCGATCGCGGTACGCGCTCCGTCCTGCGCGCGATCGACCACAGTCCGGCGCGCTTCATCGCGCAGTTCGATCTGTCGCCGCCGTCGCGCGCATCGTGCAGCGCGGCCCATACCGATCTGCGCCGCGCGGCGCTCGATGCGAACGTCAAGCCGGTCGTGCCGATCGTCGCTGCGAGCGAATGGTCCGCATGCGGTTCGCCAATCACCGACCCGGCTGAACGTCTCGCCCGCGTCGGCGACGCGCTGTTCGGTGGCGACGAATCACTCGGCCAGTCGCGGCTGCGCTGGGTGCGGCAAAGCGGCGTGACGCGCTTTCATCGCTATCGTGAGAACCTGCGCTGGCAAGTGGAAAGCGTGCTGTTTGTCGTGCTCAACCTGCCTGACAACAACAACAATTTTCGTTTCGGCGCGGGACGCAACGGCGAGTTCGAAGAACGCCTCGTCGCCAACCGCGCATGGTTGGAACGTGCGTTTCGATTCGCCGCCGAACGCCATCTCGCGGGCATCGTGATCTTCGTCGATGCAGCGCCGCGTTTCGGTTTGCCGATGCGCGCGCCAGACTCGCGCACGCAAGAGCGCGATGGTTACTACGAGTGGAAGATGACGTTGCGCGACTTGACGTCGTCGTTCAAGGGTCAAGTGCTGCTGGTGCAGGGACACGTCGTGCAGCAGTCGGCCCCATCGCTGTCGTCACCGAGCGAGCCCGACCATCCCTTGCGCGATGCAAGCGGCAAGGTCTTGACCCACTTCACGCGCGTCGCGTTGCCCGATGTGGCCGGCGGAGGAGCGTGGATGCGCATCACGCTCGAGCCCGGGAGCCTGCGGCTCTTTCGAATCGCGACCGAGCGCGTCTTCGACGATCCGAGCGGCGAGCTCTACGGACCGGCTCGCGTAAAATGATTTTCGTTCCGCAAGAGGGAAGCGTGGCCGAGTGGTTTAAGGCACCGGTCTTGAAAACCGACGAGGGCGCAAGTCCTCCGTGAGTTCGAATCTCACCGCTTCCGCCACATGCGAATGCCAGCGAGCCGGCCGTTCGGCTCCTACCCTCCGAGATGTCCGCCGGGATCCCATGTTCCGTTTCGTTCTGCTGTTGGCTGCATGCATGGCCTGCTCGATCGCTACGCCGTCGCACGCGCAAGCGGCAAGAGCATCCACGGCGCGCAGCGCGGTGCTCGAGCGAACGTTGAATGCATTCTTCGCCGAAGAGTGGGAACGCGCGCTGCGCGACAGCCCGGAAACGGCGAGCTATACCGGCGACACGCGTTATGACGATCGCTGGACTGATCTGAGCCTCACTGCAATCGCCGCGCGCGAAGCGGCTGCGCGCGCGGCGCTCAAGCGGTTGCACACCATCGATCGCAAGGCACTGTCGCAGACTGCTCGGCTCAATTACGACACTTTCGAGTGGCTGCAATTGCGCAGCATCGAGAGGCAGAAGTTTCGCGAGTACCTGCAGCCGATCGATCATCAAGGCGGCCCGCAGACGGCTGACGGCATCGTCGAAGTCATGCCGTTCGCGACGACCGGCGATTACCGGAACTGGCAGAAGCGTATGGCCGCGCTGCCCGCATTGATCGACCAGGTGATCACCTTGATGCAAGAAGGAGTCAAGGCGGGCAACGTGCCGCCGCGCGTGCTGATGGAGCGCGTCAAAACGCAGATCACTTCGCAGGTCGTCAACGACCCCACCAAGAGCGCGTTCTATCGACCGTTCCTGAAATTCGGCGATGGCATTCCGGATGCGGATCGGGACGCGCTGCGCGCAGAAGCGCAGACGACGATCCTCGAAAAAGTCGTGCCGGCCTATCGCAGGCTCGACACGTATTTCAATGACGAGTACTTGCCCAAGACCCGTCGATCGATTGCCGCGACCGACCGACCCGACGGCAAGGCGTACTACGATTTTCTGACGCGTTTCTACACGACCACCGAGCTTGGCGTCGACGAGATCCACGCCATCGGCCTCAAAGAGGTTGCGCGCATTCGCGCCGTCATGGAAAAGGTGAAGGTCGAAACCGGCTTCACGGGCACGCTCGGCGAGTTCTTCACCTATCTGCGCACCGATCCGAAGTTCTTTTACAAAACGCCGGACGAATTACTGAATGCATATCGCGCGGTTGCCAAGCGCATCGATCCGGAATTGGTCAAGGTCTTCAAGACGATCCCGCGGCTGCCTTATGGCGTGCGCGCGATCCCGGACAACATTGCCGCCGACACGTCGACGGCTTATTACCAGGGCGGCGCTTTCGACGGCACGCGCCCGGGTTACTACTACGTCAACCTGTACAAGCCCGAAGTGCGGCCCATTTGGGAAATGATGCCGCTGTCGTTGCACGAGGCGGTACCGGGGCACCACTTCCAGTTTGCGCGCGCGCTTGAACTTCCCGATGCGCCGATGTTTCGCAGAACCGCGTATTTCGTCGCGTACGGCGAGGGCTGGGGCCTGTACGCGGAACTGCTCGGCTACGACATGGGATTATATGAAAATTCATACGATCGCTTCGGGCAGTTGACCTATGAAATGTGGCGCGCGGTGCGGCTTGTGGTGGACACGGGCATGCACGCCAAGGATTGGACACGCGAGCAGGCAATCGAATACTTCAAGGCCAATGCCGCCAAGACCGACCAGGACATCGTCAACGAGATCGATCGCTACATCGCCACCCCTGCGCAAGCCCTGGCCTACAAGATCGGGCAGATGAAGATCTCGCAGTTGCGTGCGCGCGCCGGGCGCGAGCTGGGTTCCAAGTTCGATCTGCGCGAATACAACGATGCGGTGCTGGCGACGGGCTCGGTCCCGTTGGCGGCGCTGGAAGCGCGCATCGGCAGCTGGATCGAAGAGCGCAAGCGTCGTTGACGGCACGACCGAACCCGAGCATTCACGGCTCATCAATTCAACAATCGACTTTCCGGAGTTCCAAGATGCAAAACCATCAGCTGGGCCGCACCGGCCTTTTCGTATCAGAACTTTGCCTGGGCACGATGACGTTTGGCGGCGGAGAAGGCATTTGGGGAAAGATCGGGGATCTGCAACAGCCCGACGCCGAGCGACTGGTCGCGCAGGCGCTCGATGCGGGCATCAACTTCTTCGATACGGCCGACGTCTATGCGTCGGGCAGGTCCGAAGAGATCACGGGTCAGGCTCTGAAGAACCTCAAGGTGGCGCGGGACAGCGTAGTGATCGCGACCAAAGTCTTTGGCGAAACCGGGCCGGGCGCGAACGAGCGAGGCGCGTCGCGCAGCCATATCGTGGCTGGCATCAAGACCAGCCTGAAGCGGCTGCAACTGGATCATGTCGACCTGTATCAGATTCATGGATTCGATCAGGCCACCCCAATCGAGGAGACGGTCGGCGCGCTCGATACGCTTGTGCAGCATGGGCATGTGCGCTACGTCGGCGTGTCGAATTGGGCTGCGTGGCAAATCGTCAAGGCACTCGGAATCGCTGAGCGACTCGGGCTCGCGCGCTTCGAGTCGCTGCAGGCCTACTACACGGTGGCCGGTCGCGACCTCGAGCGTGAGCTGATCCCCATGCTGGAAAGCGAGGGGCTGGGTCTCATGGTTTGGAGCCCGCTCGCCGGTGGATTGCTGAGCGGCAAGTACGATAGCGATAAGCAAGCAGAGCAGGGCAGCCGCCGCAACGACTTCGATTTCCCGCCGGTCAATCGCGACCGTGCCCACAACTGCATAGCCGTGATGCGCCGAATCTCTGAAGCGCGCGGCATTTCAGTGGCACAGGTTGCGCTCGCGTGGCTGTTGCATCAACCGCGAGTGACCAGCATCATCGTAGGCGCGAAAAGGTCCGAACAGTTGGCAGACAACATTGGAGCCACGAACGTCGAGTTGACCGATGAGGATCTGACGCAACTCGACGACGCCAGCGCACTGCCGGCGGAATACCCCGGGTGGATGTTTGAGAGACAAGGCGAATACCGACGCAAGCAGCTGCTCGAAATACGTCGAGCACGGCAGTGCGAAAGATGAACGGCGCAAGCCCCTAGCCGTTTAGCAGACGCATGATTGAACGCTCATTGAGAACGCTGATCCTGGTTTTTTTATGGGGCGCTCTGGTCGAAGACAGCGCGCTGGTGTTGATGGCCTGGATGGCGCCGGAGCTCTGGTTCCAGCTCTTTCATGACCAGGCGCCGACGGGTCTCGACGTGCCCTTCCTGCGCAGATCCGCCGGCCAGTGGTTGGCCTTCGCGCTGGCTCAGGCGATCGCTCTATGGCGCTACAAGAAGAATCCGCTCTGGTTGCCGATCGTGGCAGGCGTGCGTTTTTCTGATTTGTTCACCGACGTTTCGTACATTGTTTCCGTACCCACGCTCACGACGCTTGGCTGGTGGGTGCTCGTGCCGCCGCCCTTTCTCAACCTCGCTGGCGTCTTGATTCTGTTGGCAGGTTATCGGCAGATCGTGAACGGACGCGGCCAGCCTTGAGAGGCATGGCAAGAGTGCCAATCGCGACTGCCCGATGAGATCGTGTTTCCGACTCGGAGAGATGCATCGTCGTCACATACGATTGCATCTTTATCGACGGTTCACCTCAGCCGAGCCGTATACCCCATGCGGACATGCCTGACGATGAACGTGGACAGGCCCAGCCCCGCGGCGGCAAGGTCCTTCATGTTTTCGAGGTCGGACCGGCCCGCGCTTTCCGCGGTGTAGAGATAGATCGCGCCGTCTTCGAATTCGACCGCAATCGAATCGGGCGCAATCTCATATGCCACGACGCCGGAGGTGCGGCTCAGGTTCTTGTAGGGCGTCATCACTTTCCATCCGGGCTTGTTCGCGAAGACGCACCAGTCCCTGAGGATCGGACTTGAACCACAGCCAATGCGTGTCGGTGCCGCCCTTGTTCAGAACCCAGGCGTTGATGCGCGAGGCGACGATGATGCCGATCGACATGGTCGCGAGGAACGCGACCGCGCCCGCTGCCGCGTAAAGCAACGCCACCATCAACGGCACTCTTGGAAAGAGGTTGACGGAAGCCGCCGCGACAATCGTGCCGAACATCAGCGCGAGTGCGGGAAGTTTCCAACGAAGCGGATGCGTCTTCAATGCCGAGATCATGCTGGGTTCCTTTGCGGCAAGGGTGACTCGATTTGCGAGCAATCCGGGCGCTCGCAGCTTGCAGGAGCGCGAGCCGCTCTGCAAGAGGATGCGAGCGCGCCATCGACGAAACAGGTGAACCAGACGCACCGTGATCGAGAATGCGTGACGAGTGAACCGCCCCCCAGCCTGGGTGCCACAAAATGATGAACGACAGTCCGAATCCCGAACATCGCGACGCGCCGCCGAGTCCAACGCACGCGCCGCGCGAGCTCGAACTCAAATTGCTGATCGGCGAACGCTCGATCGCCGCGCTGCGCATGCACCCGCTGATCGCACAACATATCGTCGGTCCGGCACGCGTGTCGCGTGTGGACAATCGTTACTTCGACACACCCGATCAGCTGCTCGCGCGAGCACGCATGGCCTTGCGTTTGCGCCGCATCGGCCAGCGCTGGATGCAGACCTTGAAGGTCGCGGGCGCGAGCGGCGCCGCGTTCAGCCAGCGCGATGAATGGGAAATGCCGCTAGCCGCACCGCGGCTCGCGCTCGGCCGATTGCGCGATACGCCGCTCGCGGCACTCGGATCGCCGCGCACGCTCGCTCGCAAACTCGCACCCGTGTTCGTGACCAGCTCAGGCGCGAGATCCGGCAACTGGTGCTGACCGATGGCAGCCGGATCGAGTGTGCGATCGACGTCGGGACGATCCAGTCGGGTCGCGGCAAGGCGAAGAAGAGCGAGCGCATCAGCGAGGTCGAGTTCGAATTGAAAAGCGGCGATGCAAGTGCGCTGCTGCGTTTCGTTCATCGGCTCGCGCAGGACGTGCCGCTGTTGCCGCTGCCGATCAGCAAGGCCGAGCGCGGCTATGCGCTCGCCGATGGAATCGAGGTCGTTGCGGTCAAGGTCGAGTTGCCCGAAGCGAAACCCGACACGTCCGCACGCGCGCATCTCGCGCACGTGGTCGCGGCGTGCCAGCATGCGTTGCTGCTCGATGCCCATGTGCTTTACGAATCACGCGACGCGGCCGTGGGGCACCGCACTGTCGACACGGAGTTCGTCCATCAGGCGCGCGTGGCCGTGCGTCGCATGCGCAGCGCATTGCGCACGTTTCGTCCGGTGTTCGGCAAGCTCCGTTTCGAAACCATGAACGCCATCTTGCGCGACATCGGCCAGGTGTTCGGCGGCGCGCGCGACTGGGATGTGTTTTGCGACGAAACACTGGATCGCATCGCGCGCATCGTCGGCGACGACGACGCGGGCAAGGCGGCCATGCGCGCATTGCGTGACGAAGCGCAACAGCGGCGGCATGACGCGCACACGCGACTGTTCGACTATCTGCATGCGCCCAAAGCCGGCAGCGACGCACTCGCGATCGAACGCTTCATCCTGCAATTCGATGGACGCGACGGCGAGCCGCTCGGCGACCTCGCGCCGCGCTGGCTCGAACAGCATCAGCGCCGCGTCGTCGATCGCGCGCGCCGCATCGCGGCGCTCGACGACGAGGAGCGGCATCGTCTGCGCATCGATGTGAAGCGATTGCGGTACGCGCTCGATCTGCTCGAAGCGCTCTATGATCGCGACGACGTTCGCGGCTATCGCAAGGCGTTGTCCGAACTGCAGGGCGAACTCGGCGAGCTCAACGACGCGGTGGTCGCAGAGCGCCTCATGCTGGCCATGGGCGAAAGCGCCGCGATCACGCTGGCTCGCGAACGCTTCGCCGCATGGCTCGCGCGCAGGCTGATCAAACGTCTGCCGAAGGTCGGTGCGTTGTCGGTGGCCTTGGAGCTGACTGAGCGGCCGTGGCTTGGGTCTCGCAAAATTCTTGCCCAATTGTGACGGAAGCATCAACACGTTCAAGAGGCGGGGTCGCGCGTGATCGTGGTGGGTTCCGACGTGCTGGCGTATCTGCACCTGCCGGGGAAGCACACGCCGCTGCCGAGGCCTTGCTCGAGAAAGACGCCCACTGGGCCGCCCCCATCCTGTGGCGGAGCAAATTTCGCAACCTGCTGGCGGGCTACATGAGGCGAGGGAACCTGAGCTTCGAACACCCGCATGTCGTGCATCGCGAGGCTGAAGCGCGCTGGCAATCAAGCTCGAGACGAAGCTGATCACGATGGACAGGAAGTTGCTGCGTGCGTTTCCGACACGCGCCGCGGAACTGACGACCGTGGTCTGAAGCTCTTGCGGGACTACCGGAATGGACGCGCCGTCAGCGGACGCGTCCACGCATTGCAAATCGGACGACAACTATCACTTCCCCTTCGCCAACTTCTCGAGAATCCCATTCATGTCGTCTTTGGAAAAGGCCCGCATGGTCTGCGTGCGGGTATTGCCGGCCGAGCCGATCGCCAATCCGAATGCGGTGATGGATGCGTCGTCGGGGGCTTCGAATATCGCAACCACGTCGTAGGCTCCCAAGGTCCAGTAGAACTCTTTTGCGGTGACTCCAAACTTGGGCGCCATGGCCTTTACGGCGTCCGCCCGCTTGGTCGTCTCCTGAACGCTGCGAATACCCTGATCCGTGAAACTTGTCAGAACAATATATGTCGCCATGACGATTCTCCCTGAAGTATCGAGGCCATTGGAACGACGTTCGGCGCAGGCACTGGCCTTTGAATGCGCGCCGATGTTTCCACTTGATTTACTGCATATGCGGATGTCATGTCCGGAATTGAGGAAACGCCGGCAATCCATCCCCAAAGCGAATCCACGCCAGATCGTGGCTGAGCCATGAATGATGGGTTGGAGGAAATGCTTCAGGCCTGTCCAGACTGCAAGTGGTGATGTCAATCTCGCTGCCGTGTTTCTCGTGCTCGTAAGTCAAGCGGCGTGCCGGATGATCCACAAAAGGTTCTGCGTACCGGCTCGGACGACCTGAACTCCGACGGGCTTCCCTGGACAATCTGGAAATCGGACTTCGGGAATGTGACCCACGCGACTACCGGCGCGGCAGCAACTCGTCGGCACGTCTGGCAATGACAGATCATGCCGTTGGTCGGCGTTCCCGTGACGCGATAGCGAATTGCTCCGCACACGCAGCCGCCTTCCATGTTTGCCGTCGGCATTGGACATTTACCTCTACCTCGACGTTCAAGGAACGGGCTGCACCGTCAGCTTGAGACCAAGTGCCGTGCAAACGCGCGCGATGGCGTCGAAGCGCGGTTGCGCTCCTGGGTGCAGGGCTTTGTACAGGGCCTCGCGCGTCAAGCCCACAGCGGCGGCGATGTCCGCCATGCCGCGTGCGCGAGCCACGTCGCCCAGCGCAGCGGCGAGCAAGCCGGAGTCACCTTCGCGATCCGTTGACCGCCCAGCACCACGCGGCTGTCCGTACTGCCACCGCGAACCGCACTGCGACCTCGATCGGGTACGCCCTTGGCACCGCACAACGTCACCCGGTCGGCTTCCAGCATCTTCGCCAGAACCTCCCGGCCGGCCTGGATGCACAAGCCATAGAAGGCATGCTTGACGTCCTGCAAGACGCCCTGCACGGGCAACGTGATCTGCACCTGCGCAGGACCAACTGCCCGCAGCGCGGGCTTCGTGAGAGACTTCATTTCGGTGGTTCCTTTCTTTGCTGGCTAGGCACCTGCATGTTCACATGCAGGCGAAAGGTACCGCCACCTTCAGATCATGCGTTCAACAGAATCTGGGACATCGCCTGCGGATCGCGCCTCCCCGGTTAGAACGTCTAAATTTTCGCGGATGGAATCGTTCCGCAAAGCTACCTCCGGGTACCCTGTGCCGCGCATGCGCCGGCCGCACTTGCCGATCCTCAACGACTCTTGCTAAGACGCTCGACCATACGCGTTTGCCAACCGGGTCCGGTTGCTTTCCAGCGATCGAGTACCTCGGCCGGCAAACGCAGCGAGATCGACTTGCGGGGATTTGTCGACAAGGGCCGGCCGCCTTTTTTGACTATCCCGCGAGCGAACATTTCATCGGTAAGCTCGGGGAGTTCTTCGTATTCGCTTGGCTCAATCTTGTGCGCATCGACACGAGCAAGATCAGTTTTGAAGGAGTGGCGCGATGCGGGTTTGTTCGCGTTCATTGGCTTTCCTCATGCTGAAAACGTGGCGGGTCGCGCCACGCGGTGTGTAGCCGACAACGACCATCCGTTCGTCAAGCATTCCGTAGCAGATGATCCTTGTTTCTCCATAGTCATTTCGTTTGTCTTCGATCTCATAGGTGACACCTGCGAAGACCTGAGCCGCGCTTGCGAAGTCGAGACCGCGCTCAGCAATCGTGATATCACGCTTGAATTGATCGAACGAGATTTTAAAGTCCGTTATCGTATACACAAAAACCTTGTGCCGCAAGGGGCGTGGAAGGAAAGCGACACCATGCTTCCCGTCTGATATTTCGGCATCGTCCATGTGAACGACTTTCATTTTTGTAGCCGAACCGCGAAGCCAATGACCGCAAGCGACGACCTTTTCTCCAGCGCCCCGATGCCGACCCAGCCGCGCGCAAATCGCAAGAGCGCCGCCGACGATGCATCGTCATCCAACGCGCCTCTCGCCGAGCGCCTGCGACCCAGGTCGCTCGACGAAGTGATCGGACAGCCGCAACTGCTCGGCCCCGGCAAACCCTTGCGCGTCGCGTTCGAATCGCATCGTCCGCATTCGATGATCCTGTGGGGACCACCCGGCGTCGGCAAGACCACGCTCGCGCGCTTGATGGCCGATGCGTTCGACGCGGACTTCATCGCGTTGTCGGCGGTGCTCGCCGGCGTGAAGGACATTCGCGAGGCGGTCGCACGCGCCGAAATGACGCGCGCGCAGTCGCGGCGGCAGACGCTGGTCTTCGTCGATGAAGTGCATCGCTTCAACAAGAGTCAGCAGGACGCGTTCCTGCCGCATGTCGAGTCGGGCCTGTTCGTCTTCATCGGCGCGACCACCGAGAATCCTTCGTTCGAAGTCAACGGCGCGTTGCTCTCGCGTGCGGCGGTCTATGTGTTGACGAGCCTCACCGAAGACGATCTCGGCGGTCTGCTCGATCGCGCATTGAACGACGCGGCTGCACCCGAACTTCACGGCATCTCCTTGACCGGCACCGCGCGCAAGACACTGATCGCGAGCGCCGATGGCGATGCGCGCAAGCTGCTCAACAATCTCGAAATCGTCGCGCGCGCGGGTGCGAACGAAGCTGATCCATTGAAGCCTTCAGCACTCGTCATCGACGAAGATCTCCTCGCCCGCGCGCTCTCCGAAAACCTGCGCCGTTTCGACAAGGGAGGCGACGCCTTCTACGATCAGATCAGCGCCTTGCACAAAGCCGTGCGCGGCAGTCATCCCGACGCGTCGCTCTATTGGTTCACGCGCATGCTCGACGGCGGCGCCGATCCGCGCTATCTCGCGCGCCGCATGATCCGCA
Organism: Burkholderiales bacterium; assembly: GCA_038225855.1. Taxonomy (GTDB): domain Bacteria; phylum Pseudomonadota; class Gammaproteobacteria; order Burkholderiales; family Burkholderiaceae_D; genus CAHJXF01. The sequence continues at coordinate 202,750 of JBBRQU010000001.1, read as the reverse complement.
TGGCGAGCGAGGACATCGGTCTGGCCGACCCGCGCGCGTTGCGGGTCACGCTCGATGCGGCCGAAGTGTACGAACGCCTCGGCAGCCCCGAAGGCGAACTCGCGTTGGCCGAAGCCGTGATCTACCTCGCATGCGCGGCCAAGTCCAACGCGGTGTACATGGCCTTCGGCGAAGCCAAGAGTTTCATCAAGCAGGACGGCTCGCGACCCGTACCGCCGCATATTCGCAATGCGCCGACCAAGCTGATGAAGGAGTTGGGCTACGGCAAGGAATATCGTTACGCGCACGACGAGCCCGAAGGCTATGCCGCCGGTGAAAGCTATCTGCCCGAAGGCATGCGGGAGCCGCGCTGGTATCGGCCCACGCCGCACGGCCTCGAAGCGAAGATTGCCGACAAGCTCACGCATCTGCGACGGCTCGACGACGAGGCGAGCGACGGGTGAGGACTCGACACAGATCGACGCGTCACGAGGGCATTCGCGCAGCCGTCGCCCCGGCGCAGGCCGGGGTCCAAGTTATTTTACTGCGCGCGTGCGCAAAACTTGGGTCCCGGCCTGCGCCGGGAAGACGGCGAGGCGTGCCATGCGAAAATACGGGCCGCACTTCATCCGCATCGATTTCCACCCTCCATGCTCGACCTTCAACTCCTTCGCAAAGATCTGCCGCGCGTGATCGCCGCGCTCGAAACGCGCGGCTATGCATTCGACCGCGACGCATTCGAATCGCTCGAAGCCGAACGCAAGCGCGTGCAGACCGAAACCGAAGCCATGCAGGCGCGAAGGAACGCGTTGTCCAGGCAGATCGGACAATTGAAGGGCAGGGGCGAAGACGCAACCGCCGTGATGGCCGAGGTCGCTGCCATGCCCGATACGCTCAAGGCACTCGAAGCGCAGCTCGCGCTCGTGCATCAGCGCTTCGACGCCTTCATGGAGACGGTGCCCAATCTGCCGCACGCGTCGGTGCCGATCGGCGCATCGGAAGCCGACAACGTCGAAGTGCGTCGCGTCGGCGCGCCACGCGACTTCGATTTCGACGTCAAGGATCACGTCGATCTGGGTGCGGCGCTCGGTCTCGATTTCGCGATGGCGGTGAAATTGACCGGTGCGCGTTTCGCGTTGATGAGAGGCCCGCTCGCGCGTCTGCATCGGGCGCTCGCGCAGTTCATGCTCGACTTGCATACCGAAGAGCACGGCTATCTCGAGTGCCATGTGCCCTATATCGTCAACGCGCGCAGTCTCTTCGGAAGCGGCAACCTGCCCAAATTCGCCGATCAGTTGTTCTCGGTGAAGAAGGGTGGAGACGAAGGCGAAGACGACGCGTTGTATCTGATTCCGACGGCGGAGGTGCCGCTCACCAACACGGTACGCGATCAAATCCTTGCCCTCGATGCATTGCCGATCAAGCTCACCGCGCATACACCGTGCTTTCGTTCGGAAGCAGGCAGCTATGGACGCGACACGCGCGGGATGATTCGTCAGCATCAGTTCGACAAGGTCGAGATGGTGCAGGTGGTCGAACCGTCGACGTCTTATGACGCGCTCGACGAAATGCTCGGCCATGCCGAGAAGGTGTTGCAGCAACTCGCGCTGCCGTATCGCGTGCTTTCTCTTTGCACGGCCGACATCGGCATGTGGTCGGCCAAGACTTACGACCTCGAAGTGTGGTTGCCGGGGCAAAACGCGTATCGCGAGATTTCATCGATCTCGAATTGCGAGTCGTTTCAGGCCAGGCGCATGCAGGCGCGCTATCGCAACGCCGACGGAAAGACGGAACTCGTGCATACGTTGAACGGGTCGGGACTCGCGGTCGGTCGGACGCTGGTGGCGGTGCTCGAGAATTATCAGGAGGCCGACGGGTCCGTCACGGTGCCCGAAGTGCTGCGGCCCTACATGAACGGACAGCAGCGGCTCGTCCCTTCAGACTGATCTTCGCTGGCAGACGTCCATGAGCGACCACGACCAAGACCCGGGTGCGGACACGGGCGCAGACCCGGGTGCAGACCGTCCCGCGGATCGGAAGACTGCGACGCGTCTGGTGCATCACGCCTACCAGCCCCCGAAAAATTTCGGCGCTCTCACCGTCCCCATCCATCACGCGTCGACCGTCACGTTTCCGAATGTCGCGGCAATGCGTGCGCGCGACTGGAAGAACGACTCGGGTTACACCTACGGGCTGCACGGCACGCCGACCACGTTCACGCTCGCGCGCCGCATCGCGTCTCTCGAAGGCGGCAAACATTGCGTGCTGGTGCCGTCGGGGCTCGCAGCGATCGCGCTCGTCGATCTCGCGTTGTTGAAGTCGGGCGATGTGGTGCTGCTGCCCGACAACGTCTACAACCCGAGCCGCGAACTCGGCGCCACGCTGCTCGCAGGTCTGGGCATCGAGACGCGCTTCTACGATCCGATGAGTATCGAATCCATCGAAGCCGCGATCGATGTTCGCACGAAGTTGATCTGGATCGAGCCCCCGGGTTCGGTCACGATGGAAGTGCCCGATGTTCCCGCGATCGTCGCGGCCGCGAAGCGGCACAAGGTCTTGACCGCGATCGACAACACCTGGGCCGCGGGCCTCTTTTTTCGACCCTTCGATCACGGCATCGATATCGTGATGCACGCGCTCACGAAATACCCGTCGGGCGGCAGCGACGTGCTGATGGGTTCGATCACGACGGTCGACGAAGAATTGCATCAGCGCATCAAGGCCGCGCACATGCGCCTGGGCTTCGGCATCGGCGGCGACGACTGCTATCTGATGCTGCGCGGCTTGGCGACGATGGAGCTGCGTCTTGCACGAAGCGCCGCGACCGGCCTCGCGCTGGCGCAATGGCTGGCCGCGAGGCCCGAGGTCGCGACCGTATTGCATCCCGCATTCCCCAAATGTCCGGGCCACGCATACTGGAAGCGCGATTTCAAGGGCGCCGCAGGATTGTTCTCGGTGGTGCTTGCAGAACACATCGCCGAAGAAAAATCAGACGCGATGATCGATGCGCTGAAACTCTTTTGTATCGGCTTCAGCTGGGGTGGGGTCCACAGTCTCGCCGTGCCGTATCGCGTCGGCGTTCCCGGCGGTTCTGCGCGCACTGCCGCGCGATGGCCTCACAAGGGCGTGCTCGTGCGCTTCTATGCGGGCATGGAGGACGCGAGCGACTTGATCGCCGATCTCGGACAGGCGTTCGACTGCCTGCGCTGACCGACGCACCGACCAAGGCGCGTGATCGACAACGCGCGCTCATGCGGCCCGATCGCGCGGCGCACTCGCATCGCACTTCTTGCAGTTCAGGACCTCGCCAAGAACTCCATCGCGTCCCGCCGGCGTAACGACCCATGGGCGATTGGTCCACGGCGGGTCGTGCCGAACATGCTGGTTGTGGCCGCATTCGAGTTCGGCCACCCAATGCTGCTCATCGTCCTGATGGAAGCCGACAATTCTTTTTTCCACGGTTTTCGTGAGCGCTGAATATCAACTACGAGCGGCATGGATCGGCCGCATCGAAACGCAAGCGGGTTCCCGCACATTCTGCCAGCCGGCGGGAACCGGCCTCCCGCTATTTCAGAATCAATTCTCGAATAAACTGGCTGCCAAGTACATCGCGCATCGGACCTCGATCAATCGTGGCCTTGCTCTGGACACTGTTGGACCCGATGACTTTCGCTGCGATCGCTTCTGCCTATCGGTCCTGTCCAGCGCTGCCATGTTTGCATACGTCACCGCCAGGATCAGATCGGGTTCCTGCGGATTGCGCGCCTCGGCGCTATAGACGGCATAGCCCGTGATCAGACCCGCCTTCTTGTTGGCTTCCAGAAGAGACTTGTAGGTTGTATCGAGAAATTTCATGTAATCGTCGAAGCGGCCGGGTTTGACCTTGATATAGGAAATCTGTGTGACCGGGCCTTCCTTGTAAGGCTTTACATCCTGCCCATTTGCGATCGCGGTGAATGCGGACAAAACCAAGCCGATCAACAAGACTTTAAAAATTCTTATTTCTTTTCCTCTCTTTTATTACCGACAGATGTCGGGGAATAAACATTACGCGCGGGTGGCAGGGGTGTCAAAGAAACGCGATACGTCGAGCAATCTGCGCTCCCGATCGATCAGGGCGACAGCCGCATTTGAATCTGCCCGTTCCTTCGGATGCGAACGACACGACCGTCTGCGCTCCGTTCGAAAACCCATTCCTCGGCCAGAGACTCATCGTCGCGCTGCGCACGGAACGTGTCGCCGTCAACGTGCTTGAGCAGCACCACGTCGCCAGCCGGGTCCTCATTCGGAAGGTCCAGAACCGCAAGATGCGCGCCCCAGGGCACGACCACTCTTTCGCTCACCCACGGGCGAAGGTTGTACCTCCCCGCGTAGGCTTCAAGATCGGGGCTGCCGCTTCCTGCTGGCGCCGGTGCGAGCTTCATGCCTTTGAGCATCAGTCGCCGCATCGGTCGCGTGTAGTGCGCAATCTCGCCGCTGCTGTCGCCGCTGTTGCCGTTGGTCATTGCCACGATCGCCAACTCGGCCTTGGGAACCAGCGACAACCCCGAGAGATAACCCGGACAGGAACCCGAATGACCCGCGAGCAGCGTGGTGCCGTCGCGACCGACTCCGAAGCCCAGACCCCATGTGATCTTTCCATCGGGATCGGTCCATTGCACGCGTTGCATCTCGCGCAGCGTGGACACGCGCAGCACTTCGCGCGCGCCGTTCTTCAACAGGCGAAACTGCCATGACGCGAACCTGGCAAGGTCCTGAACCGTGGAGGTGTACCCCGCAGCCGGCGCGATGCCCCCTGTATCGAACGGCTTGAGGAGCTGTCGGGTTCCGTCGCGCTCGAGCGGACCGAATCCTTGTGCGAGGCGCTGGCCGTAGAGTTGCATCGGCAGCCCGAGGCGCGTATCCGAAAGACCGAGCGGCGAAAGTATATTCATCTGTATATACGTTTCGTAAGGCAGTCCCGAGACCGATGCAACGACTTCACCCAGCAAGGACATCGCCAGATTGCTGTATTGATAACGATCCGCCACACGCATCAGCGTGCGCTGCTCGGCGAGTTTCTGCGTCAGCTCCTGTCGAGACGGGAACTTGAATTCGGGACTCGTCCAATAGGGAAATTCCGATTCGCGCGGCAGGCCGGACGAATGCGATAGCAGCGAACGGATCGTGATCGGCCCGCTGGCTCGATCGCTGCGTTGAATGGCGAAGGCCGGCAGAACCTTGCCGATGTCGTCATCGAGCGACAGCTTGCCGGCCTCCCAAAGCTGCATGACGGCAATCGAAGTGAACAGCTTCGAGATCGAGCAGATGCTGTAGATCGTATCGGGCGCCGCCGCGATTTTTCGGTCGGCATCGATGGTTCCGTACCCTTTGCTCCAGATCATATCGGGGCCGATCACGATTGCGGCCGAGAATCCACGAACGCCGCGGTAAGCCACCTCCGCATCGAGCCACAGATCGAGCAGGCGCACGACGTCGCGGTACTGCTGGGGCGCTTCGCCCGCGGCGATGGGAGAGGCGCTCTGCGCGCGGGCGCTGACTGGCGCATTCAGAAAAATCAACGCAGACCATGCGCCACATGCGAGCGCGAGAATTCGACGAGTCTTCATTCGCAGTCTCCCTGTGATTCGGGCACTCGCTCCGTCGGGGCAGGTCCAATGCCGCCGAGCCGATACAGCGTGACCACGTGTATGTATGCCTGCGTCGTACTCTTCAAGCGCCTCTCGTAATAGCGCGCAAAGCACGGCAGGATCAGGGCCATCGCGACGAAACCCTCGACGCTGCGTCTACCGCTGAAGAACACGATCGAGCTCAGTGCGCAGACGATCAGCAGGCTGCGAAAGAACTTCGAATCGGCCTCGAGTCGATGCACGTCTTCCGCCGCGGCGGGGGACTTCGCGAGAAGGACCGATCGTGCCCACTGGAATGTGTTCAACGCCTTTGCTTCGGTGTCGTCGATCAGCGAGTCGCGTACCCGCATCGCGCATTGATACGCGCTGGCATTGCCATACGGATTGAAGCGTTCGCGCAATGCGTTGTAAAGCGGATCGATATACGAGCCGACGAGGAAGATGAGGTGTCCGAGAAAGTAGGCGCAAATCAGGAAAGCCGCCCAATTGCCTGCCTCGCTAGCGGGTGCGGGAATCAGCGGCCCGACGATGAAAGGTCCGAGCCGCTGCGAGAGGATGGCCGTCGCGATCGCTCCGGGCAGGAGGATCGCGAAGAAGTCGAGGACGCCTACAAAAAACTCGCTGGGCTTCGGCACACTTATCCTCTCGTTGCGCGCGGCTCCCGCCCGCTGTTCGATCTCACGCCGCGAATTTTCAACGCCCGCCCGACACCCCATCGAAGAACTCGACGACCCCCGTCTCCAGACAATATTCGGCGCCCACGACGATCAGCCCGTTGTCGTGAATCAATTGCTCGAGGACCTCCGAGCCGTGCCGCAGATGATTGACCGATGCGCGAATGTTGCCGCGAACCGCATGCTTGACCAGCGCATCGACGTCGTGGCGAAGCTCGGTGTCAAGCAGGCCTTCGACCGAAGGCCGCACGCGATCGACGATCGTGCGCAGATTGCGCGACTGATTCGCAGTCGGGCGTTGAAGCTCCTCGAGGGTCGCGAGAATGGCGCCGCATTGCGTATGTCCGAGCACCACCACCAACCGCGTGCCGTAGCGCTCGGCGGCGAACTCTACGCTGCCGACCTGCGAAGGCGCGACGATGTTGCCGGCTACGCGAATCACGAATAGGTCGCCCAGCCCCTGATCGAACACGATCTCGGCGGGAACGCGCGAGTCCGAGCATCCAAGAATGATCGCGATCGGCTCCTGCGCCTTCATCAGCTCGGCGCGTTGGCTTTGCGTGAGCGACGTGTCGGTGTTGCGTTCGTTCGACGTGAAGCGCAGGTTGCCTTCGCGCAGACGTTGCAGGGCTTCTTGGGCGGGGATCATCGATTGGTATGTTGAGTGGTGATTGATCTATTGCTCAACTGAACAGAACTCATGGGATACGCACTTCGACATAATCGCCAGAATCGCAGGCGTTGACTGCGCGTACCACATCGGGTGCGGCATCCTTGATACGCGGCCAATTCGTTGTGGTCAGCACGACAATTGCGATGCGCCGTCGATTCAAGTTCTGCTGGTACATGAGTTGGGTATCCGTTGTGACGAGCAACGCAAAGCCTTTCTCCTCAGCGGCCTCGAGAAGTTCGCCATTCTTGATAGTCGCCCAACCAAGTTCGTAGGCAGTGCTGACTTCATGCGCAACGAGGAACTGCCGCAACGGAGCGGGTGTTCCCTGATCGAAGAGCATGCGCACTTAGGCCGGCGCAAGCGCGCTACGCGCCGCATGCTCCAGCACGGCGCGTACTTGTTCGAGTGTGACTCCAGGAAACCACTCGACGAACTGCGAGGCAGCGGCTCCGCCTTCGAGATTTTCGAAGAGTGCAGAAACCGGGACGCGCGACCCACGAAACAACCATGCGCCGCTGTACCGCTCGGGATCGCGTTCGACAACTTCACAGGTGGACCAGTCGATCATGGCGAAATGCTAGCACTCATGGGCGCGCGGACGGTGAAATCGATGTGAGGAGCGCAATACCTTGTCGCATCTCGCATGACCCGAGCGACAACCGGCGACGTTTCGGTATGCTTGGACGTCGCAAAAAAAGGGGAAACAAAAACGTGAATGCCTTGATGGAGATCTTTGCACTGTTGGTCGGCCTCTTGATCGGCGGCGCGGTCGTCCTGGTTTTCATGCGGCGCTCGCATCGCTTCGCGATCGATGCAGCTCTCGCATCGTCGGGCGCGAACGCGCAGGCGCGGCTCGCAACGGCCGAAGCGCGGCTCGCGGAGCGCGATACCGATGTGCGTGATGTGCGCTCGCGGCTCGATGCGGCGACGACCGAAGCGAGGGCCTTGAACGACGCGCTCGGCGTCGAGCGCGTGAGCGCCGCAGGACTCGCGGCGCAATTGCGCGAAGAGCGCGAAAGATCCGGCGAAAAGCTCGCGCTCCTCACGCACGCGCGCGACGAATTCGCGGCGCACTTCAAGGCGCTTGCCGGCGACGCGCTCGAAGTCAATCAGAAGCGCATGGCCGAGCAGCATCGCGGCGAGCTCGACCTGATCCTGAAGCCGCTCGGCGAGAAGTTGAGCGCGTTCGAGAAGAAGGTCGACGAGACCTACGACAAGGAGGCCCAGCAGCGCTTTTCATTGAAGCAGGAAGTGTTGAACCTGCAGCTCGCCACGGCCAGGATCAACGAAGACGCCAACAATCTCACGCGCGCGTTGAAGGGCGACGCGAAGACGCGCGGCAACTGGGGCGAAGTGATCCTCGAACGCGTGCTCGAACGCTCGGGCCTCGTCAAGGGTGTCGAATACGACACGCAGCACACGCTCAAAAGCGATGACGGCAGCGCACTGCGGCCCGACGTGATCGTGCATCTGCCCGACAACAAGCACATCGTGATCGACTCCAAGGTGTCGCTGGTTGCGTACGACCGCTACTACGCAGCGGCGGACGACGAGGCGCGAACGCTGGCCGGCCGTCAGCACGTCGATGCGGTACGCGAACACGCCAAGGCGCTCGGGGCGAAGAGTTATCAGACGCGCCAAGGTCTGGACACGCCGGACTTCGTGGCGATGTTCGTGCCGATCGAACCGGCGCTCGGTCTGGCAGCGGCTATCGACCCGGACCTGTTTCTGGACGCGTGGGAACGCAAGGTCGTGATCGTCACGCCGAGTACCCTGCTCGCAACGCTGACCACGGTTCGCACGCTATGGCAACGTGAGAAGCAGACGAAGAACGCCATCGATATCGCCCGACAGTCGGGCCTCCTGTACGACCAGTTCGCGCTCGTGGTCGAATCGCTCGAAGGGATCGGAACGCATCTCGACAAGGCGAACAAGGCGTTCGACGTAACGAAGAAGCGGCTGACGGAAGGCAAGGGCAACGTAGTCCGCCGCATCGAGCAACTGCGCGAGATGGGGGCGAAGGCCACGAGGGAATTGCCGTCGCAGTACGTGCGCGCGGCCGAAGACAATGACGAGCGCGACAACGCCCCCAACGCGCTGGTCGATGCGTCGTCGCAGTCGGCTTCAACCACGAAACCACCCGCGCAACTGACGCTCGTCACGCCGCCCGCTGGCGAGGCCGAGCCGCATTGATGGTCCCGCAGGCGAGAGCCGCGACTCGCCTGTTTCGCTAAACTCTCGCTTCTTCGGGTCGCTCGCCGAGCGCATCGACCCGCAGCTACTCTGAGGAGACTTCATGAATTTCAAAACGCATGTCATGTCACTGTCGGCCAGTGCGGCTGCGGTCTTCGCCTTGTCGGCGCATGCCCAGCAGACTGCGCCCACGCCTGCGCCCGCCGCAAGCGCGGTCGCGGTTCCGCCGATGCAATGCGAGAAACCGGGCGACAACCCGGGCATCGAACCCAGTCAGGCGCAAATCAACCGCTTCCAGAAGAAGGTCGATGACTACAAGCTGTGCGTGAACGGCTACGCGAAGACTACGGGCGCGAAGTCGAACGAGCTCGCCGACATGGCTCGAGCCTATGCGACCGCGGCGAACGGCGCGATCGAGGAATACAACGCCTATGTGACGGCGTTGAACGCGAGGATGAAGGGCGAGACGGGCGAACTCACGAAGGGGCCGCCGGTCACCAGCAAGCCGAAGAACTAAGGGCCCTCGTCATATCGGGCGAACGCGCGGTCGGGTTTCAGACCAGGCCCTCGAACGGCCAAGCCTCGACCGTCTCGCCCGCCGCAACGTCGCCGCGATCGTGGTCGAGCACGATCAGACAGTTCGCTTCGCTCATCGATCGCAGGATGCCCGAGCCTTGCGCGCCGGTGATCCGCACATGCCATCCGTCATCGGCGCCATCGTGACCACGATACGCGATGCCGCGCACGAATTCGGTCCTGCCCTCGACCTTTTGCAAGGGCGTATCGCACATCAACTGGAGACAGGCCAGCGGCGCGGCGTGCGCTCCCATCAGCTTCAACAGCGCCTCGCGCACGAGCGCGTAGAACACCACCATCACCGCGACCGGATTGCCCGGCAAGCCGAAGAGCAGTGCCGAACGTCCTGCGTGCGAATCGACGTCCGCATCGACGCCCGCCTTGCGCATCCCGACGCGGCCGAAAGCCATCGGCCGACCGGGCTTGATCGCGAGCTTCCAGAATGAAACGCGACCGGTCTTCTGCATGACCTCGCGCATGTAATCGGCGTCGCCGGCGGACACGCCGCCGCTGGTGACGATGGCGTCGGCGCGTATCGCGTCGCTGCACGCATACTCGAACGCGGCTTCAAGCGCATCGGGGTCGTCGCCGACGATGCCGAGGTCGATCGCTTCCGCGCCCAGACGCGCGAGCATGCCGATCAACGTGTAGCGGTTGCTGTCGTGTAGCAGGCCGGGCTCGAGGACTCGATCGAGCGAGCGCAGTTCGGTCCCGGTCGAGAATACCGCGACGCGCGCGCGCCTCATGACAGCAATCGTCGCCGCGCCGATCGACGCGGCCAAGCCGAGATCGGACGCCGTGATGCGACGGCCACGAGCGATGGCGACAGCACTGCGATGCAGGTCCTCTCCTGCGCGACGTCTATGCTGGCCCGCGCGAACGTCTCGTGGCAGCTCGACCTCTGCGCCATGCGAAGTCGCCTCTTCGTGCGGCACGACTGCATCGCAGTCCGGCGGCATGATCGCGCCGGTCATGATGCGCACGCATTCACCGGGTCCGACCGAACCGGCGTAGGGGCGCCCTGCAAGAGCCTGTCCGATCACGCGCAGGCGCATGCGACTTCCACCTGCGCCTGCACCGCTCTTGAACGCATAGCCGTCCATCGCCGCGTTGTCGTGTGCGGGCACATCGACTTCCGAGATCAGGTCGTGCGCAAGGATACGACCCAATGCCGCACCCAGCGCCACCGTCTCGATATCGACGACCGGCTCGATTGCTTCGTCGATCAGCCGCTTCGCATCGCCGAGCCGAAGGGATGCGGGGTCATCGCGTTGCGATGTCGCGGTCATGCGAGCGCCTCAAGGGCGACTCTCTGCGTCGCGCAGTTCGTCGAACGTGTTGAGGTTGCGAAAAGCATCTTCATGGTCGAACGATACCGCGACGCCGTCGACGCGATCGACCCAGGCGTTGACGCTGCGTCCGCCTTCGTCGATGAACGCCCGAAGCAAGGGAGCGATGGTGCGCCTCATCATGCAGAAAACCGGATGGCGTCCCGCCGCTGTCGTTGCGTAAGCGATGGCTAGCGCATCATCCGCGAACGCTTCGCTCAAGCGCGCAACAAGATCGCGCGGAAAAAAGGGCGCGTCGCACGGCACGGCGACCAGGTAGTCGGTTTCGCATGTGGCGAGCCCCGCATGCAGTCCCGCGAGCGGCCCCGCAAATCCTTCGATGACATCGCCGATCACGCGGTGGCCGAGCTGTTCGTAGATCTCGCGATGCCGGTTCGCGTTGATCAGGACAGTGCCGACCTGCGGGGCGAGCCGCGTCACCATGTGGATCACCAGCGGATAGCCGTGGAACGGCTGCAAGCCCTTGTCGATTTCGCCCATGCGGGTCGCGCGACCGCCCGCGAGGATGAGCCCGGTCAGGTCTTCGGCAGCGATCATCCGATGGGATACGGTGACGCAGAAAAAATCTATTGTTTCGCTTGCGCGGCTTGCATTTTTATCGACGATGCACGCATGCCCAATCCTCAAAGCACCTCTGCCGCGTGATCGGCGAGCCGCGAACGCTCTCCCCGTTGCAGCGTCACATGGCCGCTATGCGCCCAGCCCTTGAAGCGATCGACCACATAGGTCAGGCCGCTCGAGCCTTCGGTGAGATAGGGCGTATCGATCTGCGCGATGTTGCCCAGGCACAGCACCTTGGTGCCCGGACCCGCGCGCGTGATCAGCGTCTTCATCTGCTTGGGCGTGAGGTTCTGCGCTTCATCGATGATCAGGAACTTGTTAATGAAGGTGCGCCCGCGCATGAAGTTGAGCGACTTGATCTTGATGCGGCTGCGGATCAGGTCCTGCGTTGCGGCGCGTCCCCAGTCGCCTGCGGAATCGTCGGTCTTGTTGAGCACGTCGAGGTTGTCGTCGAAGGCGCCCATCCACGGGGACATCTTTTCTTCTTCGGTGCCGGGAAGAAAGCCGATGTCTTCGCCGACCGGCACGGTGACGCGCGTGACGATGATCTCGGTGTAGGTCTTGGTCTCGAGCACCTGCGCGAGTCCGGTCGCAAGCGCCAGCAGAGTCTTGCCGGTGCCCGCCTGACCGAGCAGCGTGACGAAGTCGCAATCGGGATTCATCAGCAGGTTGAGCGCGAAATTCTGCTCGCGATTGCGCGCGGTGATGCCCCACACGCTGTTCTTCGCGTGGGTGTAGTCGCGCAGCGTCTTCAACACGGCCGTCTTGCCCTGCACTTCCTTGACCTGCGCGTACAGCGGCGCGCCGTCGCCCTCGAAGTAGACGAACTCGTTGACGAGCAGGCTCGAGACCATCGGACCCGAGAGGCGATACCAGGTCGCGCCGTTCTGCTGCCAGCTCTCGATACCCTTGCTGTGCTTGTCCCAGAAGTCGACGGGCAACTGGCGCACGCCGGAATACAGCAGATCGGTGTCTTCGAGGACCTGGTCGTTGAAGTAGTCCTCGGCCAGCAACCCCAGCGCGCGCGCCTTGATGCGCATGTTGATGTCCTTGGACACCAGCACCACGGGCCGCGAGGGATGCGCCTCCTGCATCGCGCGAACCACGCCGAGAATCTGATTGTCGGCCTTGCCCGCAGGCAGCACGCTGGGTAACGCCTGCGGCACCGAGTGTGTCTGGAAGAACAGCTTGCCGCCCGCATCCTTGTTGCCCAGCGACGCGAGCGGGATGCCGTCGTCGATCTGCCCGGCGCCGAGATTGCCGACCAGCGCATCGAGCGATCGACTGACCTGGCGCGCGTTGCGCGCGACTTCGGACATGCCTTTCTTGTGATCGTCGAGCTCTTCCAGCGTCATCATCGGAAGATAGACGTCGTGCTCCTCGAATCGGAACAGCGCCGAGGGATCGTGCATCAGCACGTTGGTGTCGAGCACGAACAGCTTGATCCCGTCGCCCTGAGCCTTTTTCTTTGCGCGTGCTTCGAACAGGGTGATCACCGATGGCGCGGCTGCCGGCGCAGTAGGTTGCGCGACGACCGAAGGCTTCGCATTCGGCGTCGATGCGCGTGCCAGCGGCGCTCCGTTGGCCGACGGGCCGGACTCGCGCGCCGGAGCACGGGGCGGCGTCGCCTGGGCGGGCCGCGACGGGGCGTTGGCCTGGCGTCGCGCGTGTACCGAATTCACCGCAGCGCTGGGCTCATTCACCACCGCGGGTGGTTTCATGCGTCGGCTCGCTTTGTTGGTTTCCTCGATGACGCTGGGAGACAGAAAGAGGGCGGGGCGAACAGGCGGTTTCGGCAGGGGCATCGGTCTTTGACGGTGAAAGTTCAGGCAGCGCGTGACGCGAAAAACAGAAAGGCCGACAGCCGGGTCGCGGAATGATCCGGACACGGACAATCGGCCTTGCGGTGACGGCGGTTCAAAGGCGTTTGATTCGCAGAGCGTGAGTCGTGATGGGGGGACGTGCTCGTGACGGCTCGGAGGGATGATCGGTCCGGCGATGCATGCAGGTCGTCAGCAGGTCGTCGGGTAGGTCATATTACGGGCCGATGGTGAAGCGAGCGTGCACAAAAGGCAAGACCCCGATAGCGGATTCAACGCAAGCGCAACGCGGGTTGAACACGTGCTCAAGCGCGCATCGCCTTTACGTACTCGAGCACTTCGGCGACGTGGCCGGGTACCTTGACGCCGCGCCACTGCCCGACGAGCACGCCGTGCGGATCGATCACGAAAGTGCTGCGTTCGACGCCCCGCACCTTCTTGCCGTACAGGCTCTTCATTTTCATCACCCCGAACATCGTGCACAGAGTTTCGTCCGGATCGCTGATGAGGTCGAAGGGAATGCCGAGCGCGTCCTTGAATTTGTGATGCGACGCCATCCCGTCGCGCGAGACGCCGAAGACCACGGCGTCGGCGTGGGCAAAATCAGCGGACGCGTCGCCGAATTCCTGCGTCTCGGTAGTGCATCCGGGGGTGTTGTCCTTCGGATAGAAATACAGCACGACGGCCTTGCCGCGATAGGCGTCGAGGCGCATCGGGCCGCTCGTCGATTCGGATTCGAACGACGGAACAAGCGATCCGAGTGATACAGAGTTTTCCGGCATTGCTGCTCCTGATCACGCTCATGCGAGCAAGGATTTTGTTACAGAAGATACCTGCGGACGATGGATCGCGGTGAGCCGATTGCGCCATCGTACGTTCTTACTGGAGCGTACAGACCGTACGCGCAAAGCAGGAGCTCCACCATGTTGAAAAAGATCGCTGTTGCTCTGGTCGCCGCCGGCGGCCTGATGGTCGCGACCGCACCGGCTCACGCAGGCGGTCATGTGTCGTTGTCGATCGGCTTGGGCTTGCCCATCGTCGGCTATGCGCCCCCGCCCGCGTACTACGGTCCGGCTCCCGCCTATTACGATTCCGCTCCTGACTACTACGGTCTTCCGCCCGCAGTGTATGCACCTCCGGTGGTGTATGCGCCGCGCCCGCGCTACTACGCCCCGGCCGTGATCTATAGTCCGGCGCCCCCGTACTACGGCGCTCGCGTCGGTTGGCGTGAAGGCTGGGCTCCCGGCTATGGTCGGCGCGGCTACGATCATGAGGGATGGCGCGGCAACGATCATGAGGGATGGCGCGATCACGATGGGCGTGGCGATCGTGGGCATGGCGATCGCGACGGGCGGGGTCGTTGAAGCCTCTCCGCCACAGTCTTTCAAGCTTCTAACGATGTGAAGCTTCGATCGGCGGCTTTCGAGCCGCCGATTTCTTGTTTTCCATCATCGCGTGATGCGTTCCCCGGTGACCATCACCTCGCCGCTGCGGCCGGCAATCGAGCCCCAGCGCCATGAATGCAACGGGACGCGCTGCGGGTCGATGCGCGCATAGGCTTCGGCCAGAGTGCCCAAGGCAAAGCCCTGAGCTTTCCAACCTACGATCAGTCGCTCGAATGCGTCGATGAGCTTCATGCCTTCGAGTTCGGCATGCAGCGTGAACACCTCGTCGCTCCGCGAATCCGCGGTTTTCGCGAGCAGTGCATCGGCGGCGCCGATCGCATCGCGTCCCTCGATGCCGATCAACTCGTCGAGCGTGGCGAGCGTCGAGGGAATCTGTATGCATTCGAGCGCGCGCCCACCGACCGAAGGCCGGAAGGCGCCGCGATCGACCTCGTCATCGGCTACGCGTCCATCGGACGCATAGCGCATTCCCCATGTGTCGAGTTGCCGCAAGGCATCGTCGTTCATCTGCCAGCCCGCGGCGCCATGCGTGCGGGGCAGCTCTTTGAAGATATCGCCGAAGCGTCGATAGGCACGCCCCATCTGATGCCAGGTCCAGCGCGCTGAACGATCGCGCACATGGTCCTGCCATAACGTGTGGTCCCAGGTGTGGATGCCGACTTCGTGTCCGCGTTGCTTGGTTTCGCGCATCACGTTTGCCGCACGCCGTCCGATATCGGGGCCTGCGAGCAGCGTTCCGTAGAGCAGCGTCTTGATGCCGTAGTGCTCGATCACCGAGGTGCGCTTGACCTTCGAGAAGAAGCCCGGGCGCAACGCACGCCTGATTGCACGACCGGTGTGGTCGGGCCCGAGGCTGAACAGGAACGTGGCGGTGATGTGGTGACGATCGAAGAGATCAAGCAGGCGAGGCACACCCTCCATCGTGCCGCGCAGCGTATCGACGTCGACCTTGAGGGTGAGATGCCGTGCATTCATGTCGGGTTCACGATGCGTTGTCCCGCGGGTTGTCGTGGCGCGTCGTCGTGCGCGTCGTCCTGATTCGCGAACGCGTTGGCTAGCGCATGCAGCGCGTCGCCGGTCACGCGCGTGATGCGCCAGTCGGGCATCACGACCGCGCCGAGGCTTTGGTAGAAGGCCTGCGCATCGACATTCCAGTCCAGCACCGACCACTCGAAGCGCCCACAGCCGCGCTCGACCGCGATGCGCGCGAGGTGGATCAGCAAGGCCTTGCCGTAGCCGTGTCCGCGCTGTTCCGGGGTTACGAACAGGTCTTCGAGATACAGGCCGCGCCTGCCGAGGAAAGTCGAGAAGTTGTGAAAGTAAAGCGCGAACGCGACCGGCCCGCCTTGCTCTTGTGCGTTCGGCCACAGCAGCACGGCTTCGACAGATGCACCATCGCCGAACAGGGCGCGCTCGAAGTCCGCAGGCGTCGAAACCACCTGGTCTGCGAGACGTTCGTAGCGCGCCAGTCCGATGACCAGACGATGCAAGGCCGGCAGATCCGCGGGTTCGGCCTTGCGGATATGAAGCGACGCCATGCGCGGGACGATCAATCGACGAGGCTGCGCGCCTCGGCCACCTGGCCGCGATACGCATCGAAGATGCGACGCAGCGCATCGTCCATCGCCACCTGGGGCGCCCAATCGAGTTCGCGCATGGTGTTCTCTATTTTCGGGACGCGGTTCTGCACGTCCTGATACCCGGCGCCGTAGTACGCGCCCGAGGTGGTCTCGATCAGCTTGACCTTGGCGGCCGAGTCCGCGTACTCGGGATATTCGGCCGCGAGCGCGAGCATCATGGTCGCCAGTTCGCGCACCGAATAATTGTTCGCGGGGTTGCCGATGTTGTAGATCTTGCCGCTCGCGACGTCGCCCTCGTTGGCGATGATTTTCATCAGCGCCGATATGCCGTCGTCGATGTAGGTGAACGCGCGTTTCTGCGCGCCGCCATCGACCAGGCTGATCGCTTCGCCGCGCACGATGTGACCGAAGAACTGCGTGATGACGCGGCTCGATCCTTCCTTCGCGGTGTGGATCGAGTCGAGGCCCGAGCCGATCCAGTTGAACGGTCGGAACAGCGTGTAGTCGAGTCCCTGCTCCTGGCCGTAGGCGGCGATCACGCGATCCATCAACTGTTTCGAGCACGCGTAGATCCAGCGCGGCTTGTCGATCGGTCCGTACACGAGTTCCGATGCGTAGGGATCGAATTCGGCGTCGCGACTCATGCCGTAGACCTCGGAGGTCGACGGGAAGATCACGCGCTTGCCGTACTTGACCGCCTGACGAACGATCGGCAGGTTCGCTTCGAAGTCGAGCTCGAACACGCGCAGAGGCTGGCGTACGTAGGTGGCCGGCGTGGCGATCGCGACCAGCGGCAGCAGCACGTCACACTTCTTGACGTTGTATTCGATCCACTCCTTGTTGATCGTGATGTCGCCTTCGAAGAAGTGAAAGCGCTCGTGATCGAGCAGGTCGGTCACGCGCTCGGACTGCATGTCCATGCCGAATACTTCCCAATCGGTGGTCTCGAGGATGCGATTGGAGAGGTGATGGCCGATGAAGCCGTTGACACCGAGGATGAGGATCTTTTTCATTGTGGAAAAGGCAAGACGCGGGACCAGGCGCAGGGAAAAAGCGGACACGTGATCACAGGCGCGCGACCGTCCATACAAAAACCGGAGCCGCGATTATCCGCTACGCGGTGACGGCGCCCGAGGTAAGGGAATAATCACATGGCGCCCGGATCCGGCGTGCGCCATGCTTCACAATAACTGTTGACATCGCACTGGGACATGTTGCAATTGGCTTCGACGACGTATCGGGAGACGGTTGGATGGGCGCTCAAAAGAATGGTCACGCAAGCGCGGCGGCTTCCCCTGCCGAGAAACCGACCATCCTCATGGTCGACGACACGCCTGCGAACCTGACCCTGCTGGCCGAGGTCTTGAAGTCCGACTACCGCACCAAGGCAGCGGTGAGCGGAGACAAGGCGCTCAAGCTTGCGACTTCGGCAACGCCGCCCGACATGATCCTGCTCGACATCATGATGCCCGGCATGGATGGGTACGAGGTGTGCAGAAGGCTCAAGGCCGATCCCGCAACGCGCGGCATTCCGGTCATCTTCGTGACGGCCATGAACGAAGTGGAGGACGAAACCAGAGGGCTGGAATTGGGAGGCGTGGACTACCTGACCAAGCCGATCAGCGCGGCCATCGTCAAGGCGCGAATCAAGACGCATCTCACGCTGCACGCTCAGGCAAAGGCGATGGAACGCATGATCGCTACGCTGGAAACACAGGCAACCGAACTGTCCGACTTCAATCGGACTCTCGAGCATCGCGTCCGGGACGGTGTCAATCAAGTGGAACGCCTGGGCCGCCTGAAGCGATTCTTTTCGCCGTCGGTGGTGGATTTTCTGTTGTCGGGAACGGCCGACGATCCACTCAAGTCGCATCGCCGCGAAGTTGCGGCCGTGTTCCTCGACTTGCGCGGCTTCACGGCATTCACCGAGACCTCGGACCCGGAAGACGTGATGCGGGTCATCAACGAGTATCACGCTGCGATGGGTGCGATCGTCATGGAGAGCGGCGGCACGATCGAACGATTCGCAGGCGACGGCATCATGATCTTCTACAACGATCCGGTGGAGATCGACAACCCCGGCGGCAAGGCGGTGCGAACCACCATCGCGATGCAGGAGTGCTTCACGACTCTCGCGCAAGGATGGAAGAAGCGCGGTTACGAACTCGCGATGGGGATAGGAATCGCCCAAGGCTACGCGACCATCGGCGCGATCGGTTTCGAAGGCCGCCGCGACTACGGCGTGATTGGGACGGTGACCAATCTCGCTGCGCGCCTTTGTAGCGAAGCCGCGGGCGGGCAGATTCTCATTTCGCAGCGGGTGCAGGGTTTTGTCGCTGACTTTGTCGATACGGAACCGGTCGGCGAATTGAACCTCAAGGGCTTTCATCGTCCGGTCGCGGCGTATGCCGTGCTCGGATATTCAGCCGGTCGCGACACCGCTTCCGTCGACGACGGTCAGGCCAGAACATGGGCTCGTCGCGCGACCGACCAACGCGCCGATCAGCCCGCCGGCTCGGGCGCTCCTCGCGATCTTCTCTAGCGGAAAAGCGCGTGCGCCTGCGAAAAGTATCTTCGTGGTTTTTCGGGCTGGTGCTGTTCGCGCTCGGTGCGAACGCGATGTTTCTGCTGGCGATCAAGCAATCGCACCACGCGGTCGACGCCGCGCAAGCCCATCGGCAAACGGCTCTCGCTCGCGCCAATGAACTGCAGCGCGAGACCGAACGTCTCGCGAGCCTGGTGCGCGCCTATACGGCCACCGGCGAGCCGCGTTATCTCCTTTACTACTACGACATTCTGGCCGTGCGCAACGGAGAAAAGCCTGCGCCGGCAGCGGCGAACCCGAGCACCTATTGGGACGACGTCATCGCAGGGCGCGTCAAGCACGAGGTACCGAAGGAGGGCGCCAGGCGAGCGCTCGCGGATGTCATGAAAGCCGAGGGATTCAGCACCGACGAACTGGTCGCCCTCAATCGCGTGCTGGACGCCACCGCCGGGATGAACGAGGTTGAAAAGATCGCATTCGCCGCGACCCAGGGGCTCTACAACCCCGATACCAAGGAATTCGTGTCCGACGGTCAGCCGCGCCTCGACTTTGCGAGCGCCCTCGTCAACAGCAACGCGTACAGCATTCTCAAGGCCGACCAATCTCATGCGGTCGACGACCTGTTGACCTTGACCGACCGTCGCACGCGGGCCGATGTGGCCGCAGCAGAGACTGCGCTGGAACGCTGGATCCTGTTGTCGCTGATCAGCATGGCGGCAACCATCGCCATCGTATTGCTCGCCGTCCGCGTGATTCGGCGACAGGTCCTCGTTCCCATTCAACAACTCGGCAAGGCGGCCGATCTGCTCGCCGCCGGACGATATGCCACGCGCACCGGCCGGGTCAGCGGGGTCCACGAACTGGTATCGCTAGGGCACACCGTCGATGACATGGCGCAGGCGATCGAGGATGACATCGACCGCCGTCATGCCGTGCAAAAGGAACTCGAAGCTGCGAAGAAGGAAGCGGTCAACGCAACCAACGCCAAGTCGATGTTCCTGGCCAACATGAGCCACGAAATCCGCACGCCGATGAACGCGATCCTCGGCATGGCTTATCTCGCATTGGGCACGAACCTGAATCCGCGCCAGCACGACTATGTAAGCAAGATTCACAGCGCGGCCAAGTCGCTGCTCGGGATCATCAACGACATCCTGGATTTCTCCAAGGTGGAAGCCGGCAAGCTCGAGCTCGAGGAGGGGCGTTTTCGCATCGAGGATGTCGCGGGAAATGCGCTTTCGCTGCTGCGCCAACGCGCTCACGAAAAGGACATCGAATTGCTCTTCGACGTCACCGAGTCGAGGCTGCTCGGCGAGGGCGGTGCACTGATGGGCGATGCCTTGCGACTCGGACAAGTGCTCAGCAATCTTTTGTCGAACGCCGTCAAATTCACGCACAGCGGTTGCGTCAAGCTCATGATCAGCGTCGAAGACCGCGATGCCGATACCGAAACCTTGCGCTTCACCGTGCGCGACACCGGCATCGGCATGACTGCCGCGCAGATCGGGCGGCTGTTCCAGGAGTTCACGCAGGCCGACGGGTCGACGACCCGTAAATACGGCGGCACGGGCCTGGGTCTGACCATCGCCAAGAAGATCGTCGAATTGATGGGAGGCAGGATCTGGGTGGAGAGCGAACCCGGGCAGGGTTCGAGCTTCATCTTCACGGCGCGCTTTCCATTCACGAAGCCGCCGGCGCCGCCTTCCTCCCCGCTGCCGCGAGCGTCTCTGATGCGCGTCCTCGTGGTCGACGACCAGCCCGATGCCAGCCTGGCCTTGACCGATCTTCTGGGGGCGCTGGGTATCGGAGCCACCTATCCGGGCGGCATCGACAGCGCGAACGATGGAGACATCGCGCTCGCGATGGTCGAGCGGGCCGAAGAGGAACGGCGCCCCTATGACCTGATGCTGATCGACTGGGTGATGCCGCGCATGGATGGGGCGGAAGTGCTCAAGGCGCTCAAGGCGCGAACCGGCGCCAGCAGTCCATTGCCGGTGATCGTATCGGCCTACGATTCGGACACCATGCATCGCGTTGGCGAGGAACTCGGCGCCCGACACTTCGTACCCAAGCCGGTTCTCCCCGAATCGTTGCGGGATCTGGTCAGGTGGCTGGCGGGCGACGGGACCGGAGCGCCGCCGTCCGAGCGGCAGGCCGAGGTGGGCATCGATCTCACGGGGATGCGCGTCCTCCTCGTCGAAGACAACGCGATGAATCAGCAACTGGCCGTTGAACTCATGGAGAGCAAGCACGCGGAGGTGGACGTCGCCAACAATGGACAGGAGGCGATCGAGCGCCTCGACGCACATCCTGCCGCCTGGTATTCGTTGGTGCTGATGGACCTGCAGATGCCGGTGATGGATGGGTATGAGGCAACGCGCCTGCTCAGGCTCGATTCGCGCTTCGTCGATCTGCCGGTCATCGCGCTATCGGCGCACGCGATGGCCGACGAGCGCGAACGCTGCCAGGTGCTCGGCATGAACGGCCATCTGAGCAAACCGATCGACCCCGATATTCTGTACACCACGTTGGAGCGCTTGAGCGGTCGCGGCGCTTCGGTGCGACCCGGACCGAAGACATCGCAATCCGTGCGCGGCGCGGCGCCAAGGCTGGTCGACACGGTTAACCTGCCGGCCATTCAAGGTCTCGACGTTCGGTCGGGATTGCGTCACACCGATGGAAAGAGCCGGCTCTACGCACAGTTGCTGCGACGCTTCGCGCACGATTATGAAAACTTCGAAGCGATGATGAGGTCCCTGCTCGCAGCAGGCGACTGGGACCGGGCGATGCGGGAAGCGCACACCTTGAAGGGACTCGCGGGCAGCCTCGGCGCGATCGACGTTCAGCCGCGGGCAGCGTCCCTGGAGAAAGCGACCCGGACCCACGATGCCGCCGAAACCCGCAGCAATCTGACCCATACGACCGAACGCCTCGCGCCCCTCGTCGCCGCGCTGCGGACTCATTTCGAACTCGAGAACGATGACAGCCCGCATAAAGACGCCGTCCCGGGGAGCGTGAGCGATCCTGCGGAGTGGCTTTCAAGCTTCAGGGACTTGCTGCAACAAGGTGACGTCGAAGCCAGAGACCTTTGGGATGCGAGACCCGACGCAGTCGCAGATCGATTGCCCGGCCCGATCGTGCACGGGATCACGCGGGCGCTCGAAAATTTTGAATTCGATACCGCTTTGCGCCTGGTATCGGATATATCAGTTGATAGAGTTCAGGTCGAACCGGACTCACGGCAATAAAGAAAAATTAAAATGTCGAATATGAAACTGCGCCGAATGTCACCCTTCATAGCGGGTTTAATCCTATCGACGCCCATTCAAGCAATGGCATTTGAAGTTTCGTATTCGGGATTCGGCACCGTGGGATATGCGAGTTCGAATCAATCTTATGGTTACCAGCGCTTTATCGACGACCGTGGGACTTTCAAACGCGACTCGGTCGTTGGTTTGCAAGTCGATACCCGGTTCGCAGAGAAGTTCGGCGCGACCGTGCAGGGCAAGATCGCCCCCGCTACCGCAAGCGACAGCCGTTACGAGGGAACGATATCGTGGGCCTTTCTGGCATATCGCCCCACCAACGATTGGCTTTTTCGAGCAGGCAAGCAGCGTATTCCGCTTTATTTGTATTCAGAAACCTACGACGTCGGGGCGACCTACGATTTCGCCCGTCTGCCGACCGAGATGTACTCGATCGTTCCGAGCAACGATTTCACGGGATTGTCGTTCAGCAAGAGTTGGTCGGCTCGAAGTGCCGACATCTCGTTCGATGGCTATTGGGGCAAATCGACCAACGATTTTCGTTTCTGGCTTCGCGACGATATTCCCGGAGTCCAGACTTCGGGGACGCTGTTCAGGAGCCTGGACTTCAGCGGCGGAGGTTTGGTCGTGACGTACAAGGCGAGGGATCAAATCTTTCGTGCCGGACTCCACCGGGCGGTCGTCCGGCTACGCAACGGTCAGCCATTTCCCACCACCTTTCCATTCGTCGAACTGGCGCCAGGCATTGGGTATTATCAAGTGGACCCTTCTCTTCCCGGACCGGGAATTCCCGCGACCGCAAGCATTGCCAATACGACATTGACCTTGGGCACCGAGCTTGCGTTGCCGGCCGATTTTCGAATCGTGGGCGAATTCGCGCGCAGCGTGGTGCCAAAGTCCGAAATTGCACCGCAGGGAAATCGCGGTTATCTCTCGCTACTCGGTCGATTCGACCAATGGACGCCTTATGTTTCGTACGCGTTTTTGCGTTCGACGGCGCGCACCCGCAATCTGTACCAGCGCATCAATGACAACACGGTCCCGAATTTCATTCCCGGTGCGGCGCAAATCAATGCATCGCAACGCGCCGGCGCAGACCAGATCGTCGCCTTCGATCAACATTCATGGGCAATCGGAACCGCATACTCGTTTTCGGCCACGAGCAAGGTGAAGGCCGAGTATCTGAAGACGCATATTGGCGAGGTGTCGCAGCTTGTCGACGCGCCTTCAGGAAGAAATATCCGCGACCAGGATATCAACGTCATCTCACTCTCCTATAGTTTCGTATTCTGATGAGAGAGCGCATTTTGAAGATGGGCATTCCGGCGATTCTCGCTGCGCTCGCGAGTGCGGCGGGCGATGCCATTGCCGCGGGCGGCGTTGTCGTCATTGGACATTCCGGTCTGACCGGCCTCGATGCAGTCACGCTCGAGAAGATTTATACAGGCAAGGTGATCGAGGTGAACGGCACCTCGGTCGTGGCGGTCAACGCCAGCAGCGGGAGTGCGGTTCGAAACCGTTTCCTGCAGGCCTACCTTCACGAGGACGAGGACAAGTACACGGCGTACTGGGTCGTGCGCCGCTACATCGGCAAGGGCGCCTCGCCACGCGAGATGTCCAGCACTGCGGACGTGATCAATTTCGTCAACTCCACGCCCGGCGGGATCGGATATATCAATGAAGCCGAAGTTCAGCCCGGCATGAATGTGCTGCTGAAATAATCGGCAGGGCCCGTGCCGCGAGGCATCTGCCGAAGGCGGGATTTCTTCATGGTGGATGAGAGCGATGCGAAGGAGCGTCGGCACGCGCGACTCGCGGCTGCGCAACTGACCCAAACCGCGCTTCGACCCGTCGGCTATAGCGGCCAATCGGAAACATCAGCAGATAGGCGAGCGTTGCGAAGCCCGGTTGCGTCCACCAGGCCAAGGCCAGCGCGAGGAGTCCAACCACCATGAGGCCGCCGATGCGCAGGCGCGCGGCATGATAAATGCCGCCGGGCATCGGTGTGCTGCACAGTTCGGGATGTCGGCGAATGTAGCGCGCCTTCCAGAGGCTGACGAGGCCGAGCGCCATCAGATTCCCGTTGTAGATCACCTGCGACGCGAATTCGTTTCCGTATTCGCCGACGATCGATGACGACAGCGGCATCAGGCTCACGAGTGCAAGCTGCACGATGTTGCGCCAGAGCAGCCCCTCATCGACGAGCCGCACGTAGTGCAGCATCCGGTGATGGCTGATCCAGAAGATCGCCAATACGAAGAAGCTGATCAGCCACGACACGGCTTTCGGCAGCAGATTCGCCAACGCCTGGAGCAGTTCGGCATGCGTGTGCAGAGCCGCGTGGTCGGGCAGCTTGAGATCGATCACGAGCAGCGTCATCGCTACGGCGAAGATGCCGTCGGTCAGAGCTTCGACGCGGTGCTTGCTCCAGCCGATCGTCGCGGGCGCATGGGGAGCGGACTCTTGCGTCACAGGCGTGACCTCGCTCATCGCACATCTCCGAGCGCATGCGGACCATCACCCAGAAAGGCCGCGAGGTCCGCGCCTTCGTATGCAAGACCGTCGATGCGGGCACGCGCGATCTCGAGTGGACGGCCGTCGCCGCAGACTGCGATGCAGCGCGCGTCGGCAACGATCAACGTGCTCGATGGCGCGGCTCGATCGAATGAAGATTCGATGCGACGCGTTCGCTCGATGACCGCGGCGTGTCCGGCTATCGCCGTCGTCGCGCCGGGATAAGGTGGCGCGACGGCGCGAACGAGATTGTGAATCGCAGCGGCGCTCGCGTTCCAATCGATGCGGCCGTCTTCGGGTTTGCGACCTCCGAAATATGAACCGCTCGCGAGATCGTTGACCAGCCGCGGCGCGCGTCCGAGAACGAGGTCGGGCAGCACGCGCCACAAGGTCTGCTCGGCCGCGACGGTGACCTTGATGAAGACCTCGTGCGCCGTATCGTCGGGAAGTATCGGCACCGCGGTTTGCGCGACGATCGCGCCCGCGTCGGGCCTGGCGGCCATTTCGTGCAGCGTTGCACCGGTCTCGGTCTCACCGTGGATGATCGCCCAGTTGATTGGTACGCGCCCGCGATACTTCGGCAACAGCGAGCCATGCATGTTGTAGGCGCCGCGCGCGGCGAGCGCAAGCAAGGGCGCGGGCAACATGTGGCGATAGTAGAAAGAGAAGACGAAGTCGGGCCGCGCGCGCGCGACGGCGTCGAACAGCGCGGGGTCCTTTGCGTCATCCGGTGCGATGACGGGTATGCCGTGCGAGGCCGCCGTATCGTGCACGCTGTCGAACCAGATCGTCTCATTCGCATGGTCGCGATGCGTGACCACGAGCTTGATGTCGATATCACGCGCGAGCAAGGTGAGCAGGCAGCGCACGCCGACGTTGTGATAAGCGAAGACGACGGCGCTGGTCATCGTATGCGAGGCGGTGGGAAGCGAGGGCCGCATTGTAAGCGGCTCGATTTCGCCCATGGGAACGGAGCTCTGATGCGGGGGCTCTTGATGCGCGCAAGAAACGCGAGCACCATCGGCGCGTTTGCCAACAACCACCGTCAAAAAGGGGAAACCGATGATGAAGATCACCCACGCCGCAACGACCGCATCGATCGCATTGCTGGTCGTCGGATGCGCCTCGATGATGCCGAAGGATGCGAGCGGCCCGGGCTTTTTCGTGACGAGCACGGGCTCGGGCAAGGGCGCGGACTTCGGCGGACTCGAAGGGGCCGACAGGCATTGCCAGACGCTTGCCACTGCCGCCGGATTCGGCAATCGCACTTGGCGCGCATACCTGAGCAATGCGACCACAACGAGCACGAAGGCGGTGGACGCCCGCGACCGCATCGGTAGCGGCCCTTGGCAAAACGTCAAAGGCGTGGTGATCGCGAACAACGTCGCCGAGCTTCACGGCAACAACAACCTGACCAAGCAGACCGCGCTGACCGAGCAGGGCGGCGTCGTCAACGGCGTAGGCGACACGCCCAACCGGCACGACATCCTCACCGGCTCGCAGACCGACGGCACGGCATTCGCGGGCAGCGAAGACAAGACCTGCGGCAACTGGACCAAGAGCGGCGATGGCTCCGCGCAACTCGGGCACAGCGACCGCACCGGCCTGAGAGACGACCCGCCCGCGCATTCGTGGAATTCATCGCATCCATCGCGCGGATGCAGCGACGAGGCCTTGCGCACCACCGGCAGTGCAGGGTTGCTTTACTGCTTTGCTGCGAAGTGAGACGCGACGAGCCGACGACCGATCAGCACCAGCTTCGCTTGTTCACCCAGGCGCATCTCTTCTCGAAAAACTCGATCGACGAAGCTGGCAGCTTCGGCCGATTTCACCAGCATGGGCACCAGGTAGCGATAAAGATACGGTACCGAGTGCGCCTCTGAAATTGCGAAGCGCACCGCGATTGCACGTTGCATCTGCGCAATCGTGTGCACCTCGTGGTCGTGGTTGTCGCGCCATGCGGCTACAGGGTTGTTCGAGCCAAGCAAGTCCGCTGCAAATCCGCCTGCCGCCGGATCGATGAACGCCGTGGCTTGCGGAGAACGCAGCACTTTCAGCAGCCATATGACCGTGGGCTCGTTCGCTTCATCGAACGCGAAGTCTTCGATGAGCAGACATCCCATCGGTCGCAGCAGCTCTCGTGCCCGGTCGACCGCCTGATCGAGCGGATTGATATGGTGCAACGAACGAGTGAAGACGACAGCGTCGAGTGGGGGACTGTCGAAATCCGGCCACGATGCCGACACCGCGTGAACTCCACGCTCTTGCGCTCGCACCACGCTTTCGGGTTCGGCATCCACTCCGGTCAGGCGGTAGCCACGGAGCGCGAGTTCGGCTGCGACGTGCCCTTCGCCACATCCCACTTCAAGGACATCTGCTCCGGGGTGAAGATGGGACGCAAGGAACGTCGCCGTTTCTCGCGTGGGTATATCGATCGGTTCTCTCAACATCATCGCGTCTTTTGGCAAGAGCGCTCTGACTCACACCCGCGAAGGCGGGAGTCCATTCACTGTCGCGGACCGAGTAGCGTCCGGACGCGGCTCGTCGAGTGGGACATCCTGCTCCAGCACCGCCTGCACGATCCATCGCGGCCGTCCCCGCACCTCTTCATAGATGCGCCCGATATATTCGCCGAGCAGTCCGATGCCGAGTAGCGTCACGCCGATCAGAAAGAACGCGATGCCGAACAGCGTGAACAGGCCTTCGGCTTCCGCGCCGAGGAAGATACGCCGCAATGCAAGCAACACGACCAGCCCGGCTGACGCGATCGCGAGCGCGACGCCGATCAACGAGAACGCCTGCAACGGCACGACCGAGAAGCCGGTCACGAGATCGAAATTCAGGCGGATCAGCGAGTACAACGAATACTTCGACTCGCCTGCCGCGCGCTCCGCGTGCGCGACTTCGATCTCGATCGGGTTGTTGGCGAAGGTGTATGCAAGCGCCGGGATGAAGGTGTTGATCTCGCGGCACTGATTGATCGTGTCGACGATGCGGCGATCGTAGGCGCGCAGCATGCAGCCTTGATCGGTCATCTTGATGTGCGTGATGCGCTCGCGAATCCGGTTCATCGCGCGCGATGCGGTCTTGCGCCATGCAGAGTCCTGTCGCGCGCGGCGGATCGTGCCGACATAGTCGTGGCCGGCGCGCATCGCGTCGATCAGCTTGTCGATCTCTTCGGGCGGGTTCTGCAGGTCGGCATCGAGCGTCACGATCCACTTGCCGCGCACGCGCTCGAAGCCCGCCATGATGGCCGCGTGCTGTCCGTAGTTGGTGTTGAAGAGCACCACGCGCGTCACGTCGGGTCGCGCGCGGAATTGCTCGGACAGGATCGCCGCCGAGCGATCGCGGCTGCCATCGTTGACGAACACGACTTCATAGCGCAGGTCGTGGGACGCGGCCATCGCGTCGAGCGCGGGATAGAGGCGCGCGAACAATTGATGCAGGCCGGCGTCTTCGTTGTACACGGGGATGACCACAGACACGTCGACGCGCCTCGATGCATCGGTGGTCTGCACAGCTTGCGTCGTCGCATCCACACGTTCGATATTCGAAAGCAGGTCGGGCCAACGCGTTTCGACGTCGCTCATGGTCATACGCGCCTCATGCGCCGCGCAGCACAGCTTGCAGACCATCGACGACGCGTTCGACATCGCTCGTCGTCATCGTCGGAAACAGAGGCAAGGTCAGCGTATTGCGACCCGCGTACTCGGCATGCGGAAAGTCGCCGTCCTTCCAGCCCAGGCGTCGATAGAGCGCGAACAGGTGAATCGCCGGGTAGTGCACGCCGGTGCCGATGCCGCGATCGTTGAGCGCGGCCATCACGTCGGCGCGCTTCATGCCGCGCTTTGCCAGATGCGCTTCGGGAAGGATGACCTGGAACATGTGCCAGTTGCTCTGCGTGAAGTCGGCGACGGGCAGCCGGCAATCAATCTCTGCGAAAAGATCCGCATCGACGCAATGGAAGTAGTGGCGCGCGAGGTCGCGGCGTCTCTGTGTGAATTCCTCGAGGTGCGGCAATTGTCCGAGCCCGACGCGCGCCGCGATATCGGTCAGGTTGTACTTGCCGCCGACGCGCTCGACTTCCATGCCGTCGAGTCCCGAGCGCACCACGCCCTGCAGTCGATATTGCTCGGCGAGCTTCGCTTCGGCTTCGTCGTTCAATACCAGGCAGCCGCCTTCGATGGTCGTGATGTTCTTGTTCGCGTGAAAGCTGAACGAGACGAAGTCGCCGGTCGCGCCGATAGCCTTGCCGTCCCAGTTGCTGCCGAAGGATTGCGCCCCGTCCTCGACCACACGGACGCGATGAGAATGCGCGCGCGGTTGATTCGCAATCCGGTAGAGCCGATCGCGGTTCACTGGAAGTCCCGAGAGATCGACCGGAATGATCGCGCGCGTGTTCGGCGTGATCGCCGCCTCGACGCGATCGAGGTCGATGTTGCGCGTGACCGGATCGATGTCGACGAACACCGGCATAGCGCCCACGTCGAGCACGATGTTCGACGTCGAGACCCAGGTGAGCGGCGTCGTGATGACCTCATCGTCGCCGCTCGGTGCGCCGACCCCGGCGATCCGTAGCGCGATCTCCATCGTGCAGGTGCCCGAGTTGAAGGCGCGCACCGGACGACCGCCGCAGTATTCGGACAGCCGCGCTTCGAACTCCCTGACCTTCGGGCCCGAAGTGATCCAGCCCGAGCGCAGGACCTCGGCGACGCCTTCGATGGTCGCCTCGTCGATTGTCGGGCGCGTGAAGGGAAGGAACTCTTGTGCCGCAACGTGCCGGGGATTGGCGCTCATCGATGCTCGCTCGGGATGGTGAATACGCGGGGTAGGTTCGCAGCCATCACGCGCTGCGCGCAAGGACATACACGCCCACGATGATGATGCCGATGCCAGCCAGCCGCTGCGGCGTCAACGCCTCGCCGAACAGCCACCACGCGCCGATCGCATTCAACACATAGCCGAGCGACAACATCGGATACGCGACCGACACATCGACGCGCGACAGGCCAAGGATCCACACCACCACGCTCAACACATAGCACGCGAGACCACCGATGATCGGCCACTGCGTCACGAGCCGCAGTCCGACCGGCAGGATGTTCTCCATCGAATACGCGAACGAGCCGATCGCCGCCGTCACGTTGTTGACCCCCGCCTTGAGCAACAGTTGCGCGACGGCGTTCAGAAAGACGCCGGAGAGTATCAGTACGAGGCTGGCCGGATTCACGGTCGGGTTTTCATCGGTGAAGCGGGGTTGGTCGATGCGGCGGGCTTGGCGACCACGATCCGTCGACCATCGTCGGCAATCACGCGCATGGCGAATCCGTTGGCCGAGAGTTTATCGAAAAGGTCCCGATCCATGATCGCGAGCGGCGCGCGGTCGTCGGCCCAGCGCCTGGCAAAATCGAGCAGCGTCACGAGGCCCTTGCCGGGTTCCTGCATGAGGCCGAAGTCGAGTTCATCGCGAAACGCGACCAGCGTCACGGTCCGTCGCAGATAGAAGTCGAGCGTGTGTTCGAAGATGCCGACGCTGTAGATCGGGGTGTCGGGCGCGATCCACGGTTGCATGCGGCGCGCGATATCGTAGGTCGACATGCCGCGGCCGAGCGCTTCGTGGCCGAGCAACAGCGATGACCACGCAAGCGTCGCGGCGAGTCCCGCTGCAACGATCGCGGACGCGATTCGCGCGCGCGTCGCGAACCAGATCGCGACGAGCGTTCCGACCAGCCACACCAGCATGCTCGCCACAGCCGAGGCGCGGAAAGCGGCGATCGCGGCGGCGTTCTCCTGGCTGTCGATGAAGCGCTCGATCAACACGACGACGACGCATGCGATCGCGGCCAGCGCGGCGCTGCCGATCAGATGCTTCCTCAATGCGTGTGCATCGATGCGTGCGAGCTCACGTCCGACCAGGAGCGCGAGCGCCGGAAACATCGGCAACACATACGAAGGCAGCTTCGACCCCGACACGCTGAAGAAAACGAAGATCACGAGCGACCACGCGAGCAGCAGACGCTCGGGAGAGAACCCCGTGCGCATCGGTGCAGACCATGCCGTGACGATCGCGCGGACTGCGATCGACAACCACGGCAGCAGACCGACCAGCAGCACCGGAACGAAATACCAGATCGGTCCCTCGCGTCGATGTTCGGTCGTCAGAAAGCGCTCGACGTGCTCGTGAATGAAGAAGAAATGCGCGAACTCGGGATTTGCGCGCGAGACCGCGATGAACCACGGAGCGGCGATGACGAGGAACACGGCCATGCCGCGGACCGGCACCAGCATTTTCAACAAAGTCCAGTCGCGCGCGATGACGAGATACAACACCAGCGCACCGCCCGACAGGACCACGGCCACGGGACCCTTCGACAACACGGCCAGGGCCATCGCGGCCCACGCGACCAGCATCCATCGCGATGCGCGCGATCGCGATGCGTCGGCAGGCGAGCCGCAATGCGCATCGGGCAAGTCGGCCTCGGCACGCGCCGCGCGCGCGAGCAGTGTCGCGCACAGGGTCACGCTCATGAAGAACGACAGTCCCATGTCGAGCGTGTTGAAGTGCGCGAGCAGCGCGTACGCGAGGCTGCTCGCGAGCACGGTCGCCGCGAAGAGTCCCACACGCCGGTCGTAGAGACGCGCCGCGGTATATCCCACGACCAACACGCCGAGAAAACCGGTGAGCGCGGTCCACAGGCGCGAGGTCCATTCGCTGACGCCGAATGTTTCGTAAGCGGCCGCGGTGGTCCAGTACTGCAGCGGCGGCTTCTCGAAATACTTGAGGTCGTTCAGGCGCGGCGTGAGCCAGTCGCCCGTCGCCGCCATCTCGCGTGGGATCTCGGCATAACGACCTTCGTCGGGCTTGATCAACTTGCGATGGCCGAGGCCGCCGAACCAGACGAGGGCGAGGACGATCGCGAGCAACAGCAGGACGCTGCTGCGAGCTCCTTGCTTTTCGCTTGTCATTTCGAGCGCAGCGAGAAATCTCATCGGCTACGGGATGCGACCCGGAGGGAATTCTTTGTCGCTGCGCTCGTCGGCATGACGAGGGGAAATCAACAGCGCCGCCACGACCTTGCGCCCTTCGGCCACCAGGATGTTGTAGGTGCGGCAGGCGGCATGGAGGTCCATCGTCTCGACCCCGATACCGCGTGCGTAGAGAGGCGCAGTCAGGCGCGGGTGCGCAAAGCGCAGCTTCGCTCCGCTGCCGAAGATAACGAGCTCGGGATTCATCGCGGCAAGCGATGCAAAATTTTCCGCCGAAAGATCTTCGAAGCTCGCGACCGGCCAGTCCACGACAGCCTGGTCCGGCACGACGACGATGCTGCGCTCGAAGCGGACCGCGTTGACCTCGACATAACCATCGCCGTAGGCGGTGAACACGTTGGACGACGAAGGAGGCAGGGCGTGGAGTTTCACAAGGGGACCACGCGCGACGCGATGCGCGTCGGGAAGATGAAAGGCGCTGAATTATAATCGCCTCGCACTGCATCACCGCCCGAATGGCAGCGATCCAACGGCTGCCATGCAGTGTTCACCAAAGGCCCGCATGAAAGAGTTTTCGCGCATCAAGCGCCTGCCCCCCTACGTCTTCAACATCACGGCCGAGCTGAAGATGGCCGCGCGTCATCGCGGCGAAGACATCATCGACATGAGCATGGGCAACCCCGACGGACCCACGCCTTCGCACATCGTGGACAAACTGGTGGAAGCCGCCAGACGCCTCGACACGCACGGCTATTCGGTCTCGAAAGGCATCCCGCGCCTGCGCCGCGCGATCTGCAACTGGTATCAGTCGCGCTACGGCGTGACGTTCGATCCGGACACCGAAGCGATCGTCACGATCGGCTCGAAGGAAGGCCTCGCGCACCTGATGCTCGCCACGCTCGATCGCGGCGACACGGTGCTGGTGCCCAACCCGAGTTATCCGATCCACATCTACGGCGCGGTGATCGCGGGCGCGGACATTCGCAGCGTGCGCATGACCCCGGGCGTCGATTTTTTCGAGGAGCTCGAGCGCGCGATTCGCGAATCGATCCCCAAGCCCAAGATGATGATCCTCGGCTTCCCGAGCAACCCCACGGCGCAATGCGTCGAGCTCGAGTTCTTTGAGCGCATCGTCGCGCTCGCCAAGCAACACGACATCCTGGTGGTGCACGACCTGGCCTACGCCGACATCACGTTCGATGGATGGAAGGCGCCGTCGATCATGCAGGTGCCCGGCGCGCGCGACGTGGCCGTCGAGTTCTTCACGATGTCCAAGAGCTACAACATGGCGGGCTGGCGCATCGGCTTCATGGTCGGCAACAAGGAACTGGTGAATGCGCTCGCACGCATGAAGAGCTATCACGACTACGGCACCTTCACGCCGGTCCAGGTCGCAGCCATCGCGGCGCTCGAAGGGCCGCAGGAATGCGTCAAGGAGATCGCCGCCAAGTATCAAAAGCGGCGCGATGTGCTGACCAAGGGCCTTGCCGAAGCAGGGTGGAAGGTCGAAGTGCCGCGTGCGTCGATGTATATCTGGGCGGCCTTGCCCGAAGCCTACGCGGCTATGGGTTCGCTCGAGTTCGCCAAGAAGCTTTTGGCCGAAGCGAAGGTCGCGGTCTCGCCCGGCATCGGCTTCGGCGACTACGGCGATGGTCACGTGCGCTTCGCGTTGATCGAGAACGAGGCGCGCACGCGGCAGGCGATACGCGGCATCAAGGACATGTTCCGCAAGGACGGTCTGTTGCCGCGAGCCGCGGCGTGAGCGTGCTTCACGTGCACGGACCTCTTGATCGTCGCCCCGGCGAAGGCCGGGGTCCAAGTTTTTGTGCGCGCGTGACCAAGAAGCAACTTGGACCCCAGCCTGCGCCGGGAAGACGGGTTCCGTCGCTTGGGTCCCGGCCTGCGCCGGGAAGACGACGACGAGTGCATGCGCGCTCCCTGCATCGATGAAACCCATCCAGGTCGCTTTGCTCGGCTCGGGCACCGTCGGCGGCGGCATGCTGCGCGTGCTGTCGCGCAATCAGGAAGAGATCACGCGTCGCGCGGGGCGCGGCATCGTCGTCACGATGGTCGGTGCGCGCAACGTCGACAAGGCGCGACGCCTGGTGGGCGATGGGGTGCAGGTCAAGTCGGATCTGTTCGCGGTCGCGACCGACCCGTCGGTCGAAATCGTGGTCGAGCTGATCGGCGGCACGACCGATGCGAAGGCGTTGGTGCTCGCCGCGATCGCCGCGGGCAAGCATGTCGTCACCGCCAACAAGGCCTTGCTCGCGCTTCATGGCAACGAGATTTTCGCCGCCGCGCAGGCGGCAGGCGTGATGGTCGCGTTCGAAGGCGCGGTGGCAGGCGGCATTCCGATCATCAAGGCGCTGCGCGAAGGGCTCACCGCCAATCGCGTCGAGTGGATCGCGGGCATCATCAACGGCACCAGCAACTTCATCCTGTCGTCGATGCGCGACAGCGGCGCGAGCTTCGCCGAAGCGCTCGCCGAAGCGCAGCGCCTCGGCTACGCGGAAGCCGACCCGACCTTCGACATCGAAGGCATCGACTCGGCCCACAAGCTGGCGATCATGAGCGCGATCGCGTTCGGGATTCCGATGCAGTTTTCCCGCGCATACACCGAAGGCATTTCGAAACTCACCGCCGAAGACATTCGCTACGCGGAGGAGCTCGGCTACCGCATCAAGCTGCTCGGCATCTCGCGTCGCGTGGATGCGGCCGATGCGGCAAGCGATGATGCCGGGGACCACGGCGCCTGCGGCATCGAGCTGCGCGTGCATCCCACGTTGATCCCCACCAGGCGTCTGCTCGCGAACGTCGAAGGAGTGATGAATGCGGTGTTGGTCAAGGGCGATGCGGTTGGACCAACGCTCTATTACGGCGCCGGCGCGGGCGCCGAGCCGACCGCGTCCGCGGTGGTAGCCGATCTGGTCGATGTCACGCGCCTGCATACCGCCGACCCCGAACATCGCGTGCCGCATCTCGCATTTCAGCCTGATGCGTTATCCGCCACGCCGATCCTGCCGATCTCAGAAGTGCGCACCGCGTATTACCTGCGCCTGTCCGTCGCCGACAAGCCGGGCGTGCTGGCGGACATCACGCGCATCCTGGCCGATGCGCAGATTTCGATCGGGGCCGTCCTGCAGAAGGAACCGGCCGTTGGAACCCACGTGACCGACATCATCATGCTCACGCACAACACCATCGAGAAGAGAGTCGATGCGGCGATCGCGCGCATCGAGGCGCTCGAAACCGCGTTGTCGGCCGTGACGCGCATCCGCGTCGAAGATCTCGCGTGAATGAATGAGGAGAGCGGCAATGCGACTCAATCAAGTCACTGTCGCGGTCAGCGACATCGAGCGATCTATCGGCTTCTATCGCACGCTCGGTCTGGTGCCGGTCGTGCTCGCGCCTCACTACGCGCGCTTCGTGTGTCCCGAGGGACGCAGTACGTTCTCGGTCCATCGCAGCGATATGCCCGCCGCTTCGACCACAGTGGTTTATTTCGAATGCAACGAGCTCGACGCGACCGTGAAGAAACTCGAAGCCGCGGGCCTGACGTTCGATAGTCAACCCGCCGATCAGAAATGGTCATGGCGCGAAGCGCGCTTGCATGACCCCGACGGCAATCCAATCTGCCTCTTTCATGCGGGACAAAACCGCATCGACCCGCCGTGGCGGGTCGATTCGACGCAACTCGCATGAACTACATCTCGACTCGCGGCGGCGCCTTCAATGCGGCCGACGGAAGCCCCGCCCGCTTTCTCGACATCCTCCTCGAAGGACTCGCACCCGACGGCGGCCTCGCGATGCCCGCGAGCTATCCGCGGATCTCGCGCGAAACACTAGCTGTATGGCGCACCCTGTCGTACCCGGAACTCGCGTTCGAAGTCATTCGACATTTCGCGACCGACATGCCGAGCGGCGACTTGCGCGCGATCGTGATGAAGACTTACACGACCGAAGCTTTCGGCAGCTCCGGGATCACGCCGATGACGCCGCTCGCGAATTTCAGCCCGGGGCTGCAATTGCTCGGCCTTTCGAACGGACCGACGCTCGCGTTCAAGGACCTCGCGATGCAGTTGCTCGGCAACCTGTTCGAGTACGCGCTCGCCAAAAGCGGGCGGCATCTGAACGTCGTCGGCGCGACCTCGGGCGACACCGGCAGCGCGGCCGAATATTCGATGCGCGGCAAGCGCGGCATTCGCGTCTTCATGCTGTCGCCGGCAGGACGCATGAGCGCGTTCCAGACCGCGCAGATGTTTTCGTTGGCCGACCCGAATATTCACAACCTCGCGATCGCCGGCGTGTTCGACGACTGCCAGGACATCGTGAAGGCGATCAGCGGCGACGCCGCGTTCAAGCGCAAGCACGCGATCGGCACGGTCAACTCGATCAACTGGGCGCGTGTGGTGGCGCAGGTCGTCTATTACTTTCGGGGCTATTTCATGGCCACGGGCAGCAACGACGAACGCGTTTCGTTCACCGTGCCGTCGGGCAATTTCGGTAATATCTGCGCGGGCCACATCGCGCGCATGATGGGCCTGCCGATCGATCGTCTGGTGTGCGCGACCAACGAGAACGATGTGCTCGACGAGTTTTTTCGGACCGGCGTCTATCGCGTGCGCGGCGCGGCCGAAACGCATGCGACGAGCAGTCCGAGCATGGACATCAGCAAGGCGTCGAACTTCGAACGCTTCGTGTTCGATCTCGTCGATCGCGATCCCGTTCGGCTCAGGGGGCTGTGGCAGCAACTCGAACGCGAAGGGCGATTCAATCTGTCGAACTCCGCGTTGTTCGCCGAAGTGTCCGGGCGCCATGGCTTCGCGTCGGGCCAGTGCGATCACGCCGCATGCGTGGCGACCATCCGCGATGTTGCGGCGAGTGCCGGCATGGTGATCGATCCGCACACCGCGGTGGCGGTCAAGGTCGCGCGCGAGCACGTAAAGCCGGGCGTGCCGATGATCGTTCTCGAAACCGCGCAGCCCGCGAAATTCAACGAGACCATTCGTGAAGCGCTCGGTGTCGACGCGGAAATCCCGCGCGGCTATGAAGATCTTCTTCTAAGGCCGCAGCACTCGACGTCGCTGCCCGCCGATGTCGATGCGGTGAAGCGCTACGTCGTCGCGCACGCCGGTTAGTGGTCTCCCCGGCGAAGGCCGGGGCCCAAGGTTCGCATACGCCCGTAAGCAAGCAACTTGGACCCCGACCTTCGCCGGGGAGACGGCGGCCGACCTTCGCCGAGGCGACGACGGCTGACTCACCGCTTCGCCGCCGGCCTCCAATATCCGCTGGTATCGCTCATCGCCACGACCTGATGGATCTCTACGCCGAATCGGCCCGAGACTTCACAGTCCTTGTCGATCCACTTCGTGCCGAAGCCGTAGTTGAAGCTGCCCACGGTCAAGCGCAGCGGCTTGCCGTCGGCGTCGCGCTCGATCGATTCGATCAGCGCGACGTGTCCGGGCCAATGATTGAGCACGACCACGTCGCCGTCGCGCAGTTCTTCGGGTTTGATGTTGCTGCGCCAGCGCGCGCGGGGCGGCGGCCGCTGTCCGATCTTCTGCTCGATGTAGTCGCGCGAATAGCCCGCCTTCGCGACCCAGTTCGCGCAACGCTCTTCGAATCGAACATCGCTTTGTGCATGCGCCGCGACCGGGAAGAGCATCGATGCACCGATCGTCAGGACGCGCGCAAGTCGCGACGCCACCGTGCCCTGGACCAAGCTCGACGGCATGCTCATGCACGCCTCGCTTGTCAAGCCGCAGCCGGCTTCGCGCCGGGCAGCGCGTGAAGACGGCCGTAGTTGTCTTCGAGACGGACGATGTCGTCTTCGCCCAGATAGCTGCCCGACTGCACCTCGATCATCTCGAGGTCGATCATGCCGGGGTTCTCGAGTCGATGCACCGTGCCCAGCGGAATGTAGGTCGACTGGTTCTCGGCCAGCATGATGATCTCGGTCCCGCGCGTGACGCGCGCGGTGCCCGACACCACGACCCAGTGTTCGGCGCGGTGGTGATGCATCTGCAGCGAGAGGCTGGCGCCGGGCTTGACGACGATGCGCTTGACCTGAAAACGCGGGCCGCTGTCGATCGAATCGTAATAGCCCCAGGGCCGATGGACCTTGCGGTGACTGTCGGCATGCGTCCGCGATTCGGCCTTCAGGCGCGCCACGACGCGCTTGATGTCCTGCGTCTTGTCCTTCTTCGCGACCAGCACCGCGTCGGGCGTTTCGACGACGATCATGTCGTCGAGTCCGAGGCACGCGACCAGCCGGCCGTCGGCGATGACGAGGCTGCCGCGCGTGTCCTCGAGCACCGTGTCGCCTTGCGCCGAATTGCCGTCGGCGTCCTTGTCCGAAGCGGCCCATACCGCGTCCCACGCGCCGACATCCGACCAGCCCGCGGCCAGCGGTACGACCACGCCCGCGATGCCGAGTCCGGGTGCGCGCGCCAGCTTTTCCATTACCGCATAGTCGATCGAATCCGACGGGCATCGCTCGAAAGCGTCGCGCCCGACGCGCACGAAATCGCGATCCACGGCGCCCGCCTCAAGCGCGCTCTCGCACGCCGCATGCATATCCGGCGCGAAGTGCCTGAGCGCGCGCAGCCACACGCTCGCCTTCATCATGAAGAGGCCGCTGTTCCACAGATGATGGCCGCCTTCGAGATAGTGCTGGGCGGTTGCCAGCGGCGGTTTCTCGACGAAGGCCACGAGCGCTTGCGTCGCCGGTCCTTTGCCGTCGACGCGCTTGGTCGCCGCATTGATCGACACTGCGACTTCGAGATATCCGTACCCCGTTTCGGGCCGATCGGGGACGATGCCGAAGGTGACCATCGCGCCATCCATCGCGGGACCGATCGCCGCTTCGATAGCCGCATGAAAGGCCGCGAGGTCGCGCATCACATGATCGGCCGGCATCACCAGCAGCAACGCGTCGCCGCCTGTCGACTGCGCGAGCAGGGCCGCGAGCGTCAACGCCGGCGCGGTGTTGCGCCCGAACGGTTCGAGCAGAATCCTGCCACCCGACGTGCCCGCCGCGCGCAACTGCTCGGCCGATACGAAGCGGTACTCCTCGTTGCACACCACCATCGGTCCGCTGGCCACGGGAACCTGGCCCGCAAAGCCCGCCATCCGCATCGCGGTGGCCTGCAGCATGGTCTCTACGCCGACCAGGGACAGCAGTTGCTTGGGATACTTCTCGCGCGACATCGGCCACAGGCGCGTACCCGAACCTCCGGAAAGAATGACGGGTTGAAGGATCATCGTTGGCTCTCGGGGTCAGTGCCCGAGTCGAATAAGTCGATGGGCGACGATATTACCCGAGCACAAGGGCGTGTTGCCACTTCAGGGACAAGACGAGGTGTGCAGGTCGCGCGCGAAGCGCACTGCCGCCAGCATAAAATGCCGCCATGTCCGCTGCGCCCCAACCCTACTCGACCATCGGCGATGCGCCGCGCGCGCATCCGATCATGTCCGTCGCCGAGGCGCTCGAACGTGTGCTCGCGTCCGCGCATCCGATCGCAAGGACCGAAGAGATCGACACCTTCGACGCGCGCGGCCGCGTCCTCGCCGCGACGTTGACGGCGCGTCTGGACGTTCCCGTCGCCGACAACTCGCAGATGGACGGCTATGCGGTTCGCACCGCCGACCTCGAGGGCGCGAGCGCAGGCCGGCCGGTCACGCTTGCCGTCTCGCAACGCATCCCCGCAGGACACATCGCCTCGACGCTCGCTACGGGCAGCGCCGCGCGCATCTTCACCGGCGCGCTGATCCCCGAGGGCGCCGATGCGGTCGTGATGCAAGAGCAGGTCACGGTCGATGAAGCCGCTTCGCGCGTCGTGTTCAACGCGCGGCCTGAAGTGGGGGAATGGATCAGACGGCGCGGCGAAGACATCGAGAACGGCCAGACCATTCTCGAGGCGGGCACGCGGCTCGGCCCGCAGCATCTCGGCCTTGCGGCATCGATCGGCACGGCACGCATGACCGTGACGCATCGCCCGCGAGTCGCGATCTTCTCGACCGGCGACGAACTCGCGATGCCCGGTGAAGTCGCGGTCGAAGACCTGGGGCCGGGCGCGCTCTACAACTCGAATCGCTACACCTTGCGCGCGCTCATCGAAGCGCTCGGTTGCGAGGTCGTCGATCTGGGGATCGTGCCCGACACGCTTGCCGCCACGCGCGCGGCACTGCTTCGTGCAGCGGCGGGCAGCGACTGCATCGTCACGTCGGGCGGCGTGTCGGTCGGCGAAGAAGATCACATTCGCCCCGCAGTCGCGGCCGAGGGCCGCATCGATCTGTGGCAGCTCGCGATCAAGCCGGGCAAGCCGTTCGCGTATGGCGCGGTCGGCGATGCACTGTTCGTCGGATTGCCCGGCAATCCGGTGTCGGGCTTCGTGACCTTTCTGGTGTTCGTGCGGCCACTGCTGTTGCGCTTGCAGGGCGTGCGTGACCTCACGCCGACCGCGTTCACGATGCGCGCCGACTTCGATTGGCCGCGGCCCGACAAGCGCCAGGAATATCTGCGCGCGCGCATCAATGCGTCGGGCGGGCTCGATCTATTCGCGCATCAGGGCTCGGCCGTGCTGACCTCAACCGTGTGGGCCGATGGCCTCGTCGAGAATCTACCGGGTCGTCGCATCGCGAAGGGCGATACGGTGCGTTTCATTCCATTTTCCAATTTGATCGGCTAGACAAGCCATGCACGTGACGCTGCTCTATTTTGCAAGCCTGCGCGAGGCCGTCGGCATCGAGCGCGAAACCGTCGAGCTGCCGATCGAAGTGGATACGATAGCGCGTGTGCGCGCCTGGCTGCGCACGCGCGGCGACGCGTGGGCTCGCGCGCTGGCGGAAGGGCGCAACGTGCGCGCGGCGGTCGATCAGCGCATGGCCTTTGCCGAGACCAGGGTCGCGGACGGCGCCGAGGTCGCGTTCTTTCCACCGGTGACGGGAGGCTGACGATGACGATCGTCGTCAAGGTGCAGACCGAGGACTTCGATGTCGGAGTCGAAATCGCCGCGTTGCGCGTCGGCAAGCCCGCGGTCGGAGCGATTGCGAATTTCATCGGCATCGTGCGCGACGTGAATGACGCGGTGAACGTCGATGCTCGTGTCAGTGCGCTGACACTCGAACACTATCCCGGCATGACCGAGCGATCGATCGCGGCGATCTGCGAAGAGGCTTGCTCGCGCTGGTCGCTGTTCGACGTGACCGTCATTCATCGTTACGGAACGCTCGCGCCGACCGACCAGATCGTGCTGGTCGCAACCAGTTCGGCGCATCGCGGCGATGCGCTCGATGCCTGCGGCTTCATCATGGATTTTCTGAAGACGCAGGCGCCGTTCTGGAAAAACGAAACGACTTCCGAAGGCGAACGCTGGGTCGATGCGCGTGCGAGCGATGACGAAGCGCTGTCGCACTGGTGCGTTGACAAGGCGACCGACGGTACCGCGTCTGAGTCCACTGCGCCGCTTTCGAACCAGCGCGCCGCATGAGTCCCTTCACGGCCATCGGCTTCGCCGCAGTGGGCGTCGGAGCCGCTCTCGGCGCGTGGCTGCGCTGGGCCTTGTCGCATAGTCTCAACCCGCTGATGCCGCAAGTGCCGCTGGGCACACTGGCCGCGAACCTCGGTGGCGGCTTCGCGATCGGCGCTGCGGTCGCGGTTCTGGGCACGCAAGACGGACTGTCGCCCGCGTGGCGCCTCTTCATCGTGACCGGCTTTCTCGGCGGACTCACGACCTTCTCGACGTTCTCGGCCGAGTCGATGCTGCTGCTGCAGGAAGGTCGTGCCGGATGGGCGATGCTGCACGCGGCGCTTCATCTCTTCGGCGCGTTGGCGTGCTGTTTCGCAGGGTATGAAGTGGTGCGGCGTTTGTTTTCATGAACGACCCACGACCAGCCACCGTCTCCCCGGCGAAGGCCGGGGCCCAAGTTCGTCGATGCGCGCGACAACCAGCAACTTGGACCCCGGCCTTCGCCGGGGCGACGGCCTGCCAACGCCGATGACCTCACCTCCTTTCCACTACCGCTGGGCCGCGCGCGGTGATATCAACGGGTTCTTCGCGTTGTCGATCGACAACCTCGCGTTGCTCGTTTCGATGAGCGGCATCCTGATCGGCGTGTTCGGCATGCCGGCCGACATCGTGCTCGGCCGCATGGTGCCGGGCACCGCGATCGGCGTGTTGATCGGCGACGCGATCTACACGTGGCTCGCGTTTCGTCTCGCCAAGCAGGAGCGTCGCCACGACGTGTGCGCGATGCCGCTGGGCATCGATACGCCGTCGATGTTCGCGCTGTCGTTCGGCGTCGTCGGACCCGCCTTCCTGATCACGAAAGACGGCATGCGAGCCTGGCAGATCGGCATGGCTGTCCTCGTCATCATGGGCGTCGCCAAGCTGATCGCCGCCTTCTTCGGCGACGCGATCCGTCGCGTGCTGCCGCGCACGGCGCTGCTGGGCGCGATCAGCGCGGTCGGCGTCGCGCTGATCATGTTCTTTCCGTTCGGCAAGATCATGGCCGAGCCGATCGGCGGATTCGTCGCGCTCGGCGTGGTCCTGTTGACGCTGGTCGGCGGGGTGCGATTGCCGTGGAACGTGCCGGCCGTGATCGCATCGGTGCTTGCAGGACTCGCGGCCTACTGGCTTGCGAAATTGGTGGGCTACGTGCCGCCTGCGATTCCCGTCACGGGCGGCGCGTTCGGTGTGCACATTCCCTGGCCCACGCTCGGCTTCATCGAAGGGC
The DNA here is from genome assembly GCA_038225855.1 of Burkholderiales bacterium. Lineage (GTDB taxonomy): Bacteria > Pseudomonadota > Gammaproteobacteria > Burkholderiales > Burkholderiaceae_D > CAHJXF01. The sequence goes on along the minus strand of JBBRQU010000001.1, from coordinate 160,257 downwards.
TCGACCTCGCGTGGCAATTCATTCCGCTCGCGATCCCCGCGGCCTTTCTCACGGTCGTGGGCGGCATCGACGTGACCGAGTCGGCCGCGCTCGCGGGCGATCGTTATTCAACGCGCACCATCCTGCTCGTCGAAGGTCTCGCGACCCTGGGCGCCGCATTGTGCGGCGGCGTCGTGCAGAACACGCCGTACATCGGACATCCCGCGTACAAACGCATGGGCAGCCGCGCGGCGTACACGTTGGCGACCGGTCTGTTCATCGCGGTCGGCGCGGCCACCGGTTTGATCGGGGTGTTGATCTCGGCGTTGCCCGAGTCGATCGTCGTGCCGATCCTCGTGTACGTCGGACTCGAGATGAGTGCGCAAGCAGTGCACGAGTCCGAGCCCAAGCACGTCAAGGCGATCGCGCTCGCATTGATTCCGGTGATTGCGAACCTCGTGAACATCGAGATGGGCGGGTTGATCGGCAGCGCGCGCATCGACGTGGCGACGCTGGCGCCCGACGTGCAACGCAATCTCACGGTGCTCACGATGCTCGGCAACGGCTTCATCGTGACGGCGATGATCTGGGCGACGTGGCTGGTGTGGATCATCGACAGGCGGCTGATCGCGGCGGCTTGGTTATGCCTCATTTCAGCCGCATTGACGCTGGTCGGTCTGATCCACTCGCCGTTTTCGGACGGGCGGCTTTTCGTTCCGGATGCGTCGACACCCAGGCTGGTGTTCGCGCTCGCCGCGGGCTACGTGCTGCTCGGTGCGCTGTGCGCCGCGTTGCAGTTCTCGCCGCGCAAGTCGACCGTGATCGATGGCTCCTCCGCGGCGACCTGAGTCGCGCGTCACTCGGCGCGTTGGTCCGCGGGTGGAAGTGCGCGGTCGAGGTCGCAGGCGCGTAGCAGGGCGATGTAGCGCTCGTCATTGCGCACGTTGTCCAACGCCGGATCCATCATCACGCAGATGAAGTTCGGATCGCGTTCGTGCGCGGCGCGTGCGAGCTCGGTGAGAGCAGGGACCCAGTGGCGTCAATCGCAAGACGCTGGGTTCCCGCGTTCGCGGGAACGACCGCAACGCCCTTACGCCTGCTGATGCGCAGCGCAGATCAGCGCCGCCGCCTTTTCCGCAATCATGATCGTCGGCGAACACGTGTTGCCCGACGTGATCGTCGGCATGATGGCCGAGTCCACCACGCGCAGGCGGTCGATGCCGTGCACGCGCAGCTCGGCATCGACGACCGCTTTCGCATCGCTCGCAGGTCCCATCTTGCAGGTGCCCACCGGATGAAAGATGGTCGTGCCGATGTTGCCGGCCGCGATTGCGAGCTGCTCGTCGTTCTGAAATTCCGAGCCGGGTAGAAACTCGGTCGGCGCATAGCGGCTCATCGCCGGCTGCGAAACGATGCGCCGCGTGACGCGGATCGAGTCGGCCGCGACCCGTCGGTCTTCATCGGTGGACAGATAGTTCGGCGCGATCTTGGGCGCAGCCGATGGATCGGCCGACACGACGCGTACGCTGCCGCGCGACGTCGGCCGCAGATTGCATACCGACGCGGTGAACGCAGGGAAGCGATGCAGGGGCGAGCCGAATCGATCGAGCGACAGCGGCTGTACATGGTATTGCAGGTTGGGTGTGGGCTGGTCGTCGCGGCTCTTTGCGAAAGCGCCGAGTTGGCTCGGCGCCATCGACATCGGCCCGCTTTGCGTGAGCATGTATTGCATCGCCATCCAGACCTTGCCGTGCCACGCGTTGGCGATCGTGTTGAGGGTCTGCGCGCGCGTGAGCTTGTAGGCCATGCGCAATTGAAGATGGTCCTGCAGATTCTCGCCGACTCCCGGCAGAGCGTGGCGAAGCCCGATGCCCGCGCCTCGCACGACTTCGGGTGCGCCGATGCCCGCGCGCTGCAGGATCGCCGGCGAACCGATAGAACCCGCGCAGAGGATCGTCTCAGCGCGCGCGAGCACATGGTGGCTGACCCCGCGTTGCGTAAAGCCGACGCCCACGCAGGTGCGGCCCTCGAACTGTAGTTGCACGCGCTCGGCTTCGGTCACCAGCACGAGGTTGTCGCGTTCCTTCTTGCCGCTGATGATGGGGTGTAGAAACGCCTTCGATGCATTCCATCGAACGCCGCGCTTCTGATTGACTTCGAAGTAGCCGCAGCCGAAGTTGTCGCCGCGATTGAAATCGTCGACAGGAGGAATGCCGGCCTCCTCAGCCGCATTGCGAAACGCGTCGAGGATGTCCCAATGCAGGCGCTGCTTCTCGACGCGCCACTCGCCGCCGTGGCCGTGAAAGTGCGAACGCTGCTCGCGCGTCGCATCATCCTCGCCTGCGCGAGCTGAAGCCTCCTCGTCCATCGCCCAATAATTTTCGCTCTTCTTGAACAGCGGCAATACATCGTCCCAACCCCAACCCGGATTGCCCGAGGCGGCCCAGCCGTCGTAATCACGCTGCTGGCCCCGCATGTAGATCATGCCGTTGATGGACGACGAACCTCCCAGGACCTTGCCGCGCGGATAGATCAGGCTGCGACCGTTCAAACCCGCTTGGGCTTCGGTTCGATAACGCCAGTCGGTGCGCGGGTTGTCGATGCAGTAGAGGTAGCCGACCGGGATGTGGATCCACGCGTAGTCGTCCATCCCCCCGGCTTCGACGAGAAGCACCGAGACGTCGGGATCTGCGGACAAACGTTTCGCGAGCACGCAGCCCGCAGTGCCCGCACCGACGATGATGTAGTCGAATTCACTGGTCATGATAGGGGTGCGCTGTCGCGCAACCGGACGCACTCCGCGCGACCTGTTCGAATCGGGATATCTGCATCTGCAGAATTATTACAATACCGCGGCTCGGCCACGAGTTCGGCAACGTCGCGTCGGTTGATAGGGGTTAAACCAGTGTCGAACATAAAAAAAAGAATCGTCATCGTCGGCGCCACGTCGGCCATTGCTCAGCATTGCGCGCGTGTTTGGCTCAAAGATGCTGATAACGATTTGACCTTGATTGGCCGTGACAAGAAGAAAACCGAACGAGTGGCCGAAGATCTGCGCATCCGGAGCCCGCAATCAAGGGTACATGTACTTGAAGCGAATTTCGTTGATCCGCTTGCGATTCGCCGGCTGGTCGATGACATAGTTTCAACAGGAGATGTCCACATCGTACTGATCGCCCATGGTTTATTGCCCGACCAGAGGGAATGTCAGGAAGACCTGATCGCGTGCCGCGACGCATTACTGGTCAATGGAGTTTCTCCGGTGTTATTCGCTGAAGCCTTTATTGGGCATATGCAAAAGGCGAATAGCGGCCGCCTGGCGATCATCGGTTCAGTGGCGGGCGACAGGGGACGCAGATCGAACTATGTTTATGGCGCTGGCAAAGGGCTGATCGAAAGATATACACAAGGATTGCAGCATCGTCTTGCGCGGACTGGCGTGAAAGTGATTCTGGTCAAGCCGGGGCCGACCGATACTCCCATGGCAGCGCATTGGAAACAAAAGGGAAATCGTCTTGCCAGAGTGGAGGAAGTTGCACGACTCATTCTGGAGGCAATCGAACAGGGAAAGCCGGGCGTCTATGCTCCCCGTAAATGGGCTTTGATCATGTTAGTCATCAGAAATCTACCAAATTTCATTTTCAATCGACTGGATATCTGATCGCTTGATTTGATTCACGAGGCGTCAAGCGCCGTCGCGTGCAAGGCGATGTGGTCGGCGACAAAAGTCGAGATGAAGTAGTAGCCGTGGTCGTATCCCGCATGCCTGCGAAGAGTCAACGGCTGGTCGGACGCGCGGCATGCCGCCTCGAACGCTTCGGGATGAAGTTGCTCTTCGAGAAACTGATCGGCGAGGCCTTGATCGATCAGGATGCCTTGCGGAAAGGGACAATGTGCCCGGCGCATCAGTGCGCTCGCGTCGTGCTCGTCCCACGCATCGCGGCCTTCGCCGACGCGTTCGCCAAGGTAGCGCGTGAATGCTTTGCGACCCCAGGGGCATTGCGTGGGCGCGGCGATCGGTGCGAACGCGGACACCGAACGAAAAAGCCCGGGGTTGCGAAGCGCGAGTGTCAGCGCGCCATGGCCGCCCATCGAGTGTCCGAAGATCGAGATGCGCTTGCGATCGACGCCGCATGTATCGACGAGTGCGTCGATCAAATCCCCGGTGATGTAGCTCTCCATGCGAAAGCGTTGCGACCACGGCTCGCGCGTCGCATCGAGATAGAAGCCCGCTCCTTCGCCGAAGTCCCAGTCCTGCTTCGCGCCCTCGATCCCCGTGTCACGGGGACTAGTGTCGGGCGTGATCAGCATCACGCCATGCTCGACTGCTGCGCGCTGCGCACCCGCCTTAATCGCGAAAGTTTCTTCGCTGCAGGTCAGGCCGGCAAGAAAGATCAGGGCCGGCGCGCGCTCGCCGCACCCAGCCGGACGAAATACGCCGAACTTCATGGGCGCGCCGATCGTGTCCGATGCGTGGCGATGAAAGCTCTGTACACCGCCGAACGCCGCGTAACTGGCCATGGTTTCAACGCCGTCGTGGTTCATCGCGGCGGCCGTCAGTACACGACCACCGACCGGATCGATTCTCCGCGCTTCATCAACTCGAAGCCTTCGTTGATGTCTTCGAGCTTCAGCGTGTGCGTGATCAGATCGTCGATGTTCAGGCGCCCCTCCATGTACCAGTCGACGATCTTCGGCACGTCGGTGCGCCCGCGCGCGCCGCCGAAGGCCGAGCCCTTCCACACGCGGCCCGTGACCAACTGGAACGGTCGCGTCGAAATCTCGGCGCCCGCATCGGCCACGCCGATGACGATCGACTGGCCCCAGCCCTTGTGGCAGCACTCGAGCGCCTGCCGCATCACCTTGGTGTTGCCGATGCATTCGAAACTGTAGTCGGCGCCGCCGTCGGTCAACTGCACGATCGCATCGACGACGTTTTCGGTCTCTGACGGATTGATGAAGTCGGTCATGCCGAATTTTCTCGCCATCGCCTCGCGCGCGGGATTGAGATCGACGCCGATGATCTTTCCGGCGCCGACCATTTTCGCGCCCTGGATCACGTTCAGCCCAATGCCGCCGAGCCCGAACACGACCACGTTTGCGCCTGCTTCGACCTTCGCCGTGAAGAGCACGGCGCCCACGCCCGTAGTCACGCCGCAGCCGATGTAGCAAACCTTGTCGAAGGGTGCATCGGCGCGAATTTTCGCAAGCGCGATTTCGGGAACGACGATGTGATTCGCGAATGTAGATGTGCCCATGTAGTGATAGAGCGGCTTGCCATCGATCGAGAAGCGGCTCGTGCCGTCCGGCATCAAGCCTTTGCCCTGCGTCGAACGAATCGCCTGACAGAGATTGGTCTTGCGCGACAGGCAGAATTTGCACTGGCGACATTCGGGCGTGTAGAGCGGAATGACGTGATCGCCTTTCTTCAGCGACGTGACGCCCGGCCCGACATCGAGCACGACGCCTGCGCCTTCATGCCCGAGGATGGAGGGGAAGATACCCTCGGGATCGGCGCCCGACAGCGTGTACCAGTCCGTGTGGCAGATGCCGGTGGCCTTGACCTCGACCAGCACTTCTCCCGCCTTCGGGCCTTCGAGTTCGACGTCTTCGATGGTGAGCGGGGCGCCTGCTTTCCATGCGATTGCGGCTTTTGTCTTCATGGCTGGATCCTTGTTTGAATGGTTCAGTTTGGTACTCTATCTTGGCGCATTGCGAAAAACGAGTTGCTGGTTTTTGGCATGCCTCGCGCGCATTTTCTCTTGAAAATCATGCCGGCCGACATTTCCGTTTCTAAACCCTCGCGGGTAGATATGGCGTTGATTATCTTCGTCCCGGTTGCGTTTGGACTGCTATCTTTGGTCATCGGGCAGGACGCCAATTGGGATCTTCGCAATTATCATTTTTACAACGCATGGGCTTTTCTGACGGGACGTCTTGACCTGGATCTTGCGCCGGCGGGATTACCGACCTATTTCAATCCTCTGCTTGACGTTCCGTTTTATTGGCTGGTGATGCACTCAGCCCCGATGGTGACGGGCTTTATCCTCGGCTTTGTGCATGGACTGAACTTCCTCTTGTTGTTCGGCATCGTTCATCAGCTATTGCCCACTGGAACAAAAAGAAAGGTCGTCGTATTTCTGGCCCTGAGCGGATGTTTGGGCGCCACCTTTCTTTCAGAACTGGGTAAGACGATGGGCGACGACACCACGGCGCCATTCATTCTCGGTGCAATATTTCTGATCCTTCGGCGTCGGTCTTCAGTTGAAACAGATCAGCGGCGGAGTGCTCTTGTTTGTCTTGCGGCCGGGGTGCTGGCGGGCCTCGGGATCGGACTCAAACTGACGAATGCGCCTTACGCCATCGGAATCCTCGCCGGCCTGGCTACCCTCGATCGTTCGTTTGCGCAGCGGCGCTGCCTGATGGCGTTTTTCGGAGCAGGGATCGTTGCAGGAATTCTGGTCACGGGAGGTTATTGGTTTGCAACCATGTGGCTGCACTTCGGAAATCCGGTTTTTCCACAATTCAATTCGATCTTCCACTCGGATATGGCGACCGCCGTATCGATTGTGGATACGCGATGGCGCGTGACTCATCCTGGAGAGGCTCTTTTCTTTCCTTATGTCTTTACGCTCATACCCTGGCGCATCAGCGAGATTGCCGTTATCGAGCTGCTTTGGCCTGTCGTCTACACCCTGTTCGGAGTGTGGTTGGTCCGTGCCGCAATTCACACTTTCCGCCGGCGCAAATTACCGGTTCAATCACAGCCAAAGACCGATGCCCTTTCTGTCCAGGTGCGCTTCATTCTCCTATTCTTTGGATCGAGCTATCTCGTATGGATGGCGGTGTTCGGTATCGGGCGATACGCCGTTTCAATGGAAGTGCTTTTACCGGTCGTGACGTGGATCATCCTTCATCGAATCGCCGCGCCGGCGCATGCCCGGATGCTTGCCTGCGCAATGATTATCGTCGCGATATTGTTCACCGTGATTCGGTTTGCCACCTGGGGGGATGCGAACTGGGCCGATAAAAGCTATCGCGTGAATGTGCCGCCCATTACGCACCCGGAGGACGCAACGGTACTGATACTCGTGCCGCCTGTCGGATGGATTCTGCCCTATTTTCCGCCGGAGCTCGCTTTCGTGTCGTTCGACAGCCATCTTCCTGGTACGAGCTTTCCTGAATCCGAAGCCTACCGGCGCCGTGCGGACTCGATGATCCGCTCACGCCGTGATCTGTATGTCGTTATTCCGGTCAGCCCAGGCGCCTGGTTGAGCGCAAGAGTCAATGGCTGGCTCACGAAACACGGCATGGGTAACGCAAACGCGTCATGCCGTATCGTAAAGTGGCTCGTCACGCGGATACCGGTTTATGTGGCAATGCTCGGTGAAGAGCCGGATGACGAGAAGCTATCCGCGTGCATCGAGCGCCTAGCTATCCGCCGCGACCTTGAAAGCGAAAGGCGACAGGTCGCAGCCACGCTGTCGGCTTCGATTGCAGATCGCGGGCTGTCGATCGATATCGACAGTTGCGTTGTCCAAGCTGCGTTCATCGGGAAGGCGGAATATCCCTATCAGTTCTGTCGCGTCCGGAAAATGGTTTCGGCAACTGACCGCTCGCCCATTGTCAGGTAGTTCGTACGCTTTTGGATATGGCTTGAAGGCCGCTTTCGCAAGTGCATGAACACGCTGCCGTACACTAGGCTGAGTTCTTGCCTGGCCGACCATGTGCCTGCAAGCGCATCGAGATCGTGGTAGCGGCCTGATGCCCCCTGAAAGCAGCGTGAAAGCGACCGCTGTCGGATCACTTGTTGACCGGCATCATGAATTCCGGCCCCTTGCTCGCAGCCGCATCCGGCCAGCGCTGCATCACGCTCTTGTAGCGCGTGTAGAAACGTACGCCTTCTTCGCCATAGGCGTAGTGATCCCCGAACAGCGAGCGTTTCCAGCCGCCGAACGAATGGAAGGCCATCGGCACCGGAATCGGCACATTGATGCCGACCATGCCGACCTGGATGCGGCGCGCGAACTCGCGCGCGGTCGCGCCGTCGGCGGTGTAGCAGGCCACGCCGTTGGCGAACTCGTGCGCGTTGATGAGATCGACGGCTTGGGCGAAGTTGTCGACGCGCACGATGCCGAGCACCGGTCCGAAGATCTCTTCCCTGTAGATCTTCATTTCGGGCTTGACGTGATCGAACAGCGTCGCGCCGAGATAGAAGCCGTCTTCGCGTCCCTGCACCTGATGCGTGCGGCCGTCGGCTGCGAGCGTGGCGCCGCTCGCGATGCCGTCCTCGATATAGCCGAGGATTTTCTGACGATGGGTTTCGGTGACGACCGGACCCATGTCGGCATCGTCTTCCATGCCGTCCTTGATCTTGAGTCTGGGGATGCGGTCCTTCAGTTTGGCGACGAGTTCGTCGGCGATGTGGCCGACCGCAACGCCGACCGAGATAGCCATGCAGCGCTCTCCGGCCGAGCCGTACGCCGCGCCCATCAGCGCATCGGCCGCATGATCGAGATCGGCATCGGGCATCACGACCAGATGATTCTTCGCCCCGCCCAGAGCCTGCACGCGCTTGCCGCGCTTGCCGCCTTCATGGTGAATGTATTCGGCGATCGGCGTCGAGCCGACGAAGCTCACTGCGGCGACATCGGGATGCACGAGCAAGGCATCGACCGCTTCCTTGTCGCCGTTCACGACATTGAACGCACCGTCGGGCAGGCCTGCTTGCTTGAGCAGTTCGGCGAGCAACAACGAAACCGATGGATCGCGCTCCGACGGCTTCAACACGAAGGTATTGCCGCACACCAATGCGAGCGGGAACATCCACATCGGGACCATCGCCGGAAAGTTGAACGGCGTGATGCCCGCGCACACGCCCAGCGGCTGCCGCAACGAAAAGTTGTCGATGCCGCCGCCGATGTTGTCGGAGAACTGCGTCTTCAACAATTGCGGCGCGCCGCATGCGAATTCGACGACCTCGATGCCGCGCATCACTTCGCCCTTGGCATCCGAGAAGACCTTGCCGTGCTCGCGCGTGATCAGGCGGGCGAGTTCGTCGTGATGGCGCGTCAGCAATTCTTTGAAGCGGAACATCACCCGCGCGCGGTTGAGCGACGACGTCTCGCTCCACTTGGGAAATGCACGCGAGGCCGCGGCGACTGCCGAAGCGACGACGCCCGCATCGGCGAGCATGACCTCTGCCGAGATCGCACCCGTTGCGGGATTGAACACCGGTGCGCGGCGGGACTGCCCGGAAGCTTCGACGGACTGTCCGTCGATGAAATGGCCGATGATCTTGACGGCCGAATGCGCGACGTTCATGGGGTTTCTCCTTGCGTACGACTATTGCAAACCGCAAGGATAACCGCAGTCGATGGCGGAATTGAAAACGCGCCGCAGGGCGGCGTGCTTCGGTCAAACGCGCCGCAAGGCGGCGTGCTTGGGTCAAACGCGCCGCAGGGCGGCGTGCTTCGGTCAAACGCGCCGCAAGGCGGCGTGCTTGGGTCAAACGCGCCGCAGGGAGGCGCGCTCCGGAAAAAACAGAACTAGCTGTCGCGATACATCGAGGGGAATTTCGCCTTCAACGCTTCGATCTTGGGCATGTCGTTGATCACGATGTAGGGCTGCATGGGATGCAACGCCAGATAGTTCTGGTGGTAGGCCTCGGCCGGATAGAACGCCACCAGCGGCGTGACCTGCGTCACGATCGGACCCGAGTAGATCTTGGCTTGCTGCAACTGATCGATGTACGCCTGAATGACACGCTTCTGCTCATCGCCCTTGTAGAAGATCGCCGAGCGATATTGTGTACCGTGGTCGGGCCCTTGCCGATTGAGCTCGGTCGGATTGTGAGCCACCGAGAAGAAGACCTTGAGCAACTGGCCGACCGTGACCTGCGACGGGTCGTAAGCGATGCTGACCGACTCGGCATGCCCGGTGCGGCCCGAGCTTGTCGTCTCGTAGTTGGCCGTCGATGCGTCGCCACCCGCGTAACCCGAGGTCGCCGAGATCACTCCCTTGACATGCTTGAAGACCCCTTCGACGCCCCAGAAGCAGCCGCCCGCGACGACCAGAGTCTGCGATCCCTTCGCTTGCGCGAGAGGAATGTCGATGGCCGGGTTCGGCAAGTCGTAAGTTCGATCGGCGGCATCGGCCAGACCGCATGCCGTCAGTGCGGCAAGCGCCCCGACGGTAGCGACGCGGGCGAAGCGTTGAAAAAAGGAAAATCGGTTCATCGTGGTCCTCATCGGTAGGGTCACATCAAGCGCGACATCAAGCGCGTTTCGCGAATTTCATCGCGGCAGAGTTCATGCAATAACGTAATCCGGTGGGCTTGGGTCCATCTTCGAACACATGACCCAAGTGCCCGTCGCATCGCTTGCACGAGATGGCCGTGCGCGCCATGAGAAAACTATGGTCGGTGGTCTTGACGATGTTTTCGTCGGCGATCGGTTGCCAGAAGCTCGGCCAGCCGGTTCCCGATTCGAACTTGGTTTCCGAATCGTAGAGCGCCGTGTCGCAGCCCACACAGCGATACAGACCCTTGTCATGCAGGTTCCAGGTGTTGCCGGTGAAGGGCCGTTCGGTTCCGTCCTTGCGCGAGACTGTGAACTCGATCGGCGTCAATTGCTTCTGCCATTCGGCGTCGGTCTTGACGATCTTCGCGACGCTGACGGGTGCTTGCTTCACGCCCGCGGCCGTGAATGGAATGATGGTCACCATGCCCGGCGGGCCGCTTTGTGCGGCGGCACTTGCAGGCCGGCGCGTACTCCACCAGGCCAGGCCACCGAGCAGCGCGCCGCTCGTCGCGATGAAGCCGCGTCGGGGTGCCACCGGTGTCGGAGAATGCGCAGTATTCGTCTCGGTCATACTTGCTCCACAAGATTCAATGTCGCTCTTACGTGCCTCGAGCGACGCCGGTTTCGCTCTGCTGCCATGACTGCTCGGCAAGAGCGCGTTTCGCATGCCAATAGGTCGAACGCATCGATCATTTATTACAGGCGTATGCATTTTCACACTCCCACATGGGGTCGTATGTGGGGGGTGTCAAGATGGAGGCAGCCCTTGTCGGCGAGCACCTGGCGTGCGTGTGCGACTCGCCCCGCACTTGAAAGCCATCGGGTTCACCTCATCTTCGCAACAGCGATTTTCACAGGCCAGGAACCATGCGTCTCGACAAACTCACCACCAAGTTCCAGGAAGCGCTCGCCGATGCGCAAAGCATTGCGGTCGGGCGCGACAACCAGTTTATCGAACCGGTCCACGTCTTGCAGGCGCTGCTTGCGCAGCAGGATGGGTCGGCGCGCTCGCTCTTGCAACACGCGGGCGTCAACGTGCAGAAGCTCTCGACGTCGCTCGAGCAGGCGATCGCTCGACTGCCGCAGGTCCAGGGCACGGGTGGGCAGGTGCAGATCGGCCGCGACCTCGGGGGTTTGCTCAATATCGCCGACAAGGATGCGCAAAAGCGCGGCGACGAATACATCGCCAGCGAGATGTTCCTGCTCGCGGTGGCCGACGACAAAGGCGAAGCGGGCCGCGCCGCGAAGGAAGCGGGTCTCACGAAGAAGGCTGTCACCGCCGCGATCGACGCGGTGCGCGGCGGCGCGTCGGTCGATAGCGCCGATGCCGAATCGCAGCGCGAGGCGCTCAAGAAATACACGATCGACCTGACCGAGCGCGCACGGCAAGGCAAGCTCGATCCCGTCATCGGCCGCGACGACGAGATTCGCCGCGCCATGCAGATTCTTCAGCGTCGCACGAAGAACAATCCCGTCTTGATCGGCGAGCCGGGCGTGGGCAAGACCGCGATCGTCGAAGGGCTCGCGCAGCGCATCGTCAATGGAGAAGTACCGGAGTCCTTGAAGGGCAAGCGTCTGCTGGTCCTGGACATCGCGCTCTTGCTTGCGGGCGCCAAGTATCGCGGCGAGTTCGAGGAGCGATTGAAGGCCGTGCTCGCGGACATCGCGAAGGATGAAGGCCAGACCCTGATTTTCATCGACGAGTTGCACACCATGGTCGGCGCCGGCAAGGCCGAAGGCGCGATCGATGCCGGCAACATGTTGAAGCCCGCGCTCGCGCGTGGCGAGCTGCATTGCATCGGCGCGACCACGCTCGATGAATATCGCAAGTACATCGAGAAGGACGCAGCGCTCGAGCGTCGCTTCCAGAAGGTGCTGGTCGACGAGCCTTCGGTCGAAAGCACGATCGCGATCCTGCGCGGCTTGCAGGAAAAATACGAGGTGCATCACGGTGTGCAGATCACGGATCCGGCGATCGTCGCCGCGGCCGAGCTCAGCCACCGCTACATCACCGACCGCTTCCTGCCCGACAAGGCGATCGACCTGATCGACGAAGCAGCCGCGCGCATCAAGATGGAGATCGATTCGAAGCCCGAAGTGATGGACCGGCTCGATCGACGTCTGATCCAGCTGAAGATCGAACGCGAGGCGATCAAGAAGGAGAAGGACGAGGCTTCGCAGAAGCGGCTCGAACTGCTTGAGCAGGAAATGATTCGCCTGCAAAAAGAATACTCGGACCTCGAAGAAATCTGGAAGGCCGAGAAGGCCCAGGTCGTCGGTACCGCATCGATCATGGAAGAGATCGAAAGCGTCAAGCAGCAGATCGCCGTCTTGAAGCGCGAAGGCAAGCTCGACAAGGTAGCCGAGCTGCAATACGGCAAGCTGCCGCCGCTCGAAGAGCAGTTGAAGTCGGCAGAAGCCCATTCCGCCGCCACGAAAAAGCCGAACCAGTTGGTGCGCACCGAAGTCGGCGCCGAAGAAATCGCCGAGGTCGTCTCGCGCGCGACCGGCATACCGGTCAGCAAGATGATGCAGGGCGAGCGCGACAAGCTGCTCTTCATGGAAGACGCGTTGCATAAGCGCGTGGTCGGCCAGGACGAAGCCGTGCGGCTCGTGTCGGACGCGATCCGCCGTTCACGCGCGGGCCTCTCCGATCCGAATCGCCCGTACGGGTCGTTTCTTTTCCTCGGCCCCACCGGCGTCGGCAAGACCGAACTCTGCAAGGCACTCGCGAATTTCCTCTTCGATTCGGACGATCACCTGATACGCATCGACATGAGCGAGTTCATGGAGAAGCACAGCGTCGCGCGCTTGATCGGCGCGCCGCCCGGATATGTCGGCTACGAAGAGGGCGGTTACCTGACCGAGCTCGTGCGACGCAAGCCCTACAGCGTGATCCTGCTCGACGAAATCGAAAAGGCGCATCCCGATGTGTTCAACGTGCTGCTGCAAGTCCTCGACGATGGTCGTCTCACCGATGGGCAAGGGCGCACGGTCGACTTCAAGAACACGGTGATCGTGATGACATCGAACATCGGCTCGCAGTTGATCCTTGCCGAAAGCGCGGCGCTGACCGGGGACCCGACCACAGCCGAGGCGGTGTACGAGCGCATCAAGGGTCTGGTGTGGCAGGAGGTCAAGCAGGAGTTCAGACCCGAGTTCCTCAATCGCATCGACGAGGTGGTGGTGTTCCATGGGCTCGACGCGGGCAACATCGCGGCGATCGCGCGCATTCAGCTCGGGATTCTCGAACGACGACTCGAAAAGATGGAGATCGGTCTGGTCGTGTCGGAGGCTGCATTGACGAAACTCGCGACCGTCGGCTTCGACCCGTTGTTCGGTGCGCGGCCGTTGAAGCGCGCGATTCAGCAGCAGCTCGAGAATCCCTTGTCGAAGATGATTCTCGAAGGCAAGTTCGGAGCGAAGGACACGGTGCGCGTGGAGTTCAACGATCGAGGGTTCAGTTTCAATGCTGACGAGCGGCTCGCCGCATAGCGCGACGCTGCTGCCAAGCCGTCGCCCGGCGGAGGCCGGGGTCCAAGTTTCCTGTCGCAACGTGTGCGCGAAACTTGGGTCCCGGCCTTCGCCGGGAAGACGGCGAGAATTTGCGGTATTCAGCCTCTGGGCTTGTTCTCTTCCAACGCCTCGCCCGCAACGATCGCAGCGACCCGCTCCTGTTTGCCCCAATGCCGTTGACGCGTCAGAAACGTCACCCATCCGAGTGCGGCGCCCAGATGCCGCAGGATCTGAAAGCTGAACGGCTCGAGCAACGCTGCGAGCAATGCGAGGCCGAAGCGCGCTTCGGTGCGCGCGCCGACCCAGCGACGATAGAGATGCACCGACCACAGATGAAAGCCCAGGTCGATGACGATCTTGCCGATGATCAACGTCGAAACCGGGATCAGCACGTTGACGCGTCCTTGAGCCAGCGCGACCAGCAGCACCCCGAGCGCGGTCAGGCCGAAGATCGGCTGCATCGTGTCGATCGCCTTGACCGGCATCATCCATCGTCCGATGTTTCCGTAGCGCCCGTCGCCGACCATCGCGCGATACCAGTACTGCGTCTGCAGAAAGCCGCCGAACCAGCGGCGTCGTTGCCGAAGAAACGCGCTGGTCGTGCTCGGGGCTTCGGTCTGCGCGCGCGCATCGCCGATCACGGCCGAGCGCCAGTGCAGTCCGTGCAGCGACGAGTAGCGCGCGAGGCGGTGAATCAACTCGTAATCCTCGACCAGGCAGTGCGGATCGAAGCCGCCGACCTGCAGCAGCGCTTCGCGACGGAAACCCGCGAACGCGCCGGAGATCAAGAGCAGACTGTCGATGCGCATCCACGCATAGCGCGACAGAAAATTGCGGATGTATTCGTAGGTCTGGAACCACTCGAACAAACGACCCGTCAACGACGGTCCGCAGACGGGCGTGATCACGCCCGTCGCGGCGACCAGCCGCGTATCGTTCGAGAACGCGCGACGCATCGCACCGACCGCACCCGATGCGAGCTGCGTGTCGGCATCGACCGTCATCACGATGTCGGTCCTGCAACGATCGTCGCTCGCATCGGCTGCGGCGTCGACTGCGGGGTCGATTGGCGCGGCGAGCGTGGCGTTGAGCGCGCGCGCCTTGCCGCCATGCGGCAGGCGCAGCCAATGCAGCGATGGCATCGTGCTGCTCGTGGCCCAATGTCCGATCGCCGGTTGCATGAAGCCGAAGCGCTCGATCAGCAGGGCGCTCGTGTCATCGGTCGAGCCGTCGTCGGCGATCACGATCGCGTCGGGCAGATCGTCTTGCGCGAACAGCGAGGAGAGCGTGGCCGCGAGCACCGTCGTTTCGTTGTGCGCGGCAATCACGACGGCGATGCTCTCTGATTTCGCGCTCGTCACCGTTTCGGCGTGCGGCCGCAAGAGGTGCAAGGTCTTCCACCCGACGAAGGCCAGAAGCGCGGTGTCGTATGCGATGTAGGCGATGCCGGTAGCCCACGCATACACGCCGCCGAGGAAGAAAGCGCCTGCGAACAGCAGCAGCCACACGATTGCCACAGCGGCGTGGATCAGCGCGCTGGAAAGCGGTGTGGCGGGTGGATGAAAGCGAGGAGAAGCGAGGGCGAGTGCGCCCTCGAGGCGTTGAGTCAAGACGAAATCACGAACGGCGGACGAGCGATGATCGCATGGTCGCCCCCTGTCGTCCCCGCGCAAGCGGGAATCCAGTGTCTTTCGGCGGATGTCGCTGGGTCCCCGCTTGTGCGGGGACGACAATGTCCCAATTTTCTTCGATCGAATGCGCCTGCGACAACGATCAATCTTGCTTCACACTCTCGAACATGAGCATCGCCGCATCGAACAAATACACGCGTACCGCGATCATTCTGCATTGGGCGATCGCGCTGCTGATCGTGATCAACGTCGTGCTGGTCTGGATCGTCGACTCGCTTCCCGACGAGTGGGAGCGACCCGTGATCGATGCCCACAAGTCGATCGGCATCACCGTGCTCGGTCTGGCCGCGATGCGACTGCTGTGGCGCTTCGCGTATCGACCGCCGCCTTTGCCTTCGGCGTACTCACGAGGCGAGCGCGTCGGCGCGCATGCCGCGCATGCGATGCTCTACGTGTTGATCTTCGCGTTGCCGCTGTCGGGGTGGCTGCACGACTCGGCATGGAAGGATGCGGCAACCCATCCGATGACTCTGTTCGGTCTCGTGCCCTGGCCGCGCATCGGCTTCATGATGAATCTCGACGCGGCTACGAAAGAGCAGATGCACGATCTTTTCTTCGCGCTCCACGAGCGCTTCGGCTATCTGCTCTACGCACTGTTCGTGCTGCACGTGGGCGGTGCGTTGAAGCATCAGTGGCTCGATCGAGAGCCGGAGATCCAGCGCATGATTTTGTGAAGTATCGAGCCCAGGATTTTTTTGTCGTCGACCAATCGTTCGGTCAACCATCCGTTCGTGATGCAGGAGTGGGCGCGCGACCAGGAGTCCGAAAACGTCATACTGCTGCCCGACGGCACGGCGCGTTCACCGAACAGATGGGCATGCTGGTCGACAAGAGCGATCTGAACTTCGGCAAGCGCTCGTGGCGCTGCGCGATGCTGGTGCGAAACAGGAAGATCGAGAAGATGTTCATCGAGCCGCAGAAGGAAGGCGACCCCTTCGAAGTCTCCGATGCGGATACGATGCTCGATTATCTGGATCCGAAGGCCGGTCGTCCCGATCAGGTCACGGTACTCACGCGCAGCGGTTGCCCGCACTGCGCGAAGGCCAAGCGTCTGTTGACCGAAGCCGGTTACGAATACGTCGAGGTGCCGCTTGGAAACGCGATCCGCAGCAGGGCTGTCGGCGCGATTTCGGGCGGCGCGACGGTGCCGCAGGTTTTCATCAACGGTGGGCTGATCGGCGGCGCCAGCGAGCTCGAGAATTATTTGAAGAAGGCCGCGTAAAAAAAGAAGGGCAGCAATCGACAGAACGCGAGCGGCCCGCCTCAGGTCGGTCGTGTTCTGCTTCATCTGTCGCAAGGAGGGCTAGCCATGGATCGCATCGAAACCGACGTTGCCGTCATCGGCGCAGGCACTGCCGGACTGGCTGCGTATCGCGCGGCGAAGAATGCCGGCAAGCGCGCGCTTCTGATCGAGAGCACGGTGTACGGCACGACGTGCGCGCGGGTCGGCTGCATGCCAAGCAAGCTCCTGATCGCGCCCGCGGAAGCCGCGCACAGTGTGGAGCGCTTCGCGGCCTTCGGACTTGCTATCGACGCGCCGTTGAAAGTGGACGGCAAGGCCGTGATGGCGCGCGTCAAGCGCGAGCGCGACCGCTTCGTGGGATTCGTTTTGAAGGGCATCGCAGAGATGCCGGACAGCGACAAGATTTTTGGACGCGCGGCCTTCACGGACGACCGCACGCTTGCCATCGACAACGGCCAGACTGTGCATGCCAACGCGATCGTGATCGCCACCGGATCGTTTCCGGGCTATCCCCCAACGTGGCAGGCGCTCGGCGATCGACTGATCACGAACGATCAGATCTTCGAGTTCGACGATCTGCCCGGGAGCGTCGCCGTGTTCGGGCCGGGCGTGATCGGTCTCGAGCTCGGCCAGGCGCTGCATCGCCTCGGCGTGCGCGTGAAGATTTTCGGCCGCGGCGGCGGCGTGGGACCGCTTGCCGATCCTGCGATTCTCGCGCAGGCCCGCAAACTGTTCGGCGCCGAGCTCTATCTCGATACCAATGCGCACGCCGAAGTCTCGCGCGACGGCGACCAGGTGGTCGTGGTCTACAAGGACAGGGAGGGCTGCGATCGGAGCGAGCGCTTCGACTATCTGCTGGCCGCGACGGGCCGCACGCCCAATGTGCGCAATCTCGGTCTCGAACACACGTCGCTCGAACTGAATGCGCATGCGATCCCCTTGTTCGATCGCGAGACGCTGCAATGCGGCTCGTCGCCGATCTTCATCGCGGGCGACGTCAACAACGATGTGCCGGTGTTGCACGAAGCGGCCGATGAAGGTCGCATCGCGGGAGACAACGCGGCGCGCTTTCCGAATGTACGAAAGGGTCTGCGCCGCGCGGCACTCGGCGTGGTGTTCACCGATCCGCAGATCGCGGTCGTCGGCGGCGGCTATCGTGCGGTTCAGCACTTGCCGCACGTGGTGGGGGAAGTGTCCTTCGAGGAGCAGGGGCGCGCGCGCGTGATGCTTCGCAATCAGGGCTTGCTGCATCTTTACGCCGAGGTCGGTACGGAGCGTTTTCTCGGCGCTGAAATGCTCGGACCGGATGCCGAACATATCGGCCATCTGCTCGCGTGGGCCTTACAGATGAAATGCACGATCGCGCAGATGCTCGACATGCCGTTCTATCATCCGGTAGTCGAAGAAGGCCTGCGCACGGGGCTTCGCGACACGCAGTCCAGGCTCGCGCAGTCCAGGCTCGCGCAGTCCAGGCTTGATGCGGCTGCGCTCGAACGCCGTGCCGCTTGATCGATCTCGTTTCGATGCAATGCATGGCCGCGAATCGCGGCCTTTTTTTCAGGAATGGCAATGACGTCTTTCTCGACCTGCGACCTGTGCGATGCCTACGAAGACCGGTTGCTCGATGGCCGCATTCAAGTCGTCGAGTCCGGCTATCTCTCGCTAGGCCGCAGGAAGCGCTTTCACGGACCCGCGTCGACGCTCGCCGTCTTCGAAGACAACGCGCTCGTGCGCGAAGCCCTACAGCAGCCCGGCCATGGAAGAGTGCTGGTCGTCGATGGCAGAGGCAGCCTCGAGGTCGCTTTGCTCGGCGGCAACCTGGCGAACTTTGCGGCTGCGAACGGATGGGCGGGCGTGGTCGTTCACGGCGCCGTGCGCGACGTGGATGAATTGAACGAGGCCGAAATCGCGATTCGTGCGCGTGCGCTGCAACCTCGCAGAGCCCGCAAAGAGGGCGAAGGAGAGCGGGACGTAAGCGTGCAATTCTCCGGGGTGACCATCGAACCGGGCGCGCACATCTACGCGGACGCGGATGGAATCATCGTGTCGAACGAGGCGCTTTCGATGCGCCCGGATTGAGCGACAGCCTCTGCTGCGGAGCACTATGTTGTCCCGTATCGTGGAAAACGTTCTCCACGATGCAAAATACAATAGCTAAAATACTGAACAATAAGGATTAAGTTTTTAGTCTTATATAAGACATATCACTTGTTACCGAGCGTCAATTTGTTTACCATCGTTCAAGCATTTTTTGCATTTGCCTTGTCAACGATGGAGCCCAGCATGAGCGCACGCGAACTCGAAACCCAGAAACTTCAAAAAGATTGGGACACCAATCCGCGTTGGAACAATATCAAGCGCGGCTATTCCGCAGCCGACGTCGTGCGCCTGCGCGGCTCGGTGCAGATCGAGCACACGCTTGCCAAGCGCGGCGCGGAAAAACTCTGGAACCTCGTCAACAACGAGCCCTTCGTCAACACGCTCGGCGCACTGACCGGCAACCAGGCGATGCAGCAGGTCAAGGCCGGCCTCAAGGCGATTTATCTCTCGGGCTGGCAGGTCGCGGGCGACGCCAATCTCGCAGGCGAGATGTATCCCGATCAATCGCTCTATCCCGCGAACTCGGTGCCGATGGTGGTTCGGCGCATCAACAACGCGTTCACGCGCGCCGATCAGATTCAATGGTCCGAAGGCAAGAACGATATCGACTACTTCGCGCCCATCGTCGCCGATGCCGAAGCCGGCTTCGGCGGCGTGCTCAACGCCTTCGAGCTGATGAAGTCGATGATCGAAGCCGGCGCCGCCGGCGTCCACTTCGAAGACCAGCTCGCGTCGGTCAAGAAGTGCGGCCACATGGGCGGCAAGGTGCTCGTGCCGACACGCGAAGCGGTCGCGAAACTGGTTGCCGCGCGTTTGGCCGCCGACGTGATGGGTACGCCCACGCTGGTTGTCGCACGCACCGACGCCGAAGCGGCCGACCTCGTCACCAGCGACGTCGACGACAACGACAAATCGTTTCTGACCGGCAAGCGCACCATCGAAGGCTTCTACCGCACGCGCCCGGGGCTCGACCAGGCGATCTCACGCGGCCTCGCCTATTCCGAATATGCCGACATGGTGTGGTGCGAAACCGGCAAGCCCGACCTCGCTTACGCCAAGGCGTTCGCCGATGCGATTCATGCGAAGTTTCCGGGCAAGCTGCTCGCATACAACTGCTCGCCGTCGTTCAACTGGAAGAAGAATCTCGACGACGCCACCATCGCGAAATTTCAGAGAGAGCTCGGCGCGATGGGCTACAAGTTCCAGTTCATCACGCTCGCGGGTTTCCACAGCCTCAACTATTCGATGTTCCATCTCGCGCACGGCTACGCGCGCACGCAGATGAGCGCCTTCGTCGAGTTGCAGGAAGCCGAGTTCGCCGCCGCCGAGCAGGGCTTCACCGCGGTCAAGCATCAGCGCGAAGTCGGTACCGGCTACTTCGATGCGGTCACGCAGACCATCGAGCGCGACTCATCGACGACGGCGTTGAAGGGTTCGACCGAAGACGAGCAATTCTTCGAGGGCCATGGCCACGCAGCGGAAGTGAAGAAGGTCGCCTGAGCGAGCACGTCGTTCCCGCGAACGCGGGAATCAAGTGTCGTCAAAGCGAGCCACTGGGTCCCCGCTTTCGCGGGGACGACGGTCAGTTCGGCGCGAACGCCAGCTTCACATAGATCGGCGCATACGCCTCGCCCTGCGTGACTTCGACGAGCAACTCACGCGCGAGCTCGAGCAATGCGAGGAAGGTGACGATCGCCACCTGCACGCCGCGGCCCGATTCGAAGAGATCGCTGAACTCGACGAAGCGCGCCTCCTTCAGGCGCCGCAGGATGTGCGTCATGTGCTCACGCACCGACAGCTCTTCGCGTCGGATGCGATGGTGCGCGACGAGGTGCGCACGCCGCAGTACATCGGCCCATGCCGCCTGAAGGTCGGCGACATGGACGTCGGGCCATACCTTTTCGACCGTGTC
Source organism: Burkholderiales bacterium (assembly GCA_038225855.1). Taxonomy (GTDB): domain Bacteria; phylum Pseudomonadota; class Gammaproteobacteria; order Burkholderiales; family Burkholderiaceae_D; genus CAHJXF01. The sequence goes on along the minus strand of JBBRQU010000001.1, from coordinate 139,515 downwards.
GGCTATGGTCGCGGCAGCGACGATGAAGTCGCGTCCGATGGTGGGCAACGCATCGACCTGCAATGCGGCGAGCTTCATGCGTTCGTATTCGACGAGCCGTCTGACCAGTTCTGCGCGCGGGTCTTCGGCCTCGCCGCTGGAAGCGCTTTTTCTGACCGGCAACAGCATGCGCGACTTGATCTCGATCAGCATCGCGGCCATCAGCAGATACTCGCCCGCGAGTTCGAGGTTGCTCTTGCGTATCTGCTCGATGTAGCCGAGGTACTGTCGCGTGACCTCGGCCATCGGAATGTCGAGGACGTTGAAGTTCTGCTTCCTGATCAGGTACAGCAAGAGGTCCAGTGGACCTTCGAAGGCTTCGAGAAAGACCTCGAGCGCATCGGGCGGGATGTACAGATCCTGCGGCATCGCGAACAGCGGTTCGCCATAGAGGCGCGCGAACGCGAGGCCGTCAGTCGTGTCGGGCGTGCTATCGACCGATGCGGGCGGCGGCAAGGTACGCGTGGGGTCCGAAGAGCGGAGCGGTTGCCCCGGAAGCACGATCACTTGAGCTTGGTCTGGTACACGTAGCCGGGCTGTGGCACACGCGACTCGGCGACGCGCTCGGCTTCGTCGGAGGTCTGTGGCTTCTTATCCCACCAGATCGCGCGACCCTTCGCCTGGTCGGCGACGATGCGCGGGTTCTCCGCTTTCAATGCTTCGATGAAGCGGGTGATTTCGGATACGTACATGGTTTGGCTATGCGTGCGTGAATGAAGCGAGCGCGTGAAGCGAGCGCGATTCTATCGTGTTGCGTCGACCTCGGCTTATGATCGGGCGCTTCAACAAACCAACCTCGAGGAAACGACGATGAAGCTCTTGATTTCGATCGTGGCCATGAGCCTTCTGGCGATCACGGCCGCGCATGCGCAAAGCCAGGGAGCATCGACGGGCTCCGCGCTCGACCGCATCCGCGACAGCGGCGAGTTGCGCGTCTGCCTGACCGGCGACTACAAGCCCTTCAGTTTCCTGCGCGCCGACGGACAGTTCGAAGGCGCCGATGTCGATCTCGCTCAGTCCCTCGCCACGGCTCTGAAAGCCAGGCCACGTTTCGTCAAGACATCGTGGCCGACGCTCCTGAACGACTTCACGTCCGGCATGTGCGACGTCGCGATGGGCGGCATCTCGGTGACGCTCGACCGGCAGATGCGCGCGGCCTTCAGCACGATGACGATGATCGACGGCAAGGCGCCCATCGTGCGCTGCGCGGACGTGGGCAAGTACGCATCGCTCGCGCAGATAGACAGGCCCGAAGTGCGCGCGATCGTCAATCCCGGCGGCACCAACGAGCGCTATGCCAAGGCCAATCTCAAGCAGGCGCAGATCCGCGTCTATCCCGACAACGTGACGATCTTCGACGAGATCGTCGCCGGTCGCGCCGACGTGATGATCACCGATGCGTCCGAGACCTTGATGCAGCACAAGCTGCGACCGGCGCTTTGTCCGGTGCCGATCGACAAGCCCTTGCAGTACAGCGAGAAAGCCTATCTGTTGCCGAGAGACGACGTGGCCTTCAAGGCGTTCATAGACCAGTGGCTGCATCTGGCCAAGGTCACCGGCGAGTACGGCGGTGTGATGGACAAATGGCTGAAGTAGGAAGCGTCCTGGAGTGAATGTGCGAGTCAGAAGTCCACGGCGAGCATCTTGCGTTTACCGTGCACGGCAAATCGAAAACGCTAGGGGACCGAAACCATCACGCGCAGGAAGGTCGCCGGGATTGACGTGAGCGCCTCGCTCGCGCTCCGGTTCTGGCTCTTGAACAACTCTTCCAATTCCGTCTTGAGCAATTCGGCCCGGCCATCCCGTTCTGCCGCTTCGAACGCGTTCATCGTAGGCCCATAGTATTTTCTGAATTCGTTGACGAACTCCATCGGGCCACCGCGGAAATTGAAGACATAGGTGTCCTTGCTGAACGAAACCGCCTCTCGCGAAACTCCCGCGGCTGCAAATCGTTCCAGCACGTTATTCTCGATTCCCCATGTCATGGGGCTGATGAAACCTTCAGGAGGCGGCGGCGAATACGCCGAACTGATTTTCAGAATCTGCGCGACCAGAGTGGGATCGTTCGGAATCCAGTTCCCCATGATGATCCGACCGCCGGGTCGGGTCACGCGGACCATCTCCTTGGCAACGTCAGTCGGCCTTGGCGCGAACATGGCGCCGAAGATGCTGACGACGAGATCGAACGTATCGTGGTCAAGCTGATGCAGGTCAGATGCATCGCCTTCCTCGAACCGGCAGTTCGCAAAGCCGTATTGTTGCGCGCGCTTGTTACCCGCCTCGACCAGGTTTTTGGCGATGTCGACCCCCAGCACATCTGCGCCGAGTTGCGCTGCGGGTATCGCCGTAGTGCCGTCGCCGCATCCAAGGTCCAACACCTTGAGATTCTTGGTGACGCCAATCGCCTTGACCAAGGCTTCGCCGCTTTCTCTCATCGTCTGCGCGAGACGCGTGAAGTCGCCTTTTTCCCAGAGTGTCTTGTTCGGATTCATGGCAGTGCTCCAAGTTTCAACGGACGGGGCCCGCCCATTTCATCACCGAGAAGTCACCCGCGCGTGACCGGCATCTCTTCGAGCGACGCGTGCTTACCTCTCCCGGCGGGAATCGTCATGTGCTTCGAGAGCTCGAATTTTGCGACCGCGACGCGATGCACCTCGTCAGGCCCATCGGCCAGCCGCAGCGTGCGCGAATGCGCGTACATCATTGCGATCGGGAAGTCGCCGCACACGCCGCCGCCGCCGTGCATCTGGATCGCCCAGTCGAGCACCTGACACGCCACGTTGGGTGCGACCACCTTGATCATCGCGATCTCCGACCTGGCGATCTTGTTGCCGACCGTGTCCATCTTGAAGGCCGCGTTGAGCGTGAGGAAGCGCGCCTGGTCGATCATGCAGCGCGCCTCGGCGATGCGCTCCAGGGTCACGCCCTGCTCGGCGATTTTCTTGCCGAAGGCCACGCGTTCCAATGATCGCTTGCACATCAGTTCGAGAGCGCGCTCTGCCACGCCGACGAGGCGCATGCAGTGATGGATGCGCCCCGGGCCTAACCGACCTTGCGCGATCTCGAAGCCGCGACCTTCGCCCAGCAGTATGTTCGCGGCCGGAACGCGCACGTCCTTCAGATCGACTTCCATGTGTCCGTGCGGCGCGTCGTCGTAGCCGAACACCGTGAGCGGGCGCAGCACCTCGATGCCCGGCGAGTTCGCTGCAACGACGATCATCGACTGCTGCTCGTGCCGCCCCGCATCGGCATTGGTCTTGCCCATCACGATGTACACCGTGCAGCGCGGATCGCCCGCGCCCGAGGACCACCACTTGCGACCGTTGATGACGTAGTCGTCGCCGTCCTTCGTCATCGAGCACTGGATGTTGGTCGCATCCGACGACGCGACCGCAGGCTCGGTCATCAGGAAGGCCGAACGAATCTCGCCGCGCAAGAGCGGGTCGAGCCAGGTGCGCTTGACGTCTTCGGACGCATAGCGTTCCAGCGTCTCCATGTTGCCGGTGTCGGGCGCCGAGCAGTTGAAGATTTCGGGCGCGAAATGCACGCGTCCCATGATTTCGCAGAGGGGCGCATATTCGAGATTGGTCAGCCCTTCCGGGACGCGTTTCGAGAACGGCAGGAAGAGATTCCACAGTCCCGCGGCGCGCGCCTTAGGCTTCAGCTCCTCGATGAGCTTGGTCGGTATCCATGCATTGCCGTTCGCGCGATTCGTTTCGATCTCTTCATGAAAGCGATGCTCGTTCGGGTAGACGTGTTCGTCCATGAACGCGAGCAGACGCGCGCGCAGTTCCTGGACCTTGGGGGTGTAGTCGAAGTTCATGTGTGCTTTCCGCTTGTCGTCCCCGCGAACGCGGGGACCCAGTGTCTTCTTACGTTCAACGCCGCTGGGTTCCCGCGTTCGCGGGAACGACAGCACTATGGCACGAGGACAATCTTTCCCGTGACCTTCCTCTGCATCACCGCATTCAACGCATCGGCTGCCTTTGAGAACGGGTAGCGCGCGGAGACCAACGGCTTGATCGTTCCCGCCTGCATCATGCCGACCAACTCCATCAGGTCCTTCGCATTCGACTTTGGCTCGCGCTTCACATACTCGCCCCAGAACACGCCGACGATCGAACAGCCTTTCAGCAGAGTGAGGTTGAGCGCAATGCTGGGAATCTCGCCATTGGCAAAGCCGACTACGAGAAGACGTCCGCGCCACGCCATGCTGCGCAATGCCGGCTCGGTGTACCCGCCGCCGACCGGATCGTAGATCACATCGACGCCCTTGCCTTCGGTCAGAGCCTTGATGCGTTCGCGCAGATCCTCGGTCGAGTAGTTGATCGTCTCGTCGGCGCCGTGCTCCTTGCACACCGCGAGCTTCTCGTCGCTGGACGCGGCCGCGATCACGCGCGCGCCGAGCGCCTTGCCGAGTTCGACCGCGGCGAGGCCGACGCCTCCCGCGGCTCCGAGCACGAGCAGCGTCTCGCCGGCCTTCAGCGCCGCGCGGTCTTTCAGCGCGTGATACGACGTTCCGTAAGTCATCACGAACGACGCGGCGATGTCGAACGGCACGCCGGGTGGAATCGGCATCAACTTGATTGCATCTGCAACGACTTCTTCGGCGAACGCGCCCCATCCGGTGAACGCGATCACGTTCTGACCGACCTCGTAGCCTTTGACGTCGGGGCCGACCGCGGTGATCGTTCCGGCCAGTTCACCACCCGGCGAGAACGGCAAGGCCGGCTTGAACTGATACTTGTTCTGGATGATCAGCGTGTCGGGAAAATTCACGCCCGCGGCCTTGACTGCGATCAGCACCTGACCGGGACCCGGCTCGGGCGACGGCAGATCGGCGAGTTCGAGCGTATCGGGCAATCCGTGCTGCCTGCAGAGCACGGCCTTCATGATGTTGAACGGCGAGTCATCGACCGTCTCCGGTAGTGTTGGTTGTTCATCAACGCACCCGCATGCCGGGCGCAGCGCCTTCGTGCGGCTCGAGGATGAAAAGTCCCGGCTCGGCTTTTTCATCGGCGGCGCTGGCGGCGAGCACCATGCCTTCGGACACGCCGAACTTCATCTTGCGCGGCGCGAGGTTGGCGACCATCACGGTCATCTTGCCGGCGAGTTGCTCGGGGGCGTACGCGCTCTGGATTCCCGCGAACACATTGCGCGTGAGCGGGGCGCCGTGCTCGTCGCGCTCGCCGATGTCGAGCGTGAGACGCAACAGCTTGGTCGAGCCGTCGACCTTTTCGGCCGCGACGATCTTCGCAACGCGCAGATCGACCTTCGCGAAATCATCGATGACGATCGTGTCGCTTTTATCTTTGAGGGCTGCGGGGTCGACTGTCGACTCGGTCGGGGGCTGCACTACGGTTGAGGTTTCGATCATTGCGGCTGGTGGGGTATGCGGCGCATCTGAAACCGGCACAGCAGTGTGCGCCGGCGCAGGCTCGAACAATGCGTCGAGCATTTTGGGATCGACACGCGCCATCAGATGCCGATACGAATGGATTTTCGCACCCGGCACGAGCGGCGTATCGATGTCGGACCACTGCTGCGCTTCGAGGCCGAGAAATATTTCCGCCTCGCTCGCGAGATGCGGCAGGAATGCTTTCAGATAAATGGTCAGCACCCGAAAACATTCGAGCGTCTGCGTGCATACGCGATGCAGATGCGGGCGGTCGGCCGGATCGGTCGACTTCGCGAGCATCCACGGCTTGGCCATGTCGAAGAAGCCGTTGGTTGCGTCGGCCAGTTCCATCACGAGCCGGATCGCCTTACCGTATTCGCGCGCTTCGATCGCATGCGCGATCTCGCGAGACTCGTCGCGCAACTCGCTGGCGAAGCCGTCGCGCGCGACATCGGCTTCTTCGTAGAGCCGCCCATTGAAATGCTTAGCGATGAAGCCCGCCGCGCGGCTCGCGATGTTGACGTACTTGCCGATCAGGTCGCTGTTGACGCGCGCGACGAAGTCGTCCGGATTGAAGTCGATGTCTTCGATGCGAGCGTTCAACTTGGCCGCGATGTAATAGCGCAGCCATTCGGGATTCATGCCCAGTTCGAGATAGCGCAGCGGCGACAGGCCCGTGCCGCGGCTCTTGGACATCTTCTCGCCCGACACGGTGATGAAGCCGTGCACGTAGATCGCGTCGGGCGTCTTGCGGTCCGAGAAGCGCAGCATCGCCGGCCAGAACAGCGTGTGGAAATAGATGATGTCCTTGCCGATGAAGTGCACCTGCTCGACGCCTTCATCGGCGATGAATTCATCGAACGTCTGCGTGTGTCCGTCGGCCGCGGCCTTGCCCGAATCGAAGTAACTCTTCAATGCGGCCAGATAGCCCACCGGCGCATCGAGCCAGACATAAAAATATTTGCCGGGCGCGTCCGGAATCGGAATGCCGAAGTAGGGCTCGTCGCGCGAGATGTCCCAGTCGGCGAGGCCGCCTTCGCGCCTGTTGGCCGCGTTGGTCGCCGTGTGGGCGCCCGCCGCGTCCGCGTCTTCGCTCTTGCCGCGCAGCCATTCGCTCGCCTTGTTCCTGACCTCTGCCTGCAGACGCTGGCCGCCGCTGGTCGTCGACAGGCTCGCGGTCCACGCCTTGAGAAAGTTCACGCAGCGCGGGTCCGACAGCCTGAAGAAAAAATGCTCCGACGATTTCAATAGCGGCGTCGCACCCGTCAACACCGAATAAGGATCGATGAGATCGGTGGGCGTATAGACCGAGCCGCACACCTCGCACGAGTCGCCATACTGGTCCTTCGCATGGCATACCGGGCACTCGCCCTTGATGTAGCGATCCGGCAGGAACATGTTCTTGACCGGGTCGAAGAACTGCTCGACCTCGCGCGTCGCGATCAGTTCGTTGGCCTTCAATGCGCGATAGATGCTCTGCGACAGTTCGACGTTCTCCTCGGAGTCGGTCGAATGCCAGTGATCGAAGTCGAGGTAGTAGCCGTCGAAGTAGCGCTGCCGGTCGGCCGCGATCTCGCCGACGAATTCGCGCGGCGTCTTGCCGGCCTTCTCGGCCGCGATCATGATCGGCGCGCCGTGCGCGTCATCGGCGCCCACGAACGCGATCCGATGTCCCCGCATCCGCATGAAGCGCACCCAGATGTCGGCCTGGATGTACTCCATCATGTGGCCGATGTGAAACGGCGCGTTGGCGTAGGGAAGCGCGGTGGTGACGAAGAGCTTGCGTGGCATGGTGGGCGGGTCCATCGCCCGATGTGTCTCGGGATCGCGCGAAGTTTACAGTGGCATAGCAAGAAACAAGCCGCACGACGGCAAGTTTCTCTGGCGACGGCCCAGGGTCGGTATGTGCAGTGCCTCGCCGCGAGGAAATGCGAGGCCGAGAGCGGCTACCATGGCGCCCGCGCATGTCGTCCCCGCGAACGCGGCGACCCAGCGACTTCAATACGACACTGGATTCCCGCTTTCGCGGGAACGACGGTTGCAGAGACAGACGTTTCAGCCAAGAGGTATCGATGTCCAGGTCAACCCATTTACTCCCATGAAGGTCTTCGGCATCGCCGGCTGGTCGGGGTCGGGCAAGACCACTCTGATCGAAAGACTCTTGCCGCTGCTCGCCGCGCGCGGATGGCGTGTCTCGGTCGTCAAGCATGCGCACGTGCGCTTCGACGTCGACAAGCCCGGCAAGGACAGCTTTCGCTTTCGTGAGGCGGGCTCGCATGAAGTGCTGATCAGTTCGCCCAGTCGTTGGGCGCTGATGCGCGAGCACCACGGCGCGCCCGAGCCCGGCCTTGACGAACTGCTCACGCATCTGGGTGACTGCGACCTGGTGCTGGTCGAAGGCTTCAAGCGCGAAGCGATTCCCAAACTCGAAGTGCATCGTGCGGCGATCGGCAAACCGCTCCTGTCGCCGGACGATCCGCACATCGTTGCAATCGCAAGCGATGTGCCGATGGCAAGTGCACTCCCGCAGTATCGGCTCGACGAAATCGAGCGCATCGCCGACGCGATCGCGCGCGCGGTCGATGGAAGCCCGACGATCACCGCGCCTTCGGTCGCGTAGAATCGCGCGCTTTCGACGCGGGTGGAGTCCGAGATGAGCATCAAGTCCGACAAGTGGATTCGCCGCATGGCCGAAGCGACCGGCATGATCGAGCCGTTCGTGGCGCAGCAGGTCCGGGTCGCGGCCGATGCGAAGGGGCAGATGCACAAGATCATCAGCTTCGGCACATCGAGCTACGGCTACGACATCCGCTGCGCCGACGACTTCAAGATCTTCACGAACATCAACAGCACCATCGTCGATCCCAAGGCATTCGACGAGAAGAGCTTCGTCGACTTCAAGGGCGACGTGTGCATCATCCCGCCCAACTCGTTCGCGCTCGCACGCACCGTCGAGTACTTCCGCATTCCGCGCAACGTGCTGACCATCTGTCTGGGCAAGAGCACCTACGCGCGCTGCGGCATCATCGTCAACGTCACGCCTCTGGAACCTGAGTGGGAGGGCTACGTGACGCTGGAATTCTCCAACACCACGCCGCTGCCCGCGAAGATCTACGCGAATGAAGGCGTTGCGCAAGTGGTGTTCTTCGAGAGCGATGAGGTATGCGAGACGAGTTACAAGGATAAGGGCGGCAAGTATCAGGGACAACAGGGCGTGACGTTGCCCAAGACCTAGCCCTGTCGTTCCCGCGAACGCGGGAAGCCGGCAGCTTGGCGACGATCTCGGAGCGCCCAAGAAACGCGCAAGTCGGTCTCGGTTCCGCAAGCAGTTGGAAGCACGTGTCCGTGTTGTCCATCTGACCGAGTTCGCGCGTTCGCGACCTCATCCGGACCTGATCGCGACGAACTTGCCGCCCGCCATGCGGACGCGCGAGCCGACTCGCCATCGAGCCGCCTGCGTGATCGTATGGATCGCGCGGTCGTCCATGCGGATGATGGTCTGGTAGCTTCTCGCTTTCCGATCCGTCGATCTCCCTCGCGGCTTGGCCGATGCCGCCTCGGCTCGGGGAACGTCTGCCGATGGGATTTCGCGCACCGCGACGACGCTGCCGCAGGTCGCCCGTGTGCAGGCCGCGACGGGTGCCATGGACGCAACCCGCGCACGTGGTGATGACATTCGTACGACGTGCTCGGGCTTGGTCGTACCGACGGCGCTGCGCGAGGCAAGCGTGGCGGCCGCCGTCATGGTCGACGGCTGTGCGAGTCCCGGCGCGATCGTGAAGGTCTTCTCGAATGGCGCACTGCGCGTGCCGTCGGCCGCGACCAGCACGTATTGGAAGGTCGCGGTCGCATGACGTGTGGTTCGAAGCGCGATCGTTCCGACGAGTGCCCGATGCTGTTCGATGGCTTCGCGCGACAGTTCGATGATCGAGGGTCGAGGATCCCATGCGACGTCACCGCGCACGAAGCGCCGCTCGATGCCTCGCAGCGCAACGCCGTTCGCCTTGAAGGACACGAACACATCGCGACTCTTGCCGTCTCCCGCGAGCAGTTCGCTGCTGTCGACCTCCGTGATCTCGGAAGCAAGCACGGCCGAGCTTGGCGTGAGAGCCCCCGGTGCCGACGCGATTGGCGCGGCCGATGGGGCCATGCGAGGCCTGAGCGCGAGGACGCCGATCAGGATCGCCGCAAGGACGAACGCGAGGGCGATCCAGTGCCGGGCGCCGACCTTCTGTTTCGCTGCGACGCCTGTCTGCACGCACAATGCGGCGAACGATGCGGGGATCGACAGACCAAGTGCGCGTGCCCAGGTCAAAACCGCCCATCGCGCTCGGTCGGGCTTGAGCGCGTGGCGGTCGACGAGGAGTTGTGCGAGACGCGGCAGGACACCCGATAGATCCTCGTGTGAATGCACTGCGAGAAGTTCCTGGGGCACTTGCGCGGCGAGCGCGAGCATAGCCAGTGCGATCTCGACCTTCGCAGCGGGACACGCGGCTTCGAGATCGCCGCGCAGTCGTTCGGATTCGAAGAGAACGCTTGGTCCGCGGGAGTCGATCGCCGAGCGCAGTGCCGCTTCGACGTCGCTGCTGTTGACGCGCGGCCCTTGTGTCGGCGGGCTGTCAAGTTGCGGCATCGATCAACTCAGGCACATGGGCACCGTTCATTTTTTCCTTGAAGACACTCGCAGTGACAAGCTCTCTTGCAGCGATCAACTGCGCGGGTGAATCGGAAGATCATGCCGCAGATGTCCGGTCTTTCGTGAATCCTGCATCGCCAGTGCGGTAATGAATGCGATCGCGCACATGCCCGCAACGTACCAGTAGAACCATTCCTCGCGGCCTGCCTGCTTGAACCACAGCGCCACGTATTCCGCGCTGCCGCCAAAGATCGCATTCGCGATGCCGTACGTGAAGCCGACGCCGAGCGCGCGCACTTCGGTCGGAAACAGCTCGGCTTTCACGAGTCCGCTGATCGACGTGTAGAAGCTCACGATCGCGAGCCCGCTGATGATCAACAGGAATGCAGTGAACGGACTACCCACATGCGACAGGGCGTTCATCAGCGGCACGACCACGAGGGTTGACAGCAATCCGAACGCGATCATCGAATTGCGTCGGCCGATGCGGTCCGACAGAGCGCCGAACATCGGCTGCAGGATCATGTAGACGAACAGCACTGCGGTCATCGTGGTGGTTGCGGTCTTCGCGGTCATGCCTGCCGTGTTGACCAAGTATTTCTGCATGTAGGTCGTGAAGGTATAAAAAATCAATGACCCACCCGCAGTGAAGCCGAGCACCGTGATGACCGCGCGTTTGTGTTTCGCAAGGCCCGCGAACGTACCCGCCTCGCTCGCCGAGCGTTGTTCGGCAGTCGTGGTCTCGTGCAATGCTCGACGCAGGAAGAGCGCAACGATCGCGGCCGCCGCGCCGATGAAGAACGGCACGCGCCATCCCCATGCGCGCATGTCGTCCTGCGACAGGAACTGCTGCAGCACGAACAGCACGAGTACCGCGAGCAACTGGCCGCCGATCAAGGTCACGTACTGGAACGACGCGAGAAAGCCGCGGTTGCGGGCGCGCGCGACTTCGCTCATGTAGGTTGCGCTGATGCCGTACTCGCCGCCGACCGAGACGCCCTGAATCAACCGTGCGACCAGCAGCAGCAAGGGGGCCGCGGGTCCTATGGTCGCGTAGGTCGGTAGAACCGCGACCATCAACGAGCCGCCGCACATGATCAGCATCGCGATCATCATCGAGAGACGTCGCCCGCGCTTGTCGGCGAGCTTGCCGAAAATCCAGCCACCCAGCGGTCGCATCAAGAAACCGGCGCCGAAGATGCCTGCGGTGTTGAGCAACTGCGAAGTGCGATCGCCCGACGGAAAGAACGACGACGCAAAGTAGAGCGCCGTGAACGAATAGACGTAGAAGTCGTACCACTCGACCAGGTTGCCCGAAGAGCCGCCGACGATAGCCCATATGCGGCGGCGACTGTCAGCACGTTCGTCGATCGGCGGGGCGTGCCCTGCCTCGATGACAGGAGTTGCTACGGAGCTGGCCATGTCTTCTCCAGGAAACGGATGCCGCGGCCCGCGCGGCGACAACGGCGATCGTGCGCGCATTTTTTCGCACGTGGCGTCGGCGTGCGACGCATTGTTCCTGAAAACGGGATTCGCGCGCGCTACCGTGGACCCGATGTCATCGACACGAAGCGGCCGCCGACCATCTGCACCCACGTACCCGTCGACCAGTGATCGGGCACCGTGGCCTTGTGGATGGTGCGGTCGTCCATGCGGATGATGACCTCGTACATTCGCGCCCCGCGATCCGCAGGCCGTCCGATGGACCCGGCATCGAGTTCGCGGATCGCGACCACCGTGCCGCACGTGGAGCGAGTGCAATAGCTACTCGTGGCAAGGGCAGGGGCCGCGGCGACGTTGAGCGCCGCGCGCTTCGGTTCGCTGCGCAATCCGTTGCGATCGACGGCCGTGAATTCGATGGTTGCGTACGAGGGCGCCGCGATCGCCTTGAACGGAACCAGCAACGCGCCATTCTTCGATCTGCGCAGTGCGCTCCTCGCGGTCACCGAGGCCGCCCGGGGCACGATCGCGCTGCCGTCGACGACCTTGCTTTCGATGGCTGCGATGTCGTTGGCGCCCGTGCTGACGCGAATCGCCACGGTGAACGGAGTTCCCACGACCACGCGCGGGACATCGACGCGCGTGATCGTGGGACGTTGTGCGCCCGAGGATGCGGCCGATGGCGCGGCCGATGACGCGGCCGACGCAGGCGCTCGCGGTTCAGCGTCCGCAACAGCCGTCGGCGATGGCGCGGCCGGTCTCGGTGACGGCGTCGCTTGCGTCGTACGCGGGGTCGCGTCCGCAATCGATGAATCGCGCTGCGCAGGTGGTTGCACGGGGGGCTGCATGCGCGACTGCATCGGCGGCTGACTGTGCGACTGAGCTTGCGGCTGAACAGAGGTCGTTCCGCTCGAGAGCCAGCGCGCCCCGCCGACGCCCAGGAAGATCGCCAGGACGATCACCGCCAGCACTGCACCGATGGCGAGAGTCCGTCGCCCGGTTGGTGCCCGAGATGCGCGAGGCGGCTCCGGCGGCAGCGGGGTTTGTGTTTCGACCGCACCGGCAGCCCGATCCATGCCGGGCGCATCCTCCACAGCGACTGCATCGGCGCTCGACGCCGACGCGACGGCCGGCACGACGATCGCAGGTTCGATGACGGCGGGCACGGCGACCGTGGGCACGACAACCTCGGGGTCGCCGACGACGGGTTCAACGAACGCGGATTCGACGAACGCGGATTCGACGAACGCGGATTCGACGAACGCGGATTCGACGATCGCGGGCTCGACGATCGCGGGTTCGACGATCGCGGGTTCGACGACGGCGGGGGCTTGCGCGTCGGTGGCACGCACGGGTGGCTCCTTGCCAACAGCGGCGGTCCGCTTGTTGGACAACGGAGTGACGACGGCCGCGAATTCGCGCGCCACCGACGAATCCTGCGGGCTCGTCGTCTTCTCGAGACTCGCCGTCGGCAGCGCGAGCGCATGGGCCCACGCGCGCACGGCCCACGATGCCGTTGCCGCGTCGAGCGACCCGTGGTCCTCGACGCGCTTGACCAGTTGCTCCAACAGTCCGTCGAGCCTCTCGTCGTCGTGAGCCTTGCGCAGTCTCTGCGGGACGTCTGCCTCGAGCGCACTCAGTACCGCGTCGATCTGCCGCTGCGCATCGGGCTGGGCCTGCGCGAGCCGCAGTTTGATCTGCTCGGGAACCTGCAGAATCGCAAGCCCATACACATCGACGAGCGACGCGAGCTCGGTTTCGATAGCAGCGTCCGGCGATGCCGAGCCGCCAGCCATTGTGTTGCGGACGATATCCATGGTCTTCCCGGTTGCGATACGAACGGAGCTGACGCCCATCGGAAAGCGCCATGGTATGGCGGCAGTCCGCCGCTGCGCAAACGAGGGCGCCCGCGCCTGAATGAAGGCCGTCGCGCTCGCTGGTCGCGATGCGCGGCCGGCGCATCCGATGACAGCCCGGCGATACCAGTTAGAATCCGCGCGCCGTGGCAACGCGACCGAGCGGCCGTAGTGCTCGAACCGATTCCGAACGAGGACGCGTCCCATGAAATTCCGTTTCCCGATCGTCATCATCGACGAGGACTTTCGTTCCGAGAACACCTCGGGTCTGGGCATCCGCGCGCTCGCTGCGGCGATCGAAACCGAAGGCATGGAAGTGCTCGGCGCGACCAGCTACGGCGACCTCTCGCAATTCGCGCAACAGCAGTCGCGCGCATCGGCCTTCATCCTGTCGATCGACGACGAGGAGTTCACGCCGGGTCCCGAGCTCGACCCCGCGATCCTCAACCTGCGCGCCTTCATCGAAGAGATCCGAAAGAAGAACGCCGATATACCGATCTACATCTACGGCGAGACGCGCACCTCGCGCCACATTCCCAACGACATCCTGCGCGAACTGCACGGCTTCATTCACATGTTCGAGGACACGCCGGAGTTCGTGGCGCGTCACATCATCCGCGAAGCCAAGGCTTATCTCGACGGCCTCGCGCCGCCGTTCTTTCGCGCGCTCGTGCATTACGCGCAGGACGGTTCGTACTCGTGGCATTGCCCGGGACATTCGGGCGGCGTGGCGTTCCTGAAGAGCCCGGTGGGGCAGATGTTCCATCAGTTCTTCGGCGAGAACATGCTACGTGCGGACGTGTGCAACGCGGTCGAAGAGTTGGGGCAACTGCTCGATCACACCGGCCCGGTCGCGGCCTCGGAGCGCAACGCCGCGCGCATCTTTCATGCGGACCATTGCTACTTCGTCACCAACGGCACCTCGACTTCGAACAAGATCGTGTGGCACGCGAGCGTCGCGCCCGACGACATCGTGGTGGTCGATCGCAACTGCCACAAGTCGATCCTGCACGCGATCACGATGACGGGCGCGATACCCGTGTTCCTCACGCCCAGGCGCAATCATCTGGGCATCATCGGCCCGATTCCGAAGGACGAGTTCACGCCCGAGAGCATCGCGCGAAAGATCGAAGCCAATCCCTTCGCGCGCAACGCCGCCAACAAGAAGCCGCGCATCCTGACGCTCACGCAATCGACCTACGACGGCGTGCTCTACAACGTCGAGACCTTGAAGACGATGCTCGACGGCAAGATCGACAACCTGCATTTCGACGAAGCGTGGTGTCCGCACGCGTCGTTCCACGATTTCTACAGCAACATGCATGCGATCGGCCACGACAGGCCGAGGCCGAAAACGTCGATGATCTATGCGACGCAGTCGACCCACAAGATGCTGGCCGGCCTGTCGCAGGCCTCGCAGATTCTGGTGCGCGAGTCCGAGACCGTGAAGCTCGACCCGACCATCTTCAACGAAGCTTTCCTGATGCACACCTCCACCAGTCCGCAGTACGCGATCATCGCGTCATGCGATATCGCGGCCGCGATGATGGAGCCGCCGGGAGGGACCGCGCTGGTCGAGGAAAGCATTCTCGAAGCGCTCGACTTCCGCCGTGCGATGAGGAAGATCGACGCCGAGTTCGGCGCCGACTGGTGGTTCAAGGTGTGGGGTCCGGAGAAGCTCGTCGAGGACGGCATCGGCGCGCAGGCCGACTGGGTGCTCAAGTCCAACGACAAATGGCACGGCTTCGGCAATCTCGCGGGCGGCTTCAACATGCTCGACCCGATCAAGTCCACGGTCGTCACGCCGGGGCTGGATGTGTCGGGCAAGTTCGCCAAGACCGGCATCCCGGCGTCGATCGTGACGCGCTATCTCGCCGAGCATGGCGTGATCGTCGAGAAGACCGGGCTCTATTCGTTCTTCATCATGTTCACGATCGGCATCACCAAGGGCCGATGGAACACGCTGCTCACGGCGCTTCAGCAGTTCAAGGACGACTACGACAAGAACCAGCCGCTGTGGCGCATCCTGCCCGAGTTCGTGCAGGCCTATCCGGTCTACGAGCGTGTCGGCCTGCGCGACCTGTGCGGGCAGATCCACGACATGTACAAGCAGCACGACGTGGCGCGCGTGACGACCGAGATGTATTACTCCGACATGCAGCCTGCGATGAAGCCGTCGGAAGCCTATGCATGCATGGCCCATCGCGAGATCGATCGCGTGCCGATCGAAGCGCTCGAGGGCCGCATCACGAGCGTGCTGCTGACGCCTTACCCGCCGGGCATTCCGCTATTGATCCCCGGCGAACGCTTCAACAAGACGATCGTCGAGTATCTGCAATTCGCGCGGAGATTCAATATCGCGTTCCCGGGATTCGAGACCGACATTCACGGTCTGGTCGAGCAACGAGTCGAAGGAAAGGCGTGTTTCTTCGTGGACTGCGTGCGGAGATAAAACTTCTCACCGACGCTCCGCGCAGATAGATAAACAACGTCACCCCGGCGAAGGCCGGGGTCCAAGTTGCCTGTCGTCGCGCGCCTGCACGAAACTGGGGTCCCGGCCTTCGCCGGGAAGACGCCTTTGCCCGTTCAGCGAACGCGCCTGCGCCCGCGCGCCGCAAAGAGCGCAATCAATCCAAGCCCCAGCAACGCCAGCTCCGAAGGCTCAGGCACGCCGAGCGCCGCAGCCAGGCGCTGGCCCAGCAACGCTTGGGTGTGGGTCGTCGGATGGATGCCGTCCCAGAAGACGTAGTGGTCCGGTCCGATCGCGGCACACGTCGCGCTGATCACCGACGTTGCGCTCTCGGAGCCCCCCGTCAGGCATGCGTGCGTCGTATCGAAAAATCCATACGCGAGCGGGTCGGCAAGCACCTGATTGAAGAACGAGAAGGTATCGAAAGGAATCACCGTGTCCGGGAACAAGCTCGATATCCCGGCCAGCGCCGCTCCGAGCGCGTTGTTGAAGCCGATCGTCACCGCCGTCAAAGCGGCCTGGACCCCGGGACCCGCGGCGATCGCACTGGCCGTCTTACCCAGGTCGGGCAGGTTGGGCACGAGGATGTGATGCGCGCCGATCACCGCGAGCGACGAGATCGAGTTCGCGATGTTGGTCACGGCCGTGCAGATGGGCGGGTTGGGGGAGTTCACGCACGAACCAGCAATTGCGGCGGCGCCCGGATGAAGGAAATCGTTCGCGCCGGCCCACACGAAATATGCGGCGTTGGGATCGGCGAATGCGTGCGCCGCGCGATAGTCGTTGACCTCTGCGGCGGTGCCCTTGAAGCCGGTCACCAGGCCAGGCCCGAGCTGGGCGGGCAGCGACGCATTCTCGACTCCGCTGGTCGCGCCGCCTTGTGCGTAATTGGTTCCGCCGGTCAGTCCGCCGAGGAAGGGCGGCGTCAGGTAGTGCGCAGTGAGCGGCAGGCCAAGGCGCGCCGCAACATAGTCGACCGCGACCGGGCCGTTGCTGAAGCGGCCCTGAAAATCGGCCGGCGCGCCGGGTGTGATCGGAAAGGCGTTGATCTGCGAGTGGATCGCCGACGACAAAGCGAAGTCGCTCCCGCCATCGGACAGGCTGTCGCCGAAAACATAGAAACCGCTATAAGTGGCCGCCGCCTGAATAGTGAATGGAGCGAGCAAGCACAGCGACAACGCCGCCTGGCCAAGACGTTTTGCGAACATGAAAAATCTCCTCGTGGATGGATGAGTGCACGTTTCAGGTTGGGTGCTCATCGATGCCGCGCTCGTCGCGACTCTGCGGTCGTCTGGCGGATGCGCTAGAGATACCAAATCACGAGCGCGAATGCAATCCGGATTGGCATGGGCTTGCCATTGCGGGAACTCGTTGCTCCAGACGACTGCCGCGGGACGATTAGCACCATGCACAGACAACTGTCGCCCCGGCGAAGGCCGGGGTCCAAGTTTTCAGGATGCCATCAACATCAAATTGGATGCCGGCCCCGGATCAAGTGCCGGGCCGGCGCTTCGCCGGGGCGACGGAGGCTTTCTTACTGTCCCGTCGTCGTCGGCTTCTTCACCGGCGCCTTCTTCGTGGTTGCTGCCGGCTTCTTGCCATCGACCTCCTGGCTCGCGGGCGTGGTTCCGCCT
This sequence comes from Burkholderiales bacterium, assembly GCA_038225855.1. Lineage (GTDB taxonomy): Bacteria > Pseudomonadota > Gammaproteobacteria > Burkholderiales > Burkholderiaceae_D > CAHJXF01. Next base: position 122,042 of record JBBRQU010000001.1, on the reverse strand, counting down.
TGCACACCCAGGGTACCGCCCGTGCCGAGCCCGCCCTTGACGGTCTGTGCCTTGTAGTTCTTCACGGCCTTGACGAGCTGGTTGTACGAGTCGGCGAACGCGGCGACGATGATCTTGCCTTCGGGCGTGTTGCTGTAGCCGGAAGCACCCCCACCCAATCCGGCGGTGAATGCCGAGCCGAAGAATCCGAAGTCGAAGTTCTTGGCGCTGCCCTCGGCGGCAGCGAGCTGTACGCCCGAGCGGTTGTCGATCATGATCAGCGTGGTCGCGGCTTCGTTGGACTTCATGCTGCCGGCCGCTGCACCGACCACCGCGCCGAGACCGCCCAGCCCGCGTGCGAGGCCTCCAATTCCCGCACTGCCTCCCGAGCCGCCCTGCTGATTGAAGTTGATGGTCGGACTCATCGTGTAGTCGGCGGCCGCCATCTGCCCCTTGCCGAAGTTGCTGCCCGAGCGCATCTCGCCGGACTGCGACAGCGCACGCTCCTGCATCATGTTGTTCATCGCCCGGCCGCGCTCGACGATCACGAAGCAGTTCGATTGCTGGATCATCATGCGCAGTACCGGCACGGTCGAGCCGAGGTTGTGATAGTGCGAGTAGTAATAGGTGTACCAGGGCGCGGTCTGGTCTTCGACGATCGCCAGCGTACCCATCGACGCATCACAGTGCTCGAGCTTGCTGTTGGCGTTCGCCGCCGTGGCGCCGCCGGCCCCGCCGGTGACGACCGAAGGCGAGCCGCCCAGCTGCGGCTCGGTGCTGGTGCAACCCGCCACGAGCAACGCAAGTGTTCCAATCGCAAATGAAGTCCTGTGCGCACGTCTTTGCATGCGGCGAGTCATCTTGTTCATGGTTTCTCCCTTGGAATCGATGATGGATCTGCCTGCCGGTGCGCGTCGCCGAGTCGGCCGAAGAGTCGGCGGCATAGCGCAAGCTGAAGCATAGACGAGCGTCGATGGTTTTTGTCAGGTGGCTTTGAGGATGTGCCCGGTATTATTTCCGGCCTGCGCGAAATGACCGATGCTTCGAGACGCGCGGTCGGTGCAGCTTTCCCCCCGTCCCCGATTCGCAAGCGTTCCGAACCCGCCCTGACGAATGGGATCTCTTTCCGTCATGATCGTTGAACGACGCTCGAGCCCGGCTGCGCAGGGGCGTTGCCGGACGCGTTCAACCCGGTGATCGGGCGCGCGCATGGACAGGAGCGTCTTCATGCAGGCTTGTCGCGAGCGAGGCTCTCGCATCGAAGCGGCGTTGCGCGCGCTCGATGCCCAGGTGGCGACGACCCTGCATCGCGAGGCCGCCGCAGCCAGCGCTGACGGACGAGAAATCGACGGGCTGCCCGCATTGATTCACCAACGCGGCGCGAAGGCCTGGTTGCAAGCCGGTGGCGCATCGACGATCGCAGTGCAAGCGCGTTGATGCGCAACTTCTACGCGGGCCTGAAGCGCCCCCACGCGCGGGTCGGCGAAGCACTGCGCGCGGCGCAACTCGCGATGCTGCGCAGTGGCAAGGGGACGCACGCGCGGCCCTACTACTGGGTCGCATTCGTGTCGAGCTCGAGCGCTCCGTAGCGCTCGACTCTACGGCGAAGGGCGGGGGTCTAGGTTGCTCGTTCGTCGCGCGCCAACAAACTTGGATCCCGGCCTTCGCCGGGACGACAGTCCAATTTTCGCCGGGACGACGTCCGCATTGTGTCTACACGTGCAGGATCGCCAGCACGCCGAGCAGGCCGCCCAACCCGCTCACCGCATACACGCCCCACATCAGCCAGTTACGCCGCGTCAACAGAGCGATCGCCGAGAGCGCGATCGCGATCTGCAGAAAGGTCGTGGCCTGCGCCCAGCGATGATGCTCGTGCATCTGGGCTTCGGACTGCTGATCGAAGGCCTTCGATTCGGCTTCGAGTTTCTCCGCGGCCTTTTGAATCTCGGCCTTCTCGCCCTTGTAGCGCGCGACCTCGTTGCGATACCCCTCCTGCCGCTCGGGCGCGACGATGACCGAGGCGAGGTCGGACAGGTTCTGCTTGTTGCTCTTGGCCTGGTAGTAGTTCCATTGATTCGCGGCTTCGGTCTTCTTGATCGCTGCATCGTTCTTCGCGAGTTGCGCGCTGGCCTGCGTGGCGCCGCCCTGATACGAGAAGATCGCGCCTATGGTCGCGAGGATTGCGGTCGTGACCGCAATGCGTCCCGAGAATCGGTCTGTCGCGCCGTGCGAGGCCGCATGCTCGAGCTCGTGGTCGTGCGCGCCATGCACGTGGAAGTGGTCGTCGGACATGATGTTCTTCCCCTGATCAAATAGTTCGGTCGATCGCTCGGCGAGCGCGAGCCTCAACGCGCCTTGCGCGCGCGGCGGGCATAGTGCACGAAAGCGAATGGCAGCGCATCGGACCCTGACGCGACGTGCTCTTCGCGCGAAGTCTCGAGCCATTCGCTCGCCTCGAGCGCGGGAAAGAAAGTATCGCCTTCGAAGTCACGGGCGATCTCGGTGACGATCGCATGATTTGCGTTCGGCAACGCCTCGACGAACAATTCGGCGCCGCCGATCACGAAGACCTCGACGCCATTGGCGCAAAGCGCGAGCGCCTCATCGAGCGACGACGCACGCTCCGCCCCTTCAGCGCACCACCCCGCATTGCGCGTGACGACGATGTTGCGCCGGCCCGGCAGCGGCTTGCCGATCGAATCCCAGGTCCTGCGACCCATGACGATGGGATGGCCGAGCGTGGTGCGTTTGAAATGAGCGAGGTCTTCGGGCAGTCGCCACGGCAAGCCATTGCGGCGGCCGATCACGCCATTGCTTGCGCGCGCGACGATGAGGGTTAGTTTCAAATCGCTGTTTCTCGATGAGACAGAAAATCAAGTGGTTTTAATTGAACGTGCTCTCTTGGGTGGATCAGGCTTTGTCAGAGTTCAAATGTTATTCAGAGCCAGTTCCCGCACCAAAGTCGCGAAGTTCGCTTTTGCGGTGCGCGCTAAGCGTCGGTTTCTCGTGCCGTCCAGAGTTGACGGGGCTTCTGGACATCACGCAACAGCCGGTCGTATTCCTTGTTGACGACGCCATAACATTCGCACACACGTGCTTCGAGCACGCTGCGATCGACCACCGTGATCTCGCCGCGACTGTAGGTGATGGCGCCGTCCAGTTGCAACTTGCCGGCCGCCTCGGTCACGCCTTCGCGGCGCACGCCGAGCATGTCGGCAATCAATTGCTGCGTCATGCGCAGCTTGTTCGAACTGATCCGATCGATGCTGATCAACAGCCATCGGCACAACTGCTGATCCAGCGTGTGATGCCGGTTGCATACCGCTGTCTGCGCCATTTGCGTGATCAACGCCTGCGTGTAGCGCAATAGAATCCATTGCAAGGCCTGGCCGCGTTCGAACTCCCTTTCCATGGGCGCGGACGGCAGGCAGAGCGCGTCTCCCGCGCTTTGCACGATCGCGCGGCTGTTGGTGCTGTTGCCGCCCATGAACAACGCGACCCCCACGGCGCCCTCCCGTCCGGCCACTGCAAGTTCAGTCGACGATCCGTTCTCCGTCACGAACAGCAGCGAGGCAATCAGGGTGGTCGGAAAATAGAGGAACTTGAGTTGCTCGCCCGATTCGTAGAGCGTGTGGCCCAGTTCCATCTGCACTTCCTGAAAGTGAGGAAGTAACCGCGCCAGGTCGTCCGGCGGCAACGCGGCAAGTAGAAAATTGAGCTTGGCGCGAGCGGCGATCGACATGGTGTTCAACCCAAAAAAATGAACGACGCAACTAAACGAGGGATGCTGCTGCGCGCGGCGGCGCGAAGCGCCGCAAGACTATCGCCAAACCTGTTTTTGATATGTGCGCTTTGGCACATAGCGGGCGAAGAAATAATCGCCACCTTTTCCACGGATGCCGGTGGTTGTGTACGGTAGCGTACAGACGCGGGGCGGGGGGTGATAAAAAATCGCAGCGCGCCGAATAGTTACTCCATACGCGGGGCATTTGCAAGACTGCAACGGCCGCCCGCTGGTTCGACGAGCGGCCCCGCGAAGGCGAGCGTATCGCCGTCGGGGGCTGGAACTTGCGAGCCGCATGATCAAGGAACCGCCGCTCGGCACGAACAAGACTGCGACGGTGGGATCGGCCAGTACGCCTGCCGGGAACAGAAAACGACCGTGGTTGCTTCGAGTCGATGACCCCTGCCTTTGCGAACGAGCCGACCGCGGGCGCGACGAAGACACGCGCCAATCCGTCAGAATCGTCACCCGACGTTCCCACGCAATCCGCGGGCATGCGCGGGGTGCGACCAACTTTTCCGGAAATCGCGGAATTGTTGGCGCGTCTTCACGCGACCCATGCAGCCCCTGGGCGCTGCTCAATATCGGGTCACTCAACTCGTACAGGCCAATCTCATGCTCGAGCGGCATGCGCGGGCTCTCGCCGAAGAACTGGACCATACCCGTCGCCTCGCATTGCACGACCCGCTGACTGGACTGGCCAATCGCGCCTTGCTTGCCGACCGCCTCGAAGTCGCGATTCTTCGGGTGCGTCGTGAGGAACTGTACCTCGCCGCGTGTTGCTCGACCTCGACGGATTCAAGGCAGTCAACGATGTCCACGGTCACGCGACCGGCGACCAGGTCCTGTGCGAAACCGCGCGGCGGGTACTCGCGGCGATACGCGCCTGCGATACCGCGTGTCGATTCGGCGGAGACGAGTTCGTGATCCTTCTGCCCGACATCGGTAAGCGCGAAGATGCCGAAGCAGTGGCCGCAAAAATTCAGTCGGAGATCGCCAAGCCGCTGGTGCTGGCCGAGCGCACCCTCGCTATCACGGCGACCCTCGGCATGTCGCTCTATCCCACCAATGGCCGGACTGCGAACGAGTTGCTCGAGCACGCCGACCACCTGATGTATTGAACCAAGGCGCGGCAAGGTGCAGCCGAAGGCAAGCACCTGCGTCACGCGCAAGATCGTGGTTGATGTCGATCCCCATTCCGATGAACGAATTCCTATCGAATGACCAGCTTCGAGAGGCGTACTACACCGCGACTGCCGCCTTGATGTGCGGCTCGGCCACGTAATCGACCATTTCGAAGTCTTCGATCATGTAATCGAAGATCGACCCCGGCTTGCGTTTGATGGCGAGCCTCGGCAACGGACGCGGCTCGCGCGCGAGCTGGAGTTGCACCTGCTCGACGTGATTCGCGTAGAGGTGGCAATCGCCGCCGGTCCATACGAAGTCGCCGATGTCGAGATCGGTCTGCTCGGCAACCAGGTGGGTGAGCAGCGCGTATGAAGCGATGTTGAACGGCACGCCAAGAAAGATATCGGCGCTGCGTTGATAAAGCTGGCACGACAGGCGCCGCCGCGATTCACCCGCGACCAGTGGCGCGACGTAAAACTGAAAGAACGCATGACACGGCGGCAGCGCCATCAGCGCAAGGTCGGCGACGTTCCATGCCGAGACGATCAGTCGTCGCGAATCGGGATTGGTCTTGATATCGCGAATCAGTTGCGCGATCTGGTCGATGTGCTCGCCTTGCGGCGTCGGCCACGAGCGCCATTGATAGCCGTAGACCGGACCGAGCTCGCCATCGGCATCGGCCCATGCGTCCCAGATCGTGACGCCGTGTTCTTGCAGGTAATGCACATTGGTCGAGCCCGACAGAAACCACAGCAATTCGTGGAAGATCGACTTGGTGTGCAGCTTCTTGGTCGTCAGGAGCGGAAAGCCGCGGGCGAGATCGAAACGCATCTGATAGCCGAACACCGAGCGCGTGCCGGTGCCGGTGCGATCGGTCTTGGCAGCGCCGTGCTGGGCCACATGGCGCATGAAATCGAGGTATTGATGCACGGGTCAGTCGTCCGAAATCAGCGCATGCAATCCGGTGTTCCAAAGCCCCCTGTCGTCCCCGCGCACACGGGGACCCAGCGTCGTTGTGGCGGACCCGCGAACGACACTGGTTTCCCGCTTTCGGGGGAACGACGAGGTGTTCGCGTTCTCTGCCTTGTACGGCAAGTTACCCATTGGTTACCTCGCTATGTTCTTCACTCATGTCGACCGCGTCATCATAGCTTCGCATCGTTCTTTCAATGCTCGAGCTGCAGCCCCGCCAGCCGGGCGAACAGGCCGCCGTGGGCCATCAACTGCGCATGACTTCCCACCTCGACAATGCGTCCGTGATCGAGCACCACGATGCGGTCGGCCTTCTGCACCGTCGACAATCGATGCGCGATCACGAGCGTGGTGCGTCCCATCATCGCGGCCTCCAACGCGCGCCGGACCGCGGCTTCGCTTTCGGCGTCGAGCGCGCTGGTCGCCTCGTCGAGCAGAAGCACCGGCGGGTTGCGCAGGATGGCGCGCGCGATCGCGATGCGTTGGCGTTGTCCGCCCGACAGCCGCACGCCGCGTTCGCCCAGAAACGTCGCGTACCCCTCGGGCAGGCGTTCGATGAAGTCGTGCGCCTGCGCGGCTCGTGCCGCCGCAATGATTTCGTCATCGCTCGCGTCGGGCCGGCCGTAGCGGATGTTTTCGCGCGCATCGGCCGAGAAGATCACCGTGTCCTGCGGCACGATGCCCAGCGCGTTGCGCAGGTCGGCGAGGGCGAGCGTGTCGATGGGCACGCCGTCGAGCCGGATGCCGCCGGCCTGCGGCGCATAGAAGCGCATCAAGAGTTGAAAGACGGTGGTCTTGCCCGCTCCGGACGGTCCCACCAGCGCGATGGTTTCTCCGGGCGCGATGGCGAGTGTGAAATCGTCGAGCGCGAACGTGTCCGGGCGCGAAGGATACGAGAAGCGCACGCGATCGAACTGCACCGCGATGCCGACGCCGCGTCCGGTTCCATTCGCGCCTTCGACCCCTGATCGCTGCGCGAGGGGCGCGGGCGACACGGGCGAAAAAATGAAGCTCTTCGCATCGAGCAACTCCATCAGGCGCTCGGTGGCGCCTGCCGCGCGCAAGACGTCGCCCCAGGTTTCGGTCAGGCCGCCGATCGCGCCCGCAGTAATGACCGCGTAGAGCACGAAGGCCGCGAGCAGACCCGGCGACATGGTTCCGCCCATGACCGCGGTTGCGCCGAGCCACAACACGAACACGATCGCGCCGAACACCAGCGTGATCACCAGCGCGGTCAGACCGGCGCGCGTGCTGTTGCGCCTTACCGCCGTCGTGAAACTCGTTTCGACGCTGCGATGAAATCGCGTGGCCTCGGCCGACTCCTGCGTGAATGCCTGCACGGTCGGCATCGCGTTGAGAATTTCGCCCGCGAGCGCGGATGAATCGGCGATGCGCTCCTGGCTGTCGCGCGACAGCGATCGAACGCGCCGCCCCATGATCACGATCGGCACGATCACGAGCAGCAACAGCCCGAGCGTGATCGCGAACAACTTGAGGCTCGTGAAGGCCAGCATGACCATGCCGCCGACGAACAGGAACGCGTTGCGCAGGCCCATCGACATGCTGCTGCCGACCACGGTCTGGATCAGCGTCGTATCGGTGGTCAGGCGCGACAGCACCTCGCCGTTGCGCGTGGTCTCGAAGAACTCGGGCGACTGATCGAGCATGCGCGTGTACACCGCCGTCCTCACATCGGCGACGACGCGCTCGCCCAGCCAGCTCACCATGTAGAAGCGCGCCGCAGTCGAAATCGCAAGCACGCAAGCGACCGCGAACAGGCCGAAGAAATAGAGGTTGACGTGCGACAGGGCGGATTGATTGAGCGCGTTCGCCGCATGCGCGGCTGCCGCCAGCGGCGTCCTCGAGCTTGCCTCGAATGCGTCGGGACCGGCAGCAACCGTTGCCGAAAACCCGTGATCGATCAGTTGCCGAAACGCGAGCGGCACCACCAGCGTCGCCGCCGCCGCGATGCACAGAAACAGGAACGCGAGGCCGAGCCGTCCACGATAGGGTGCAAGGAAGGGTGCGAGCCTTCGTAGCGTGGCAAGCGAAGAGGATTGCGATGCGTCTGTCATGGCTGCTTCGAACTCTGGATTTTATGATGCAGGGTCAGCGCGGGCCGTCGAGCGCGCGATCCAACGCGATCGACGCGCGCGCCACCAGCGATGGTCGATCATCACCATCCGCATGGGACGCCGGTCCCGGAACAACACCAGAAGGAACCGCACCAGCACACCCACAAGTAACGCGTGGGCGCACTTCAAGTCGTGGGATGAAAGTGCGAATGCCGGTGCGTATGCGTGCCGGCATGTCCCGACTCGACCGGAATGAGATTGAGCTGTCCATGGCGAACACCGCGTTCGCTGATGACCGATTCTGCGAACTGCTTCACGGTTTTGGTGGGTCCGCGCAGGATCACAGACTCGATGCAGTCGTCGTGATCCAGATGGACATGCATGGTCGAGTGGCTCAGATCGTGATGACCATGACTCTTGGACGCCAGCCGGCGTGCGAGCTGTCGCTCATTGTGGTCGTACACATAGCTCAGATTCGCGATGCAGTTCGGCGCATGGTGCGTCTTGATGCGTTGCTCTTCGAGTTCTCGTCGAACCAGATCGCGAAACGCTTCCGAGCGATTGTGGTAGCCGCGCGCATGCACCAGATCGTCGAACTGCTGCGCCAGGTCGTCATCGACCGAGATGGTGATTCTTTGCATTGCGCCTCCGTGTCATTTGCGAGTCCGCGACGACCCCGATGCGGGCGGTCGCATGTCGACCGGACGCCATTATGTGCCGGGAAGACTTCCCGCCACGATGGAAGCGCTTCCCACCATCGCGCCATAGCAGATCACCAGTCCCACCATCGTGATCAGCGCTGCACTGACGATCGGCAACAAGCGCGCCCAACGTCCGTTGCCCTCGAGGCGCGGGAAGAGGTTGCGCGCGTAGAGAAACGCCAATCCCACGAGCGTTAGGGTCAGCGCGAGTCCGATGCTGAACGCGACCACCAGAAGAAGTCCATACGCGGTCTTGTTCAATGCCACGGCAGCAAGCAGCAAGACCATCGCCGAAGGGCAGGGGATCAATCCACCCGAGATGCCGAGAGCGAGCAGACTGCGCCACGTAATGCGCTCTCCCGGGCCGACCCGAGGCAGATGGGAGTGGACCGTGCCCCCGTGCGAATGAATCAGCATGTCGTCATGGCGATGCGCGCGAGCTTTGCTGATCGCCATCGGAGATGGGCTAGCTGCGGCCAATCGAAAGGTCTGCGTGGCGCCGGTTGCGGGGCTGGTCAGCGCCACGGCGCCGAGGCCGCCGGCGGGCGCATGCGTATGGTTCGCGACGTGGCGATGGTCGTGACGCTGTCCGTGCGCGTGCGCGTGCTCATGTGAGTGATGGTGTGCATGCTCATGCGCGTGCTCATGCGGGTGGTCGTGCCGATGATCATGCAACTCTTCATTCGCATGGCTGTGTCCATGACCCGGTGCGCGCAAACGCTGTATGAGCAGCATCGATCCGATGCCCACCACCAGGAGACCCGAGATCAGACTCAGGATCGGGAAGAGGCGCTCGGGAACGATGAATTGCGCCGCGAACAAAGTTGCGAAGCCGAGCATGAACACACCCAGGGTATGCGTGATGGTCACGACCAATCCGAGAAACACCGCGTGTCGCGGCGTTCCGCGCGAGCCGATCAGGTATGCGCCGACCACCGTCTTTCCGTGGCCCGGGGAAAACGCATGCAGGGCGCCGAGCACCAGCGCGCCGAACAATGCAAGCATCAGGATGTGCAACGGGACGCTGGGCGCGGAGATCACATCGAGCAAACGCCTGGTCTGTGTCGACAACCAGTTGTTGTCCAGGCTGCGCATCGATGGCGCTGCGACACCGTTATTCGATTGCATCGTTGACGCCGTGTCGCCCGATACGACAGCGCCGTTGGTACCCATGCGAGGCTCGATGTCGGGGCGCAGTTGCGGCGACTTCGCATTCGCTGGCAGCGCGCCGCGAACGAAAGACAACTGCACGGCGCGTTCGTCGAGCGGCCCCGCCGAAGGAAGCGCTTTCGGATTCTCGGTCAGTGCGTTGGTCAGCGAGTTGCCGTACGCATTCGTGTCGAACAACGCGATGTCGCCATCGCTCTTCACATCGATCTCGCGCCAGCCGATGCGGCCTGCGTAGTTGTCGTTTGTGAAGTCGAGCTTGCGATTCGCGCTGGAAGCCGGCGTCGGAAGATCGGCCGCGAAGTCGGCGTCGAGCCGCAATGAAAAGCCCGCCTGCTCGCTCGGCAGGCTGCTGGTCCAGCGCTGCGCGCGCAATGCGACCGGCGCGCCGTCGATGCTCACTTTCAATCGACTCGCGAACTCGGGGGCAAGGCGCTCGACGTAGGCATTGCGCTCGTCCTCGGTCGTCACGCCATCGCCGTTGGCGTCGGCAACATGCAGCTCGCGCAGCGCGGGCAACTGGCCGAACACGACAACGTAATGAACCTTGACCTGATCGCCTTCAATCCGCAGACCGCAATACTGGTTGATCGTGAAATTGCCGAGCAAGCTTGCAACCGTGTCGGCGCGCGCCGTCGCGATCGACCCGGCAGCGAGCAGCAGCGTCGACAACAGCATCGCCAGCGCGCGCAGTCGCGTGATTATTTTCATGGGTGGATGGATCGACAGCGCGACGGCTGCCTAATGCAGGTGTTGATGCGTATGGGATCTGCCGTCGTGCTCATGCGCGTGCGAATGGACATGCGACGAACCGAGCTCGAATCGATCGCCATAGCGCTGCTGGATGCGACCGAATTTCCAGAACGCCACCGACACGCCCCATGCCATCAGGAAGAGGCCGACCACCACGTATCCGAGCACTCCGAAATCGAGTTCGCCGATGAAATCGAAAAACGAACCCTTCAGATCGAGCATCGTGCGAAACACTTGCAGCAGTTCGATGGTACCGATCAGCAACGCCACCGCGATCGACAAGCCGGTAGTCGTGATGTTGTAGAAAATCTTGCGCAGCGGATTGATGAATGCCCAGTTGTAGGCCTTCGACATCAACACGCCGTCGGTCGTGTCCATCACCGACATGCCGGCTGCGAACAGTACCGGCAACGAGAGTACCGCAGCGATAGGCATGTCGCCGGCGGATGCGCCGGCGGTCATCGCCAACAGTCCGATTTCCGAAGCGGTGTCGAAGCCCAGGCCGAACAACAGGCCCAGTGGGTACATCTGCCAACTGTGGTTGATGATCTTTTGCAGCCGCCCGCCGAAGAGGCGATTGATCAGGCCGCGCTCGGCCAGCAGTTTCTCGAGATGCGTATGACTGTGCTTGCCGGTCTTGGCCTGCTTCCATACCTTCAGGATGTCGAGCAGAACCAGCAGATTCAGGATGCCGATGATCCACAGGAACGTGCCCGAGACACCCGCGCCGATCACGCCGCCGATGTTCTTCAGTTCGGGCAATTCGTTCTTAACGGCCGTTGCCGCGAACGTGATCACGACCGCCAGCACGAATACGATCGTGGAGTGTCCGAGCGAAAAGAAGAAACCGATGCCCAGCGGCTTCTTTCCCTTTTGCAGAAGATAGCGGACGGTGTCGTCGATGGCGGCGATATGGTCGGCATCGAAGGCATGCCGAAGACCGAACATGTAGGCCGCGACGCCAAGACCGACGAGTGCTGGATAGCGCTCGGCGTAAAAGAGAAACGCACCCCAGCCGAGCACATGCAGAAATGCGATGAAGCCGTAGAGACCGGCCAGACGGACCCACTCGTCGCGCGAAAAAATCAGCGGGAGACGCTGTCCATCCACGCGGCCATCGACGTCGGCGGGACTGTTCAACGTCTCACTCACTGCCATGCTCTCTCCGCTACGCAGGCTGATCGCTTCTCGATCCGACTCGAGTCCTCGTCTTCGATCGATGGAAGATTTACGTCGATGAAGCGCGCCTGGATTCAAGCTTCGATGGTCGGGGATGCTGAAACCGGACCGGGGTCCGACGCGTAGTTTCATGATGCACAATTCTACAGTTGCGAAGGTCATCGATGTTACGACGCGCGATAACATCATACGCATCGGACTGACGCCTTCGGGGCGACCTTCGCGTTATTCGACCGAACCACCATCGTCTATCGGCTTCATGCATAGCCCGTCGAACACCTTGCGCTTGATGCGCGTTCTCGTCTTCAGCGCGTGCGCGTTGACCGTGCCGGCGGTGACGAAAGCGCAGTCGCAGGAGGCCGACCCATCGACTCCTCCCGCACCCTTTCGTTCTCCTTACCTTCCGGTCGCAGACGGCAGCGTCCTGCAGGAAGTTCCGGCCGCGTCCGACGCCCGGGTGCGCGAGATGCGTGAACTCAGACGAGCGCTCGACAAGAGTCCCGAAGACCTGACGATCGCCACGCGCCTCGCCCGCGCTTATCTCGATTTCGGCCGCGGGATCGGCGAGGCGCACTACGCCGGTTACGCCGAAGCGGTAATTGCTCCGTGGCTCAAACAGACCGTGCCCCCGGTCCCAGTGCTGGTCACTCACGCGGGCATCCTGCAATACCAACATCAGTTCGATACGGCTCGCAGCAGCCTGCGCCGCGCCGTCGAGCACGACCCGAAGAACGCACAAGCCTGGTTGACTCTTTCGACCATCGATATGACGCAGGGCGAATACGACGATGCCGCCAAAGACTGTGGACGCATCGGCCTGGGGATCTCGACGATCGCCATCGCGTGTTCGGCAACGGTGGCATCGTTTACCGGGCAGGCGCAACGAGCAAGCCAATTACTGGCCGCCATCGAACCGCAGATGCAACGCGAGGATGCGCCGATACGCGCATGGATCGCGGGTCTGCAGGGAGAGATCGCAGGACGCCTCGGGCAATGGGACCGGCAGGAAAGCTATTTCAGGGAGGCGTTGCAATACACACCGGCAGACGACTTTCTGTCGGTTGCTTACGCCGACTTCCTGCTCGACCGCAATCGACCTGGGGAAGTTCTGACGCTGCTTGCCAACCAGACCCAATCCGACACGGCGTTCTTGCGCATCGCGCTGGCGCAGCAAGCCCTGGGCAGCCCACAGCTGGCGCGCTACACATGGATCAGGTCTGCGCGTTTCGAGGCGCTCGCATTGCGCGACAGCGCGCTCTACGACCGCGAGCAATCGCGCTTCGTGCTGCATATGCTGCACGACCCGCAGCGCGCGCTGGCGCTTGCAGAAGGCAACTGGAAAGTGCAGCGCGCACCCTGGGACGTTCGGGTTTTTCTCGAAGCCGCATTGGCCGCCGACCACCCGCAGGCGGCCGCGCCGGCACTCGCGTTTGTCGACAAGACGCGCCTTCAGGATCCGGTCATCGACGCACTGGCAAAGAAAGTGAGAGCGCGCATGTCGATCGAGAAGCCGCGATGAGGATCCGCCAGCGCGCCGCCGCAGTCGCGACCGCGCTCGCTTGCGTCGCCAGCGTGGCCGGCCCGGCCGCCTGGGCGCACTCCGCAAGCGACGCCTATCTCACCATCACCGCCGACCCGGGACGATCGGTGCTGCACGCGCAATGGGACGTGGCGCTGCGCGATCTCGAATTCGTCCTCGGCATCGACGACGACGGCGACGGCAAGATCACGTGGGGCGAGTTGCGCCGCAATCAGGCGCGGATCGCGCGCTACGTTTACGCGCGCATCAAATTCAGCAGCGGCGGCAAGTCGTGCCGCGTCGATCCGACCGGGCAGCAGGTCGACGAACACGCCGATGGCAGCTATGCGGTCCTGCTCTTCGATATCCGATGCGACGCCGGCACGCCGCCGACGCCGAGCCTCGACTACACCTTGTTCTTCGGCATCGATCCTTCGCACCGGGGCATTCTTGTCTTGCACAGGGGAACTCGGGTATCGACCGCGCTGTTGTCTCCCGACAATTCGCGCATCGAGCTGAAATAAGACGAACAATCAGTTCGTAGGCTGCTTCTGGCCGATCCATCGGTGGCTCATCGCCGGGTAAAACCAGTTCTTCTCCATAGGTCGAATGACCTGCAAGACCGCGTTCGACCCGTTGCGCAAAGGGTATGAAAAAAAGTGAATTCGTAATATCTTTTGCAAGGTTGTGAAACTATATGCGGGCTTTGGCGCGTATACACGCGAAGCTCGATCGTGCGTCTTCACGATTGCACGAGTCCCTTCTTACCTTGCCGGAATCGCAGATCCCCATGAAGACGACCAACGCTTCTCCAGCCCTCGTGATCTCGTTTCGCGGTACTTCCCCTGTTGCGCAATGGACAGCGGCAATGACGCTGCTGATTGCAGGGAACGTTGGCGCGCAACAGACCGTACCGCCGTCGGATGCGGGCGCAACTCGTCTCGATCGTATCCAGGTCACCGGCGCTCAGACGCCGTCGAAGACTGCGCTGTCACCCGATCCTGCGTCGCTCCCCGGCTCGACGACCGTGGTCACGCAGGCGGAGATCGCCAAGCTGAGCGTGTCGTCGTACGGCGATCTGCTGCGGCCCGTGACCGGCCTGAACATCAACAACTTCGGGCTCGGCGGCCTGGGCTACGGCTTTTCATTGCGCGGTTTCGTCGATACCGAGCACGGCAAGGACGTGGCGGTGTTTGTCGATGGCGTGCCGAGCAACGTCTCGGCAGGCCTGCAGGCCAACGGCTACGTCGATCTCAATCCGCTGTTGCCGGAAACGATCGCGAGCTTCGAGGTGTTGCGCAGTCCGGTCAGCGCGCTGTACGGGAACCACGCCCTGGGCGGCACCATCGCGTTCAAGACGCTGGCAGACGCGCCGCCGAGCCGCATCGATCTGTCGGGTGGCTCGTATTCTTCCGGGCGTGCCTTGGGCCTCTTGGGATTCCAGGGCAACGGCTTTGCCGGCTACAGCGCGCTCGAGGGTTACACCACCGATGGCTACCGCGACAACGCTCGCGACAGACGCGTCAACACGTTCAACAAGATCAGTTTTCCGATGCTGTCGGGAACCGGATCGTTGCGTTTGCAACTATTCAACGACAGCTATGGAGAATCCGGCTACCTCAATCGCGCCGCAGTCGAGTCGGGCGCGATCGACCAGAGAGCCGCGATCAACGGCACCGACCACGGCCTGCATCAGCAGCAGAACCTGGTCTTCAATTACGACGGCAGCGGCGACAACTTCTGGTCATCGACCGCCTACGTGGTCCACAACAACCTGTTCCGCACACGGACCAGCGGCGGCAATGCCTTGCCCGGTCGCGGTACCGTACAGCGGATCAGCGACGACGATCGCGTGTCCTTCGGCGGGAGCATCCAGAACACGTCGACGATCCAGGCAGTGGGCATGTCGGCACTGCTCGTCAGCGGCGCGAGTCTGTATGGCGACGTGATCGAAACCACTCGCTTCAACGGAGATTTTCGAGGCAATCGCACGACGCAGAATCAGGACCGCGATCTCGATGTGTACAACCCGGCCGTCTATGTTGAACTGCAGGTCAAGCCGATCGCGCCGCTGAAGCTCACGGCAGGCGCGCGCTACGACAAGTTCTACAACAGCATCAAGACGGGAGCCAGCGACTCGTTGCCCAATCGCGACTTCTCGCCGAAGCCCGGCCAGTTCAGCCCCAAGGGCGGTGGGGCTTTCACGATCGTCGAAGGCTTCGAGATCTACGGCAACGTCGCGCGTGGATTGAAGGCGCCGAGCGCATATGACGAACTGGTCGTCAATCCGCGCCTTGCGGTTTCCAAGATTCGCGGCACCGAGGCCGGCATACAAGGCCAGGACCGCAATGGCACGTGGCGCTTCGTGATCGACCTGTGGCGCACCGACCAGACCGGGGAAGTGCAGAACGATCCGGTCACGGGCGACCTGATCAACTTCGGCAAGACGCGTCGCCAAGGCTACGACCTCGAAGGCCGCTATCGCTTCATCAAGAACGCGAGCGGTGAGACGACACTGTTCGTCAACTACAGTCGCGTGTCGGCGCGCATCGTCGGCGGCGCGCCGGGCAACGACTTCGTGACGACCGTACCCGAATCCACGGCGACGATCGGCATCGACACGTCGTATGCGTTTCAGACCGAGCGCGCCGCGCACAAGCTCGGGCTCTACATCTACGACTCGCTGGTGGGCTCGAAGCATCTCGATAGCGCGGGCCAGGTCAACTCGAAAAACTATCAGCGCATTTCAGCCAAGCTGACTTACGGCAGCAGCGCGTGGAAGGGCATCACACCCTATCTCACAGCGACCGTCTATCCGACCAGCCGGCTCGACGAGACCACCTTCTTTTCGGGGGGCGTGGTGGTCACCGCGCCGAAGGCGCCGGTCAGCGCGATGGCGGGCGTGACGATCTCGCTCGATTGATCGCGCCGCTCGCAGTCCATCCATTCAGCAAAAATTACGGAGCTTCGATGAGCTATACGAATCGTATATACGCAATGCTCGCCGCAGGCGCTGCCGCGTCAGCAAGCGCGCTGCCCGCCCTCGCGCACGACATCGTGATCTTTCCCGAATGGAAGGACGGCGCGGTCGTGGTCGATGTGAAGTACGGCCATCCGCAGGACTATCAGCCGATCGCATTCGAGAAGCTCTACAGCTTCGCTGCGGTCGAGCCCGGCAAGGCGGCGCAAAGCTGGCGTGACAAGCTCAAGCTCGACGGCATGGACTTGAAGATGACGCAGAAGCCCGCCTGGCGCGCGGACTCGGGCGTGATGCTGCTCACCGCGCAGTATGACAACGGCTATTGGTCGAAGAATGAAGACGGCAAGACCGTCAACACCAGCAAGATCACCTATCCCAAGAGCGCGACGGGCTCGCACAACCTCAAGTATGCGAAGGCTCTGGTCGCGAGCGGCGCGTCGCATGCCGGCTTCGACGCGGTGGTCGGTCACAAGCTCGAACTGATCCCGCTGGCCGATCCCTTGACGTTGAAGGTCGGCGACAAACTGCCGGTCGCAGTGCGCTTCAACGGCAAGCCGCTGGCAGGCGCAGGCGTCGAGATCGGCGATTCGGTCACCGCGATCCCCGAAGAAAGAATCCCGCGTTTCAAGACCGATGCGAAGGGAGTGGCGTTGGTCCCGATCGGCAAGGCAGGCTGGGAGGTCGTCGGTGTCGACCATGAAGAGAAGTCACCGACACCCAGGCTCGCCGACAAGGAGAAGTACACCGCGACTCTGGTGTTCCGCCTGCCATGATCGATTCGAGCACCTCGCGCGCGATGGCGCGCGCCATCAGGTTGCCGACCCTGGCCGCGCTGTTCGCGCTGAGTTCTTGCGCATGGGGCGATGAGGTGGAACGCCTGCCTCGCATTGAAGTCACCGGCAACTACAACAACGGCGTGGGCACGTCGGACGCGGCGAGCGAGGGCTCGGTCAACGCCAAGCTGATCGAGAACCGGCCGGTGCTGCGGCCCGGCGAAGTTCTGGAATTCGTTCCCGGCCTGATCGTTTCGCAGCACAGCGGCGACGGCAAGGCGAACCAGTATTACCTGCGCGGCTTCAACCTCGACCACGGCACCGACTTCGCGACCTTCGTCGATGGCATGCCGATCAACCTGCGCACGCATGCGCACGGACAGGGCTATACCGACCTCAACTTCCTGATCCCCGAACTGGTCGATCGCATCGATTACCGAAAGGGCACGTACTACGCCGAGGAAGGCGACTTCGCCACCGCCGGCGCGGCGCATCTGCGTCTGTTCAACCGTGTCGATCGTGCTCTCGCGTCGCTCACCGTCGGCGAACACGCGTACACACGCGCCGTGATCGCGAATTCCATGCCACTCGGGGCGGGGGTCCTGCTCTATGGGGTCGAAGCCGGCTACAACAACGGCCCGTGGGTCAATCCCGAACATTTCAGAAAGACCAGCGGCGTGCTGCGTTATTCGCAAGGCTCTACGGACAATGGCTTCTCGATCACCGCGATGGGCTATGACGCGAAGTGGCGCAGCACCGACCAGATCCCGTTGCGCGCGGTCGACTCGGGCCTGATCGATCGTTTCGGCGCGATCGACCCCAGCGATGGTGGCAAGACTTCGCGTTACAGCCTGTCGTTCAATGGCGCGCAAGCCAACAGCTTCGGGGTCTTTCGCGCGAACGCGTTCGCGGTCGCATCGCGCCTGCACCTCTACAGCAACTTCACGTTCTTCCTCGACGACCCGGACAACGGCGACCAGTTCGAACAGTTCGAAAGCCGCAAGCTGTACGGCTTGAACGTCAGTCAATCCTTTCTCGGCAAACTCGGCGGCTTCGAAATGGAAAATACCGTCGGCCTGCAGACCCGCTACGACAAACTCGATCCGATCGCGTTGTTCCACGACGTAGCGCGCGAACGCATCGGCACGACGCGCGAGGATCGCGTCAGGGAAGCAAGCGCAGGGATCTACGCCGAGAACAAGATCAAGTGGACCGACTGGTTTCGCAGCATCGTCGGCGTGCGTTACGACGCCTATCGCTTCGACGTGGCCAGCAGAGACACGCCCGAGAATTCGGGCAAGGTCAATGCGCGCATCACGTCGCCCAAGTTGTCGCTGATCTTCGGGCCATGGGCCAGGACCGAGCTCTTCGTCAACTACGGCGAGGGCTTTCACAGCAACGACGCGCGCGGCGTGACGGCCACCGTAGCGCCATCGGACGGCTCGCCGATCAAACGCGCAATTCCGCTTGTGAAAACGCGCGGCGCGGAGATCGGCGCGCGCACCGAGGTCGTTCCCGGCTTGCAAAGCTCGCTTGCGCTATGGCGATTGAAGCTCGCATCCGAGCTCGTGTTCTCGGGCGACGCCGGCGACACGGTGGCGAGCCGCGCGGGTCGTCGGCAAGGCATCGAGCTCAACAACCACTACATCGCGTTGCCGTGGCTGCTGTTCGATCTCGATCTCGCGATTTCACGCTCACGCTTCACGCAGGACGATCCGGTCGGCAACTTCATTCCGGGCTCGATCGAGAAGGTCGCCTCGTTCGGCATCAGCGTGATCGATCGCGGACCGTGGTTCGGTCATTTCCAGGTGCGCTACTTCGGACCGCGACCGCTGATCGAAGACAACAGCGTGCGGTCGCAATCGACCACGCTCGCCTCGGCGCGCATCGGCTACAACATCAACAAGAACCTCAAGGTCTCGCTCGACGTCTTCAACCTCTTCGACCGCAAGGCGAGCGACATCGATTATTTCTACGTGTCGCGCCTGCCAGGCGAAGCGGCCGAAGGTGTCAACGACATCCACTTTCATCCGGTCGAACCGAGGACCGCGCGCGTGTCGTTGACGGCGCGGTTCTGATCGTGGCCGACTACAGCCGCGTCGTCACCGACCTGCAACTTTGCGGCAGATACTGATTGGGAATCCCTCCGCTCGCGCATCGCCACACGATGCGCGGCGCCTCGCCCGGCGACAGCGCGACATACAGCAGGCGCTGGCCTTCGATCGGCGAGAAGTTGGCGATGACGGCGATCGTTCTGCTTTGACGATCGAAAGAAACCGATTCGACGTGGCGATTGTTCTCGGCAAATCCGGTCGATGCGAGGTCGTCGGGCAGCGCCTGATGCGCCGCGTAATACGCGTTGACGGCGCGCGTCGCGGCATTTCCCACAGCCGCCATGTCGGACACTTTGGAGCGCACGGCGTAGTCGCTCCAGGCCGGGATCGCTATCGATGCAGCGACGCCGATCACGAAGACGAGCGCGACGATCGCGATCAGCGCGAGCAAGCCACCCGACATCTTGCGCGGCGTGGGCGAGGCAACCAGAGCGCCCGACGCAAACCGTTTGTTGACGACCAGGCAGCCCGCCATCATGTCGTGCAGCGCTTGCTTGCGCGCCGTGAAAGCCGCCATCAGATAACCGATGCAGAAGATCATGCTCGACACGATGCGGCCGACGAAGCGCCCGCTCGCGCGCAGGAACGATATGCGCTTGCCGGCCAGATCGACGACCTTGATGCCGAGCGCCATCTTGCCGAGCGTGGCCTGTCTGGCCGAGCTCTCCATCAGCGCGTAATAGAGCCACGGGATTGCCGCCAGCACGAGGAAAACCCAGGGCTTCGAGCGCATCATCTCGCGGCTCGTCATGCCATCCGCATCGAACGCGGGTCCCAACAGGGTGCCGAGCGTGAGCGTGACCACGACGAACACGGCATACAGGACGATCCAGTCGAGCACATAGGCGACGAAGCGCTTCCAGAATCCTGCATAGATCGGGCCGTCGTTCGCAGCGCGAGCAGGGAAAACCTGCGCGGGAAAGACGGGCGTCGGGTCGGCGCCTGCGCCGGTCTGCAAACGCGCTCCGCATTTCACGCAATAGTTCGCGCCCGATGAGTTCTCTGTACCGCATGAAGGACAAAACATCGCGATCGTTCCTGACAAGTAAGGACGCTATTGAAACCCGAAGCGTATCGGTTGCCAATAGCCCGTCAACTCGAGATAGCCATGGCCGATCTGCATGCGCGCTGGAGCGTCGCTGAAAACACGTACCGCGCCTTCCCAATAGATCGTTCCGGTCGACAGGCGGCTGTCGAGCTCTTGGTCGTTCATCAAGGGCTCGACGACGAGGGTGAGCGGGGAGATGGGAATCACGTGTACCCCGGCCTTCGCCGGGGCGACGGGAATAGCACCACCATCTCCTATTCGTCGTCCCGGCGAAGGCCGGGATCCAAGTTCACGTTGAATCGCAATGCGCCGCATAACCGGCCAGGTTGTACCGCTCGCAGGTGAGGTCCACGAGCGCAGCGTCGTGAAGCGAACATCATCGGGCGCATAGCGCTCGACGCGGCCATCGGCGAAGCGGCGCGCGCCGCCGGCCCAGAGCTTGCCGCCATCGCGATCGCGCATCTGAAAGGCCATCAGCGCTCCGCCATCGTCCAGGTTCAGGCCGACCCAATCCCATCCCACCGCGCGCGGATCGAGATAGGCGCTCGACCATTCGCGATCGAGCCACGCGCTGCCTGTGACTTCGATGCGTTCTTTTGTCGAACCTTTATTCGCACCACGAACCATCGTTCCGGACACCGCGAGTTGCGGCACGCTGTAGTAGCGGCTCGCGTCGCGCGGCTGCGGGCCTTTTTGCGAATAGCCGGGCCGCTCCCGATCGGCGCCCTGCGCGAGCACCGGACCGGTTGCACGCAAATCGAGATCGAGCGCGAAGCGGTCGCTCGTCACTTGCGTTTTGAAGTGCAGGGGTTCTGGATCGGCGGTTTCGCCGACCTGGTTCTTGTCCGACCGAACACGCACGAAGCGCCAGCCGTCGATCGTGACGTCGGCGTCTCGATCCGATGCGTCCGCGATATTGAAACCTGCTCGCGCGATGCGTTGATCGGCAAGCAGATGACCGAGCTTCGCGTCCGCAACCGCCGCGTGGGCGAACAACAATTGCTTCGGCGCGAAGCGGCTCGGGTTGCGGTCGTCGATGGCCAGGCGCGATCGGAAGAACGTGACCTGAAAGCCTAGCTCCTCGCCGTCGCGTGTGCGCAGCCAGCCGGTCACGTACCACCATTCGGTGCGATAGGCGGGATGCGCGCCGTGATCGCGCGGGAACACGAAGCGCTCTTCGCCGTTCACGTCCGGATAGACCGGATAGGCCGGCGACGCTGCGTGAGCGCATGGAGCCGCGATCGCCAGCAAGCTCGCGAGACCCGCCAGCAAGCGCGAGAGAAAGACATACCGACGCCGCATCGTCACCAGTCCTCCCGCACCGCGAGCACCGCATCGCGCGCCATCGCGCGGCGGCCCGCGATGACTGCGGTTCCCGCGGATGCAACGATCAACGCGAGACCGACCGCGGCAAGCGTGCGCCACGGCACTTCGGTATCCATGGTCCAGTGGAACGACTGCGGGTTGACGACGTGGATCAGCACCTGGCTGATTGCCAGTCCGAGCGCGCCGCCGGCGAGCGCGCCGAGGATGCCGAGCAATGCGCCTTCGGCAGCGAGCTCGCCTGTGATCTGCCGCTTCAAAACGCCGATGTGTCGCAGCATGCCGAACTCCTTCGCGCGCGCCAGCGTCTGCGCGGAGAACGTCGCAGCGACGCCGGCGAGACCGATGGCGATCGCAACCGCCTGCAACAGATAAGTCACCGCGAAGCTGCGATCGAAGATAGCCAGAGAGATCGCGCGGATCGTCGCCGGCTCGGCGAATTCGCTACGCGCGCGCAGGCGCTCGGGCAAGGCTGCGCGCAAGCGCTCGGTCACGACGGCAGCCGTGGCGCCGGGCGCGAGTCGAACCGCCGCATCGGTGAAGCGCGAGTCTCCGGTGATGCGCGTGTAGTCCGCGCGCCGCATCACGATGCTGCCGAACTGCCGCGCATAGTCGCGCCACACGCCGGCAACGAAGAAGCGCGCATCGCCCGGCTTGGCGCCGAGCGGCAATGCGACCGTGGTGCCCGGCGCATAGGCGTAGAGATCGACCATCGTCTCGGATACCCAGATCGGGATCGCGCCCTCAGGTGGCAGTTGCGACGTTTGCTCTACGAGCGGAAGGCTGCGGCGCGGATCGTCGCCATCGATCGTCCTTGCGATCAGCGTCACCGAGGGTCGTGTGGGCGCGAGCGCGAGCGGCAGCGCCTTCTGCACATCGATGCGCGCGATGCCGTCGACGCGACCGAGCCGCTCGATGTCGTCGGGCGCGAATCCGCTGTCGTCGCTGCTGTTGGTGCGCAGATAGACGTCGGCCGAGAGCAGCTCGGCAAGCCACGCGTCGACCGAGTGCCGGAAGCTGCCGATCATCACCGTCATCGCGACCATCAGGCTCGCCGATGCGACGATGCCGCACAACGCGACGGCCGCGGCCGATGGCGCGGCCCACAGTCTTCGCAACGCGAGCTCGATCGCGAAACTGCCTGCGCCCGACCATGGCCGACGGCTGTTCGCGAAAGGCGCGAGCACGCGTTGCGCGACCCAGGGCATCGCCGCGATGCCGCCGAACAGCAACAGCGCCATCGCGACATAGCCAGCGATCGGCAAGCCCGCGATCGCCGGCAAGGCCGCACAGGCGACGCCTGCGACGATGAGCGTCGCGCCAATCCGCGGCGATGCGCGCCTTCCGCTCACGTCGCTGCCCGCCGACTTCAACGCGATCGCCGGCGCCTCGAGCACCGCCGCGCGCGCCGGAAAATAGCTGCCGATCAAGGCAGCCGCGAGACCGAGCACGAAGAACATCGCCGCGGCTTGCGGCGCAGCGAAAACCAGGCGATGAAGATCGGGTGTCGCGCTCGCGAAGTAGCCGCCCCCGAGGTCGCCGCCGAACCAGCGCAGAGCCGCGGCGGCGATGGCGACGCCCGCGACGAGTCCGAAGAAGCCGCCGACCACGCCTTGCATTGCGCCCTCGCCGAGGACTTGAGCGACCACGCGTCTTCGCACGACGCCAACCACGCGCAGCAGCGCAAGTTGCGCGCGACGCCGCGCGACCGCGAGCGACTGCGTCGAGTACACCAGGAACGCGCCAGTGAAGAGCGCCATCAACGCGAGCATGTCGAGGTTGACCCGATAGGCGCGTGACAGGTCGCCGCTGCGCGCACGGTCATCGTCGGCGTTTGCGACTTGCGCATCGCGCGGCAGCCATGCGGCGATCGCTTCGCGCACGCGCGCGCCATCGGCGCCTGGAACCAGACGCAGATCGATGCGCGACAACCGACCGAGTCGATCGAGTCGCCACTGCGCGCCCGCGATGTCCATCGAGGCTCGAAAGACGCGGCGCGCGCGGGCAGGATTCGAAGTCGCGGGAGCGCGGGCGTCTTGCTCGCCATCATCCTGCAGCAGACCCGCGATATGCAGCTCGATCTGCTTGCCATCGAATCGCAATGCGATTGCATCGCCGACGTGCTTGTGTATCGCATCGAGAAGGGCGGGCGCGACGAAGATCGCATCGGGGTCGAACCACGCGGGTGTGCGTTGCGCGCTGTCGTTCTTCGCGCTGTCCTTCGCGTCATCGATAGTCTCAGGCCTGCCGATCAACGCGGGCGTGACGCGAACCGCGCGCAGTGCGTCGATACCGCTGATGTGAAGGCTGATCGCAGGATTGTCGGCGAGCACCACATCGCGCTCGACGACCGGGCTCGCGGCGGCGATCGATGCCGCGATCGATGCCGCGGTCGATGCCGCGGTCGATGCCGCGGTCGATGCCGCGGTCGATGCCGCAGTCGACGCCGCGGTCGATGCCGCGGTCGATGCCGCGATCCGGGCGCTCGACCCGGTACCGGAGTTACCCAGCGCCATCAACTGCGCGTAGACGCTCTCGTCGAAGCCAGCCGGACCGCTCGCACGGACCGCCAAGTCGGCCGATCCGCGCACGCGGTTCAAGCCGCTCGTGAAGTTGTCGAGCGCGACCGCGTTGACGAGATGGACGGCGAAGCCGAGTGCGACGCCGATCGCGATCGCCGCTACCGACAGCGCGTTGCGGATCGGCTGAGCGCGCCACTCACCGAAGGCAAGCCATGCGAAGAGAGTCACGGGAAGCGAGTCACGGGAAGCGAGTTACTGAAAGAGAGACACGGGATGAGAAGCAGCGAGGCCTCATGCGCGCGACGCGAGATGCGGGCCGAGGATTTCATCGGCGTAGGAGGTCAGCCCGGACGCGCGCAGATGAAGCACGCGGTCGGCCTTCGCCGCTGCGACTTCCGAGTGCGTGACGAGCAGCGTCGCCGCGTCGTGGTCGCGTCGTCGCTCGTCGACCACCGCCAGGATGCGCGCCGCGGTCTCGGGATCGAGATTGCCGGTGGGCTCGTCGAGCAGCAGCAGCGTGGGGCGATGGATCAGCGCGCGCGCGATCGCGACGCGTTGCAGTTCGCCACCCGACAACACGGCGGGAAATTCATCGCCGCGTCCCGCGAGTCCAACCGACGCGAGCATCGCTCCCGTACGCGCTTCGATTTCGTCGCGCGACGCGCGTTGAAGCACCAGCGGCAGCGCGACGTTCTGCGCGATCGACAGATGCGGCAGCACGTGAAACGCCTGGAACACGAAGCCCATGCGGTCGCGCCGCACCAGGGTTCGCGCGTCGTCATCGAGCGTCGCGATGTCGCGCCCTTGGAAGCGCACCGTTCCCGCATCGACCTGATCGAGACCGGCGACGATGTTGAGCAGCGTCGATTTGCCGACGCCCGATTCGCCCATGACCGCAACAAATTCGCCGCGAGCGAGTGCGAAGCAAAGCGCGCTGAATAGCAGTCGGCCGTTGGGCAGTCGTTTGTCTATGCCCGAGAGCTCGAGCAGCAAATCGTTCACAACGTCTCGGCTAGGCGGCCATGCCGAACAGCAACGTCGCGTCGGCCGCACCTTGCACGCCGACCTTCGTCGCGCCCGCGAGTTCGGGCGCATCGCGCGTCGCCATCGCCGCGATCTCTTCGGCCAGCACTTCGAGCTGCGCGACATGGGCGACGATGCGCGCCTGAAAGGCCGCATCGTCGAGTACGTCGCGCAGACCGCGATTGAGTTCGGCGAACCACGGCAGGCTTGCCTGATCGAGCATCACGCCGCTATGCGCAGCCTCACGTGTTCGCGCATTGTTCGATCGCATCGGATCGGTCGCCCGACCCCAGGTGCGCATCAATGCCTGCATGCGATCGTTCAGCTTCCGCGCGCGTTGCAGCGGCTCGCCGACGGCGAGAATCGCATTGCGATCGGCCAGCCGTTTCTGAAACACCAACTGACACAGCACGCCCCAGTAATAGGTGTAGTCCCACAACACCTTGACGGGCATTACGCGCGCGTTGCCGAACAGCGCGTACTGGTCCTGATAGAGCGTCAAGGTGCTTTCGTAGAACGAGCGGAACAGTTGTCCGTGGAAGAGCGCGGAGACGCGCAGTGCCGACGCCGCGGGCTCGCCCGCGCGATCGATGCGAATCAGGTCGGTGATGAAGGTGTTGGCGATCGCGATGAAGTCCGATCCCGGCGAGTAGAACGGATCGAGGAACAGTCCCGCGTCACCCGTGAGCGCCCAGCGTTCGTGCGAGAACACTTGCTTGCAGCCGTATGAAAAGTCCTTGAAGTACGCGAAATCCATCAACGCGTCGGGCTTGGCCGCAAGCATGCGCGTGATCGCGCCGTGTACCGCCGGCTGGTGCGTCGCGATCCACGTTATCGCCTTCTCGAACGTGTTCATGGTCGACAGCGGATGCAGCGCCGCGTCGGCGACGATGCCCACCGAATGCGCACCCGATCCGAGCGGGATCAGCCACAACCAGTAGCCTTCGCCGCACATATGGTTGGTCGACAGCCATCGTGCGGGCGGAGAGCAGCGCGCGCGCCATGCGGGGTCGTCGACCCACGAATCGATCTCGAGCCGCTCGGAGAGCCGGAACCAGACGGCGTTCGCGTCGTGCGCGTTGCTCTCGGCGAGATCGAGCTTGCGCTTGAGCAGTCCCGCGCGACCCGACGCATCGATCAGCCAGCGCGCGGAGATCGTCTCGCGCCGGCCGTCCTTCTCGACTTCGATCCGATGGCCTGCCGCGTCGAGATCGATGCGCCTGACCACCGTGCCGTGATCGACGCGTGCGCCGCGCCGCACCGCTTCTTCGCCAAGAAAGTTTTCGAAGACGCCGCGATCGATCTGCCACGACGGCGTCGTCAGGTAGCGGCTTGCGCCGAGTTCGGTGACGCCGCGCAGATCGCGTTCGCCTTCGGAAAAGAAGAAACGGAAGCCGAACTTGCGCAGATGCTTCGCGTCGAGATGTTCCTGAAGGCCCAGGGTGTCCGAAAAATAGTGCGCACCGATTTCCACGCTCGACTCGCCGATCTTGTGCGTGGCATGAGGCGCGGGGTGCGTGCGCCGCTCGACCACGCGCACGTCCAGATCGGGCATCGCATCCCTGAGCTGCAAGGCAAGCGTGAGACCCGCAAGTCCTCCGCCTGCGATCAGGACATCGTGATGCGAAGAGGGGGACTCGCCGGATTCGGACATCGGGTTGAAGCGCCAGGATCGACGCGCAATGCAGTGGGGCTGGGCGCCGGCAATCAATGGCGTCGAGCTTACCTGAAGGCAAGCGGCTCCGCGCTTGACCTACAATCTCAGCCCATCGCCAGCCGCCCGGCCCCGCCTGCTACCCGCCTGCCCTTCACGTGATCGACCTCGCACGCATCCGCGCTGCCCGCGACACCATCGCCGGGCAGGTGCTCAACACGCCGTTCGTTCATTCGCGCACGATCTCCGAAATGATCGGGGCCGAGGTGTGGCTGAAGTTCGAGAACCTGCAATTCACCGCGTCGTTCAAGGAACGCGGGGCGCTCAATCGTTTGAAAGCGCTGACCGATGAAGAGAGGAAGCGCGGCGTGATTGCCGTCTCGGCGGGAAATCACGCGCAGGGCGTGGCCTATCACGCGTCGCGCATGGGCATACCGACGGTGATCGTGATGCCGCGCTTCGCGCCCGCGGTCAAGGTCGCGAACACGCGCCGCTTCGGCGCCGAAGTCGTGCTCGAGGGCGAGACCTTCGACGATGCGAAGGCGCACGGGGTCGCGCTCGCCGCGTCGCGCAACCTGGTGATGATCCATCCCTACGACGACGAGGCGATCGTCGCGGGGCAGGGCACGTGCGGCCTCGAGATGATGGAGGCCGAGCCGAGCCTCGACACGCTGGTGATCGCGATCGGCGGCGGCGGATTGATCGCAGGCATCGCGATCGCCGCGAAGGCGATCAAGCCCGGCATCGAAATCATCGGCGTGCAGACCGAACGTTTTCCCGCGATGTACGCGGCCATCAAGGGCAAGGATCTGCCCAGCGGTGCCAACACCATCGCCGAAGGCATCGCGGTCAAGTCGCCCGGCGCGATCACCCAACCGATCGTGGAACAACTCGTCGACGACATCGTGCTGGTGTCCGAGTCCGACATCGAACACGCGATCGTGATATTGCTCGAGATCGAGAAGACCGTCGTCGAAGGGGCTGGCGCGGCGGGCCTCGCGGCGCTGTTGCGTGCGAAGGATATGGGCGACGATCGCTACATAGGCCGACGCATCGGACTCGTGCTTTGCGGCGGCAACATCGACCCGTTGATGCTCGCCGGCATCGTCGAGCGCGGCATGGTGCGCGCCGGACGGCTCGCGCGTATCCGCGTCGATCTGCGCGATCTGCCCGGCGCGCTCGCGCGCGCCACCGCGCTGATCGCCGACGCGGGCGCGAACATCGAAGAGGTCCACCATCAGCGCGCCTTCACGACGCTGCCGGTGCAAAGCGTCGAAGTGGATTTCGTGATGCAGACGCGCGGCCACGAGCACGTCGCCGATGTGATCGCGGCGCTCAATCGTGCCGGCTTCGCAGCAGTGAATCACGATCATTGAAACCCGTCGTCCCCGCGCAAGCGGGGACCCAGTGGCGTAGAAAGACGCTGGATTCCCACTTGCGCGGGAACGACGGGGGGCTTGACCGATACTGTCGCTCATTGGGTAGTCATCAATTAGGGCCTGTTCACACTAAAACGGGAGTGCGAAGCATGAAACGCGGGATGCAGTGCAAGGCGCCGCGAGTGCGGCTTGGTGTGCCAAGTAAGCGAGCGGCAACGCGGCAATGCGCCCGCGTTTCATGCTTCCCTTCGGGTTGGTTCGCAATGCGGCGTCTACTTTGTCGGGAGCCACGCCGAATGGGAAAGCCATTCGCCGCGACTCCCTTCGCGTATCCATCCGCATTGCGAACCAACGCATCTCCCGTTTTAGTGTGAACAGGCCCTAGTTCGCAATGACAATGCAAGGGACACAATGCACAAGAATATGATGCGCAAACCACTCGCCGCGCTCGCGGCTGCCTTGCTGTGCCTCGCATCGTTGCAGGCCCGTGCGCAGACACCCGTTCCCGAAGCCCTTCGGGCCGCCGGCGAAGCGGTCATCGAGGCGCTGCGCAGCGACGATCTGAAAGCGATCGAAGCGCGTTTCGACGCGCGCATGAACGAACAATTTCCGCACGCCAAGCTGGTCATCGCGGCGGCCGAAATCAAGCGGGAGGCCGGTGTGCTTCAGGAGTGCGCGGCGCCGGTCGGCAGCAAGCTCGAGAGCTACAGCGTCGCCGAATACGACTGCAAATTCTCGATCAGGCCGATGAAGTTGCGGCTCGCGTGGACTGCCAAGGGTCAGCTCGGCGGACTGTTTTTTTTGCCGATGCCTCCCGAACCCAAGGTCGTGCCGCTGCCGGAGAACGTTCGTGAAGACGAGATCGTCACCGGCGCCGAAGGCTGGCCCCTGCCCGGTACGCTGTTGCTGCCTGCATCGAACAAAGCGCTTGCGGTCGTGGTGTTCGTGCAAGGATCGGGGCCCAACGATCGCGATGAAACGCTCGGTCCGAACAAGCCGCTGCGCGACCTCGCCTACGGACTGGGGTCGCAGGGGATTGCAAGCCTACGTTACGACAAGCGGACCAAGGCGCTCGGCCCGCGCGTGAAGACCGAGTTGAAGAACTGGACGTTCGACGACGAGGTCGTGGACGACGCCGTGGCCGCGCTCGTGATGGTCGGTGCGCGCAACGACGCCGGGCCGATCTTCATCGTCGGCCATAGCCTCGGCGCGATCCTCGCGCCGCGCATCGCCGCTGCGGCCGAGAAGAAGGGCGTGCATGTCGCGGGTATCGTGATGCTCGCGCCGCCGCTCACCTCGTTCGCCGACTTGATCGTCTATCAGCACGAGTTCCTCGCGCAGATGACCGTCCCGACCGTGACGCCGGAATTGCTCGACGACGTGAGGGCCCGACGCGAGAACGTGCGGCGACTGATCGAACAGGGCAAGGCCGATCCACCGGTGGGGCCGCTCTTGCTCGACATGCCCGCTTCGGCGTGGCTCGACATCGGGCGCTACGATCCGTCCATGTCTCTCGCCGATCAACCGGGCTTGCCCGCACTTCTGGTCTTCGGCGGCCGCGACTTCCAGGTGCCGATTCGAGAGAAGCGTTTGTGGGGAGAGCGCGTCGGCTCGCGCCCGAATACGACCCTGGTCGAATTCCCGAGCGTCGGCCACCTGATGATGGACGGCAGGGGCTCGATGTCTCCGGCCGAATACGCGAAGCCAGGCGTGGTTTCGCAGGAAGTGATCGATCGCGTGGTGGGCTGGATCAAGGCGCGGGCGCAGGCGGCGCGCCCTTGATCATCGCGGTGGTTGCGGCCATGTGGACAGGTTCGAAATGACGATCATCGCGCGGTAAACTGGCCTCTGCCTGTTTCGTCGAGCGTATCGAGAGACGCTCCTTCTTCTGCATGCAAGAACCTGCCGCTCGACCCATCCGCTTTGTCCATCGCGGCGCGATTGCCGAGGTCGCCCGCGCGCCGACCACCAAGAGCGTGTTGTACTGGCTGCGCGAAGACGCGCATTGCGTCGGCACCAAGGAAGGCTGCAACGAAGGCGACTGCGGCGCCTGCATGGTGATGGTCGGCTCGCGCGATGCCCAGGCGCCGGGCGGCCTCGCATTGCGTGCGGTCAATGCGTGTTTGCAGTTCGTGGCCATGCTCGACGGCAAGGCGCTGTTCACGATCGAAGATTTGAAGCGCATCGCCCGCACGGGAGACGGTGGGACCCTGCATCCGGCGCAGCGCGCGATGGTCGCGTGTCATGGCTCGCAATGCGGCTTCTGCACGCCGGACTTCACGATGTCGCTCGCGGCCTGCTACGAGCAATACGTCGCATCCGAAACGCGGCCGACGCGGCAACTGATTGCCGATACGCTCTCGGGCAACTTGTGCCGCTGCACCGGCTATCGGCCGATTCTGGATGCCGGCGAAGCGATGTTCGACGCATCGACAGCCGGCCCGTCGAGCGCGCGCATCGATCGCGCGGCGGTCGTGCGCCTGCTCGATCGGCTTGCCGGGGATCCGCCGCTTCACTACCGCGCGCCCGAGAGCGCGATGGCCTCGATCGATGAGACCGGCAAGGACGCCTGGGTCGCCGCTCCGCGCACCATCGATGCGCTCGCGTCGCTGTACGAAGCGCATCACGATGCGCGCCTGGTCGCGGGCGCGACCGATGTCGGCCTGTGGATCACCAAGCAGTTCCGGGCGATGCCCGGGCAGATTCGCGTCGATGCAATCGAATCGCTGAAGGCGATCGAATGGAAGGGCGACCGATTGACGATCGGCGCGGGAGCCTCGCTCGAAGGCGCGTGGTCCGCACTGGTTGCGATCGCGCCTGCGCTCCACGAGATGCAGTTGCGCTTCGCATCCTTGCCGCTGCGTCTGGCCGGCACGATGGGCGGAAACGTCGCCAACGGCTCGCCGATCGGCGACAGCGCACCGATCCTGCTTGCGCTCGACGCGACGCTGCTGCTTCGTCGTGGAACCGCGCGGCGGCGCATGGCGCTCGACGACTTCTATGTCGACTACATGAAGAATCGCCTCGCGCCCGGCGAGTTTATCGAAGCGATCGAAGTGCCTCGACCGTTTCCGGACACCGCGATACGCGCGTACAAACTCGGCAAGCGTTACGACTGCGATATCTCGGCGGTGTGCGCGGGTCTCGCGATTCGCGTCGAAGACGGGCGGGTTGCGCACGCGCGCTTCGCATTCGGCGGCATGGCCGCGATCGTCAAGCGCGCCGCGCAGGCCGAAGCGGCGGTGCTCGATGCCCCATGGAACGAAGCGACTGTGCAGCGTGCGATCGATGGGCTTGCCAACGACTTCGCTGCGATGACGGATCTGCGTGCGTCGGCAAGCTATCGGCAGAAGGCCGCGGCGAACTTGCTGCGTCGATTCTGGTTCGAGACGCGCCGCGACGCGCCGCTCGCGGCCGACGAACTTTCGGTGTGGCCACCGCGGCGCACGCCGATGCGATGAATCGCGAAGCGGACCCCTTCCTGCTCCCGCCCTCGAGGCAGCCTGCGATCGAGCGCGCATCGCAGGGCATCGGTGCGGCGATTGCGCATGAGTCGGCCGCGCTGCATGTGTCCGGTGAAGCCGCCTACATCGACGATCTCCCCGAGTGGTCCGGCACGCTGCACGCGGCGCTCGGACTTGCGCCCGTCGCGAGCGGCCGACTGGTTGCGATCGACATCGAAGGCCTGAAGCGGCTGCCCGGCGCGGTCGCGGTGTTGACGGCCGCCGACATTCCGGGCGTCAACGACTGCGGCGCGATCGTCGCAGACGAGCCCATCCTCGCCGACGGCGAAGTGCGCTATCTCGGCCAGCCGATGTTCGTGGTCCTGGCCGACGATCGCGACACGGCGCGTCGCATCGCATCGCGTGCGAAGGAGTTAGTCACCATCGAGCCAAGGACGCCGGTGCTGAGCGCGCTCGATGCGCATGCGCAGCAGCGCTATGTGGTGCCGCCCATGCATCTGGTCCGCGAGAGCGCGCCGGGCGCGACACGCGTGGCGATCGCGTGTGCACCGCATCGCTTCGAAGGTACGCTGTCGGTTGGCGGTCAGGAGCAGTTCTATCTCGAAGGCCAGATCTCGTACGCGTTGCCAGAGGAGCAGGGCGCGATGCGCGTGTTGTGCTCGACCCAGCATCCGAGCGAAATGCAGCATGTCGTCGCGAGCGCGCTCGGCGTCGCGGCGCACGACGTGCAGATCGAATGTCGGCGCATGGGCGGCGGCTTCGGCGGCAAGGAATCGCAGTCGGCGTCGTTCGCATGCATTGCCGCGGTCGCCGCGCGGCTTACCGGCCGGCCGGTCAAGCTGCGGCTCGATCGTGACGACGACTTCCTCGTCACGGGCGGTCGCCATGGTTTCGATTTTCGCTACGAGGTCGGCCACGACGACGACGGCCGCGTGCTCGGTGTGGAGATCGACATGATCTCGAACGCAGGCCATAGCGCAGACCTCTCTTCACCCGTGATGACGCGCGCGCTTTGCCACTTCGACAACGCGTACTGGCTGCCGGAGGTCGCGATACATGGCTACAGCGCGCGTACCGACACGCGCAGCAACACCGCATTTCGCGGCTTCGGCGGACCGCAAGGGGCGATCGCGATCGAGGTCATCCTCGACTCGATCGCGCGACGGCTCGGGCGCGATCCACTCGCGGTTCGACGCGCGAATTTCTATGGCGTGGGCGAACGCGACGTGACGCCTTACGACCAGAAGATCGAAGACAACATCGTCGCATCGCTGGTCGATCGCCTCGTCGCAGACAGCGACTACCAGACGCGGCGCGCCGAGATCGCACACTGGAATGCGAAGAGCCCCGTGCTCAAGCGCGGCATCGCGCTCACGCCGGTCAAGTTCGGCATCTCGTTCAACGTGGCGCATTACAACCAGGCCGGCGCGCTGGTCCACGTGTACACCGACGGCTCGGTGCTCGTGAATCACGGCGGGACCGAGATGGGGCAGGGGCTGCATACCAAGGTCGCGCAGGTCGTGGCCCATGTATTCGGCATCGCTCTTGCACGCGTGCGCGTAACCGCGACCGACACCTACAAGGTTGCCAACACGTCGGCGACCGCGGCATCGACCGGCTCGGACCTCAACGGCAAGGCTGCGGAGGACGCGGCGCTGCGCATACGCGCGCGCATCGCGGCGATGCTCGCGAAAGTCGAAGCAGTCGATGCGTCCTCGTTGCGTTTCGTCGATGGCCGCGTCGTCGGGACGGGATGTGATCTTACGTTCGAAGACGTCGTCGCCAAGGCCTATGCGGAGCGCGTGCAACTGTGGAGCGACGGCTTCTACGCGACCCCCGGACTGCACTGGAATCGCGAGAAGATGAAGGGCCGGCCTTTCTTCTATTTCGCGTATGGCGCGGCGGTCAGCGAGGTCGTCATCGACACGCTGACCGGCGAGCAGCGCGTGCTGCGCGCCGATCTCTTGCACGATGTCGGGCGCTCGCTCAATCCGGCAATCGACATCGGCCAGATCGAAGGCGGCTTCGTGCAGGGAGTGGGCTGGCTGACGAGCGAAGAGCTGGTGTGGAATCACGAGACCGGCATGCTCGCGACGCACGCGCCCAGCACCTACAAGATTCCGACTGCGAACGACTGCCCGGCGATCTTCAACGTCGCGTTCCACGATGCGGCCAACAGCGCCGACAGCATTCATCGCAGCAAGGCCGTGGGCGAGCCGCCGCTGTTGCTGGCGTTCTCGGTCTTCCTCGCGATTCGCGACGCGGTGGCTGCGTGCGGGTCGGATTCGGCGCGCATCGATCCAGTATTGCGCGCGCCTGCGACGCCGGAGGCGGTGCTCGATGCGATCGATGCGATGCGTGGGTAGATCCACGCTGAAACTCAATTTGCGTTGCCCCGGTGCAGGCCGGGGTCCAAGGTGCTTGTTCGCCGCGCGTGCGCAGGAACTTGGATCCCGGCCTTCGCCGGGACGACGGCGGGGGTTTGATTGCTGCACGCGTAGTACATGGGGCTACCGATGAGCGACTCACTACGCACGCTCGCGCTCGAACGCATCGCACGCGGCGAGGCCGGCTTCATCATCGAAGTCATCGCAACGCGCGGCTCGGTCCCTCGCGAAGCCGGCACGCGCATGCTGGTGTGGGCCGACGATTGCGCCGGAACGATCGGCGGCGGGCATCTCGAATGGCGGGCGATCGCCAAGGCGCGAGCCGCCTTGCGCGATCCAGCGCAATGGCCCGAAGAAGAAGAGATCGCACTGGGCGCATCGCTCGGCCAATGCTGCGGTGGGGCGGTGAGCTTGCGTTATCGACGGCTCGATGAGGCCGCGCTCGCGGACTGGGCCGCCCACGAACCCGCATCGGTCATCCAGCTGTACGGCGCGGGTCACGTCGGCCGGGCGATCGCGCATCTGCTCGGCACGCTCGACGTGTGCGTGCAATGGATCGACGAGCGCGACGACGCTTTCCCGAACGAGCCTCCACCCTCGAGCATCGAGCGCGTCTGCGTCGAGCCGGTCGAGGCCGAGGTCGCTATCGCACCGCCCGGCTGCTTCTACCTCGTCCTCACGCATCAGCACGATCTCGATTTGCGCATCGTCGAGGCGATCCTGCGTCGCGGCGACTTCGCGTGGCTCGGGCTGATCGGTTCGATCACCAAACGCCGCCGCTTCGTGCAGCAGTTGAAGCAGCGCGGCATGGCCGACGTTTCGATCGCACGCATCACCTGTCCGATCGGTATCGACGGCATCACCGGCAAGGAGCCCGCGACGATCGCGATCGCGGCGGTCGCGCAGTTGCTGCAGGCGATCGAGCACGAACGGGCGGGCAACGTCACGACCGCAGAAGTGGCGCGTATATGAAGCAGCGCCTGAATCAGTCGGCCTCGTTCGATCGCGCGAACCTGGAACGCCATGTGATGGCGCTGCTGGTTCATGGCTTGCGCGGCAATCTCGCGCCTGCTGAATCCGCCGCCCGTGCGGGGCGTGCCCGGACGACACCGGCGCGCCGGCCCCAGAGGAAGACCTCATGACCACGTCATTGCCGACTCGCTCGCGCGCCGTCGCCGTGCTCTTCATCGGTCTCGCGTGCGCGGGCTGTTCGCAACGCACGCCGAATACCTATCACGGCTACGTCGAAGGCGAGTTCGTCTATCTGGCCTCGTCGCAGGCGGGTCGGCTCACGCAGCTTCCCGTGTCGCGCGGGCAGACCGTGCAGGCGGCCGCACCGATGTTTTCGCTGGAGGCGGACAACGAAGCCGCCGCGGTGCGTGAGAAGCAGGAGCAATTGCTTGCGGCGCAATCGCAACAGGCCGACGTCAAGACCGGCAAGCGGCCCGAAGAGATCGCCGTAACCCAAGCGCAGTTGCAGCAGGCAGAGGCCGATGCGACGCGAGCCGCCGCACAATACAAACGCGACCAGGAGCAATATCGGATCGGCGGCATTGCGAAGACCCAGCTCGACGACTCGCGCGCATCGGCGGAATCGACGGCGGCAAAGGTGCGCGAACTCAGGAGCCAGGTCGCGGTTGCGCGTCTGCCCAATCGCGTGGAACAGGTCAAGGCGCAAGGCGCGCAAGTCGGTGCTGCGCAGGCTGCGCTCGCGCAAGCGCAATGGAAGCTCGATCAGAAAAACGTGCGCGCGCCCCAAGCGGGGCTGGTGTTCGACACGATGTATCGCGCCGGCGAATGGGTGCCCGCGGGCAGCCCGGTGGTGCGCATGCTGCCGCCGGAGAATGTCAAGGTGCGCTTCTTCGTACCCGAAACGGTGGTTGGCTCGCTCGTGCCGGGGCGCGCAGTGCGGATACGCTGCGACGGCTGCGCGGCCGATGTGCCGGCCGTGCTGAGCTTCATTTCGGCGCAGTCCGAATACACGCCGCCGGTGATTTACAGCAACGAGCATCGCGCCAAGCTCGTGTACCTCGTCGAAGCGCGCCCGCAGGCGGCCGATGCGGCCAAGCTGCATCCGGGTCAACCGGTCGAGGCGACGCTGCAATGACGCGCGACACTGGCTCGGCCTCGTCGTCGTATGCGATCGACGTCCATGACCTCAACAAGAGCTTCGGCGACAAGCACGTCGTCAAGGACGTGTCGCTGCAGGTGCGCCCCGGCGAAATCTTTGGATTTCTCGGGCCGAACGGCAGCGGCAAGACCACCTGCATCCGCATGATGTGCGGCCTCTTGACGCCCGATTCCGGCAGCGGCACCTGCCTCGGCTACGACATCGTCAGGCAAAGCGCGGAGGTCAAACGCCGGACCGGCTACATGACGCAGAAATTTTCATACTGGGACGACCTGACGATTCGCGAGAACCTCGATTTCGTCGCGCGCATCTACGAGATGTCGAATCGCAAGGAGGCGGTCGATCAGGCGCTCACCAATCTCGGGCTCGCAAGCCGCTCGGACCAGTTGGCCGGAGCGCTGTCGGGTGGCTGGAAGCAGCGCCTCGCGCTGGCGGCCTGCATGCTGCACGACCCGCAACTCTTGCTGCTCGACGAGCCCACCGCTGGAGTCGATCCGACCGCGCGGCGCGACTTCTGGGAAGAGCTGCATCGGCTGGCGGCGCGCGGCATCTCGGTGCTGGTCAGCACCCATTACATGGACGAAGCGGAGCGCTGCCACAAGCTCGCGTACATCGCTTACGGCAAGCTCTTGGTGCAAGGCACGGCGAGTGAAGTGATCGCCTCGCAGCGCCTGTCGACCTGGGCGGTCTTCGGCGAGAACCTGGTTCCGCTCGCCGAGCGTTTGCGCGATGCGCCGGGGGTTGCGCAGACCGTCGTGTTCGGCGCTGCGCTGCATGTCAGCGGGCCGGACGACAAGGCCTTGAAGTCCACTCTCGACGAGCTGGCGTCGAGCGACCCGTCGTTGCGCATCGAGCGGCTGGACACCGGTCTCGAGGACGTGTTCATCTACATGATGAGCCACACCGCGGACAACTATTCTCGGGAAGCGAGCGCCAAGCCATGAAGCGATCGAGCGCGTTCTCACTGTCGCGCTGGTGGAGCATCGTGCAGAAGGAGTTTCGGCAACTTCGGCGCGACCGCATCACGTTCGCGATGATGGTCGGCATTCCAATCATACAAATGGCGCTGTTCGGGTTCGCGATCAACAGTGATCCGAAGCATTTGCCGACCGCAGTGATCGTCGCCGACCAGAGCGAATTCACGCGCAGCTTCATCGCGGCGATGCGCAACTCGGACTACTTCGAGATCGTATCGACGCTTCCCGATGAAGAGTCCGGTCGCCGCGCGCTCGCGCAAGGCGAGGTGCAGTTCGTGCTGAACATTCCGGCCGGCTTCACGCGCGACCTGGTCAAGGGAGCGCATCCGTCGCTGCTGGTCGAGGCCGATGCGACCGATCCGGCCGCGATCGGCACCGCGCTCGCCGCCTTGCCGTCGATCGCGCAAGCGGTGCTGCAAAAAGACCTGACGGGAGCGCTGGCTGGTCTTGCCGTCGGGCCCGCGGCATTCGAGGTGCAGGTGCATCGGCTCTACAACCCCGAGGGCATCACGCAGTACAACATCGTGCCGGGCCTGATGGGCGTGATCCTGACGCTGACGATGGTGATGATGACCGGCCTCGCGATCACCCGCGAACGCGAGCGCGGGACGATGGAGAATCTGCTCGCGACGCCGGTACTGCCGATCGAGGTGATGACCGGCAAGATCGTCCCCTACATCGCGATCGGGCTGGTTCAGGTGACCATCATCCTGATCGCGGCTCGCACCGTATTCGGCGTGCCCTTCGTCGGCAACGTGATCGAGATCTATCTCGCTTCTCTGCTGTTCGTCGCGGCCACGCTGACGGTCGGCATCACCTTGTCGTCGCTCGCGCAGAATCAGTTGCAGGCGATGCAGTTGACGATCTTCTATTTCCTGCCGAGCCTGCTCTTGTCGGGTTTCATGTTTCCGTTCGCCGGCATGCCGAAGTGGGCGCAGTTCATCGGCAACGTGTTGCCGCTGACCTATTTCAATCGACTGGTCCGCGGCATCCTGTTGAAGGGCAACTCCTGGCCCGACCTGTGGCCGCACGTGTGGCCGCTCTTGATTTTCCTGTGCGTGGTGATGGCGATCGCAGTGAAGTTCTACAAGCGCACGCTCGACTGAACGATATTTGAGAGGCACGTGACCATGCCGAATCCATCGAGCCCTTACCGACTTGCCGTTGCGGTGTGCGCGACGATGGCGCTCCAGGGTTGCTCCGTTGGCCCGGACTTCCACCCGCCGGCCGCGATTGCGGTGTCGACGTACACACCCTCACCGCAGCCCGCTGCGACCAGCGCATCGACGGGACCGGGGGGCGCCGCGCAACGTTTCGTCGATGCGGAATCGATCGCCGGCGCGTGGTGGCAGGCGTTCGGATCGAATGCGTTGAACCGGCTGGTGGAGCAAGCGCTCGACGATAGTCCGACATTGGCTCAGGCGCGCGCGAAGCTCACACAGGCGCAAGAGGACTATCTTGCGCAGGCGGACGGCACCGAGCTGCCGCAGTTCGATGCAAGAGGGTCTGCCGCGCGCGAGAAGGTCGACCCGACCGCGTTCGGCATACCCAACGTCAAGCCGCCGGGACCGTTCACGTTGTACAGCGCGTCGGTCAGCGTCTCGTACGCGCTCGATCTGTTCGGCGCGAACCGGCGCGCTCTCGAGGGACTGGCGGCGCAGGTCGACTATCAACGATACGAGCTCGACGCGGCACGCTTGTCGCTGGCCGGCAATGTAGTGACGACGGCGCTGCGGCGCGCCTCGTTCGCGAGGCAGATCGCGCTGACCAAGGCGATCCTCGATGCACAGATGCGACAGCTTCAGATCACCGAACAACGTTACGCGTTGGGCGGCGTGTCGCGCGTCGATCTGCTCGGCCAGCGCACGCAGGCCGAGCAGACGCGCGCCGGCTTGCCGTCGCTGCGCAAGCAACTCGCGCAAGCCGATCATCAGCTCGCCGTCTATGTCGGCCATGCGCCGGCCGAGCGGGACGTCGACAACGATGGGCAAGGCGGCGCCGACGCGCTCGACCTCGATGCGCTGACCTTGCCGACCGAGCTGCCGCTGACCTTGCCCTCGACCCTTGCGCGCCAGAGGCCCGACATCCGAGCGTCCGAAGCATTGCTGCGTCAGGCCGGGGCGAACGTTGGCGTGGCGACCGCGAACCTGTATCCGCAGATCACGTTGTCGGGCAGCGCCGGCACCCAACGCACCAGCGTGTCGGATCTACTGAAGGGAATCAACGTCTGGAATATCGGTGCGGGGCTGACGCAGCCGATCTTTCACGGCGGCCAGTTGCACGCGAAGAAGCGCTCGGCCGCAGCGGCCTATGAGGCCGCGTTCGCGTCGTATCGGCAGACCGTGCTGCAAGGACTGCAGGAAGTCGCCGATACATTGCGAGCCTTGCAGCACGATGCCGATGAACTGCAGGCCCGCGACGAAGCGGGACGCGCCGCACGCGACAGCGCCGAGATCGCGAGCCGTCGCTATGCATCGGGCGGCATCAGCCAGTTGGCGCTGCTCGATACGCAGCGCCAGGAGCTGCAGACCGCGCTGGATCGCGTGAAGGCGCAGGCGCAGCGCTATGCGGATACGGCGGCGTTGTATCAGGCGCTCGGCGCGCGGCCCTGAATTGCTTATTGGCGTGGCGCCCCCGCCGCGATCCAGCGGCCCAGCGCTGCGCGCTCCTCCTCGGTCATGCCGGTCGCATTGTTCTGCGGCATGGTCTTTTGCAGTACCGCTTGCTGGCCGATGTCGCGCGCGTGCTCGACGATCGCATCGTCGCTGTCGAGCCGAACGTTCTGGTTGGCGAGCTGCGCGCTGTGGCACACCACGCAGCGCGTATCGACGATGGCCTTCACGCGCGCGAACGAGACGGGTTCGCGCGGTGCGGTCGATGCCATCGATGCGGGCGCGACCATCCACGCGACAGCCGCGATCAACGTGATCGCAACCGCCACCAGTTCCCATCGCGATGTTCCCTTGTGGCGGACGACGAAGAACAGCCGAATCACCGCGCCTGCGGCCATCAACAGAATCAGCGCAAGCCAGTTCCATCGCGACTGCACCAGCGCGCCGTAGTGATTCGAGATCATCGCGACGATCACCGGCAGCGTGAGCCAGGTGTTGTGCACGCTGCGCTGCTTGCCGCGTTTGCCGTGATCGGGATCGGGCGTCAGCCCCGCGCGCAACGCCGCGACCACCTTGCGTTGCCCGGGGATGATCACATGCGCGACGTTGGCGCTCATGATGGTCGCGAGCATCGCGCCGGTGAGCAGGAAGGCCGCGCGCCCTGCGAAGAGATGGCACGCGACCCACGTCGCCATGCACACGAAAATGAACACCAGCGCACCCACTTTGCGATCGCCTGCGACGTCGCCATTGCGAGGGTGGCTCGATCCGCGACCGGCCACGCGGCAGATGCCTTCGTATGCGATCGTGCCGACGACGAGATACGCGAGCGCCCCGACGATCGCGGCTGCGGGCGACCAGGCCCAGACCTTGGGATCGACGAGCAACTGCGCCGCGTTGAAGAAGTAGAGAACCGTCAGCA
The DNA here is from genome assembly GCA_038225855.1 of Burkholderiales bacterium. GTDB lineage: Bacteria > Pseudomonadota > Gammaproteobacteria > Burkholderiales > Burkholderiaceae_D > CAHJXF01. The sequence continues at coordinate 81,476 of JBBRQU010000001.1, read as the reverse complement.
GTGTGAAGCCCGACAGCCAGGTCGCGTAGCTTTCCCAGTACGACCAATGCAGGTGTTCCGGCAGATGCTTCGGCGCGACTCGATACTTGTTGAAGTGATAGAAACCGCCGCCATGCACCGCCCACGACTCGCCGTCCACACCCTTGTCGAGCAGGTCGGGGTCGGTCGGTCGGTAGAGCCGGTCGTCGGTCAGCACGAAATGGAACGAGGTCCCGATCCATGCGATCGCGGTGATGACGTGCAGCCAGCGCAAGAGCAGATTGGCCCAGTCGAGCAGATAGGCTTCCATCGATTCAGCGAAACCGATGACCGACGATCGAGCTCCCGCTCAACTGCCGCGATAGGTCGAGTACGACCACGGCGAGACGAGCAGGGGAACGTGGTAGTGCGCGTTCGCGTCGGCGATCGAGAACTCGATCGGCACGCGGTCGAGGAACGGCGGCTCGGCGAGCGCCACGCCGCGCGAACGAAAGTAGGCCGCGACCTCGAACACCAGGCGATAGCGGCCGACCTTGAACGCCTCGCCTCCGAGCAGCGGCGCCGGTGCGCGGCCATCGGTGCCGAGGACGACTTGCCTGACGCTCTCCTCGCGCTCGCCGTCGAGACGATGAAGCGACACCGCGATGCCTGCAGCCGGGCAGCCGTGCACGAGGTCGAGAACGTGAGTCGTGAGCTTGCCGATGATGGTCGCCTTCGGGAGTGAGAACGTGGGTCGTCGCGGCGCAAAAGTGTATAGACTTTCGCGCGATGCGCGAGGATATGCATCGACAGTCCAAGCCGCGGTCGCCCCGGCGAAGGCCGGGGTCCAGGTTGACTGTTCCTCGCACGTACGCGGAACTTGGGTCCCGGCCTTCGCCGGGAAGACGGCAAGTCCACACGGAACTTGGGTCCCGGCCTTCGCCGGGAAGACGACGATGCCATGACCAACGCATCAAGCTTCTACTCCCGCGACCTCCGCGGCTATGGCCGCGACGTGCCGCACGCACGCTGGCCGGGCGGCGCGCGCATCGCGGTGCAATTCGTCCTCAACGTCGAAGAGGGCGGCGAGAGCAACGTGCTGCACGGGGACGCAGCCTCCGAAACCTTCCTGTCCGAGATCGTCGCAGCGCAGGCCTTCGAAGCGCGCCACATGTCGATGGAGTCGATGTACGAATACGGCTCGCGAGCGGGCGTGTGGCGCATCCTGCGCGAGTTCGAGCGCGTCGGCTGGCCGCTCACGATCTTCGGAGTCGGCATGGCCTTGCAGCGCCATCCCGAACTGGTCGCGCGCTTGATCGAGCGCGGCGACGAGATCGCCAATCACGGCCTTCGCTGGATTTCCTATCAGGCGCTGCCCGAGGCTATCGAACGCGAGCATCTCGTCGAAGCCACCCGCGTGATCCGCGACATGACCGGTGGGCTATGGCCGCTCGGCTGGTACACCGGTCGCGACAGCCCCAACACGCGGCGTCTGGTCGCCGACCAAGGCAGCTACGCGTACGACAGCGATTACTACGGCGACGACCTGCCGCTCTGGATGCGGGTCGACAAGAGCGACGGCACGCGCGTGCCGCACCTGGTCGTGCCCTACACGCTCGACGCCAACGACATGCGCTTCGCGACGCCGCAGGGCTTCAACACCGCCGGGCACTTCTTCACGTATCTGCGCGACAGCTTCGACGCGCTCTATGCCGAAGGCGATCCCGAAGCACTCGATAGACCGAAGATGATGAGCATCGGCATGCACTGCCGCCTGCTCGGCAAACCGGGTCGCATCCTCGCGCTGCGACGCTTCATCGATCACGTGGCCGCGCACGAGCACGTGTGGGTGTGCCGGCGCATCGACATCGCGCGGCACTGGAAAGACGCGCATCCGTTCGAGGGCGAGCGCGAGGTTGCAAGATGAGTGACGTGCTGGCGCGACTGAACGCCGCCTCGATCGACGACGCGCGCGCGATGCTCGACGGTCTCTACGAGCGTTCTCCGTGGATTGCAGAATCGACCGCGGCGCAGCGTCCCTTCGCAAGCATCGCCGCGCTCAAGTTCGCGATGGCGCGCATCGTTCATGACGCGGATCGCGAAGCGCAACTTGCGCTGATCCTTGCGCATCCGGAACTCGCCGGCATGGCTGCGCTCGCGGGCACGTTGACCGAAGCCTCGGCCGACGAACAGTCGCGCGCCGGCCTCACGCATTGCAGCCCCGAAGAGTTGGCGACCCTCAGGTTGCTCAACGACGCCTGGCGTGAACGCTTCGGCTGGCCCTTCATCCTCGCGGTGGACGGACCGCGCGGACGCGGTCTGACTCGCGCCGAAATCATCGCGACCTTCGAGCGGCGACTCGCTTCGCATCGCGACACCGAGTTCGCCGAATGTCTGCGCCAGATCGATCGCATCGCCGAGTTGCGCATCGCTCGACGTTTCGATGCCGAGCCGATGCGCGGCAACGCTGTGTGGGACAAGGCCGAGGCGCTCGCGCAGTTCAGCGATCGCGAGTACGCCGAGCAAGGTCAGCTCACCGTCACCTACCTCACCGACGCGCATCGCGCCTGCGCGCGCATGCTCGCAGGCTGGATGCGCGAAACCGGATTCGACGAGATCGGCATCGATGCGGTGGGCAACCTGGTCGGGGTTTATCACGGGAGCGACTCATCCTCGAAGCGCCTCCTCACGGGCTCGCATTACGACACGGTGCGCAACGCCGGCCGCTACGACGGACGGCTCGGCATCCTGGTGCCGATGGCGTGCGTCGAATCGCTGCATCGCGCGGGAAGGCGCCTACCGTTCGCCATCGAGGTGATCGGCTTCGCCGAAGAAGAGGGCCAGCGCTACAAGGCGACTTTCCTCGGATCGCGGGCTGTGATCGGGCGCTTCGACTTCGATTGGTTGGACCAGACCGATGCGGACGGGATCACCATGCGCGACGCGATGCTGCTTGCGAAATTGCCCGCGACGCGCGAAGCGATCGCGACGCTCGAACGCGATCCGTCGCGCTATTTCGGTTTCGTCGAAGTCCACATCGAGCAGGGGCCGGTGTTGAACGCACTCGGCCTGCCGCTTGGCATCGTGACGTCGATCAACGGCAGCGTGCGCTATGCGTGCGAGGTGATCGGCGTCGCGAGCCATGCCGGTACCACTCCGATGGATAGCCGGCGCGATGCGGTCAATGCGTTCGCCGAACTCGCGCTCCATCTCGAGCGCCGCGCCGCATCGGTCCCCGAACTGGTCGGCACGATCGGCATGCTCGAGGTGCCGGGCGGTTCGACCAACGTGGTTCCCGGCCGTTGCCGCTTCAGCCTCGACATTCGATCGACTACCGATGCCGTACGCGACGCCTGCGTGCAAGACGTGCTCGATGAACTCGCGGCGATCTGCGCGAGGCGCGGCCTCTCGTACCGAGCCGAAGAAACCATGCGCGTGCCCGCATGTGCGAGCGCTTGCGAGTGGCAGTCGCGCTGGGAAGCCGCAGTGCTCGGCCTCGGCCTGCCGATCCACCGCATGCCCAGCGGGGCGGGTCACGACGCGATGAAGCTGCACGAAGCGATGCCGCAAGCGATGCTGTTCGTGCGCGGCGAGAACGGCGGCATCAGCCACAATCCGCTGGAGTCGAGTACCGCGGACGATATTCAATTGGCAGTCGAGGCGTTTGAAGCGTTGCTGGGCCGCCTATACTGAATTTCGAGTTCAAATCCTTTATCGTTATCGCCTTTGCCACCAACAAGGAGCCCAAGATGTCTTCTCTACGCATCAATGACGTCGCCCCCAACTTCACCGCCAACACGACACAGGGAACGATCAACTTCCACGACTGGATCGGCGATGGCTGGGCGGTGCTGTTCTCGCATCCCAAGGACTTCACGCCCGTGTGCACCACCGAGTTGGGCTACATGGCCAAGATCGAGCCCGAGTTCACCAGGCGCAACACCAAGATCATCGGCCTGTCGGTGGACCCGGTCGACAGCCACGCCAAGTGGGCCAAGGACATCGAGGAAACGCAGGGCCACATGCCCAAGTACCCGATGATCGGCGACACCGATCTCGCGGTCTCCAAGCTCTACAACATGCTGCCCGCAGAAGAGCCCGGCACGTCCGACGGCCGCACCGCCGCGACCAACGCCACGGTGCGATCGGTATTCATCATCGGCCCCAACAAGAAGATCAAGCTGATGCTCACCTACCCGATGACGACGGGCCGCAACTTCGACGAGATCCTGCGCGTGCTCGATTCGATGCAGCTCACCGCCAAGCACAAGGTGGCGACGCCGGTGAACTGGAAGCACGGCGAAGACGTGATTATCGCGGGCTCGGTGACCGACGACGACGCGAAGACGCTGTTCCCCGGATACAAGGCGATCAAGCCCTATCTGCGCGTGACCAAGCAGCCGGGGTGAGGGAAGGAGCGATCGGTCGGTGGGTCGGGGGACTTGGGGGCGCACATGATCTTCGAGCAGATCGCCACCGGCGGCTGCCAGTCGTACCTGATCGGGTGTGAAGAGACCTGCGCGGCCGCGGTGATCGATCCGGAGGCGAGCCGGATCGATCGATATCTCGCGCTCGCCGCGCGCGACGGCTTGCGCATTCATTTCGCGATCGACACCCACACGCATGCCGATCACTTCTCGGGCACTCGACAACTCGCGCGGCAACTCGGCGTGCCGGCCGTGATGCATCGCTCGAGCCCCGCGCCAATGGTCGACATGCACGTCGACGATGGCGAGATGGTGATCGTGGGCAAGCTGCGGCTGAAGGTCATGCATACGCCCGGTCACACCAGCGACTCGATGTGCCTCGTGACCGAAGACCGGGTCTTTACCGGCGACACCTTGCTGATCGGCGCGACCGGTCGCACCGACCTGCCCACGGGCGACCCCGAGGCTTTGTACGACAGCCTGTTCAATCGCGTCCTCAAGCTCGACGACGCGTTGAAGGTCTATCCGGCGCACGAGTACAAGGGACGCAGCCACTCGACCATCGGCCACGAAGCCGCCGAGAACCCGCGCCTGTTGACCCAGGACCGCGCCGCCTTCGTCGCCATGATGCGCGGCTTGAACCTGACCATGCCCACGCACGTCACCGAAGCGCTGCGCACCAACACCAGCGGCGGCAAGACCGTGGCCGAATTACTCGCCGAGGCGGCGGCCTCGGTGCCGTTCATGTCGCTGGCCGAAGTGAAGGCTCGTGTCGAGGCCGGCGATGACGAGATCGTCATCCTCGACGTGCGCGAGCGCGACGCCTATCAGGCCGGACACATTGCCGGCGCGCGCCACCTGCCGCGCGGGCAACTCGAGTTGAGAGTCAACGAGGAACTGCCCGACCCGACACGCCGCATCCTGACCTGCTGCGAGTTCGGGCGCATCTCGACGCTGGCGGCGTCGACGCTGAAGGTGTTGGGTTTTCAGCGGGCGGTGGCGCTGGATGGGGGGATGAAGGCCTGGAGGGAAGCGGGGTATCCGGTAAAGACGGGGAGTGAGGCTTGAGATGGACCCGAGAGCGGCGAGCACGAAAGCCTGACCGAGTATTTGATTTATTGCAGCAGGCTTTGTTTTCGAAGCCAGCTTCTTGCTCGAATCCATTCACCTGAACGGCCCTTCATGCCAGTGCGGCGTGCCCGCTGCGCGCGGGCTGGACCTTCAGTTTGATTTCAACGCGAGCGCCAAGACGGTTGATGATTCCGACCAGGCGATCGAGCGTGAAGCGCGCGAGGTCGGCATTGCGGATGCGGGAGAAGTCGGCTGCGGCGATGCCGGTGCGCGCATGCGCAGCCCGCACTGTCAGGCCGTCGCGATCGAGGGTCTTGATGATCTCGGCCGCCAACAGCGCCTTGAATTGCTTCACATCAGCATCGTCCTGGCCGAGGTCGCAGTAAACATTGCCGCGGCCACGGATGACCTCGAGCGGTTCGCCTTTCATCGCAACATCTCCTTCAATCTTTTCACCCGGGCCGCGATCAGATCGATCTCGTGCTTCGGGGTCTTGATCCCTTGAGTCGATTTCTTCTGGAACGCATGCACGACCCACAGTTCCGCGCCAATCCGCACGGCGTACACCAGCCGAAAGGCGTTGCCACGGTAGGGCAATGCGATTTCCATCACGCCCGATCCCAAACCTTTGAGCGGCTTGGCGATGTCTGCCTTGCCGCCCTCCGCCGCGATCGTCAGCGCCGCCAGGCAGATCGCCTGTGCCCCGTCAGGGAAGCTGTCGAATTCTTTAAGGGCGGCGCTGACCCAGGAAATCGGCCATGTTGTTCTTGTCACCCCGGACTCCGACGGCGCATGTTGTCAGATTTGACAACTGAAGGCAAATGTTATTTGCAGTGGCCCGGACGGGGCTACAGCTACAACGTCAACAAGAACCCATCCACGAACGCCCCCGGCACCCGCATGCTGGACGTCGTGCGCGACTTGTAGGTGCTCGAATCCGGAATGAACTCACGCGTCGCGGTCAGGCCGGTGAGGTTGTCGCCGAGGATGCGAAAGAGACTATCGTCGAAGCGCATCACGTTGGCCGGCGCGACCGCTTCACCGTTCTCGACCCAGAAGGTGGCGAAGCGGGTCATGCCGGTCATGCGGCAGTTCATGCGGTCGGAGAAGTTGAGGTACCAAAGGTTGTTGATGCATAGACCCGTGCCGAGCTCGCGCAGCACGTCCTCGCTGGCGACGCCGCCTCCGGCCATGTCGAGCGACTGCGGGACTTCGTTGTCGACTTCGGCGCCGTTCTGCGCGAGTCCGTATTCGCGCGCGGTGCGCGGCGAGACCAGCAGGTCCGCGCCCTTGCCCGCGTCGATCAGGCTGACGCGGTCGGGTCGGCGAAATCCATCGGACTGCACCGCGGGCGACAAGCCGCCGGCCGTATGTTCGGCGATCGACACCATCGGGCTCAGGCTCGCCTGCCCGTCATAGAGTTTTTGCAGCGGGCTCTGCCGCGTCGCGCGCGACTTGGCGGAGAAACCGCCCCACGTCATCATCGAAACGATCTCGGCCATCGCCGTGGGCGCGAGGAAGACGCGATACGCGCCGGGCTCGAGCAGCCTGGGCGGCTGGCGCAACACGGCGACATCGTTGGCCGCGCGGATGATCTTCGCGCGCAGCACTTCGGCATCCCAATCGAATCCGGCGTAGCTGCTCTTAGCGGCCTTGTCGGCTTCGTAATAGAGGCTCCATTCGAAATTGAAGTTGGCGACTTCGTGCCAGTTGTGGTGGCCGTACGAGCTCGCATAGCCGCGCTGGATCGGGCCGCTTGCGAGAAAGCCGACGAGGTCGTGACCGACGCCGAGGTCGGTGATGGATGAGGCCATGTCGATCCCGCTCGGCAAGCGACCGACGCGCACGTTGCGCGACGTGAAGCCTTCGGTCTCGACCGTCAACAGCGGATCGGCGGGCAGGTCCGGCAACACGCTGCGCAACGACGCGAATGCGCGTTCGCAATGGACGAGATCGCTCGCCAGGTCGCGCGTCAGCGTCAACGAGAGCGAGGCCTGCCGCTGCCCCGCGCCATCTCCCGTCCCATCGATCAGGCGCAACGACAGGTAGGTCTGATCGATATGGCCGGCCTGTCGAATACGCGCGTGATTGAAGCGCACGAAGTCCGACTGTTCGGCCGCGTAAGAACACGTGAACGCTTCGTTGCCTTGCAGATATTTGGGCAGACCCTTCGCGAGCTCGGCGAAGTAATTCTCGGCATCGACGCGAGTCGTGACGCTCGCTGCGCTTGCGGCCGCATCCGCGGAGCTCATCGGCAGCGCGCTCATGGCGCGCCCTCGGCGCCAAAGACATCGACGTCGGCGAACAGGCACGCAGGCGATGCATGCCCGACGCGGATCACTTGTCCGGGTTCGCCCTTGCCGCAAAACGGCGTGCCCATCACTTCGACGGTGCTCTCGTCGCCGACCATACTGAGGCTGCGCCAGAAGGTGGCCGACACGCCACGATAGTTGGGATTCTTGACGAGCGACGTCAGCTTGCCGTTCTCGATCAGGCGGCCCCATTCGCAGCCGAACTGGAACTTGTTGCGCGAGTCGTCGATCGACCACGAGACGTTGGTCTTCATCATCACGCCGCGCTCGATGGTCGCGATCATTTCGTCGAGGCTCGACGCGCCCGGCTCGATGTTGAGGTTGGCCATGCGATCGATCGGCGCCCGGTTCCAGCTCGCCGATCGGGTGTTGGCTACGCCGCCCAGATCGACATGCTCGCCGAGCAGATGCTTCGCGCGCGCCTGCGAGAGCGCGCCGCCGAGCGGCTTGACCAGCACGCCGTCCTCGATAAGAAGTTCGCGCATTGCGGGCGTGCCTTCGTCGTCGAACGCATAGCTCGCGAATTGATGCGAGCGCGTCGGATCGAAGCTCACGTTCAGCAATGGAGAGCCGTATTGATAGTGTCCGAACATGTCGAGTGTGACGAAGCTCGTGCCCGCGAAGTTGCGTTCGTCGCCGAGGATGCGATCGAGTTCGAGCGGGTGGCCGATCGACTCGTGGATCTGCAGCATCATCTGGTCGGGCATCAACAGGAGATCCATCTTGCCGCTCGGACAGTTGGGCGCCTCGAGCAATTCGATCGCGTCGCGCGCGATTGTCGCGCCGCCGTCTGCGAAGCCCGAGCGCGCAAGCACCTCGGCGCCGCCCTGCTGGCAGAAGCCGTTGTACTGGCCGGCGAGGCTGCGCGTCTGCGTATCGCGGCCGTCGCTCGCGGTGACCTGGAGGTTAGGCAATACGAAGCGATAGAGCTGGGTGACATCGCCGCCGCGATTGGTCAGGTAGCGATGGGTCGCGCTGCACGTCTCGACCGACGCGAAGCTGTCGACCACGCGCGCGTCGATCTGCGCAGCCGCGTCGACCGATGCGACCAGCGCGAACAGATCGCGGCGCGAGGGCATGGGCTTTTCGAGCGGCGAGACGAAGTGGCCGCGCGGCGCGTCGTCGGCGGGCGTGGGGAACTTCATGACCGAGGTCGCGCTCGACGCACGCGCCCACGCATGTGCACGGTCGAGCGCGAGTTGCAGCCCGGCATGCGAAATGTCGGCCGTGGCCGCATAGCCGTACGAGCCCTGATCGATCACGGTCACCATCGCGCCGCGGTCGATGCGTCGCGCGAACGGTTGCGGTACGCCCTTGCGAACCGCGATCGTCTCGCTGTCTTCTTCGACCAGACGGACCGCGAAGAAGGCCGCGTCGGAATGCAGCGTCGCGAACAAGTCCGCGATCGGGTCAACGGTTGCGCGGCGCGCGGCGGCGGATGCGGGAAGTGCACTCATGAAGTCGTGAGCTTTCGTCGGCTATGGAAACGGCAGGGGACGTAAAAACGGCGCAGCCGCTCGAATGAACGGCCATGCGAAATCGGGTGGGGTCAGGCGGAGCCGAGCTTGCGATGCGCGCGCTCGACGACGGGCAACTAGGCTACCGCAAAGCCCTGCAAGGCGCGACAGGAGAAAGGTGTCGCGACGAATAGTCAGACGAGCGGTGCGATGCGGGCGGCAAGCGGCAGAGGATCGCGTCATCGCCGCCTCGCGGGAAGACAAGTTCAAGCTATGCGATCGTCAGCCATTGCGTCGTCTCTGCGTCCTCAAACGCAGACGCGAGACGTCCAATCTCCGCCGCCCGGGTCCCCGCCTCGTTCTCGCACAGCCTCAGCACACGCCCCACCGATTCGCGCTTGCATGAAATCAAGAGCGCGCCGCTGGCTTGCGGATCGGTGAGGAGCGCGCGCATCTCGGGCATCACGGTTTCGTCGAGCTTGACCATCGCGCCGTCGCGATTCCAGTTGCGCGACGACAGTGGCGCGACGCATCCCGACTTGGCGAGCATCAATGCACGAGCGAGCGCCGGTACATGACGCACATCGAGCGTCGCGATCAAGCCGGCCGTGCGCGCGATCGCCAGCGTTGCTGCGATCAATCCCTGCGGTCCTACTTCGGCGACCGCGTGGACGTTCTTGATCGTGCCGAGCGTGACGCCCAGGCCATGGGGCCGCGTCGCGTGCTCGATCAACACGCGTCGATCGTCGACCGACAACTTGCCTCTTGCACTCGCAGCCGCGTAGATGCCCGCGCCGAGCGGGCTTGCGAGGATCAGCACGTCGTCGGGCTGCGCGCCGGCGATGCCGCGTACGCGATCGGGCCGCACGATGCCCGCGACCAGGACATCGAAACGCAGGCTGGGCGCATCGACCACCTGCGCATCAGCGAGCACCGCGCCCGCATCGCTCATCGCAACCGCGACGCCTTCGACGAGACTCTTTTTCGCGGCATGGGTGGCTGCCGCCGGACACTCGCAGATCAAGCGCGCGAAGAGCGGCGCCGCGGCTCGCGCATGGATCGAGGTCAGCGCCGCCGTCGCCGCGATGCGGCCGCACTCGAACGCGTCGTCGATCGCGGCCTCGCGGCTGGTGTGCGAGATCACCAGCGTCTGCGCGGCGTTGAGCTTCCAGAGCGTGGCCGCGCCTTCGCCGCCAAGGTCCGACATCAGGTCCTTCGGGATCTTCAGTCCACGCCCTTCGACGATGGCGCGCAGCACATCGCCGGTCGTGAGGGCTATGGGCGTGGCGTCGGACGCGAGCGCGGGCGTGAGTGCCGATGGAAGCAGCGCATCCACCGCTTGCTGTCGAGCGTGTGCCTCACGAACGCGTTCGGTCACGTCAGCCCTCCGCGATTCCTCCGACCACGGTGTTGAAGCCGCCGTCGACGTAGGTGATCTCCGCGGTCACGCCGGCCGCGAGATCGGAGAGAAGAAAGGCCGCGACGTTGCCGACATCGTCGATCGTCACGTTGCGTCGTAGCGGCGCATGCGTCGCGACGAAGTCCAGAATGCCGCGAAAGCCCTTGATGCCCGATGCCGCGAGCGTCCTGATCGGACCGGCCGAGATGCCGTTGACGCGCACGCCTTTCTTGCCGAGCGACTCCGCCAGATAACGCACGCTCGCTTCGAGCGAGGCCTTGGCGAGGCCCATCGTGTTGTAGTTGGGCACCACGCGATCGCTGCCCAGATAGGTGAGCGTCACCAGCGACGCCTTGTCCGAGAGCAGTGGCAATGCGGCCTTGGCGAGCGCGGGAAAACTGTACGCGGAGATGTCGTGCGCGATGCGAAAGCCTTCGCGCGAAAGACCCTCGATGAAGTCTCCCGCGATCGCCTCGCGCGTCGCGAAGCCGATCGCATGGACAAGGCCGTCGAGCCGGGGCCAGCTCTTGCCGAGATCCGTGAACAATGCGGCGATCTCGTCGTCGCTGCCGACATCGCAAGGGAACACCAGCGACGAATCGAACTCGGCCGCGAACTCGGTGATGCGCTCCTTGAAGCGCTCGCCGACATAGGTGAACGCAAGCTCTGCGCCCTCGCGATGGCAGGCGCTCGCGATGCCGTAGGCGATCGAACGATTCGACAGGACACCGGTGACGAGGATGCGTTTGCCGGCAAGAAAGCCCATGAAGTCTCCAGCGCGTGAAGGAGAGGGAAGTATATGCAATGCCCAGACCCGTCGCCCCGGCGCAGGCCGGGGCGACGGCTGTGGCTCGCACGCCGCTGCATGAATCACCCCGTCGACGTGCATCGTTCCGCGCTTCATCGCATGTACTTCCGCAGCGCGAATGAATGCATGCACAATAGCGCCCGCAAATCGGAAGCCCTGGTGCGGGCGTCTGCCCGGAAACGCGGCGCGGTCGGTAGCATCAGTAACTGTGCGGAGTTGCCATCCGCAGAAGCAGGGCGCAGCCTATCCGGCGGCGCCCTTTTTCGATGACGGATCGAACGGTGCTTCAACCCTGCGCCGCGGCACTGAAGGAGATGGAGACCATGAACGACTCAGCATCGACATGCGCGCGGCGGACTCCCCGCCGCCTTGGCCATAACCGGCACCCGTCGCGTCTTGCATGGCTGGCGATGCTGGTGGGGCTGACCGGCTGCGGCGTTCCCAACAATCCCAATCCTCCCGGCTCCGAATCCACCAACACGTACTTCACGGCCACGCAAGAGTCGTCGCCCAAATATCTGGATCCGACCAGTTCGTATTCCTCGAATGAAACGCCGATCACGTACCAGGTGTACGAGCCGCCGCTGCGCTACAACTATCTGAAGCGTCCTTACCAGCTCGAGGGTCGCGTCGCGGAGGCCGTTCCTGTTCCGCGCTACCTTGACCGCGATGGCAATGAATTGCCGGCTGACGCTCCGGGCGAGCAGGTGGCCGAAAGCATCTACGATCTCAAGATCAGGAAGGGCGTCCTGTTCGCGCCGCATCCGGCGTTCGCAAAGAATCCCGACGGCAGCTACGTCTATCACCACCTCAAGAAGTCGGATGTCGCGGGCAAGTTCGCGCTGACCGATTTCCCCAAGACCGGCACGCGCGAGCTGGTCGCCGACGACTTCGTCTACACCATCAGGCGCATGGCGACGGCACGCGTGAAGTCGTCGATCTTCTCGGTGATGAACGAGTACATCGTGGGCATGAAGGACTACGCGAAGCGCGTTCGCGATGTCGATGCCAAGCTGCGCGAAGGCATCTCGCCCACGGGGCGCGACCTGCCGTTCCTCGACTTCCGCAAGATCCCGTTCGAAGGCGCGACCGCGCTCGATGATCACACGCTGCGCATTCGCGTGGTCGGCAAGTATCCGCAGTTCAAGTACTGGCTCGCGATGACCTTCTTCGCGCCGATCCCGTGGGAGGCCGAAGAGTTCTACGCACAACCGGGGATGATCGGAAACAATCTGTCGCTCAACTACTGGCCTGCGGGAACGGGCCCGTTCATGGCGACCGAGTACATCGAGAATCGTCGGCATACGCTGGTGCGCAATCCCAACTTTCGCGGCGAGCCCTATCCGTGCGAAGGCGAGCCCGAGGACAAGGCCAAGGGGCTGCTCAACGATTGCGGAAAGATGATGCCTTTCATCGACAAGATCGTGTTCCGCGTCGAGAAGGAACGCTTGCCGATGAAGAGCAAGTGGCGGCAGGGCTATCTCGACGAACCCGACATGGACCACCTCGAATGGGGCCTCGAGTTCTCGACCGAGGCGCGCGATTCGGATGAGACCGCGCGCGAGTTCAAGCAGAAGGGCTTCCGCTTCCCGCGCGCGGTCGAAGCGGTCAACTGGTACATCGGCTTCAACTGGTGGGACCCGACCGTCGGGAAAGGCAAGACCGCCGCCGACCTCGAACGCAATCGCAAGCTGCGTACCGCGTTGCAGATCGCAGTCGACTGGGATGAGTACTCCGACTTGTTCGAGTCGCAAGGCAAGGCCGGGCCGCCCGCGACGGGGCCCTTGCCGCCTGTGGTGTTCGGCTATCGAACCGGCGAGCAAGGGATGAATTCGTTCGCCTATGACTGGAAGGTCGAGGACAGAAAGGGGCATGCGGTGCGCAAGCCGCTCGCGGTCGCGCAGAAGCTGATGGAAGAGGCGGGCTATCCCGGCGGACGCGACGTCAAGACCGGCCAGCCGCTGGTTCTCAACTACGACTATCAGCGCGTGCCCACGCCCGAGCTGCGCGCCGAGATCGACTGGGTCATCAAGCAGTTCGGCAAGCTCGGCGTGCAACTCGAATTGCGGGCGACCGACTACAACCGGTTTCAGGACAAGATGAACTCGGGCTCCGCGCAGATCTTCTGGTGGGGCTGGAACGGCGACTATCCGGATGCAGAAAATTTCCTGTTCCTGTTGTACGGCCCGAACTCCAAGGCACTGACCAAGGGCCAAGGCGAGAACGCGTCCAACTACCAGAACGACGAGTACGACCGGCTTTACGAAAAGATGCGCTACATGGAGGACGGTCCCGAGAAGCAGGCGACGATCGACAAGATGGTCGAGATCGTGCGCAGGGATTCGCCCTGGCTGTGGGGCTACAACCCGTATTCGGTCGGCTCGTATCAGCCGTGGTTGAGCAACGGCAAGCCGACCTACATGGCGCGCGACATACTCGAATATCGCCGCATCGATCCGGCGATGCGCGCCCAACTCGTGCGGCAATGGAACCCGTCTCACTTCTGGCCGCTGTGGGTGATCGCGCTCGCGTTCCTGCTCGCGCTCTGGCCCGCATGGCGCGCGTTCAAGGCGCGTGAGCGCACCAATGCGCTCGGCGCCCTGGTGCCAGCGTCGGCAACCGCGACCGCGACCGGAAACGCTTGATGGCCGGATACATTCTTCGTCGCATCCTCTACGGCATCCTGATCCTGGTCGGCGTCAATCTGCTGACCTTCGTCTTGTTCTTCACCATCAGCACGCCCGACGACATGGCGCGGCTGAACATCGGCGGCAAGTACATATCGCAGCAGCAGATCGAAGACTGGAAAGTTCAGCACGGCTACAACAAGGCGCTGCTCTGGAACGAGAAGGCGGACGGCGCTCACAAGCTCATTGACACCGTGTTCTGGGAGCGCTCGGTGCGCCTGTTCGCATTGGACTTCGGCGCGTCCGACACGGGGCGCGACATCGGGCACGAGATCACGACGCGCATCGGACCCTCGGTCGCGTTGCAGATCCCGGTGTTCGCGCTGACCATCTTCATCTCGGTCGTGTTCTCGCTCGCGATGGTGTTCTTTCGCGGCAGCCCGCTCGATTTCTGGGGCGTGGTGTTGACGGTCGTGCTGCTGTCGATCTCGAGTCTGTTCTACATCATCGCCGGGCAGTTCGCGTTCTCGAAGCTGATGCGGGTGGTGCCGATCTCGGGCTTCGCCGATGGGTGGGGTCTCGTCAAGTTCCTCGCGTTGCCGATCGCGATCTCGCTGGTCGCGCGCCTGGGTTACGACGCGCGCCTGTACCGCGCGATGTTCCTCGAAGAGCTGTCGCGCGACTACGTGCGCACCGCGCGCGCGAAGGGCCTGACCGAACAGGTGGTGCTGTTCAAGCACGTGCTGCGCAACGCGTTGATCCCGGTCATCACCAACGTCTTCACGATCTTTCCCGTGCTGTTTCTGGGCAGCGTGGTGTTCGAGTCCTTCTTCGGCATCCCGGGCCTGGGCAGCTACACGATCGAGGCGATCGGGCAACAGGACTTCGCGGTGGTGCGCGCGATGGTGTTTCTCGGAGCCATCCTCTACGTCGTGGGTTATGTGCTTGCGGACATCGCATACACGGTTGCCGACCCGCGCGTGAGGTTGGCTTGATGGGCATCTCGAATACGCCGCTGGGTTCCCGCCTTCGCGGGAACGACAACCCCCCTGTCGTCCCTGCGAACGCAGGGACCCAGCGTCTTTGCATTTAGCGTCAGCTTCGCACGGACCACCCATGCCTAAATTCGTATTCCTCTGGACCGACATCTTCGTGTGGCTGGTGTTCGCGATGACGGCCTTCTACATCTCGCGCGTGGCGCGCAACGCCAACGCGCGCCGCACCTGGCGTCGCGTGTTCGTCGCACCCACGCCGATGGCGGCGGTGATCGTGTTGATGGTGTTCGTCGTGATCGGCATGTTCGACTCGATCCACTTTCGACCGCGCATCGACGCAACGCCGGGCAGCAAGGCCGCAACCCACGCCGTCTATTCGGGCGAGACCCTGTCGCTGCTCGACCTCGCCTTCACGTCGCTGCGCGAGGCGCGCGAGAAAACCTACTCGATGCCGCTCGCGTATCGCGCCTTCTCGAAGGAAACGGTCGACGAAGGCGGAAGCGCAGTGCGCGAATTTCCGCGCCTGCGATACGGCGGCAGGCAGCTCGTCAATCCCGAGCGCGACTGGGCGAGCGATATCGCTGCGCGCATCGTGATCGGCGTCGTGCTCGGTCTGGTCGGCGGCATGCTGGTGATGCTGATGGTGGCCGGCGCGCTGGCCAGCAGCCGCAACGAACGTATCGTCGATGCGTGGCAATTCATGCGCTCACCCGCGACGGATCTGCCGTGGCGCACCGTGTCGAGAACCGTGTTGATACTCGGCGGCTGCATCGGCGTGCTGGTTTCGCTGGCATCGGCCTATCACGTGTTCGGCACCGACCTGACCGGCAACGACGTGTTCTATCGCGTCATCAAGAGCATCCGCACGGCGATCGTGATGGGCTCGCTCACAACGGCGGCGACGCTGCCGTTCGCACTCATCCTCGGCGTGGTCGCGGGCTACATGCGCGGCTGGGCCGACGATGCGATCCAGTACGTGTACACGGTGCTGTCATCGATCCCGGCGGTGCTGTTGATCGCCGCCTGCGTGCTGATGATCCAGGTCTTCATCGACAAGAATCCGCAGCTCTTCGAGACCGGCATCGAGCGCTCGGATCTGAAGCTGCTGTTCCTGTGCCTGATCATCGGCATCACCGAGTTCGCGACCATGTGCCGCCTGGTGCGCGGCGAAACCCTGAAGCTGCGCGAGCTCGACTACGTACAGGCCGCGCAGGCCTTCGGGGCCGGCTCGCGCAAGATCATGGCCAGGCACATCGTGCCCAACGTGATGCACATCGTGATCATCACGCTGGTGCTCGAGTTCTCGCAGATCGTGCTGTACGAGGCGGTGTTGTCGTACGTGGGCGTGGGCGTCGATCCGTCTATGTCGAGCTTCGGCACGATGCTCAACCTCGCGCGTTCCGAGATGGCGCGCGACCCGATCGTGTGGTGGAACCTCGCGACCGCATTCGTGTTCATGCTCGGACTCGTGTTGTCGATCAACCTGTTTGCCGACGGCGTGCGCGATGCCTTCGATCCGCGTGCACGGACCTACAAGCCGCGGCGGCGCATCGCCAATGAAATTCGTCGCAAGATTCTCGCGCCGCTGCCGTTGCGCGGCCGGCCCGGGGTAGTGACATGAGCGCCGCGTTGGAAAAGATCGGTGATCTGCCGCGTTGTGACCTCGATGCGCAAGTCGTAGCCGACGGACGCGATGACATCCTCATCGCAGAAGGCCTGCACGTCGCCCTCGAATCCGATGCGGGTCTGGTCAAGGCGCTCGACGGCGTGCGCCTGTCGGTCGCGCGCGGCGAGACCTTTGCATTGGTCGGTGAATCGGGATGCGGCAAGTCGATGACCGCGATGGCGTTGATGCGGCTGTTGCCCGACAACGGACGTATCGACGAAGGCTCGGTGCGCCTCGACGATGAAGAGCTCCTGATCCTGCCCGAGTCGCGCATGCGCGAACGGCGCGGCGGCAAGATCGGCATCATCTTTCAGGATCCGTCGACCAGCCTGAACCCGGTGTTGAAGGTCGGCGACCAGATCGTAGAGACCATCGTCACGCACACATCGTTGCGCGGCGCGGCGGCGCGCGCGAAGGCGATCGACTGGTTGAACCTGGTTGGAATTCCCGAGCCCGAGCGCCGCATAGACAACTATCCGTTCCAGATGTCGGGCGGACAGAAGCAGCGCGTGATGATCGCGATCGCGCTCGCGGCCGAACCCGAAATGCTGATCGCCGACGAGCCGACCACCGCGCTCGACGTGACGATCCAGGCGCAGATTCTCGATCTGTTGAAGGATTTGCAGCAGCGCCTCGGCATGGCGATGTTGTTGATCACGCACGACCTCGCGGTGGTCGCGCAGATGGCGCATCGCGTGGCGCTGATGTACGCGGGGCAGATCATCGAGGTCGCCGACGCCGAAGAGTTCTTCGCGCGGCCGCTGCATCCCTATGCGATGAAGCTCTTCGACGCGTTGCCCGAATCGGGCAGGCGCAACGTGCCGCTCGCTGCGATCCCGGGGACCGTGCCGCCGTTGACGATCCGGTTCACCGGTTGTCGCTTCGCCGATCGATGCAATGCGGCCGTGCCGCATTGCCATTCGCATGTGCCCGAGTTGTTCGGTGAAGTGCGCGTCGTCGTTCCGGGCAGGATCGTGGTCGACGGTCCGGTCGCGACGCATCCGGTGCGCTGCTTCATCTACGATCCATCGCTGCCGCTCGCCGAGCGCCCGCACCTGCCACCCCAACGAATCGAGGCGCTGACCGAAACGCGCGTCGCGGCCTCGACCGACAAGCTGCTCGAAGTGCGTGACCTCACCGTGCACTTTCCGATTCGCAAGGGAGTTCTGCGACGTACCGTCGGGTATGTGAAAGCGGTCGACGGCATTTCCTTCTCGATCGCACCGGGCCGCACGCTCGCACTGGTGGGCGAGTCGGGTTGCGGCAAGACCACCAGCGGCAAGGCGCTGTTGCAACTGCTGCGCGATCAGGCCGAGATCGGCGGCGAGACGCTCTTCAACGGCGAGCGGCTCGATCGCCTGAAGGGCAGCGACCTGCAGCGCGCGCGTCGCGGCATCCAGATCATCTTTCAGGATCCTTTCGCTTCGCTCGATCCGCGCATGCGCGTCGCGGACATCCTCGAAGAAGGCATGATCACCCTGCGTCCCGAGATGGACCTCGAACAGCGCCGCGCGCGACTCGCGACCTTGCTCGATCAGGTCGGCATACGCGCCGAAGCGATGTATCGCTATCCGCACGAATTCTCGGGAGGCCAGCGTCAGCGTCTGGCGATCGCGCGCGCTCTGGCGGTCGAGCCGGAACTGGTGGTGTGCGATGAACCCACGTCGGCGCTCGACGTCTCGGTGCAGGCGCAGATCCTCAACCTGCTGAAGGAACTGCAGCGCGACCTCGGCATCGCATACCTCTTCATCACGCACAACATCGGCGTCGTCGAATATCTCGCCGATGACGTGGCGGTGATGGTCAAGGGGAAAATCGTCGAGCAGGGATCAGCCGAGCAGGTGCTCGAGCATCCGGCGCATGAGTACACCAAGGCGCTGCTCGCGGCGGTGCCTCGTTTGAGACGGTAGGCGACGCCTGTTGCGGGCCCGCGCGCCGTCGCCCCGGCGAAGGCCGGGGTCCAAAGTGAATTTCCCCGTCACGCGTGCATCGGAACTTGGGTCCCGGCCCCCGGCCTTTGCCGGGGCAGGCTCCGCCGGGAAGACGACTTCACGACATCATGCGGCGAGAAACCCCAGGTCCTTGACCCCGAAATTCGCGAGGTTGGGAAACACGCCGTTGAGTTCCGCGGGCGTGAGCCCCATCCACTTCGCGAGTGTCGCGCCGTATTGATCGATCGCCGTCGTCGGCAACCAACGCCCTTCGGTGCTCACGTCGTCGGGGCCGCCCAGCGTCTGCCTCGGGAACGTGCCGTAGGTGCTCTGGCCATTGACCGCGCCGCCGACGATCAGATGATGACCGCCCCAGGCGTGATCCGAGCCGCCGTTGGCCGGCTTGAACGTGCGCGTGAAGTCCGACAGGGTGAACGTCGTGACGTTGTTGGTGACGCCCAGCAAAGCAGTCGCGTTGTAGAACGACGTGAGCGCCGCCGATAGTTCGCCGAGCAGACGACTCTGCGTCGCGATCTGATTGCTGTGCGTGTCGAAGCCGCCATGTGAGACGAAAAAGATCTGCCGCGTCGGACCGCCGAGTTCGGCGCGATGCTCGATCAGCTTGGTGATCTGCTTCAATTGATTCGCGATGCTGGTGTTCTGCGCCCCGAATGCGCTGATCGCCGCAGAGGGTCCCGACAGAATCGGATTGAGCGTCTGCGTCAGCGCGATGGTCCTGTTCTCCAGCCCTCCGAGCGTCGATACCATCACCGCGTCGCTGCCCGTACCCAGCAATTGCTTGACCGCGGCCAGCCGCGCCTGATCGGTGTTCGAACTCGAGAAGCCGTTGATCGCAATCGAGCCGGTCTGCGGGAGCGCGACCAGGCTGGTGGCGTCGCCGGTGAGAAACAGATTGTTCCCCGCGATCGAGAGCGCTACCGGCGTTGCGCCGCCGGCGTTTCCCATCCGATCGGCGATGCGTCCGCCCCAACCGGAAGGTGCTGTAAGGCTGTTCAGACGCATGCCCTGGAACTGGCGTTGCTGGTCCTCGTGCGAGAACAGATTGGGCGGCGCCGCGCCGGTGGTTTGATAGTTGGACTTGTTGGCGGGTTTGATCAGGCTGCCGACGTTGAACAGCGTCGCCATCTTGCCCTGGTTCCACAGATCCTGAAGGCCGGCCATCTGCGGATGCAGTGCGTAGTTGGCCTGCGCCTGCCGGTCGGCGATCGGCAACAGGCTGGCTTGCGGCAACGCCAGACCGCCCGCGCTTTGCGCGCCACGGACCGTCGCATAGTTGTTGTACGCCGCCGTGGTGAACGGCACGATCATGTTGTTCGAATCGTTGCCGCCGAAGAGGAACACGCAGACCAGCGCGCGGTACTCGCCGCCGACGTTGGCCGCCACCGCATTGCTCATCGCGAGGCGCGGCACGAGTGACGAGAAGCCGAGCGCCGACACGCCGAGGGCGGAGAGGGCGCCCAGCGCCTTGCGACGGCCCGGTTGTTCGAGCGTCTGAAGTTGATCGATGGTCATGGTGTTCTCCGGCTCAGCGCGTGATCTGATAGCGAGGCGATGTGGCGATGAGATACGCGCCCGCTCGCGCGCGCCCCAGCGAATCGTTCGATGGCACCGCGTTGATCGCCGTAACGATCGCGTTCTTCTCCGTCGAGGTGAGGGTGCGATGCGTCATCAGCGCATCGAGTTGATCGACCATATAGGCCGGCGGTGCGCCAAATCCCGGGAAGTAGGGGGTCAAGTCGATCTTCGTTCCGATCGAACCCGGCACGCTCGGGTCCGCCGCGATGCCATTGTTCGAATACACGAGCGCATTGAGGAAGTTCAGGCGCGCGACCGTGGTGGTGGTGTTTTGCACGCCGAATTGCGGAGCATCGAGAACCGCGGAGCCGGGCAACTTGTAGTCGGGAGGAAAGAAGCTGAACACCGACCCCGGCGTGAAGACCGGCTGGCCCATCGCGCTCGCCTGCGCGTTCAGGTACACGCCATCGGTCTTCGCGCCGAATGCCCGCGCGACACTCGCCGCATAGACCGCCGGGTCGCGCAGCTTGCCGTACGCGAGATCGGTTTTCGTATCGCCGCGCGCTTCGGAATCGAGCAGGATCGCGCGAACCACGGCCTTCATGTCGCCGCGCACGCCTTGTCCGTTGTCGTTGAAGACCGCCGTGATGCGTGCGACGTATTGCGGGGTGGGATTGCTCGTGACGAGGAACTGGATCAACTGGCGGCCGATGAACGGTCCCACGTTGGGATGATTGAAGATGTTGTCGAGCGCATCGGTCAGGTCCTTGCGGGCGGTCTGTCCCGCGGGAAGGGTCGTGCCGTTCAACAGCAGCTTCGCGCCCGTATCGTGATGCGTGTCGAAGTACACCATGTCGCCGAGATAATTGCGCGCATTGGTCCACCGCGACGCCACGCCGGATCGCGGTGCGTAGGTCCATCCGGTGAATGCATGTGCGAAGCCCTCGACCACATCCTGGTCGTAGGTCGGAACGGGCATGTCCTTGGCATCCTTGACGACGGTGCCGTCGGCATTGAGCTGGACGAGGCCGATCGAAAAGAGCTGCATCAGCTCGCGCGCGTAATTCTCGTTCGGCTCGGTCCCCCTGGCGACATTGGGCTTGTCGTTGTTGACCATGTCGAGGTAATCGCCCATGGCGGGACTGAGCGTCACGCGTTCGAGCACCGTGCGGTAGTTCGAGAACGCGTTGTCGAGCAGCATTTGCTGGTACTCGCGCATTCCGTAGGTTTCCTTGATGTCGATGCCCGAGATCACGACGATCTGCGAATAGGCAAATGCGACGCGCTGGCGCAACTGGTCGACGCCATAGACGGCGTTGCGGAAGAACTGCAACTGCAGCGGGAACGAGGTGTAGTTGTCGCGAAAGCAGGTGGGGGGCGAACCGGCCGGACAGCCGACGCTGCTGTTGGGGTCGATGAACGCGAGCGGCGCATACCCGGTGGCAGGTGCCGCGAGTTGCGCGTCGACCCACGTCGCGGCGCCCTGGCCTGCCACGTCGGCGATCGCCGACGGAGTCGGGCCGAAGCTCGCTTGATCGAGAAGCCGTGTCGCGTCGGCTGCCGAGGTCGAGGCCTGACCGATAGCCGGCGCCTGAGCGCCGGCCGGACCGGACACGCCTTGCGAAGACTCCTTCGAGTCGGCGCTCGATCCGCCGCCTCCGCCACATGCTGCAAGCAAGGCCAGCAATGAGGCCGCGGCCAGCAGCTTGCATTGGGTGGGGACGAATGCGCGGTCAAATGCGCGCACGAATGCGCGGGCATCGATTCGCTGGATGCGAGTGGTCGACATGAAACGCTCTCCTTGGTGGCGGCAACCGCACGAATATCAATGCAGCACCCGATGGGCGTCAACGAATTTTGTGTATCCGCGTGGTGAGAAATCCACAACCTTGAGACAGGCTGAACGGCCCCGCTATGCGCTCAGGAAGCCCAGGTCCTTGACTCCAAAGTTCGCGAGGTTGGGGAAGACGCTGTTCATGTCGACCGCCGACACGCCCATCCACTTCGCGAGCGTCGCGCCGAATTGATCGACCGAAGTCGTCGGCAGCCAGCGGCCTTCGTTGCTCACGTCGTCGGGGCCGTTCAGCGCCAGCGTCGGAAAGCTTCCATAGCCGGCCTGGCCGTTGACCGCGCCGCCGATGATGAAGTGATGACCGCCCCAGGCGTGGTCGGACCCGCCGCTGGTCGCGGGCTTGAAGGTCCGTGTGAAGTCCGATGACGTGAAGGTCGTCACGTTGCTCGCGACGCCCAGTTGAACCGTCGCGTTGTAGAACGCGGTGGTCGAAGCGGACAGGTCTGCGAGCAGCCTGTCCTGGACCGCGATCTCGTTGCTGTGGGTGTCGAATCCGCCGATCGACACGAAAAAGATTTGACGCGACGGGCCGCCGAGCTCGGCGCGGTGCTCGATCATTTTCGCGACCTGCTTGAACTGATTCGCGAGGCTCGACGTGAGCCCCGCGAACTGCGCGGTCGTCGAGCTCGCGCCGTTCAACACCGGCGCGAGCGTCTGCGTCAGGTTGTAGCTGCTGTTCTGCAGGTCGCCGAGCGTCGAGACCATCACCGCGTCGCTGCCGGTCGTCATCAACTGACGCAGCGCTGCCAGCCGCGCCTGCGAAGCGGCCGAGGCGTCGAAGCCGTTGATCGTCAGCGACCCGGTCTGCGGCAACGCGACTGCCCGCGTGGTGTCACCGGTGACGAAGGTGTTGTTGCCCGCAATCGTGATCGCAACCGGCACCGAGCCGCCGACGTTGCCCAGCTTGTCGGCCATGCGACCGCCCCAGCCCGACGGCGTCTGCGCTCCTGACAGACGCGTGCCCTGAAACTCGCGCTGCTGATCCTGATGCGAGAACAGATTGGTCGGCGCAGCACCGATCGCGAGGTAGTTGCCCTTGTTCGCGGGCTTGATCAACGTACCCACGTTGTAGAGCAGCGCTGCCTTGCCGCTGCTCCAGAGCGATTGGAGTCCGGTCAATTGCGGATGCAGGCCGAAGCGCACCGAGCGGTCCCTCTCGGCGATCGGCAAGAGACTGGCCTGCGTGAGTGCGAGGCCGCCTGCCGCCTGCGAACCGCGGACCGCCGCATAGGCGTTGTATTCGGCCTGGGTGAGCGGCACGACCATGTTGTTCGAGTCGTTGCCGCCGTAGAGAAACACGCACACCAGCGCGCGATAGCCGGGCGCGGCTTGCGCCATCGCGTCGCTGATCGCGAGGCGCGGTGCGAGCGATGAGAAGCCGAGCGCGCCGAGTGCGCCGAGAACACGACGACGGTCGGATGAGAATGGGTTCGAGTTCATTTTTTTCTCCTAGCGCGCGATTTGATAACGCGCGGCAGCGGTGAAGAGGTAAGCCGCAGCGCGTGCCCGGCCGGCGGCATCGGTGCTGCTGACCGCATTGACCGCACCGGCGACCGCGCTCTTCTCGGTCGCGGTCATGGTGGTGTGATCGAGCAACGCATCGAGCTTGATGATCAGCGAATTCGCGTCGCCGGCCAGCGCCTGCAGATTAGTCAGATCGACCCTGGTGCCTGTCGCGTTCGCCACGCTCGCATCTGCCGCGATCCCGTTGGCGCTGTAGAGCAGCGCATAGAGATAGTTGACGCGCGCGTCGGTGGTGGGCGCATCGGCGAGCCCGAACTGCGGCCCGACCAGCGTGCTCGAGCCGGGCAGCGGAAAGTCGGGCGGATAGAAATTGAATACCGATCCGGGCTGGAACAAGCTCTGGCCCATCGCAATCGCCTGCGCATTCAGATAGACGCCATCGGTCTTCATGCCGAACGCGCGTCCGACGCTGGCGACGAACTGCGCCGGTTCGCGCAGGCGTCCGTAGGCGATGTCGGTCTTCGCGTCGCCACGCGCTTCGACGTCGAGCAGGATCGCGCGGATCACCGCCTTCATGTCGCCGCGCACGCCCTGGCCGTTGTTGTCGAACACCGTCGCGATGCGCGCGATGTACTGCGGACTCGGATTGCTCGTCACGAGGGCCTGGATCATTCGGCGTCCGAGGAAAGGTCCCACGTTGGGATTGGCGGCGATGTTGTCGAGCGCACCGGCGAGATCCTGCTGCGGCGACTGTCCGGCAGGCAGCGTCACGCCCTCGAGCAGCGGCTTGGATCCGGTCTCGTGATGATCGGGGAAGGGCACCATGTCACCGAGGTAGTACTTGGTGTTGACCCACTTCGAGGTGGCCCCCGGGCGCGGCGCGTAGGTCCAGCCGGTGAGCGCATACGAGAAGCCTTCGACGGTGTCCTGCGAGTAGGTCGGGATCGGCACGCCGGCCGCGTCGAGCTTCTCGCTGCCATCGGCATTGAGCTTGACCAGACCGATCGAGAACAACTGCAGGATCTCGCGTCCGTAGTTCTCGTTGGGCGTGGTGCCGCGAGCGGCATTGGACTTGTCGTTGTTGACCATGTCGAGGTAGTCGCCCATCGCGGGGCTGAGCGTGACGCGTTCGAGCAGCACGCGAAAATTCGAGAACGCGTTGTCCAGCAGCATCTGCTGGTAGGCACGCATGCCGTAGGTTTCCTTGATGTCGATGCCGGAGATCACGAAGATTTGCGAGTACGCGAGCGCAACGCGCTGGCGCAATTGATCGGCGCCGTTGACCGCGTTCACATAGAACTGCAATTGCAGCGCGAACGACGTGTAATTGTCGCGAAAGCACGTCGAAGGCGAGCCGGCCGGACAACCGACGTTGCTGTTCGGATCGATGAAGGAGATCGGCGCATAGCCTGTCGCGGGCGCGGCGAGTTGCCCATCGACCCAGCCGGCGATGTTCTTGCTGCGCACGTCGGCGACTGCCGCATCGGTCGGACCGAACGACGCCTGATCGAGCAGGCGCGTCGCGTCGGCGACGCTCGCGAGCTGTTCGGGCGGCGGTGGTGGTGGAGCGGGCGGCGGAGCGCTCGAGTCGCCTCCACCGCCCCCGCCTCCGCATGCGCCGAGCGCAAGCGTCAGACCGACGGTCCAGGCGATCGCGGCGACGATGGCGGCGGACTTCAAGCCCCGCTCGAGGGCGCGACGCGCGCCAGCGCGCTTTGACGAGTTGCGTACGATATCCATCATGAGTGCTCCAGATTTACTGCGGGCGATGCGTGAGCGCGGCGCTGGCCGCGCGAAGTTCGAATGGCTGGCGCTGCCCGTTCTTCTGGGAATCGGCTGCGCCGGGCTCTACTTGATGGCTGCGGCCAACGATCGTTGGCACGATGCGTTCGACTATCGGCGCACCGCGATAGCAAGCGGCCAGCTTTGGCGCCTCGTCACCGCACACCTGATGCACGTGAATGCCGCGCATGTCGTGCTCGACGTCGCGGGTCTGTTGTTGGTCGCATGGATCTTCGCGCGTGAATTCGAATGGAGGCGGCAGGCGCTTGCCTTGCTGATCGGTGCGGCGTTCGTCGACTTCGGCTTGTGGTTTTTTCATCCCGAAGTCGCGCGCTATGTGGGACTGTCGGGCGCGGTGCACGCGCTGTTCGCCGCTGGCGCTACGCGTTGGCTTCTGGTGGGGCCGGCGACGCATGACGACGACGCGGACGACGACGCGGCCGATGACGCGACCGATAGCACGGCCGATGACGCATCGCGTCTGCGCTTGCATCGCGCATGGGGTGCGGCCTTGCTGATCGGCCTTGTCGTCAAGCTCGTGCTCGAGAGTAGAGGAGACGCGTTCTGGTTGCATGGGACGAACCTGGATGTCGTGACGGCGGCGCATCGTTGGGGCTCAGCGGCTGGCGCGTTGTACGCGGCGGCTTGCGGCTTCGCGAGCGCGCGCATCGTGCGGACGCAGGCGTGACGGCGCGCGTAAGCGACGCGTCGCGAACGCGATCGCCAACAGCACCAGAATCGCGGTGGGATCGATCGCACCACCGCCGCCCCCGCCGCCTCCGCTCGACGGGGGTGGGGCGGGCGGCGGTGACGGCGGCACGCCGCCTGCGAGCACGAACGCGCGCGTGACCGCCGCATTGGCGTCGACATAGCCCGCGCCGCATGCGGCAGTGGTGCAATTGCAGGGCGCGGTGTTGTTCGGATTGTTGCTGCCGCCGGGCGTGCAGACCGCGAAGCCCGACACGGCGATGAAGGGACGCGCGGTCGTCTTGAGAACGTCGATCACCTGCGCCGATGTGAGGTTGGGATTGACCGACAACATCAGCGAGACGATGCCCGTCACGACCGGCGTCGAGAAACTGGTGCCGGCCTGGCCCACGTAGAAGCCGCTCGACGAATAGGGTTGCGGCGTGGTGGCGCCCGCGTTGTGAGTCGACAAGAGACGATCGTTGGCGCCGAGCGTGAAGTCGCCGCCGGGCGCCATGATGGTGAGGTCGGGCCCGCTGTTGCTGTAGACCGCGCGCGCTCCGTCGCCGCGCACCGCACCGACCGAAATCACGCCGCTGCAATTGGCCGGCTGGATCGGCGTTGCGTCTTCGTTGCCTGCCGCCGCGACGACGATCGCTCCGGTAGCGAGCACGTCGACGATGGCCTGGTTGTAGGCCGAGTTCCGGCAGTCGCCGCGGCTGCCGAGACTGACGTTGATGATCCTCGCGGGGCGCGTGTTGTTCGGCACGTTGGGAACCGAAAAGCCCGCCGCCCAGCGAATGCCGTCGATCACGTCGCTTCGATAGCCGCCGCACTTGCCCGCTACACGCACCGTCAGGATGGTCGCGTTCCAGTTGAGGCCCGCAACGCCCAGGCCGTTGTTGCCGGCCGCGCCGACGATGCCGGCGATGTGCGTGCCGTGCCAGGAGGAGTTCTGCACTTCGCACGAGGAAAGGATCGAGTTGCTCGCGATTTCAGCTGCGGTGATCCAGTCGCCCGGATCGCTCGCATCCGCATCGCGACCGTCGCCATCGTTGGCGGTCGTGAACTGATTCGCCGTCGTGCAGGAGCCTGTGCCCGGCGTGCAATCGGGGCTCGCGAGGTCATAGCCCGCCAACAGGCGTCCCGCGAGATCGGGATGATCGAAGCGCACTCCGCCATCGACGATCGCGACGACTGCGACATTCGTGCCCTTGGTGATGTCCCATGCGCCCGGCGCGTTGACCGATGCGGCCAGCGGAGTCACGCCGGGCGACTGCAGATAGACCTGCTGAGGAAACAGCGGGTCGTTGGGAACCGCCATCAGATGCTCGCGCGCATCGATGTACGCATACTCGACCGACGGATCGCGTCGCAGGCGATCCACCACGTCTTGCAGCGTGTCCGCGCGCATCGCACGCGGCACCGCAAGCACCTGGGCTTCGTCGGACATGGCGCGCACCGGCCTCAACGCGATGCCGGCGGTCGCGGCCAGGGCATTGGCGCGCTCGGGACGCATGGCTTCCGTCCGCTCGCCGCGATAAGGGCTCCTGAGCTTCACGATGATGCGATCGGTCGCATCGGAAGCAAGCGAGCGTTGCAGGTTCGACGCGGGAACGACCGCGAACGCCACCGGCGCGACCAACGCAGTAACGAACCCGACAGCGCAAGAGAAAAGAGCAAGACGCAAACGCGGGGCACGGATCATGGCAGTCTCTTCACGGATGGCAAGAGGCGAATGATGCGCGCGTCATGCTTATCTTTCGTGGCCATCGTTTTCTATGCTCATCACCCATTCGCTGGCGCCGAGGCGCGCGATTGCCGACGCGCATGCGTTTGCTGGATTCGACGTCGCCGCGCTGTGGGGATCGGCGCACGCGACCCTCATCACGTAGGCATCGCCCGACATGGCACGCAGCAGGTCGACACGCGATACCTGTGCGCTCGAAGCGAGCCGCGCGCGAAACGCGGCATCGGAAGGATCGGGACTGCCCGGACGAAAGCGAACGATGACGCGCGCCTCCGGGCCGGTCGTGCTCGGCGCCGCGACACATCCTTGCGCACCGACGATCGTGGTCGACAACGCGGCGCCTGCGACCAGGCGACAAAGTTCGCGTTTGATATGCGGTGAGATCATGGAGGGCAAGGGAGTCGGCACGACGTCGTTCGGTGAGTTGCGAGCGTTGCAACTCTAGCCGATGCTTTCGATACCCGAAGGCGCTTTGCGACCTTTTGAGCGACTTAGCACAATCCCGTAACATCTTGCTTCGCCCATGTTGTTTTCCGGCGCTGTCGCCAACCGCCGTGCCCGCAGACGCGGGCATTTTTGTTTTACCTGCCGTCGAGACCTGCCGCATGTCATCTGAAGTTCGAATCCCTGCCGTCCGCACGCGCATTGCGCCATCGCCTACCGGATTTCTGCATCTGGGGACCGCGCGCACCGCGATCTTTTCGTGGGCCTACGCGCGCCACTTCGGCGGCAAGTTCATCCTGCGCATCGAAGACACCGATGTCGCGCGCTCGACACCCGAGGCGGTCGACGCGATCCTCGACGGCATGGCGTGGCTGGGCCTCGATGCCGACGAGGGTCCGTACTTCCAGATGCAGCGGATAGCTCGTTATCGCGAAGTCATCGCCACGATGCTCGCCGCCGGCACCGCCTATCGCTGCTACAGCACGCCCGAGGAACTCGAAGCCAAGCGCGACGCCCAGCGCGCGCACGGCGAGAAGGCGCACTACGACGGCACCTGGCGTCCCGAGCCGGGCATGACACTTCCGACCGTTCCCGAAGGCGCCGCGTCCGTGATCCGCTTTCGCAATCCGCTCGATGGCGATGTGACCTGGGACGACCTCGTCAAGGGACCGATCACGATCTCGAATCGCGAGATCGACGATCTCATCATCGTGCGGCAGGACGGCGTGCCGACCTACAACTTGTGCGTCGTCGTCGACGACTGGGACATGCGCATCACACACGTCTTTCGCGGCGACGAGCACGTCAACAACACCCCCTGGCAGATCAACATCTTCAACGCACTCGGCGCGCCGCTGCCGAAGTTCGGCCACGTGCCGGTGATCCTCGGCGACGATGGGCAGAAGCTGTCCAAGCGCCGCGGCGCGGTCAGCGTGCTCGCGTATCGCGACGACGGCTTTCTGCCCGAAGCGATGGTCAACTATCTCGCGCGCCTGGGATGGAGTCACGGCGACGAAGAGCTCTTCACGAGCGAGCAACTGGTCGCTTGGTTCGACACCGCGCATCTGGTCAAGAGCGCCGCGCATTGGGACCCGAAGAAGTTGGCGTGGGTCAACAATCACTACATCAAGGCGGCCGACAACGCGCGGCTTGCGGAACTGGTGGGGCCGATGATCGAAGCGCGTGGAGGCAAGTGCGAGGACCCTGAGCATCTCGCGTCGGTCATCGCATTGATGAAGGATCGCAGCGACACGCTGGTGCAGTTGGCCGATGCGGCGATGCTGTTCTATCGCGACGTCAAGGTCGATCCGGCATGGAGGGCGCAGACAGTGACTGCTGCGATCGTTCCAGCGCTCAACGCCTTCGCGGACCGTGCGGCGAACATCGAGTGGACGCGCGCGGAAATCGGCGCGCTGCTCAAGACCGTGCTCGCCGAACATCAACTCAAGATGCCGCAACTCGCGATGCCGTTGCGCGTCCTCGTCGCAGGTCAACGCGAGACGCCGTCGGTGGATGCCACGCTCGAACTCTTCGGCAAGGATCGCGTGATCGAGGCGGTGAAGAAGGGCGTTGCCCATGTTGCGGCGTGACGCGCTCACGATCACCAGTGTTCCGCGCCAAACGGTCGCGTTTCACGTTGCGACCCCTGCTAATTCGCTTATAATCGCGCCCTTCGTTGGGGGGTATAGCTCAGCTGGGAGAGCGCTTGCATGGCATGCAAGAGGTCAGCGGTTCGATCCCGCTTACCTCCACCAACACGAAAGCGGCATCCGCAGTCCCCATCGTCTAGAGGCCTAGGACACTACCCTTTCACGGTAGGTACGGGGGTTCGAATCCCCCTGGGGACGCCAGCTTATTCCCACTGCGAAGTGGAATTCGGTAGCAAAGCTGGACGGTCGCTGCGTCGGAGTTCCGCTCAATGCGATCCAGGATCGATCCCGGAAAATCTCGCAGCTCGGTTCGTGGGTAGGTTTGCACCTCGTCAGCCATTCGGCGCAGCATGGTCCGCACTTGGACATCGGTGATGCCGGCAAGCACTTGCGCCGCCTCGTCATCTTTTTCCCACGCGACGATCCGCTGCTCGATCATGCCGCGCTCCCGCTCCTGCTCGTCGACCTTCCGCAGAACCGGCGCCGGTGTTTTCAACTCGCTTTCCATTTCCAACAAGCGACTTATGCGGCGATCGATGTCTGGTACATGATGGTTTGGCCTATGAAGCAGCACTGTCCTCGGCTTCCTGCGCGGCGGCTACCACCGCAGCGAGTTCATGCAATTGTGCCCGCAGCTTCACGAAGCGATCCTTCGACAGTCGAGTCTTGCACGCCACCCGGCTCTGGATCCGAGACGCAGGGCGACGCAGAGCCCGGCCGGATGATGTCAAGGAGATGCGCACGACGCGCTCGTCGCTGGGGTCACGTTGCCGACTGACGAGGCCGTCTGCCTCGAGCCGCTTGAGCAAGGGCGTGAGCGTGCTCGAGTCGAGCGCCAGCCGATCGGAGAGCCCTTTGACGGTCTGCTCGCCATGCTCCCAGAGCACCAGCATCGCCAAATATCGCGAATAGGTCAGGCCGATCCCGGCGAGCGGCCCGCGGTAGGCGCGAACGATCTGGTTGGTGGCCGCGTATAGCGCGAAACAGAGCTGTTCATCGAGGTTGAGCGAGGCGTTAGTGATCATTGAAAGCAGCTTGGATGACGACCATGTATTTTCGCATGCGGGCGACGCATCAGCCACCGCACACCACGCTGTTTTGCTGGGTCGCGAAGCGGCACCATCCGGCCCGGCGCATCATCGCAAGGCGGCCGCAGCCAGAGCATCGAGCGCTCCAGGCGGTTGCTTGCCGAGCTGTTGCGCAGCGAACGCGCCGCGCCGATCGATCACTGCGGTATACGGAATGTCGCCGAGCAGGTTGCCCAGCCGCCTGGACAGTTCGATCCCCTCCTGGCCTGCGACGAACACCGGATAGCTGATCTGCAACTCGCGCGTGACGCTCGCCAGCCGGTCCGACTGGTCCACCCCGATGGCGATCACTGCCAGCTCGTCCGAGGCATGCCGCTTCTGAAGCGCCGTCAGCGCCTTGACCTCTTCGCGGCACTCGACGCACCAACTGGCCCAAAAGTAAACGATCAGAGGGCGCCCTTTGAACTGCGCCAAGGCGACCCGGCTGCTGCCGAACTGCTTGAAGGCACTGGCAAACAGCGCGTCGGCCTTGGCTAGCTTGTAAGCCACCGACGGCGCAGCGGCGGGGCGCACGGCTTCGGGTTCGAACACGTAAACAGTCGCGATGATGGAGATCAGCAGCAGCAAGAGGGTGACTGTGCGCATCGCTTTCATGCCAGGTCAAGGCGCAACAGCCCTCATCGCACTGACCGATCAACTGCGGAATGGCGGGAACGGGGGGTCTGAACAGATTGCTGGGTGTCGCGACGAAACACTCTTGCCACAAGTTCGAGTTTGGCATAGATTATGTTTGTGTTCCAACTAATCGTGTACAAACTAACCTGATCGCGGCCGGTAATGCGGAGTGTCACGTCGCATCGGAAAGTGTGGCGCGCCTTGGGCCCGGCGGGATTCAGAGGAGTGTCGTTATGCAAAAGCGTGGCAAGTCGAGGCGCGCGGCGTCTTTCGGTTTCGCGCTATGGTGCGCCACGATCGCGGTCGCAATGGCCCAGGCTCCGGCGCCCGGCGTGCGCGTACCGGTGACCACGACGGTGTCTTCGGAGCCGCTGTTCGCCGCGAGCTTCAAGGACTTCGACCGCCAGTCGCAGCCACTGGCCCAATACAAAGGCCAGCCGATGCTGGTGTATTTCTGGGCCACTTGGTGCAAGTCGTGCAAGCACGAGGTGCCCGAGTTGAAGGCTCTTCACGAGAAATACAAGGGCCGTCAGTTGAAGGTGATCGGTATCTCCGCCGACAACACCGACAAGGTGCGCGAGTTCGCGAAGGAATTCGGCATCAAATACACGCTGCTGCTCGGCAGCAACGATGCCATCGACCTGTCCAAGAAGCTCGGCAACAAGGTTGGTGGCCTGCCTTTCGTGGTGGTGGTCGACGCCAAGGGCAACGTAGTTACGACCGTGCTCGGCGAGGTGCCCCCGGGGCGGTTCGAAGAACTGATTCGTCCTTTGCTCCTGTGAGCGACCGGCGAGGCAGCAATGCGGTTCGTCAACAACCATGAGGAGACATTCGCAATGAAATCTGCCACGAGTTCAGTGGACCCGGCGCGTTTGCAAAAGCGCGTCAGGGCACTGGCGATGGCGATCACGGTGATGTCCGGTTCCTGTGCAGCATTGGCTGCCGCGCCGGTCATCACCGTAGTCGATCCGTCGCCTGTGAACTGGCTGTCGATCACCTGGAACACCATGGAAGAGTTGGTGCGGGTGGACAAAGACGGCCGCACCATCCCGACGCTCGCCGAGAGCTACCGCTGGGTCGACGACAACACGATGGAATTCAAGCTGCGCAAGGGCGTGAAGTTTCAGGACGGCGAGCCGTTGAACGCGAAGACGTTCCGTCGCAGCTTCGACGAAGTACAAAAGTGGGACGCGCCCCATCCACCCGGAGCATTCTTGAATTTTCCCAAGCAGACCAAGCTCGATGTTGTCGACGACTACACCGTGCGCTTCACGTTCCCGGCCACCGACAGTGCCGCGATCATGAAGTTTCGCGGCATGCACGTCGCCAGCACCAAGTTCTGGAACGAACTGGGCTTCAAGAACAAGAGCTCCGGCAATGCCGAGGGGCATTGGTGAGTGATCGACGCACCGGGTCCGTGGGGGACTGGTCCGTTCGTACTCAAAGAAGGTTCATCGGTACTCGACAAGCGTTCACCGACGCTGACACTCGAGCCGAACCAGAACTACTGGAACAAGGCGCGCATTCCGAAGGCGACCTTCGTGTTCGACAACGTCATCTCCAAGGCCGAGGCGCTTGAAGAAGTGGCCAAGGGCGGCAAGGTCGACATCGTGACCGAGCTGTCGCCTGCCGAAGCGGTGGCGATGAAGTCGAGCAGCAAGGCTCACGTCGTCGAAAGCAAGTCCAAGACCGTGCTCGTGGGAGTGATCAACCGCAACGCGCCGCAATCGAAGTGGAACGATCTGAAGCTTCGTCGGGCGCTCAACATGGCGGTCGACAAAGCCGCGATGGTGAAGGATGGCGCCAAGGGTTACGGCACCGTCATCCCGTCGATGATCATTCCTGGGGCGTTCGGGTACGAAGCGTCGCTGAAGCCTTATGCCTTCGATCCGGCTGCCGCCGGCAAGACGCTGAAGGCTGCGGGCGTCACGGGCATTACGGTGGTGGCGGGCGAGAGCTACAAGGGCGTGGTCGAGGCCATGACGGCGAGTCTGGCGAAGGCCGGGGTCAAGGTCACGGCGGACTACTCGGGGACTCCGAAGGGCGACAACTGGGACGTGTGGCTGGTCGAGCATTTCGACTGGTCGCCCGAGTATCCGTACGGCGTCGTCTTCCGCGAGTTCTTCGGCAAGGACGGCGGCTTCCGTAAGGGTCAGGAAGATCCGGCATTCATCGAACTGGGCAACAAGATCCTGGCCGAGAGGGACAAGGGCAAGCTCGAAAAGCTCACCGCGCAGATGAATCGTTATGTCCATGACCAGGCCAGCGTCGTGTTCCTGTACGCGCCGTCCAAGCTCTACGCAGTGAGCAACCGTGTCGACTTCGTGCCGTACAAGACCTGGATGCTGGAGCTGGCCGAAACGTCGGTGAAGAAGTAAAGCAAGTCGCGTCGCGATCGAAGGGGCGACAAACACCTTCGATCGAGTGCCGGAGGTCCGCGCTTGCGCGGGCCTCTTTCATTGATCGAGCTGATTGCGCAGAAACATGATCGTCGGCACCGCAGGGCACATCGATCACGGCAAGACTTCGCTGGTCAAGGCATTGACCGGTGTGGACGCCGATCGCCTGAAGGAAGAGAAAGCGCGCGGCATCAGCATCGACTTGGGCTATGCCTATCAGACACTGCCCGGCGGCGACGTGCTCGGTTTCGTCGACGTGCCAGGGCACGAAAAATTCATCCACAACATGCTGGCCGGTGCGACCGGCATAGACCATGTGCTGCTGGTTGTGGCGGCCGACGACGGCCCGATGCCGCAGACGCTGGAACATCTGGCGATCCTCGAACTTCTGGGCCTGAGGCACGGCGTCGTTGCGCTCACCAAGATCGACCGCGTGGACGGCGCCCGCCGCGCGCTCGCGTTGCAGGAAGTGCAGCAGATGCTGGCCGAATCCGATTGCGCCGGCTACGAGGTGTTCCCGGTATCGAGCGTCACCGGCGCGGGTATCGAAGCTCTGCAGTCCAAGTTATACGCGGCTGCCGCGTCGCTGCCGTCGCGCCACCGCGCGGGCGGGCATTTCCGGCTCGCGGTGGACCGCTCGTTCACGCTGCCGGGCATCGGCACCGTCGTCACCGGCACCGTGTTCGCCGGCCGGGTGGCGGTCGGCGACAGGCTGACGGTCTCCCCGTTGAACATCGAGGTGCGCGTACGTGGGCTGCATGCGCAGAATCGGGTCGCCGAGGGCAGCGGGATTGGCCAGCGCTGTGCGCTCAACGTGGTCGCGCAACAACTCGACAAGCGCGACATCACGCGTGGTCAGTGGCTGCTCGCCCCGCTGCTGCATGCGCCCACTGAGCGCTTCGATGCGCGTCTCGTGCTGCTGCCCGGCGAGGGCAAGCCGATGCGGCACTGGACGCCGGTACACGTGCATCTCGGCGCCAAGCACGTCACAGGCCGGGTTGCGCTGCTGCAGGACGAGCCGCTGCAGGCCGGCTGCAGCGCGCTCGTGCAGCTGGTGCTCGACGAGGCCATCGGCGCGCTGCACGGCGACCGCTTCATCGTGCGCGACCAGTCTGCCCAGCGCACGCTGGGCGGTGGGCAGGTGCTCGACGCTTTCCCGCCGCTGCGCGGCAGGCGCAAGCCGCAACGCCTAGCGCTGCTGCAGGCGCTCGAAGCACCGACGCCCGCCGCAGCGCTGCGGCAGCTGCTCGATGTTCAGGCCAGCGGTGTGGACATCCACTGGTTTGCGCGACTTCACAACTTGTGCGACCAAGAGCTCGACGATCTGCTGCAGGCAGTGCCGCTGCACGTGCTAAAGGCCGGCGGCGCCGCGCAGGGCAGCCCGTCGCTTGGCTTCAGCCCGGCGCACTGGGGGTTTTGCGTCGAGCAGTTGCTGGGCTGGCTGGCTGTTTACCACCAGCGCGACCCCGACAGTGCTGGCGCCAGCGTGGACGAGCTGCGCAACGCGCTGCCCGACCGGCCGCCGGCGGCGGTGGTCGGCGGCATTCTCGATAGCCTGATCGCGGCCGAGCGCGTGGTACGCGCCGGTTCGCGCTTTCAGCTGCCCGGCCACGAGGTCAAGCTCAGTCCCGCCGAGCAGGCGCTGTGGGATCGTGCGCGACCGGCTCTGGCTGCGACCAGGCCCACACCGCCAGGCGTCGCCGAGCTGGCCCAACAGCTGCAGGCCGAGGAAGAGCTGCTGCGCCAGTTGTTCAAGAAGCTGGCGCGCATGGGACAGCTGCATCCGGTGCGCCGCGAAGTATTTTTCCTGCCGCAGACTCTCGCGATGCTGGCTGCGCAGACCGAACAACTGGCGCTCGCGCACCCGAAAGGTATCGTCACCGTCGGGCCGTTCCGCCAGTACACCGGCCTGCATCGCAACCTCGGCATCCCGGTGCTGGAGTACTTCGACCGCGCCGGCTTCACGCTACGCCGGAACGATGGTCGGCGCGTGCGCCGTGACAGCGCGGAAGTATTCGGCGCTGCAGGCGCGATGAATTGATCATGGAAGAGATGCGCTCCCCGGTGGGACGTCCGGCCTTCAAATCCGGGAAGGGCCGTCACTCGGTCCTTGGTGGGTTCGACTCCCACTCTTTTCCGCCATGTTTTGATGCGGCGCCCGCGTCCGGGGGCCGCACGCGTGATCGGCTACCAGACGGCCGGATGGGCCAAGCCATCAGCGGGTCAATGCCGGTCGGCAGCGCTCGCGCGTTCCTGCCACGCGCGGTAATCGAACGACCAGTGGCTCTTGATGAACGACAGCACCGCGACCGTCTCTTGCCTGGACAGCAGCGTGCCGAACGCCGGCATGTTGCCCTGGTAGTCGGGCGGGCGGTCCACTCCGGCCACGATGCCACGCTCGACCACCTGGATCAGATAGCTGTCGGCGTGATGCCAAGTGTGGCCGCTCTCGTCGTGCGGCGGTGCGGGCATGCGGCCATCCGACCCTGGACGGCGCCAGTCGGGCTGACCCTCAAGCTTGGCACCGTGGCAAGCCGCGCAATGACTTGCATACACCGTCCGCCCCGATTGGACGAGGGCCACGTTGTCGGCGTCGATGTGATCGGCGACCGGCGCTCTTGTCGTTGCGTATACGGTCAGAATGGCGAGGTAAGCCGCAATCAGGGCCAATAGGTAGGCGTAGGGCTTGCTCGTCACGTGGCGTTTCCTTTGCAGAGAATCTTATGTGGGAGTTTCCCGAATTGCAACACGGTATTGTGTTGGTACGAGTCACTTTACAGTAATAACTGTGCGGCGTTGACATTGAATGTACATAGCCAAAATTTGGCGCTCGATGGTGCTGTTGTTTTTAGATAATGATATGCGGCTTTATTTGCGATAGTGTACGACTGGGCCATTAAATAAACAAATTAACGATTTTCATAGGTTGGTCAAGAAGTTTTGTTGATCAATAATGTCGTTCCCAATATTATTTGCAATCGTTGGCGTATTGAATACCAACCCATCAAGGAGGCAAGCATGACTGAGAAAATCGGCAAAACGGAAGAAGAAGTAAGCTCGCGCCGCAAAGTACTGCTCGGTAGCGCCGCTATCGCAGCGGGCGGTGTATTGGCAATGGCCGGAAGCGGCGGTGCGGCTGCCCGTGACAGAGACGATGATTCAGACACGTCGAGAACCGCCAGCATGATTACCATGCCGGACGGCACCCAGATTTACTACAAGGACTGGGGAAACCGTCACGGTCGTCCGGTGGTATTCAGCCATGGCTGGCCGCTCAGCTCGGATGCGTTTGAAGATCAGATGTTGTTCCTCGCATCCAAAGGCTTTCGCTGTATCGGCGTCGATCGCCGTGGCCACGGCCGTTCCAGTCAGCCTTGGGACGGCAACACCATGGATCAATACGCGGATGATTTGGCGGTCGTCGTCAGGACCCTCAACCTCACCGGCGCCAGCTTCGTCGGCCATTCGACTGGCGGCGGCGAAGTCGCGCGCTATATCGGTCGCCATGGCACGTCACGGGTCGCCAAGGCTGTCCTGGTCGCGTCGGTCACACCCCTGATGCTTCAAACCCCGCAGAATCCGGGTGGCTTGCCGATCAGCGTCTTTGATGGCATTCGCAGTGCTGTGCAAGCCGATCGCGCACAGTTTTGGCTGGATTTGGCCATCCCTTTCTTTGGAACCAATCGGCCCAATACCAGATACTCTCAGGGTAGGGTCGATACCTTTCAGCTTTTAGGCTTGCAGTGTGGAATTCGCGGTGCTTACGAATGCATCAAGCAGTTCTCGGAGACCGATTTTTCTCAAGATTTGAGAAGAATGACGATTCCAACGTTGGTAATCCATGGGGATGACGACCAGATCGTGCCGATCGGCGCAGCCGCACTCGCAGCTGTCAGGCTATTGCCGAATCCTACGTTAAAGATTTATGCGGGCGGTTGTCATGCCCTCCCGCAAGTATTCAAGGATCGACTGAACGCTGACCTGTTGGCATTCCTGAGTTAGTCTGGATTAGGCGCCGACAAATTTGTCGGCGCCTCAAATCCGCCCGCAATTGTGGGGTGGCAGCTCTCGGTCGGTCCGCAAGGGTCGAGAGGAGAAGCGATCAAGCGGTCGAGATTTGCGGAATAGCAGATGATGATCGAGGACGAATACGCGCGCCTGAAGCGGATTGTGGCTGACCTGACGTTGACCGCGGGAACTTGCGGAAAGTCGTTCGAAAAGCTCTGAAGGCTGCCAAGCGGCGTAAGCTGACAGTCCGGATGCACGAGCGCGCTCGTGGACGGCGGCAAGCATCGCCTTGACCCATCGCCGGGACAGGTCAGCGGTCCTGCGTCGCCAGCGATGAGGCCGCTATTGCGATATGGGCCTTCTTTCATTCAATCGATTTCGATGCCGTACGAATCGTGGTTTGAAATGAAATATCGCCAAGCAGCAATCTTTCTTGAAAATCTCGATTATCCAGTTGAAATGGCGTCAAGTTAAATCGAGACCTTGACATACTCGCGGCTTAGGACTCCAATCTTTTTCTGGATCAACCAGTTGAGGCTCAATTCAAGGAGGCGCGCATGTCACTTGGACGCATTTTTCCCCTATCGATCGGTTTCCTTGGTTCGGTACTTTCGGTGGACCTGGCAACCGCGCAAGTTCCTCCGCATGCACCCGGCTCCGTCTGTTTTACGGCGACATCGTGGTGTTGGGCCTCGCCCCCCGGCAGGGCGGGGTCGCCTTGTTCCTGCCCCTCACCCAGTGGACCTGTGCCCGGAACGCTTGGATAGTCGCGGGCCGGTGGCCATCGGCCTACCGGCGGCTTCCGCGATGATTCGGCCGCATGCGAGCGAGCTTGGTTGAGCCATGGATCGACACGACGTTGATCGATTGCTCACGGACGCCCGACTTGTCCTGGACTACGCAGCCCGATCCGGGAAACTGGAGAACGACAAGCTGTTGGTTGCTGTGACAGACGTCGAAGCCGCGCGTGCGGCGGGCGGTGAGTCTTCGACAGACCAGATTTCCGCCCTGTATATCGCACTGAACGAAGCGGTGACGAGGATTGTCCCCATGACGCTTCAAGAGCTTCGTGCAGGCCGCAGTCCCTTCAGCGACAGGACCCAGAGGTCGATCCGGGTGTCGCAAATCTGGCTTTGTCTCTCCACCATACTTATCACGGTGCTTGTCGCCTTCTATACGCTGCAATTACACCAGGATCAGAACGCATTGGTTGCATTTCAGCAAATTACGGATTCTCATGGGTCGGATCGCTTATTCGCTTTGAGAAAATTGGTGCAGATCGAAGGCGCTTTGAAAAAGCAAGACTCTTACTTCGACCGCTTTCATCATGATCTTGTCGAGATGAAGGAGCTCAACGCGCGATTGTCGTCAGCTTACTTGTTGATCCGGGAAGCGGCAATCGCCAAACCTTTCCCATTTTATTTCAAGCCCGGTTTTGTCGAAAATCAGCGCCCGGAGGAAGCCAAAGCCGCCAATAAGCCGAGTAGGAGCTTATGGGATTTTTTGTCCGGCCCTGCTGCAAAAGTCGCGGAGAACCCCTCTCCGCCGAAGGATGATGGCAGTCAAAAGAATGAAGTGTCCAAGGATAAGAAAAACCAAAATTCTGATTTATCGAACAGTAAAGCGACAGACGATTGCATCAGGGACAATACCAAATCCGACGATGATGATCCTTCGTGGTTGTCGGCGATGCGACTGGATAGTGCGAACGAGTTTTGTTTTCTTCAGAGAATCAACCTTGGATACAATCCCTTCGAATTTCCGAACGTCGCGTTTTTTGCGGCAGCGATTCAGAATCGCATGGCGACCATCAACGGATGGGTACTCCCCCTTCTTTATGGTCTTCTCGGTGCGGTAGTTTTTCTTCTTCGAAACATGCTGAGCGGGCAGGGTACTTTCTTCGACATCTATTCTGCTGTGATTCGTGTCGGCGCGGGAGGTGTCGCGGGAATAATCATAGGGTGGTTCTCTGTTCCGGCTACGATTGGTAGCGCGATTGTTGCGCCGGCTACTCTCCCCTATATCGTGGCGTTTCTGGCGGGATTCAGTATCGATATCGTGTTTTCCCTTCTCGACCGATTGATAAAGACGATATCCGAGGTACAGGGGAAATCCGATGGACGCGGGAAAATCCAGGCACAACATGACCGCGATCGAGAAAGCGACTATTAGTTGATCCAGGGTCCCGCGTTGTCGTCGCTGCTACCGCAGGCTGTCAGTTTGCCTTTCGCTGGAGCGACGTCATCCCGGCCGCGTCGCTTCGCAATTCCAGCACTGAAAGAACTGACCCTCGACGATTTCGTCGCAGCGCGGGCATTGCCATGACGGCAGCGCGCTCGGTCTTCGCAACTCTTCGAGTAGTTGGGCGGCGCGGCCTTCGTCGCGGTCGTCGCGGATCCACACTTGCGGGGCGACCTGATCGGCGGGCAGTTCGCCGACGGCCGCGCCGATGTAGCGATTGCGCACGTCGCACGGAATGCCCGCGGCTTCGAGCATGCGTTGCCACAGCGTCGCAATCAGCAGGTTGTCTGCGCGGGCCAGGAGTTTCATGGACAAGGGCGCGCGAGATCAGCGATCGCGAAAGCCGCTGCTCTCGCGCGTGAGCTTCGCGAAGAGATCATAGCGGCGCGGCGCGATCTCGACTCGATCGCGCGCTTCGATGATGGCGCAACCGGGTTCCTGCAAGTGCATGCAGTTCACGAAGCGGCAGCGTCCCAGGAAGGGACGCAACTCGGGGAACGCGCGTTCGACCGTGCCCGGCGTCAGATGCGCCAGCCCGAATTCCTGAAAGCCAGGCGTATCGATCAGCGAACCGCCTTCATGCGGGTTGCCATTCGACGGCAGGCGATAGAGGCGCGCATCGGTGGTGGTGTGCTTGCCGGTCTGCAGGGCTTCCGAAATTTCGCGGATCGCCGCCTCTGCATCGGGGACGAGCAGATTGAGCAGCGACGACTTGCCCATGCCCGACTGCCCGACGAGCAACGTGGTGCGATCGCTGAGGTGCGGCATCAACGTCGCGCACGCATGAGCCGCATCGGTTCGCACCGAGATCTCGTCGACCGCATAGCCGAGCGATGTGTAGAGCGCGAGTGTTTCGCGCGCCGCCTCGACGCGATCGGAGAGATCGATCTTGTTGAGCACGATGCGCACCGGCACATCAAGGCTTGCCGCGGCAACCAGCGTGCGGCCGAGCAACTCTTCCGAGAACGGCGGCGCAGTCGCGACGACGATCGCGAGCTGGTCGAGGTTGGCGGCGACGAGCTTGGTGCGAAAGGCGTTGGAGCGCGACAGCAGATTGCGCCGCGGACGAATCGCCGCGATCACGCCTTGGCCCGAACCGGTGTCTTCGACGTCTACCTCGTCGCCGCATGCAGCCGCGCTCCTCTTGCCACGCGTGAAGCAGACGAGGCGTCGACCCGACTCGGTGAATACGACGTAGTGCCGACCATGCGCCGCGACGATGCGACCGGCGATCAAATTGCTCAAGCGGAAACTTCGGTCGATGTCTTGGGCGCCTGCGGACGATTCGCATACGCCGCGTCGCACTTTGCCGCGCAGATGAAATCGTTCAGGGAAATGCCGCCGACCGAATGCGT
The DNA here is from genome assembly GCA_038225855.1 of Burkholderiales bacterium. Classification (GTDB taxonomy): domain Bacteria; phylum Pseudomonadota; class Gammaproteobacteria; order Burkholderiales; family Burkholderiaceae_D; genus CAHJXF01. Next base: position 39,955 of record JBBRQU010000001.1, on the reverse strand, counting down.
ATCGAAGCGCACGTCGACCTTGTCGTAGCCGACCACGAGCTCAGGATGGTGATCCTCGCGGTGAATCGTGAACGCGATCGCGTTGACGAAGGCGATCGCTTCCCAGTAGTTCGCGAACTCGTAGCGGCGATGAATGCGCTTGCCGTCGCGCACCTCTTCCTGTCTCCATTCCGGCAGTTCGATCAGTTGCGCGCGTACCGCCGCGTCGTCCATTGCGGCGCTCATCGGCTTGCCGCCATCGAGCGCGCGGCAATGCGATTCGAAGAGTTGCTCGAAGGTCTTGATCATGGGGTCGACGTCTGCGGAGCGAGTGCGGGACCGAAAGCGCGCGGCGCCAACGATTCGAGCCTTCCTATCCGCAACGCCGCAGGCGGATGCGAATCGTAGAACGTCGAGTGAAGCGGATCGGGAGTCAAGGTCGATGCATTGTCTTCGTAAAGCTTGACCAGCGCGCGAATCAGATCGCCGGGATCGGCGTGGGCTGCCGCGTATGCATCGGCTTCGAACTCGTGGCGGCGCGACGTGAAGCTGGAGATCGGCGCGAACGGAAAGAGGAACACCGGCAACACGAGGAAGAACAATATCAACGCGAACACGTTGCGCGTGGCGATCGTGGGATCGGTACCGAGTCCGAGATAGAACCACGGTTGCTGCGCGAGCCAACCCAGCAGCGCGAGACCGACGAGGCTCATCGCAAACGCCCACACGATGCGCTTGACGACATGCTTCTTCGCGAAATGTCCGAGCTCGTGCGCGAGCACCGCTTCGATTTCGGCGGGCGTGAGTTTCGCGATCAGCGTGTCGAAAAACACGATGCGCTTCGCGGCGCCGAGGCCCGTGAAGTACGCGTTGCCGTGCGCCGAGCGCTTGCTGCCGTCCATCACGAACACGCCCCTGGACGCGAAGCCGCAACGCTCGAGCAGGCCTTCGATGCGAGCTTTCAAGTTCATGTCGGCGAGCGGTTGAAACTTGTTGAAGAGCGGCGCGATAAAAGTGGGGAACAACCACAGCAAGAGCAGGTTGAACGCCATCCACACGAACCACGCGTAGAGCCACCACAGCGATCCCGACGCCTGCATCAACCACAGCACCAGCGCGAGCAACGGTGCGCCCAGCGCGACGCCGATCGCGGTGTTCTTCGCCATGTCCGCGATGAACAGGGCCATCGTCATGCGGTTGAAACCGAAGCGCGCTTCGAGCACGAACTGACGATAGAGCGAGAACGGCAGATCGACGATCGTGTATATCATCGAGACCACGCCGACGAACGCGAGCTGACGCCACATCGGGTGCGCGTCGCCTATCCATCGTGCGAGAACGTCGTCGATGGATTGCAAGCCGCCGAGCAATGTGAACGCGACCGCCAATGCCGCGAGCACCAGCGTTTCGATCATGCCGACCCGCGCACGCGCGATCGTGTAGTCGGCCGCCTTTTGATGTGCGGCGAGCGTGACGCGCTCGGCGAAGCGCGTCGGCACCGCGCCGCGATGCGCGGCGACGAAGCGCATCTGACGCGATGAAAGCCAGAGCTTGGCGATGGTCGTCGACAGCAGCGCCGCGATGAACAGATTCGTGAAGAGGCTCGTGAACATATGAGAAAATTCGTTTCGATTTTGAAGAGAGCCTTCGGTTACCCAAAAAAATTATGTCACAACCCGCAGGCGGCAAGTCCGCCGAAGAATTGCCCGGCAAGGCAAGCAGCGACGAGAGCCGACTGATCTGGCTCGACATGGAGATGACCGGGCTCGACCCGGACCGCGATCGCGTGATCGAAATCGCAGTGGTCGTGACCGACGCCAACCTCGAGACGATCGCCGAAGCGCCGGTGCATGTGATCCATCAAAGCGACCAGGTCCTCGCGGCCATGGACGGTTGGAACACGTCCACGCACGCGCGCTCGGGGCTGACCGACAAGGTCCGCGCATCGAAGGCGACCGAGGCCGAAGTCGAAGCCGCGCTGATCGATTTTCTCAAGCGCCACGTGCCGCGCGGCAAGTCGCCGATGTGCGGCAACTCGATCTGCCAGGACCGTCGTTTCATGGCGCGCGCCATGCCCAGGCTGGAAGCCTTCTTCCACTATCGCAATCTCGACGTGAGCACGTTGAAGGAATTGTGCAAGCGCTGGAAGCCCGAAGTCGCGGCGTCGTTCAAGAAGCACCAGAAGCACGAAGCGCTCGCGGATATTCACGAATCGATCGCCGAGTTGAAGCATTATCGCGAGCATTTTTTGAGGGGTTGAACGCCTGCGTTACTGCGACTCCCGGAGCGGCCTGCGCGACACCCGCACCATCCATACCGCCAGCACTAACGCCGCGACGCCGAGGCCCAGGGTCGACGCGCTCCACAGCCCTTGAGCCCCGAGTGGCGCGCCACCGATCACCGGATGGAACGCGATCCACCATCCCCCGACGAGGCCGATCCCCCACAGCGACAGGGTGTAAACCACCATCGGCGCGACCGCGTGCTTGTAGGCGCGCAGGATGAATCCAGACATGCCCTGCACGGCATCGAAGAGATGGAAGATCGCGACGAAGCCGATCAGCGACAACGCGACTGCAGTCACGGCGGAGTCATCGGTGTAGAAGCCGACGATCGCGTGGCGACCGAACCAGACGAGGCCCGATACGACGATCGCCACGCCTGCGGCCAGGCGCAAGCCCGCGCGCGTCGCGCGTCGCGCACCGATGCCGTCGTTCGCGCCGATGGATTGCGCGACGATGGCCGAGGTCGCGACCGCCAGCGACAGCGGCAGCATGAAGCAGAACGCCGCGAGGTTGGCGACGATCTGATGCCCGCCGGTTACTCGCGTGCCGAGGCCAGCGACCAGCAGCGTCATGAAGGTGAACGAGGTGACTTCGACGATGTACGAGAGTCCGGTCGGAATGCCGAGGCGCAGCAACTCGCGCTGGTACTTCCATCGCGGCCAATCGAAGCCGATCGCGAAGCGTCGATAGAAAGAGTCCTGCGACAACGCGATCAATGCGATGCCGCACGAAGCCCACATCACGATCGCGGTCGCATAGCCGCAGCCCGCGGCGCCCAACGCCGGCAGGCCGAGCTTGCCGTAGATCAAGACATAGTTGAGCGGGATCTTGAGCGCGAGCCCGACCAGGTTGATCGCCATCGTCACCTTCGGTCGCGACACCGCGACGTTGAGCGCATAGACGGTGCGAAACACGAGCGCCGCGGGCAGCGCGAACATCAGCGCATGCAGATACGCGGCCACGCGCGATGCGACGCCTTCGTCGACCGCGCTCATCACCAGCCACACGTCGGGGAATCCCATCGCGACGTCGCCCACCAGGGTCAGCCACAACGCGAGCCACAGACCTTGCGTGTAGGTCTTGCCGATCTCGGCAAGACGCTCGGCGCCGAAGTGCTGCGCGATGATCGGCGTGAGGGCGATGACCACGCCCATCAGCCCGATGAACACGCTAGCGTAGATGCTAGACCCGAGCGCCATCGCTGCGAGATCCTGCGGCGACGAGTGGCCGACCATGATCGTGTCGGCAACGCCGAATGCGATCGCCGCCCATTGCCCGATCAGGACCGGCCATGCTTGCGCGAGGATACGACGCACGAGCGCCATCCCTGACAGACGATGCATGGAGCGTTCGATCCGATCGCGACTCGTCGGGGGCATCTGCGGTTGCGTCTGCGTTCGAGTCTGCGTTCGAGTCTCTTTCACGGCGCCTTTTTCGGGAGCTCGGGCGGCGGCATGGCAGTCGGATCCGCAGTCCGACCTGCTGCTGGTATTTCCACATTCGAGGGAGGTCCGCTGAGAGCTCCTGAAGGCGTGAGCACGTCCCGCCCTTCGTTGCGATCGATCGCATCGCCCGCGCCGCGTGTGGTGCCGACGCCGCTCTTCTGGTAAAGCCTGAAGCGCTCGTCGCGGTCGGCCGCGCGCCGGCCTTCCCACAACAGCTTCCAGCGGCCTTGCGGCAAGACCTCGTCGCGCGGCTTGCGCGTCAGATCCTGGCGCAGCAGGTAGTCGCACTCGTCGACGTTGTCGCCGGAATAATCGACTTTCGAGAAATGGACATCGGCAAACCACGCGAACGACGCGCGCTGCGCCAACCCGAGTCCGTCGGTGGCGACGCACGAGCCGCCGGGCGCGCCGGCGTAGCGCGCATCGCGAACGACAGGCGCGTCGGAGCCCGCGCGTCCACGTGCGCGTTTGCCTGACTGCGCCACGTTCTTCTGTGCGGCGGTCAATGCCGCGGACAACGCGCCGGCTACATCGCGATAGGTGCGGCCGTAGTCGATCGCGTGCAGGAACAGCGTGGCCGTCAACGTCCACACCAGGATCAGCCCGCCCGATGCGAGCACGACGCTGCGCCAGAGCACTCGGGGATGCGCCACGATGCGCCAGCGCACGATCGCGAGCCATGCGATGGTTGCCGCGAGCGCGATCGTGAACACGATCGGTCTGAACTCGGGCGTGGCGCCGGGCACCAGCCGCGCGATGCTGCGCGAAAAACCCTCGGGCGCCCCGGTCATCCGCGCGAACCACGCGAACCAGATGAAGATCGCAACGATCGAATAGAGCATCAGGCTGAACCAGTCGAACGCGTTGGCGCCACCGCGTCGCAGGGTCGGCAGGCCGAACGCAGCGAGCATCACGAGGCCAGGCAAGACCAGCAGCAATTGCCCATCGGACGTGTCCGAGGTCGAACCCAGCACGCCGAGCATCGCGAGTACGAAGCCGCCGGGCAATGCTATGTGCGCGGCGCTCAGGCGCTTGCGCCACGTCCACAAGCCCCACGACGCGAGCGGCCACGCGATCCACGTCGTCCACGGCAGCGTGCGCACGTATTTGCCCGCGGCTCGCGCGTCGATGCCGTCGAAGTAGCGGCCCCATTCACCGAGGCGCGCGGTGATATGTGTCGCGGCGTCGGGCACCATGATCCAGGTCGCGAGCGGCCAGATCGCCAGTCCCGCGATCGTGAGCGGGACGAGTACGACAGCGGTCGCGCGGCGGGCAGGTTTGAAGTCGTTGTTGAACGCGATCAGGATCGTCCAGAGCACGAGGATCGCGAGCGCAGGGGCGGGGCCGCGCGACAACACGAGGCCGACGATCGCGAGCGCGATCCAGCCGGCCCCGGCTTTGCGAAACTCGAGACTGCGCGCCATGCCATAGAGCGCGACCGAAAGCATCGCGAGCATCGCGACATCCGACGAACTCTCGTGCGCACGAACCAGGAGACCGATCGTCGCGAGCAGGATCAACAGCGCGCCATCGGCCAGCACGCGACCGTAGTCGCGCGCCTCGGGCTGACCGCCGAACGCGAGAGCGGCCGGCTGCGCGGCGGGTCGCCGCCCCACGAGATAGGTCGCGTACCAGATGCCGGTGACCGCGACGAAAAAGAAGATCACGGTCGCGAAGCGCGCCGCGAGAGCGGCATTCACGCCATGTCCGAAAACGGCAGAAGCGACGACGACGCAAGCCGCGCCCACCCAGTGCATCAACGGGCCTGAATCGAGCACCGGTGCGCCAGCGACGTTGGGCAGGAGCCAGTCGGCGATGCCGCCGTAGCCGGAGCTGGTGGCCATCGTCCACATCACGCCGAACCCCGCCGCGTCTTCGCTCTTCCACGGGTCGCGTCCGATCAGGCCGGGCAGGATGTACACGAGGCAGAGCGCGATCAGCGCCCAGCGCGGCAGCTTCAACGTGTCGGACGCGATCAGGCGCGCGGGCGAATGACTCGCCGTGCGGGCAGGCGATGTGCGGGGCGTGGAATTCACGGCGTCATGATGGATGAAATACGGACCCGACTGCTGCAACCGGATGCAACCAAAGACCCCAACAAAAAAGGCAGCCGCAGCTGCCTTTTTTTGTTGCCGCGCCGATTTGTCCTATGCGCGACAAAGGCGATCTTCGCGACGCTAGGGAACCGCCTCGCAATCAGGCTGCGGCCTTGCCCGAACGATTGCCGAATTTCTGGCGGAACTTCTCGACACGTCCCGCGGTATCGACGATCTTGTGCTTGCCCGTGTAGAACGGATGCGACTCGGACGAAACTTCGATCTTGACGAGCGGATACTCCTTGCCGTCGATCGTGATCTTTTCCTTTGCGCTCATGGTCGAGCGCGTGATGAACTTGAAGTCGTTCGAAAGATCGACGAACGCGACTTCGCGGTAATTGGGGTGAATGTCTTTTTTCATGGGGACCTCGGATCAGTGGGCAGCCGGGTCGCGGGGCTTGAAAAAAGCAAAGCCGTCACGCGAGCTACTTGCCGGAAATGGATAACGCGCGATTATGCCAGATTCGGTGCGATCGTCGTTTGCTTGATCGCGGGCGGAATGCGATCGATCGAAGCAGGGCGCGCGAGCACGCGCACGCGATGCCCGCGAGCGAGCAGGGCAACGGCGAGCCGCGCGCCGATATAACCGGTGCCGCCGTTGACGAGGACTTCGCGCTTCATCGCATGACCAAGCGATCCGTTCAGCTCCCCAGATCCTTGGCGATCTTGTCGATGCCGACCTGCGCGCAAGCGGCATCCTTCTCGCCACCCGGCGCGCCGGAGATGCCGATCGCACCGACCAGTTCCTTGCCGGCGAAGATCGGCAGGCCGCCCTCGATCGTGGTGATCTTGTCGAGCAGCATGAAGCCTCCGAGATTGGGCTGGGTCCGCTTGCCCATTTCGGCCGACGGCGCCCTGGTCGTGAACGCGGTGTAGGCCTTGCGCAGGCTGTTCTCGATGGTGTGCGGATTGACCCCGTCCTCGCTCAGCACGACCGCGGTACGCGCCTGGCGATTGAGCACCGTGATCGTGACCTTGTAGCCGTCGGCCCGGCAGCGATCGAGGCTGGCGGTGGCCATCGTCATCGCCGCATTCAGGGAAATGCTGCGGTCGGTGACCAGGGCCTGTGCGCTCGTCACGCAAGGCAGAAGCGCCAGAGTTGCGGCGAGAAAGATGACTCTTTTCGCGTTCATGGAATCCTCCGTGTTGAACGCATCGACTCGTGAGAGCCGTGGGTTCCGCCGCGTCTCGCGTTGTGCGATCGAAATCGGCAGCGCGCATCGTCGATGAGACTTCGCGGCTTCGTCAAGCCTTCTTCGCTATTCGTAGTGTCTCAGTTTGATTTTCCGCTTTCGACTCGAAGCGGACATCATAAGATTCACCTAAAGAAAACAGTGCACAGTCCGTAGTCGACCGTGGTGACCCAGCCGACGATTTTCCAGGTCTGGGACGCGATCTCGGAATGCAGATCGGCTTTGGTGGCGAGCATGGGTAGCGTCGCATCGAGCCGTGCCGTGATGCCGGCAACGGCTCCTTCCAGTGAACGTATGCGATCTTCCATCGCGCGATCTTCGTGGGCGCGGCTCGGCTTGTCAATCGATGGAAGCGGCATGACGGACCACGATTCCAGATGGTCGAAGGTTCGGTCCGTGAGCGCAGCAGACCGGAGGTTCATCAGAGCGAGCGGGATTTGGGAGGTCCGATATTCTGCCGTCCATCGAGCCTTGACGAATCACGCATTCGACGTACTGCTTGCGAATCAGCTCCCCCGCCGCATCAAATCAAAAAACTCCGCGTTGTTCTTGGTCTGCTTCATCTTGTCGAGCATGAATTCCATCGCTTCGATTTCGTCCATGCTGTAGAGCAGTTTGCGCAGCACCCAGATTTTTTGCAGCAGCTCGGGCTTGATCAGCAGTTCCTCGCGGCGCGTGCCCGACTTGTTGAGGTTCATCGCAGGGTACACACGCTTCTCGGCCAGACGCCGTTCGAGGTGCACTTCCATGTTGCCGGTGCCCTTGAACTCCTCATAGATCACGTCGTCCATGCGGCTACCGGTTTCGATCAGCGCGGTCGCGATGATCGTGAGCGAGCCGCCTTCTTCGATATTGCGCGCGGCGCCGAAGAAGCGCTTGGGACGCTGCAGCGCGTTCGCGTCGACACCGCCGGTGAGCACCTTGCCCGACGCGGGAATCACCGTGTTGTAGGCGCGACCCAGACGCGTGATCGAGTCGAGCAGGATCACCACGTCCTTCTTCATCTCGACCAGACGCTTGGCCTTTTCGATCACCATCTCGGCGACCTGCACGTGACGTGTGGCGGGCTCGTCGAAGGTCGATGCGACGACTTCACCGCGCACCGAACGCTGCATCTCGGTGACTTCCTCGGGACGCTCGTCGATCAGCAGCACGATCAGCACCACGTCGGGATGGTTGGCCGCGATCGCGTGCGCGATGTGCTGCATCATCACCGTCTTGCCGCTTTTCGGCGACGCGACCAGGAGGCCGCGCTGTCCCTTGCCGATCGGCGAGAGCATGTCGATCACGCGGCCGGTGATGTTCTCATCGCCCTTCATTTCGCGCTCGAGCGGCATCGGTTGGTTCGGAAACAGCGGCGTCAGATTCTCGAACATGATCTTGTGCTTCGACGCTTCGGGCGGGAAGTCGTTGACCTTGTCGACCTTCACCAGCGCGAAGTAGCGCTCGCCGTCTTTCGGCGTGCGCACCTCGCCTTCGATCGAATCGCCGGTGTGCAGGTTGAAGCGGCGGATCTGCGACGGACTGATGTAGATGTCGTCCGGCGACGCCATGTAGCTTTCCTCGGGCGAGCGCAGGAAGCCGAAGCCGTCGGGCAATACTTCGAGGCAACCATCGCCGAAGATCTGCTCGCCGGTGCGAGCGCGCTTCTTCAGGATCGCGAACATCAACTCCTGTTTGCGCAGACGGTTGGCGTTTTCGATCTCCAGGCCGTTGGCCATTTCGAGCAGGGCCGAGACGTGGAGGGCTTTGAGTTCTGAGAGGTGCATGTGGCGTTCCCTGAGGGGAAAAGAGTCTGGCGAAGCCAAGGTGCCGGGCCTGTTGAGGGCGACGCGTATCGATTTCGAGGAATCGATGCAGCGAATGTGCGGGTGCAGCCCGGGCGGGGTGGTACTAACTTTCGAGGAAGAGCGCGAGTCACCAGAAGCGGTGCTGCGCGAAGGATCGGGAACCGCGCGTTGTGTGCGCGGAGGTCGCAACGAGTGACCTGAACCGATAACCGCTAGCGACAGACTGCGAGCGAACCAAGACTAACGCAAATAAAACAGCAGCGGGATTACCGTCGGATTGTGCGGCTCGTCAGAGACATTTCACAAGCCTTCGCCGCACAACCCGCGCCGCATGTTGCGCGGATGCGTCAGACGCCGCCCCATGCAATGACCGGCGAGGGCGCGACGTCTGGTTCAGATATTGCTGTCGATGAACTGCGTGAGTTGCGACTTCGACATCGCGCCGACCTTGGTGCCGACGATCTCGCCCTTGTTGAAAAGCATCAGTGTGGGGATGCCCCGTATGCCGTACTTCGCGGGCACCGACTGGTTCTCGTCGACGTTGAGCTTGGCGATCGTCAGCTTGCCCGCGTAGGCCTTCGAGACTTCGTCGAGTATCGGCGCGACCATCTTGCAGGGTCCGCACCACTCGGCCCAGTAATCGACCAGCACCGGTCCGTCCGACTTCAACACATCCGCGTCGAACGTTGCGTCCGAAACGGTCTTGATGGTTTCGCTCATGAATGCCTCTGCGTTTGTTGGCGTTGCCTGCGACCGAGAGCGGCGTTGGCTACCTGCTGCGAGCGACGCGCAATGCGCTACTCGATGTGCGGCAGATGATGACATAAATGCAGCATTCAAGAGGCAGCGCGGTCCAGCCTGAGTCGGTGGACGCGCGCTTGCGTTACGCTCTTCGCGATGAGTCAACACCTTTCCCACCCGACCTCTTGCTTGAATGGAGGGGGACCGGGCACCAGCCGCATTGCCTTCGACGAGCGCTACTGGGACACGATCGCGGCGCGCGTGTTCGAGCGCTGTGGGGAGGGCGCGGGGGAGGGCGCGCTGCGGGTTCTGATCCCGTCGATCGCACTCGCAATGCCGCTGCGCGCCGCGCTGGCGTCGCGCATGAACGCACGCGGCGTGAGCGTGGCTGCGCTTCCACGCATCACGACGCTGGCCGAATGGTTCAGCGATACCGTGATCGACCGCGCTACCGGTCCGATCGCAAGCGACACCGCACGGCATCTCGCACTCTTCGATTCGCTACGCCGCAACGCATGGCTCGCGAGCGGACTCGCGGCCGGCGGTCCCACGGCGATGTGGGCTATGGCGCGGCAACTGACCGCCCTGGGTGACGATCTGTCTCGCGCGGCGTTCGCCACGCATGCCGACATGGCGCGGGTGAACGCCGCGATCGCCGCGCACTTTCGCGGGCGCGCGCAGGTCGCGGCGTCGCCCGAGGCCGAGCTCGTGCTCGGTGTGTGGCGCGCGAATGCGAGCGACCCATCCGATCGCGTTGCGGCCGAATTGCACGCGATGCGAAGCCTCATCGATGCGGCATCGCAGCCCTTGCTGGTGGTTCGCGGGATCGGGCCGCAAGCGCCGCACGAAGCGGCATTTCTTCGACGCTATGGCGAGCGCGCGCCTGTCGAAATCATCGAGGTCGACGTGGCCGCGTCGCTGGCGTCGCATCCCGCATTGCTTGCGGCATGGCCCGAACTGTCGGCCGATCTCCGCGACTGCGACCAACGACCCGCGGTATTGCTCGAGCGCGCGCATGTCCTGGCGGCTGGACAGCATTCGATGTCGCATGTCGTGTGTCTGGGCGCCGCGAGCCTCGAGGAAGAAGCAACCGCTGCCGCATCGCAGGTTGTGCAATGGCTCGCATCTGCAGCCGACCCCGCAGCCACCAACGCGCCGCGCAGCATCGCGCTGATCGCGCTCGATCGACGAGTCGCACGGCGCGTGCGCGCGCTACTCGAGCGCGCGAAGGTCATGCCGGTCGACGAGTCGGGTTGGCGCTTGTCCACCACCACCGCCGCAGGCGCACTGATGCGCTGGCTCGATCTCGCCTCGCCCGACGGCGCGACCTGCGAGACCGCAACGCTGCTCGATTGGGCGAGGTCGGGCTTCGCGTGGGCCGACATCGACGACAAGCCCGAGCTCGTCGCGACCATCGAGCGCGCCGTTCGCGCCGCGAACGTGAGTCGCGGATGGGATGCGGTCGTCGCCGCGGTCGATCGTGCGCCGCGATCCACGCACGACCAACGACAACGTGCGCGCATGCATGTGCGTCGCCTGCATACGCTCGCTGCCGTCGCTCGCGGTCGTCGTCCGTTGACGGTGTTCTTCGAATGGTTGCGCCTGTCGCTGATCGACAACGGCCTGCACGCCGCGCTGCGCGGCGATCGTGTCGGTGCGAAGGTGCTCGACATGATCGAGAGTCTCGCCGATGGGGTCGCGGCATCGACCCCTGTCGCGAGCGACGCAGCGCGCGCAACGACGAAGCGAAACGTGGCCCGCGAGGCGCGCGCCCCGAGCTTCCGCAGTCCAAGCTTCACCTATGCCGAGTGGCGCGGCCTGATCGCCGACGCCCTCGAATCCGCGACCGTGCACGACACGGCGATCGAGAGCCCGGTGGTCTTCACGTCGCTGGGCGGGGCGGCCTTGCGGCGCTTCGATGCGGTCGTGGTCGTCGGCGCCGACGCGAGTCACTTCCCCACGCGCGCAGACTCTGCATTCTTTCTTACGCCTGGGCTTCGCGCCGAGCTCGGCCTAGGCCGCCGCGACGAAATCGAAGAAGGCGAGCTTGCGACACTGGCCGTCGTCCTCGGGCAGGCGCGCCATGCGATGGTGACCTGGCAGGCCGAGGCCGATGGCGAAGCGCGCCTGCCCGCAGCGGCGATCGAGCGGCTGCTGCAGATCGAACGCATGGCGACAGCCATGCGCGCTGACGGACGGGCCCACGCGAATCGTCGCGTCGGCCATCGCTACACGTGGCCCGTGTACGAGGTCGAACCATCACCTGTGCATAGCCCCGCGCCGAGCGCGACGATGCTCCTGCCCGACCGGATCACCGCGTCGCAAGCGAACGCCTTCGTCAGTTGTCCCTATCGCTACTTCGCGCGCTCCATGCTGGGTCTCGCACCGCTCGACGACGTGAGCGACGAAGCCGAGAAGCGCGACTACGGTGAAGTCGTCCACGGCATCCTCGAAGACTTTCATCGCGAGTGGGCCGTGCATATTCCTCGCGCCGATCCCACCGAGGAGGACGCGCATCGAGAGCAACGCCTGCGCGAAATTTCCGAAGCGGTTTTCGCCGAACGCATTGCCGCCAACCCCGACTATCTCGCGTGGCGCGCGCGCTGGATGCCGTTGGTGCAAAGCTACATCGCGTGGTGGCGCGAGTGGACCGGGCAGGGCTGGCGTTTTTCCACGGCCGAGGAAAAACGTGAAGTGACATTCGATCTCGATGCCGGTGGGCCACATCCGCGCACGCTGACCCTGGCGGGCCGCGTCGATCGCATCGATCGCTCGAGCGACGGCAAGCGCATCGCGATCCTCGATTACAAGGCGCGTTCGAAGGACGCGTTGAAGAAGGAGCTTGTCGAGCCGGGCGAAGACGTGCAGTTGCCGTTCTATCGCGCATTGATGCGCCATGCCGTGGTGGGGGACGGCAGCATCGCGAGCTATCTGAGCGTGGATCGAAGCAGGGTGGAGCGCGTGTCGCCCAGGCATGCGCTCGACGAGTTGAGCGAAGCGGTCGAGGCGCGCTTGATCGACGAATTCACCCGCCTGTACGCCGGTGCGCCGATGCGCGCGCAGGGGATCGAGGCAGTCTGTAAGCGCTGCGACATGCGCGGCCTGTGTCGCAAGGGCGCCTGGGTCGAAGGCGCATCGACCGTGAGCGTTGCGCGATGAGCAAAGCGGACGCGCTTGCCAGCAGCGGCCTCTCGATCGACGACGAGCCTGTCGATCTCGCGACGTTCAATCGCGCCGCGCTCGACCCATCGCAGAGCGTCGTGATCGAAGCGGCAGCGGGCAGCGGCAAGACCTGGCTGCTGGTCGCGCGCATTCTTCGCGCGCTGCTTGCGGGCACGGCTCCTTCCGCGATCCTCGCGATCACCTTCACGCGCAAAGCCGCGGCCGAAATGCGCGAACGCCTGGTGCGAACGCTCGAAGATCTCGCGGCCTGCGACGAGGCGTGCGCGATCGCGTTGCTGACCGAGCGCGGGCTCAGCGAACGCGAGGCGCGCGAGCTCCTGCCGCGCGCGCGCGACCTGCTCGAGATCGACCTCACCGCGTCGCCGACCATGACGGTCGATACCTTTCACGGCTGGTTCGCGCGCATCGTCAGAAGCGCGCCTTTGGCTGCGGGAATCCCGGCGGGGTTCGCGATCGCCGAGAAGACCGGCGCGTTGATGCGCGATGCGTGGCGCCGATTCCTGAACGAGGTCTCGAACAATCACGCGTTGCGTGGCCACTACCTCGAACTGCTGGCGCGCGCGGCGAGCGCCACGACGGCGCGAGGACTGCTCGATGCGATGGTCAGGCGCCGCAACGACTGGAAGCGCTTTCTCGCGCGACACGGCGCAGGGGACGACATCGATCGCGCGGTATCGGCGCTCGCGAGCGAACTCGGAGTCGATCAGAACGACGATGCGCTCGATTCGCGCGCCGCGATCTTCAATGACGGCGCATTCATTGCGCGCCTTGAAGCTTTGCTCGAACTCTTCGATTGCGGAGCGGACGGCGATCGGGATCGCGTTGCGAAAGCTCGGCGGGCAGCCGCGCGATTGCGCACGGCGTTCTCGGTATCCGACTTCGATTGCGCGTATGCGCCGTTTGCAACCAAGGGGCTCGACAAGATGCGCGACGTGCGCAACAGCGGCATCAGGGCCGGCGCCGTCGCGCGCCATGGACCCGACGGTGAGGCGCACCTTGCAGCCGCTGCACAGACCCTCATTGACTTGCTGATCGACGCATCGAAGCAGCAGGTCGAACGCGACGTCCTCGCGATCAACCGCGCGGCCTTTCACTGCGGCTCGGCGTACATCGCAGCCTACGAAGCGATCAAGCGCGAGCAGGCGCTGCTCGACTTCGACGATCTCGAATGGCACGCCGCCGCACTGATGTCCGACGACGCGAGCGCCGCCTATGTGCAGGCGCGCCTCGATGCGCGCTACCGGCACATCCTGGTCGACGAATTCCAGGACACCAACCCGCTGCAATGGATGGTGTTGAAGCGTTGGCTCGTGATCTATACCGAAGACGCCGCTCTTGCCGAGGCCCGGCCGTCGGTCCTTATCGTCGGCGATCCCAAGCAATCGATCTATCGTTTCCGGCGCGCCGAGCCGCGACTGTTCGAATCGGCCCGGACGTTTCTGAAGAACGACTTCGGTGCGAGCGTGCTGCGAACCGACCAGACGCGCCGTGTCGCGCCCGCGTTGATGAACGCACTCAACGGCGCGTTCGAACGCGACGCGTTCCCGCTGTTTCATGCGCATCGAAGCGTCTCGCATGGTGAAGGCGAAGCGTGGCGCCTGGCTCTCATCGAGCGCCCGGTCGAGGCGAAGTCCGGGCAGGCGATCGAAGCGAACGCATCCTTCGTGCTGCGCGACGTGCTGACGACAGCGCGCGCCGAAAAACCGGAAGACCTGCACGACGTCGAAGCCCGCGCCATCGTCGATGCGCTTGGCGCGCTCGTCGGGCATCGCATGGTCGACGATGCTCACGAAGGACGAAGGCTTGCGCGCTGGGGCGACGTGATGATTCTCGTGCGCAAGAGAAAGCGCATCGAGGCGATCGAGAACGCGCTGCGCGCGGCTCGCATTCCCTATGCGAGCGTGCGTCGCGGTGGTCTGCTGGAAACGCTCGAAGCGTCCGATCTGTGCGCACTGTTGCAGGTGCTGGTCGCGCCGTTCTCGGACCTCGCGCTCGCGCAGACCCTACGCTCGCCGCTCTTCGGATGCAGCGATGACGATCTGATTCGGCTGGCCAGTCTGACCGACGTGTCTTCGCGCGATCGGTATCCGCATTGGTGGTCGCGCCTCGAAGCGATTGCGGCATCCGATCAGAGTCCGGCTCTTGCGCGCGCTCATCGTCTGCTCGCGGCCTGGCGTGATGCTGCAACCACATTGCCGGCCCACGATCTGCTCGACCGCATCGTGCACGAGGGCGAGTGGATCGCCCGCACGGTGGCCGCGACCGTGCCCGGGATGCGCGAGCAGGTGCGCGCCAATCTGTACGCCTATCTCGAACTCGCGCTCGCGCAGGACAGCGGCCGCTTTCCCAGTCTGTCGCGCTTCATCGATGAGCTGGCCGCGCTCGCGCGCATCAAGGACGACGCGCCAGACGAGGGCGATGCCGAGATCGACGCGGCGGATGCGGAGGCCGACCGTGAAGAGCTCGAGTCACACGCCGCGGGTCACAGTGCGGATCACAGCGCGGATCGCATCGCGGGTCGCATCGCGGGTCGCATCGCGGGTCGCAGCAACACGGCTCGCATCCTCACGGTCCACGGCGCCAAGGGACTCGAAGCGCCGATCGTTGTCATCGCCGATGCGCATCCGGTGCGCAGGAACAAGATCTCCAACGACGTGCTGATCGCATGGCCGCCCGACAGCGAGGCGCCCTTGCATCTGTCGGTGTTCGGCAAAGTGGCCGAGCGCGGCCGCAGGCGCGATATGCATTTCGCCTCTGAAGAAAAGTTCGATGCCGCCGAGGACTGGAACGTGCTCTATGTCGCGGCGACGCGCGCGCGCGAGATTCTGCTGGTCGCCGGCAGCATGCCCGGCAAGTCCGAGGACGACGACAGTTGGTATCGTCGCCTGTCGTTGCTGCGCGAGTGGTCGCAGCAGAACGTGACCGCGTCCAACCCTGCCGAGAGGGCGTCCAGCGATTCATCCGCTCACGAAACCTCGATTCGTATACCCATCTTTCGGCCGCCGGTCCTGGCTATCGGCAAGCGGCGCACCGCCGACCGCACCGCAGACGAAAAAGGCACGAGCGACGTAACGGAAGGCGGCGAAGCGCGACGCATCGGCATCGCGCTGCATCGCGTGCTCGAACGGCATGGACGAGACGCGGTGGGGCATGCGTTCGATCGCGCGCAGGCAGCGGCGATCGCGATGCACTTCGGACTTTCCGCGAGCGCGGCGGCGATGGTTGCCGATCGCGCGGCACGCATGCTGGCCGCGCCCGAGCTCAAGCGCTTCTTCACGCCCGCGCTGCATGCGGCGGCGTCGAACGAGCTCGAACTGCTTGCCGACGACGGCCAGCTGATGCGCATCGATCGGCTCGTCGAATTCGCAGCCGTTGCGGGAGTCGATGACGCGGGCAGCGCCGAAGTCTGGGTGCTCGACTACAAGTCGGAGCATCGGCCCGCGTCGGCCCAGGTGCCGCAATCGCATGTCGATCAACTCGCGCGCTATCGGCGCGCGGTGTCCGCTCTCTACCCGCACCACGTGGTGCGCAGTGCCTTGATCTTCGGTGATGGCGGCTGGCGGGAATTGCATGACCGGGATTGAAGCCGCCGATCAACGTCATGGATCGATGCCGCGTTCGGGCTGATAGAATTCGCGCGGGCGGGCCCCCTCGCATTGCGGCGTGACGAACCTGGTCAGGTCGGGAACGAAGCAGCCATAGTTGCTACCCGTAAGTGCCGAGGACAAGGCTCGCCTCTATCACGAGACGTTTCAAAAACGCCGATTGCGGCGTTGCGGCTCCTTGCCGTACATATCGTACTGTCTGCGTCGCCGCGCCTTGCACTCGACGTTTCTGAAGCGTCTGGCACGAGTATCGCGGTGCAGGCCGAAAAACTTCAACACCGCTACGCATCCCATGTCCTACCAGGTCCTCGCGCGCAAGTGGCGTCCCC
Source organism: Burkholderiales bacterium (assembly GCA_038225855.1). Classification (GTDB taxonomy): domain Bacteria; phylum Pseudomonadota; class Gammaproteobacteria; order Burkholderiales; family Burkholderiaceae_D; genus CAHJXF01. The sequence goes on along the minus strand of JBBRQU010000001.1, from coordinate 23,309 downwards.
GGAATTTCTCGACGCTGGTCGGGCAGGAGCACGTCGTGCGCGCGCTCACCAACGCGCTCGATCAGCAGCGCTTGCATCACGCGTGGCTGTTCACCGGCACGCGCGGCGTGGGCAAGACGACCCTGGCGCGCATCCTCGCGAAGTGCCTCAACTGCATCGGCCCGGACGGCAACGGCGGCATCACGTCCAGGCCCTGCGGCGTATGCCCGGCTTGCGTCGAGATCGATGCGGGACGCTTCGTCGACTACATCGAACTGGATGCGGCGTCCAATCGCGGCGTCGACGAGATGACGCAATTGCTGGAGCAGGCGATCTATTCGCCGGCCAATGCGCGCTTCAAGGTCTACATGATCGACGAAGTGCACATGCTGTCGAATCACGCCTTCAACGCGATGTTGAAGACGCTCGAAGAGCCGCCCGCGCACGTCAAGTTCATCCTTGCGACGACCGATCCGCAGAAGGTCCCGGTGACGGTGTTGTCGCGTTGCCTGCAGTTCAACCTGAAGCAGATGCCGGTCGCCGATATCACGCGGCATCTCGCGCACGTGCTCGCCGAAGAAGGCATCGCATTCGAACGAAGCGCGCTGTTGCCGCTGGCGCGCGCGGCTTCGGGTTCGATGCGCGATGCCTTGTCGCTGACCGATCAGGCGATCGCGTACAGCGCGGGGCATGTCACCGAAGAGACCGTGCGCGGCATGCTGGGCGCGCTCGACCAGACTTATCTCGTGCGGGTGCTCGATGCGTTGGCCGATGGCGATGGACCGGCGCTGATGAGCGTGGTCGACGAGATCGCCGCGCGCAGCCTTTCGTTCGGCAACGCACTGCAGGATCTCGCCGCGCTCCTGCATCGCATCGCGCTCGTGCAGATGCTGCCGACGCACAATGCGAGCCGCGAGGACGCGGCGGACGGCGCGGTAGACGCCCCGGCAGCTGAGGACGAACATCTCGCCGAGCTCGCTGCGCGCCTCGCGCCCGAAGAAGTGCAACTCTACTATCAGATCGCGGCGATGGGACGGCGCGACCTCTATCTCGCGCCTGACGAAACCACCGGCTTTTCGATGACGCTGTTGCGCATGCTGGCGTTTCGGCCGGAAGAGGGCAGCGCAACGACTGCGCGCGCGGCGCCTGCCGCTCAAGCGGCGAAGTCTGCTAAGCCGCCGTCGTCGCGTGCGCCCGCTGTTGCGCCTGCCGTTGTGTTCGCCGCCGCCCCGACCACCGGGATCGAGCCCGACTCGAATACGCCGCTGGCTATCGACGACTGGCTCGCCCTCGTCGGCCACCTCAAGTTGACCGGATTCACGCGAGAACTCGTGCAGCAAGCCGAACTCGTCGCGCACGATCATCGCTCGATCACGCTGCGAGGTCCGATCAAATCCCTGGCAGGCGGGCCCGCGCTCGACAAACTGAAAGCGGCTCTGGCCCAGCGCTTCGGGCGGCCGGTTGAGGTGACTGTCGAGGTCGGCGCGGTGAAAGGCGCCACCGTCGCGGCTGCAAAGAGCGACGAACGCGCCGCGCGGCAAGCCGAGGCCGAGGCCATCATCGACGCCGATCCCTTCGTTCAGACGCTGCTGCGCGATTTCGGCGCGAGCGTGGTACCCGGGTCGGTCAAGCCTGTTTAGGCGCGCACGAATCCTGCGCACGAATCCTGCGCACGAATCCCGCGCACAATCCCGCGCACAATCCTTTTCGTTCCGCGATTTCATTTCCCCGATTTTTCAAGATTCGGAGCACGACCATGATGAAGAACCAGCTTGCTGGAATGATGAAGCAGGTCCAGCAGATGCAGGAGGACGTGAAAAAGGTGCAGGACTCGCTGGCGACCATCGAAGTCGAAGGTCAATCGGGCGCAGGCCTGGTCAAGGTCACGATGACCTGCAAGAACGACGTCAAGCGCGTCGTGATAGATCCGTCGCTGTTCGGCGACGACAAGGACATGCTTGAAGATTTGGTCGCCGCCGCGGTCAACGATGCCGTACGCAAGGCCGAAGCGACGGCTAGCGAGAAGATGGCCGCGGTCACCGCCGGCATGCCGATGCCGCCGGGGATGAAGTTTCCGTTTTGATGAATCGTTCACGATGACCGACGCGTTGCCCGTCGTCCCCGCGAAAGCGGGGACCCAGCGACTTGACCCACGACCCTGGCTTCCCGCGCGCGCGGGAACGACGGCTTTGGCCTCATGCGCATCCTGCTGATCACCGACAGCCATCTCGCGGACACCGCGCTCGACTTCGTCGCGAACTGGCACGCGGCTGCGCGTTACGCCAGGCGGTCCGCGATCGACCTCACGATTCATCTGGGCGACATCAGCCTCGATGCGATCAACACCGAGCCGCAGTTGGACGAAGCCAGGGCGCTGGTCGATACCTGGCCGACGCCGATGCGCCTCATCCCCGGCAACCACGACATCGGCGACAACCCCGGCACGCGCGACGTGCCCGAACGCGAATGGTTGAGCGTCCCGAGCCGCGCGCGTTATCTCGCGCTGTTCGGCGAAGACCGCTGGGCGATCGATGCCGAGGGATGGAAGCTGATCGCGTTCGACGCGCAGCTTCTGGGCAGCGGCGCGTCTGAAGAAGACGCGCAGTGGGAGTGGATTACGAAAGAGTTTTCGAACGCGGCGGGCCGGCCGATCATCGTCATCTTGCACAAGCCGCTGTTCGAGGATGCCGCGACCGACAGCGACCATCACATGCGCTACGTGCCGCATGCTGCGCGCGACCGTCTGCTGGCGCTGATCGATGCAGCCGATGTGCGGCTCGTGCTGTGCGGTCACGCGCATCAATATCTCGATCGCACCATCGATGGCGTTCGCCACGTGTGGCTGCCCTCGTGCGCCTTCATCATTCCCGACGCGCATCAAAAGCGCCTCGGTGAAAAGATCGTCGGCGTCGGCGTGCTCGAACTCGAGCGCGACGCCTATCGACTCGACGTCGTCGTGGCCGAGGGCCTCGTCGCGCATGACGTCACACAGTCCCGCAGAACGATGCGCGTGTGAGCAATCTGCCCGCGTTCAACAAGGCGCTGATCGAATGGATGGCCGAAGCATCGGAACGCGCGGTGGCGGAGTGCAAGCGCGTTGTTATTCAGACCGTCGGGCGAACCGCAAGTGGCCGTTCTTGATCCAGACACGCGCTCCCTCAGACCCGCTTACCACCTGAGCGCGTGCGCCGATCGGAACGCGAAGCCACGAGTGTTCGTGAAAGTCATCGCCGCCTTCGACGAACCCGCCGGTGATCACGAAGATTTCAGCGCCGCCTGTTGCGTCGACCGTGGTCCGCGTGCCGGGTGCCCAGGTCTCGATACGCACGTTCTCGCGATCGTCGCGAAACAGCGGCGTCACCGTCACGCCGGGACGGTCGGGAGCGGCGATCGACTCCATCTTGTCGAAGTTGAGCCTGAGGTGCGTGCGATCGTCCGCATCGAACTGCCACAGCTTGACGAACATCACACAACCCGGCGTTGAACCCGGTGTGTGCCGCGACTGCGGCGGGTTGCGGATGTAGGAGCCCGCGGGATAAGCGCCGTGCTCGTCCTCGAACACGCCTTCGAGCACGACGAACTCTTCGCCGCCACCATGCACATGCGGCGAGAAGCTGCTGTTCGGCGCATAGCTGACGACGGTCGTCGCGCGAGCCACCTCGTCACCGATGCGATCGAGCATGCGTCGGCGAACGCCTGGCATGGGCGACGCTATCCAGGGCAGCGCGTCTGCGTGCATCACGACGCGCTTGGAAAAGTCGGCGTTCAATTCCATTGCGCGATCACGCGCTAGCCGCGGGCAGGGGTCTTGCGCTTGCGCTGACCGATGGTGAAGTCGCCGTTCACACGCGTGGGATCAAAGCCGTCGGCGACGACGACTATGCTGGCGCGAAACGTTCCAGTCTGCCACGCGCTCGTCTGCAGCGCCCAATGGGCAATGAAAGTGTCGCCCCTTTTTACCGAACCGATGTTCCAGTTGCCCGGAACGAATTCGGCATTGCCGGTCCCGAGGTGCTCGAGGTAAACCTGCACGCCCTTCAACGCCTGGCCCGCTGCGATCACCGTCACGAGCGCGCCGGCATCGCCCGGAAGCAGCGCGACCGCGTTCGCCTTGTCGGGCTCCGACCCGCGCGCAACGATGTAGAGGTCGGCGAGCGACGCGGGGCACGGCCGTCGAGTCGGCACGACCACGCCCACGGTATCGGCGAGCGGGGGATCGACGCAAACGACGAAGACACCGCCCACGTCCTTGCCGCCGCGGTTGTCGATCACGTGCAGGCCCGCCGCGCCCGGCTTCTTGGCCGCCGCGGTGGCGACGATGGCGTAGACGTCAACGCTCGCGCGAGCCGCGAGCTTCAGCTTCAACATCGGCCGACCCACCGTCGCGCACGGGTCGAACGTCAGGCCCGCAGCCTCGACTTTCAGGGCGCCGCGCCGGTACTCGCGCGGCAGCTCAAGCAGGTCGGCACTGCTGCCGGGTTCGAGGCGCAGTTGCACGGCCACGCTGCGATCGGTGGGGTTGGGAACATTGACCTTGAATCGATGCTGGGCCACGACGCACCTCCGGGTTCACGGATTGATCTGAACGTTGCGCTGCGCACAGTTGTCGAGCGCGATCGGAAACGGCGGAGGGCTTGCGGCCTGGCCGTTCCAGGCCCGTGGCACCGTCGTGCCGTCGGCCGTGTAGGCCTGTGCCAGCAGACACCAGTGCGTCTCCGACTGATTGGCCCAGCCGTTCTGGTTGGGCACCTGCACCCACGCGGAACCGCCGACCTTGAGCAAGCCCAACGTCGCCGTGCCGATGGGCAGCACACCGAGGTTTGCGGTCGGCAGCGTGCTCGCCTTGACGCGATCGACGCGCACCGTGATGCCGCCGCCCACGAGCGTGCAATCCGGATCGTCGACCGTTACCGTGGTGCCGTTCCCGGTATTGATGGTGACGCCGTTGGCCGCATGCGCGGTGGTCGTGAGCGAGACGTTCGCGCCGGTGCTGGAGACGCTCGTCGCCGCGTTGTTCTTGCGAAACGGTGTCGGCGTCGCCGTCGCCGTGGAGACCTGGAAGAAGTCCTGCGGCGGCGCGGCGGCGTTCAGGCGCTTCGGCGCGAACGCGACCATGGCGCCGCAAGGGCTGACGAGGAACGCCCAGTCGACCTGCCCCGGGAACGACGGCATCAGATCGCCCCAGGCGCCGGGACTCGGAGCTTCCGGGCAGGTCAGCCCCAGCGAGAGTCCCGGGCCGCCCGCATAGGCGCCGGCCGCCAGGACGCTGTGCGAGCCGGCCCAGCCAAAGTTTGCGTTGTTCCACCATTGCGCCGCGCTGGTCCCCGCGAACAAGCCGTTCCCGCTTGCTGCGATCTGGCCTTTCGCGACTGTGGTGCCGTTCGAGCGTGTGATGGCTTGCAGCGCGACGATGGTCAGCGACCAGTCGGGACCGTTCGGCGACGCGACGAAGGCGAAGTAGCGGCCGTCCGGGCTCCACGCCCACGCCCGCCGGCCGGAGCCGACGCTGCCGAATTGGACATTGATGCCGGTGCCAGTGAGCGTGTTGTTGATCGACGAAGCGCTGAAAGTGACGCCGCCCTGCGTCTGCGTCGTCGTGGCGTTGGCACTGCCGAGAAAGCCGGCGAAGAGCTGTGGCGCGGCCCACGCGCCAAGCGCCGTGCAGGTGCAGGCGCCGAGGTCCACGGTGCCCGTGTTTTCGACCTTCACGTACACGAACACGTCGGTCGAGTTGACGTGAATTGTGGCGACCGTTGGGCTGGAGTTGGGGGAGACGGCCAGGTCTTTCGATGGAACGATCGATGCCGAGAGCCAGACCGGGTTGCCGTCCTGGATGCGGAGCTTGGCTGCCATGGTGCCTCCTGATGGCGTGCTGATGTCGACGCGGACCGCAGTCAAATCGCGGCGGCGTGTCGCCGTCCGCGTTGAAGAAAGAGTAGCGTATCTTCTCTATCGGCCGGCAAATTGTCCAGCGCTGACGATCAAGCCGCAAGGCCCGTCTGAAACACCAGCCCCACGTGTTCGCGCATCCCGAACCGGTCGCTCAACATTCCATCCACGCCAACGCGTTCGCAACCATCGCCTCGGGTGCGAGCGCGTGGCCTTCGGCAATCGCCGCCGCGGCGGCGGATTCTCCCAACGCCTCGCGGCATGCCGAGAGTGCCGCATCGTATTGCTTCTGCTCGCCATGCGGTCGTGGCGCAACGATGGCCTCGCGCTGCGCATTCGCGGCCCCGAGAAATCCGGCAGCCTGTCGATGCTGCTTGACTTGCACCGCGAGCGCCGCCGCTGCTTCGAGGCATAGGGCAATTTCGAGGGGGTTGCCGATCTCCTTGCTGGTAGTGAGTGCATGGCGGAATTGCACGCGCGCCGTTTTCATGTCGCCTCGAGCGAGGGCAATCTCTCCAAGGTGACGCACCTCTTCGAGCTCAAACTCCCGAACCCCGAACTCCCGGGCAATCGCCAACGCATGTTCGTGCAGTGCCTGTGCCTCCGTGTAATTTCCATCTTGCTGAGCGAGGAAACCGAGATGACTCATGGCGGTTGCTTCGATCATCCGATTTCCCGATGACCTGCTGAGCGCCAGGCAGCGCGTCAACGGCGCGTGCGCCTCCGCGTACCGGTTCTCGTTGATGGCCAACGCGGCGAGGTTGCCTTGGACGCGCGCTTCCAGCGTCTGATTTCCCAGCGCCCGGTGAAGTGCGACCGCCTGCTCGAGGAACGCCCGCGCGGCGACCGAGTCCGTCTGGTGGATGGCGACGCCACCCAGGTTGCCGAGTATGCGTCCCTCGCACTGGAGGTCCTTCTGTTCGCGGCTGATATGCAGAGCCTGTTCCAGCAAGGATCGCGCCGCGACGATGTCGCCAAGGCGCCACGCGAGCGCGCCTGCCGCATTCAGTGCCTTCGCGCGCGCGGGTGTGGGCGGACTGCCGGCGGCATTCGCAAGCGCTTCATCACACCACCGGCGTCCTTCGCGGACGTGTCCCCGATACAACCAGAAGCGATGAACCGCCCCGCATATACGCAAGCCGGTCTCCGTGTGATCGGCCGACTCCACGCTCGAGGCAAGCGCGGCACGCAGATTGTCATGCTCCTGGTCGAGCCGCGCGAGCCACGCCGGTTGCTCCGGCCCGCCCTCCAGGAAGGGCTCGGCCTGCTCGGCAAAAACGAGAAAATGATCGCGGTGACGTGTGCGCACCGCGGCCGCCTCCCCGCGCTCCTGCAGACGGTCGCGCGCGTAATCGCGCAGGCTGTCGAGCATGCGAAATCGCTCGCCTTGCCTGTCGGGTACGACCAGCGACTTCTGCACGAGTCCGGTCAGTAGATCGAGTACGTCATCGCGCGCGATATCCGGGTCCGCGCCGACGTTCTCGGCCGCGTCGAGCGTCCAGCCGCCGGCGAATACGGACAGCCGCGCGAACAGGATCTTCTCGGTGTTCCCGAGAAGGTCGTAGCTCCAGTCGATCAACGCGCGCAGGGTTTGCTGCCGCGGCAGGGCCGTGCGGCTGCCTCCGGTGAGCAGGCGGAACCGATCACCAAGGCGCTCGGCAATCTTGTCGACCGACATCACAGCGACTCGCGCGGCGGCAAGTTCCAGCGCGAGCGGGATGCCGTCCAGGCGCGCGCAGAGTTGCGCGACCACGTTCGAATTCTGATCGGTCACGGAAAAATCGGGATGCCGCAATCGCGCCCGCTCGACAAACAGCTGGACGGCTTCGGAACGTGCCGTGATCTGGGCGTCCGATCCGGATTCCGGGAGCGTCAACGGCAGCAACACATACGTCTGCTCGCCGGCAATGTTGAGCGGCTCGCGGCTGCTCGCGAGTATGCGAATGTCCGGCGCCGCACGAAGCACGGCTTCGGCGAGCCGGGCGCATGCATCCACCAGGTGCTCACAATTGTCCAGCACCAGCAGCAGGCGGCGCGATGCGAGATGCGCGCACACGCTTTGCGCGAAGGGCGTGCTGCTGTCTTCGGAAAGGCCGAGAACCTGCGCGACAGCCCTGGGAACCAACGTGGCATCGATGATCGATGCCAGTTCGACGAACCAGACGCCGTCCGCGTAATTGTCCAGAGCATCGGCCGCGACCTGGAGAGTCAGCCGCGTCTTGCCGATGCCGCCAGGTCCCACGATGGTCAACAGCCGCGCGCCCGCAAGCAGTCGGCTCGCCTGCCTCAGTTCAAGGTCGCGGCCGATGAAAGAAGTGACCTGCTGCGGCAGGTTGTTCGGTGTCGCTTCCAGCGAGCGTAGCGCCGGGAAGTCTCGCCTCAGTCGTCGATGCAGAAGCTGATAGACGTGTTCCGAATTGGTCAAGTCGCGCAGCCGCACAGAGCCCAGGTCGCGTAGCGTCACGCCCTCCGGCAAGCGCTCGTGAATCGGACCGGCTACGGCCTGCGACATCAGGATCTGGCCGCCATGCGCCGCGCCCATGATGCGTGCCGCGCAATTGACGGTATTGCCGAAGTAGTCGTTGTCGCGGCGCTCGACGACACCCGCATGCAGCCCACAACGGACGCGCAGGCCGATACCATGGGTCGAGTCCGGATCGGCGAGCGCCTGCTGTAACTGCAGAGTCGCGAGGACCGCATCGAGCGGGTCGTCGAACGTCGCGTAGACGCCGTCGCCGGTCATCTTCACGACGGCGCCGCGGTTGTCCTCGATGGCCTGCCGGGTCAGCGCATCGTGACTAGCCAGCGCCAGCGGCATCGTTTCGGGCCGCTGTTCCCAAAGCCGCGTGCTGCCTTCGATATCCGTGAAGAGAAGGGTGGCGCTGTCCTTGTGGCTGGCGTAGTTCACGGCGATTCCACTTCAAGCCGCAAGCCCCGATTGAAACACCAGTCCCGCGTGTTCGCGCAGCGCGTGAAAACGGATCTTCGGCCACTCGTCCTGCGCGACGCGCAATTCCGACACATGCGACGCCATGTAAGTCGGCGCATCGACCGCATCGTGCGCGATGCGAGGCGCATAGAAATCGATGAAGCGTTTCAACTCGCGCTCGCCTTCGGCCGAGCCTTCTGCCGTGATCCAGCGCGCCAGTCGATGACGCGTGCCGATCAATCGCGCCTTCACCCCGTACTCGTGTTCGAGTCGATGCAGGACCACCTCGAATTGCAGTTGTCCCACCGCGCCGAGCAACAGCGAGCCGCCGAGGTGCGGACGAAACACCTGAATCGCGCCTTCCTCGCCGAGCTGCGCGAGGCCGTGCTTCAACTGCTTCGCGCGCAAGGGGTCGGCGACTTCGACAGCCTGGAACATCTCGGGCGCGAAGAAGGGAAGCCCTGTGAACTGCAACGCTTCGCCTTCGGTCAGCGTGTCGCCGAGTTGAAGCGTGCCGTGATTGGGAATGCCGATGATGTCGCCGGCGTACGCGTCTTCGGCGATCTCGCGCCGCTGCGAGAGAAAAGTCACAACGTTGTTCGGCTTCATCGATTTGCCCGAGCGCGTGACCTTGAGGCTCATGCCGCGCAGGAAGTGTCCCGCGCACACGCGCACGAATGCGATGCGGTCGCGATGCGCCGGATCCATGTTCGCCTGGATCTTGAAGACCACGCCCGCGAACTTCGGCTCTTCGGGCGCAACCGCGCGCTGGATCGCTTTGCGTCCGAGCGGCGACGGCGCGAGATCCACGATCGCGTCGAGCACTTCCTGTACGCCGAAGTTGTTGACCGCAGAGCCGAAGAACACCGGGGTCTGCGTGGCCGCGATGAAGGCTTCGCGATCGAAGGCTGCCGATGCTTCGGTGACGAGCGAGATCTCGTCGCGTGCTTTTTCGACGTGGCCCGCGGTGAGAACATTCGCGCCTCCGAAGCGCGCGTCGATCAGCGGATTGGCCAGGCCTTCGATGGTTTCGAACGCCTGCCCCGCGCGATCGGCGCCCGCCTGGAACACGCGCATGCTGTTCGCGCGAATGTCGTACACGCCGGCGAAACTCTTTCCCATGCCGATCGGCCAGGTGAACGGCACCGCCGTCATGCCGAGCGCACCTTCGATCTCGTCGAGCAGATCGAGCGGCTCGCGGACTTCGCGGTCCATCTTGTTGACGAAGGTGATGATCGGCGTGCCGCGCGCGCGGCACACTTCGAGCAGCCGCAGGGTCTGCGCTTCGACGCCGTTGGCCGCGTCGATCACCATCAGCGCGGCATCGACCGCGGTCAATACGCGATAGGTGTCTTCGGAGAAATCCTGGTGGCCCGGCGTGTCGAGCAGGTTGATGACGCAGTCGCGGTATTCCATCTGCATCACCGACGACGCGACCGAGATGCCGCGCTGCTTCTCGATCTCCATCCAGTCCGAGGTCGCGTGGCGCGTGGCCTTGCGCGCCTTCACCGAACCCGCGATGTGGATCGCGCCCGAAAACAGCAGCAGCTTTTCGGTGAGCGTGGTCTTGCCCGCGTCGGGGTGGGAGATGATGGCGAAGGTTCTTCGTGCCCCGACTTCGTCAGCTAGAGAACCACGTTTCATTCGTGCAAATCCTCAAGTGTGTGCATGTAAAAAATGCTCTCAAGAGCCGTTTAAGTCGACTATTATGCTCGATAGAGCGTCGGTTCGACTTCAAGGTGAAACATGACCGCCCGCAACAAGCTGCTGACCGCCCCGCCATACCCTGTGGAACAGACGCTCAAGCGGCTGGGAGCGAACCTGCGTACCGCACGTCTGCGGCGCAACCTCACGATAGCCGACATGTCCGGAAAAATCGGCACAGGCCAGCGCGCCGTTGCCGACGCCGAAAAGGGCAAGCCATCGACAGGGATCGCAGTGTATGCGGCAATGTTGTGGGCGCTCGACCTGCTCGGGCAGATCGACGACGTTGCAGCCCCTGAAAACGATAGCGAAGGTCAGACCCTCGCATTGTCGCGTGAACGCGCGCGCGCGCGACCGAAGGAGGGGCTGGACAATGACTTCTAGCACGCCAACCGAGTGCTTTGTCTATATCACTCTCCCCGGTGCGACCGAGCCTGTCACGGCGGGGCGCTACTCCCTGACAGAAGACCGGCGCGGCGGGCCCGAAGGGCGATTCGTCTATGGACGAAGCTATCTGGGGCGACCCGATGCCGTACCGCTGGACCCGATCGAACTCAAGCTCGCGCCGCGCGTTTACACGACCAACGCCTTGAATGGCGTATTCGGTGCTCTCCGCGATGCAAGCCCGGACTACTGGGGTCGCCGGATCATCGAACGCTCGCTGGGCCAAGCCCGTCTGAGCGAGTTGCAATACCTTCTGAATTCGGCGGACGACCGCGCGGGTGCTCTGGGCTTCGGCTTGAATCAGGCGCCGCCTGCGCCTCGGCGAGCATTCAATCAGACCCTCGATCTGGAGAAGCTGCAGTCGATTGCCGCGACTCTCATCGAGAACGAAGACGTTCCCAACGACGCGATCCGCGCTGGAGTCCGCACACAAGTCGAAAACCTGATGCTGATCGGCACGTCGATGGGCGGAGCGCGACCCAAGGCGGTGGTCGAAAATAAAGATGGTCTGTGGATCGCAAAATTCAATTGCCCCGATGACGCATGGAACAGCGCACGCGTCGAGCACGCGATGCTGATGCTTGCGCGCGCATGCGACATCGCGACTGCCGACAGTCGCGTGGTCGATGTCGCCGGCCGGGACGTTCTGCTCGTCAAACGCTTTGACCGGCAACGCGTCGGTAAAGACCCGAGCGCGGGCTATATGCGAGCCCGCATGATCAGCGCCCTGACGCTGTTGCGTGCCGAAGACACGCATCGATCGCGCGAGCGCTGGTCCTATGTATTGCTGGTGGAAGAACTGCGGCGCGCAAGCGCCGTTCCGACCATTGACGCGATCGAGCTATTCCGTCGGATGTGTTTCAACGCCCTGATCTCAAATGTCGACGATCATCCGCGAAATCATGCATTGATCGCGCGAGCCAGGGACTGGACGCTTTCGCCCGCCTACGATCTGACGCCTTCGGTTCCCGTGAGCCTCGAACGCAGGGATCTGGCGATGGCATGCGGCGATCAAGGGCGCCATGCCAGCGCCGCCAATCTGCTTTCACAAAGCGCGCGCTTTCTTCTGAAACCCGAGGAGGCCTCGGGCATCGTCGAGGCGATGGAGCAGCGTGTCCGTCAGAGCTGGTATGCCACGGCGCGCAAAGCGGGTGTGTCCGAGCGGGATTGCGGAAGGATCGCGCGCGCATTTGCTTATCCGGGTTTTCGGCAAACGCGACAAGGCGCGTGACCCGCCGTTCCCTCCGGACCCAAGTAGAATCGCGGCGCTCAGCCTTCCGTCCGCATGAAATCTTCCACACGATCGCTCTCGTCACCCGCCCGACGCCCCTCCAGTCTCGACACCCTCGTCGAAGGCTTGCGTCGCCTGCCCGGCGTCGGACCGAAGTCCGCGCAACGCATCGCGTACCACCTGCTGCAACACGATCGCGAAGGCGCGGCGCTGCTGGGCGGCGCGCTGACGCACGCGGTCGAAGCAATCCGCCATTGCGCGCTGTGCAATACCTTCACGGAGAACGAGCTGTGCGACGTGTGCTCGTCGGATCGGCGCGATCGCGCGCTGTTGTGCGTCGTCGAGACGCCCGGCGACCAATTGATGATCGAGCAGACGCAGACCTATCGCGGTCTGTATTTCGTGTTGATGGGCCGGCTCTCGCCACTCGACGGCATCGGGCCGAAGGACATTCATCTCGATCGCCTGTTGAAGCGCGCGACCGATGGCGAGGTGCGCGAAGTGATCCTCGCGACCAACTTCACCAACGAAGGAGAAGCCACCGCCCACACCATCGGCGAAATGCTGAAGGCACGCGGGCTCGCTGTGACGCGGCTCGCGCGCGGTGTGCCGGTGGGCGGTGAACTCGAATACGTCGATGTCGGTACGATCGCGCAGGCCGTGCTCGACCGACGCGCGTCGTGACCTGACAAGAAACCATTTCTGGATTGGAGCAACCAACTATGCAATACCGACGACTGGGCCGCTCGGGCCTCAAGGTCAGCGCGCTGTCCTTCGGCTCGTGGGTCACCTACGGCAACCAGATGGACACGCGGCTCGCGCGCGAGTGCATGGCGGCCGCGTTCGACGCCGGCGTGAATTTCTTCGACAACGCCGAGGTGTATGCGCTCGGTCAGTCCGAAACCATCATGGGTCAGGTGTTCAGGGAGCTGAAGTGGCCGCGCATGAAGTACGTGGTGTCGACCAAGTTCTATTGGGGGCTCGAAAAGGGACCCAACGAGCGCAATACGCTCAATCGCAAATATCTTCTGCATGCGATCGACGGCTCGTTGAAGCGCCTCGATCTCGATTACGTCGATCTCGTCTATTGCCATCGTGCCGATCCCGACACGCCCATCGAGGAGACGGTGTGGGCGATGCACGACATCGTGTCGTGCGGCAAGGCCCTGTACTGGGGCACGTCGTCATGGCCCGCGGCCGACATTCGCGCGGCCTGGGAGATCGCCGAGCGCCACCACCTGCACAAGCCGGTGGTCGAGCAGCCCGAATACAACCTCTTCAATCGCAAGCGCGTCGAGGTCGAATACGCGCGCCTCTATGAAGACCTCGGCCTGGGCCTCACGACCTGGAGTCCGCTCGCGTCGGGTCTGCTGACCGGCAAGTATCGAAGCGGCGCGCCCGAGCACAGTCGCGCGACGCTGTCGAACTATGCGTTTCTCAAGGACCGCCTGCTCGACGAAAACAAGAACGCGATCGTCGCCAGGCTCGCCGCGGTCGCGACCGAACTCGATTGCTCGCTCGCGCAACTCTCGCTCGCGTGGTGTGCGAGCAATCCGCATGTGTCGACCGTCATCACCGGCGCATCGCGCCCCGAGCAAGTTGTCGAGAACATGAAGGCGATGGATGTGGTCGCGAAGATCGACGGCGACGTGCGCGCGCGCATCGATGCGATCGTGGGAGAAACCGATGAGTGAGCGTATAAGCGCGGCGCGCCCGATCGCTACCGGGAGCACACGATGATCATCGCGTTCTGGTGTGTCCTCGTCGCGGGTGTGTTGCCGCTTGCATGCGCCTACCTGGCGAAGTTCAGTGCAGGAAAAAGCGGCTCCGATGGAGCGGGCTCGCGCTACGACAATCGCGAGCCGCGCGCCTGGCTTGCCAGGCAGACCGGGGCCAGCGCGCGTGCCAACGCGGCGCAGGCAAACAGCTTCGAAGCATTTCCTTTCTTCGCGATCGGCGTCGTGATCGCGATCCTGCAGCACGTTCCGATCGCCACCATCAATCTGCTCGCGATCGTTTTCATCGTCGCGCGCGTCGCGTACATCGCCTGCTATATCGCCAATCTTGCGCCGGTTCGCTCACTGGTGTGGGCGATCGGCTTCATTGCATGCGTTGCGCTCTATGTGTTCGCGGCGAGCGGAGCGCTTCGATGAACGGGACAACGAGCTGCGGGCTGGGCTGAACATGCGGTCGGATGAACCCTGCGTGATAATCGCGATCTGATCGCTGCCATGAACACCGCCTCCATTCCATCGACCTCTCCAGCTGGCGATCCCGCGACGCTGGCCAAGTGGATCTCTGCAGTTGCGCTCGGCGATCGCCAGGCCTATCGGCGTCTCTACGACGCCACGTCGCCGAAACTATTTGCGGTCGCGCTGCGTATCTTGCGGGACGAAGGTCGTGCGGAGGATGTCTTGCAGGACAGCTTTGTCAACGTATGGAACGGAGCGGCCGGATACAACGCGTCGCTGTCGGCTCCCATGACCTGGATGGTCACGATCGTTCGCAATCGCGCGCTCGACTACATTCGTCGCGTCGATCATCGAACCATCGAGCTCGACGACGACCTCGCCGCGGTGCTCGAATCCGATCAGCCGACGCCTGCCGACAGCGCGATCCGTTCACAGGATGCGACCGCGCTCGATCGTTGCCTGAAGCGCCTCGATGCGGGTCAGCGTCAGGCGATTGCATTCGCGTACTTTCAAGGGCTGACGCACTCCGAACTCGCGTCGACGATGCGCATCCCGATCGGCACGGTCAAGACGTGGATACGACGCGGACTCGAAAAGATGAAGCGATGCCTCGACGGCATCGGGACCTGAAGAACAATCACCGTGAACACCCAAGGCAACCCGACATTGCGCGACCGCCTCGCGGCCGAGTACGCGCTCGGCACGCTGCGCGGCGCCGCGCGTCGGCGCTTCGAGGCGTGGACGCGCGACGATCGCGAGCTGCGCGCGCTCGCCTTCGCGTGGAGCGAACGTCTGGTGCCTTTGCTTGACGGTGTCGCCCCTGCGCGGCCGCACCACCGGGTGTGGGAGGCGATCGAGGCTCGCCTGCCGGGATCGTCGGCGCGCGGCGTTGATCGCTTCGCGGTCGATGGCGCAGGCGGTTGGTGGGGCCGAGTCGCGCTCTGGCGTGGACTCTCCGCGGCGTTCGCGGCGTTCGCGGTAATTGCTATCGGCATCGCGATACGACCTCAGCCCATCGTCGCGCCGCAGATCGTCGAGACCACGCCCAGTGCGATCGCGACTGTCGTCGATCCGAAAAGCGGCAAGCCGGTCGCCGTGGTCATGCAAACCGAGCGCGCAGATGTCGTCGTCGTCAGGGTCGCGGCCGACGTGGACGTGCCGGAAGGCAAGGCACTGCAACTGTGGATCGCGCCGCGCGATGCGGAAGGCATGGTGTCGATCGGAATGCTGCCGCCGAGCGCAAAGGCCACACCGGCGACCGTGACTTCGAGTGACGCAAATACACTTGCACGCGCGAAGGCCTTTGGTCTGTCGCTCGAACCTGTCGGTGGATCGCCGCAGCCTACTCAGGTACTCGGACTCGGCGCGCTCGTTCGCATCAAGAGCTGATCTTTGGCAAGGCCGCGGGTGCTCCGCGATCGATCCGCGCTCTCGGCTTCGATGTGCTCGGCGCCTTCGGGATATCCCGAAGCAAGCCGCGATGTGCGCGCATGGGGTCGTCCATTAGAATCGGCCCGTCGGCTCGAATGAAGTTTCGGGCATCTTCGCGGAGGCACCTCATGCATGCTGATTCGAATTCCGGCGTCCGTGCGATCGCACGTCTTGCCGGTGCCGCCCTGTTGGCGGTCACGTTCGCGGGCACGGCATCGTGGGCGCAGGCGCCCGAGAAGCCCAACGTCTCGCTCGCCGTCGGCGGCAAGGCCGGTCTCTACTATCTGCCGCTGACGATCGCCGAGCGCCTGGGCTACTTCAAGGACGAAGGGCTCAACGTCGAGATCAGCGATTTCGCCGGTGGCGCGAAGTCGCTCGAAGCCTTGATCGGCGGCAGCGTCGACGTGGTGTCGGGCGCCTATGAGCACACCATCAACATGCAGGCCAAGGGCCAGCACATTGTCGCGTTCGTGTTGATGGGGCGTGCGCCCGCCATCTCGATCGGTGTCGCGACCGAAAAAGCCGCCAACGTCCATGGTCCGAAAGATTTGAAGGGCTTCAAGATGGGCGTCTCGGCGCCGGGTTCGTCGACCAACATCGCGCTCAATTTCTATCTCGCGCAGGGCGGGCTCAAGCCCTCCGATGTTTCGATCATCGGGGTCGGTTCGACCGCCGGCTCGCTCGCGGCCATGCGTAGCGGACAGATCGACGGCATGTCCAACGTCGACCCGGTGATGACGATGCTCGAGCAGAAGAAGGAAGTGAAGATCCTGGTCGATACGCGCACGCCCAAGGGAACCGAAGCGCTCTATGGCGGCCCGATGCCGGCGGCCACGCTGTACACGCACGATGAGTTCATCAAGAAATATCCGCGCACCGTTCAGGCGCTGGCCAATGCGATCGTGCGTGCGGACAAATGGCTCGCGAAGGCAGGACCGTCGGACGTGCTCAAGACGGTTCCCGAGGCCTATCAGCTTGGCGACCGCGGACTGTATCTGGCGGCGTTCGCCAATGTGCGCGAGGCCTATTCGACCGATGGCCTGATTCCCGACGCCGGTCCGAAGACCGCGTTAAAGGTATTGGCCACGTTCGATCCGAAGATTGTCCCGGCCAATATCAAATTGTCGGAAACCTATACCAACGAGTTTGCGAAGAAGGCCGACCAGAAGTACAAGTGATCGCGATCGTTTGATGATTCAGCGAGCGTGTCAGCCCCGATGAACGCTGTTGAGCAGCGTGCGGATACCGCGGCGCTCGCGCTCGATCGCATCACCTGCACCTTCATTTCCAACGACGATCCCGCGCAACGCTATACCGCGGTCGAGGACGTGACGCTCGCCGTCGCACCCGGTGAGTTCGTCTCGGTGGTCGGACCGACCGGCTGCGGCAAGTCGACGCTGCTGAATGTCGGCGCGGGCTTGCTCGCGCCTTCGTCCGGGCAGGTGCATGTGTTCGGCGACGAGCTCGATGCGCGCGTTGCCGGTGTCAATCGACGTGCCGGCTACATGTTCCAGTCCGAAGCCTTGATGCCGTGGCGCAGCGCGATCGACAATGTCGTCGCGGGCCTCGAATTTCGCGGCATCGCGCGCAGCGAAGCGGTGCAGCGTGGAGAGGAGTGGCTCTCGCGCGTCGGGCTCGCGGGCTTCGGCGACCGCTATCCGCATCAGTTGTCGGGCGGCATGCGCAAGCGCGTCGCATTGGCGCAGACCCTGGTGCTCGATCCCGACATCATCCTGATGGACGAACCCTTCTCGGCGCTCGACATCCAGACGCGCCAGCTGATGGAAAACGAGCTGCTCGAGATCTGGCAGGCGAAGCGCAAGGCCGTGCTCTTCATCACGCACGACCTCGACGAAGCGATCGCGCTGTCGGATCGCGTGATCGTTCTTTCAGCCGGACCGGCGACGCATCCGATCGCCGAGTTCGACATCGACCTCGCTCGACCGCGCGACGTGGCCGAGATTCGCACGCATCCGCGCTTCGTCGAATTGCATGCGCAGATCTGGAACGCGATGAAGGAAGAAGTGTTGAAGGGTTATCGCCAGACGAAAGTAAAGGCGTCATGAGGGCCATGAAGCGCAAGGCAAGCATTCGCTTCTGGCAGGTCGCGGTGCTTTTCATCGTCATCACGCTCTGGTACGTGCTGACCAGCCCGACGCTGCTGCCGCCGATCTATTTCAAGAACGCGACGCAGGCCGCGTTCTTCTTCGGCGAACCGCTGCAGGTGGCCGAGCGCATCTGGAACTGGTTCGCATCGGGCGAGATCTACCTGCATCTGGGCGTGACCCTGCTCGAGACGGTGCTCGCATTCGTCCTGGGCACGGTGTTCGGCCTGGGCATCGGCATGTGGCTCGCGCTCGCCCCCTCGGCGGCGGCGATCTTCGACCCCTATATCAAGGGCGCCAACGCGATGCCGCGCGTGATCCTCGCACCGATCTTCGGCGTGTGGTTCGGTCTGGGCATTCTCTCGAAGGTCGCGCTGGGCATGACGCTGGTGTTCTTCATCGTCTTCTTCAATGTGTTCCAGGGCGTGCGCGAAGTCAGCCCGGTGGTGCTCGCCAACGCGCGCATGCTGGGCGCGTCGAAGCGGCAGTTAATGCGAAGCGTCTATCTGCCGAGCGCGATGAGTTGGGTGTTTTCATCGCTGCATACGTCGGTGGGACTGGCCTTCGTCGGCGCGGTCGTCGGCGAGTACCTGGGTTCAGCGCGCGGCGTCGGCTATCTGATCCTGCAGGCCGAAGGGACCTTCGACATCAACACGGTGTTCGCCGGCATCGTCGTGCTGACCACGTTCGCGCTGATTCTCGATACGCTGGTCGGCATCGTCGAGAAGCGGCTGATGAAGTGGCAGCCGAAGAGCGGAGAGACTGAAAAACTATGACTCTTTCTTCTGTCGGGATTTTGGACGTCTGTCGGAATTGCTTACACGTGGCCTTTCTATGCCTTGCCGATCCTGAAATAAATCCCACGTTAACAATCCCTTGATAAATTGGCATTGATATTGCTTACCTTGACAAGCCCGCTTTTTTATGCGTGCTTCAACGTCTCAAAACATTTTTGGGGGGTTTCATGAAAACCAGATCCAGGTTTCTTTCGTTCGGTTTCGCAACTGCGATGATGACCGGCGCTGCGTTCCAGGCCCATGCCGGCGTGATCTGCAGCCCGGTCGCCGCGGTGATCAATGTCGGCGGTCCGGGCTTCGGTTCGATTAACGATACGTTCAACCACAACGGGTTGCTGACGCCCTTCGTCAGTTGCGTCACGGACTTCAACACCTACATTGCCACGAACCCCAAGCACAGTCTGGCGTTTGCGGGCAATGAATGGTTCAGCAACTCCGGGACGACCACGGCGACCGTTACTTACGACATGGGCTCGGCGATGATGTGGGACAGGCTGGCCTTGTGGAATGAGGATGCTTCGGGTATCGGCAGACTGGCCCTGCAGATTTCCCAGGACAACATCACGTTCACATCATTCGTTACCGGGCTCACGCCGACCAACAACCCTATCAACTTCGACTATCCGGCTGACGTCTTCTCGTTTGCGCCCACCACGTTCCGGTACGTGAGGTTCGTAATGACTGAGTGCCCGCAAGCCGATCCGGGGAATTTCCCCAGTTGCGCCATTGGCGAAGTGGCGTTACGCAAAGCGATGGTCCCCGAACCGGAGTCCTTTGCCCTGATGCTCGTCGGTCTGGGCGCGTTCGGGTTTGCGGCGCGCCGCTCGCGCAAGGCCTGAGCTCCCGCACCGGTTGATGTGATTCCGGGCGGGTCACCGCGGCGCTCTGCCGGGCTGTGGTGAAGGCTGACACTTCGGAGAACACGGGCCTTTGAGAGGCCCGTGTTTCATTCCTGTGCCGCCTTGCAACGTCAGTGCAATTCAGCGCATGCTTTCGATCAGCTTTTCGAGCTTGACCGCATCCGCCGCAAACACGCGTATGCCTTCGGCCAACTTCTCGGTCGCCATCGCGTCTTCGTTCATCGCGAAACGGAACCTGGCTTCGTCGAAGATCGTCGGCTGCGCTTCCTGTGTTTTCGCCCATTCGGGCGTGAGCCTTGGCTCGATTTTCGTATCGCTCTCGGTGAGCTTCTGCATGATGTCGGGACTGATCGTCAACAGATCGCATCCGGCCAGCTCCAGCACCTGACCGGGATTGCGAAAGCTCGCACCCATGATCTCGGTTGCATAACCGAGCTTCTTGAACGTTGCGTAGATCTGCTGAACCGAATGCACGCCCGGATCGTCCGCAGGCGGATAGCCGTCCTTGCCTTCGGCTTTCTTGTACCAGTCGGTGATGCGACCCACGAAGGGCGAGATCAGGGTAGCTCCGGCCTCGGCCGATTCGGTTGCCTGCGGCAATGAAAACAGCAGCGTCATATTGCAGTGGATGCCTTCGCGTTCGAGAACTTCGGCCGCACGGATGCCCTCCCACGTCGAAGAGAGCTTGATGAGGACGCGTTCGCGAGCGATCCCCTCGGCTTCGTAAAGCGCGATCAGGCGATGGGCTTTCGAAATCAATGCGGCCGTGTCGAACGACAGTCGCGCATCGGTTTCGGTGGAAACCCGACCCGGGATGATCTTCAGGATTTCGAGACCGAAGGCGATCATCACGCGGTCGATCAATTCGACCGGCGCTTCCTTCGCGTGTGCGTGTACGGTCTTCTGCAACAGAGGCTTGTTCGCCTCGCTGCTTACCGCCTTCAGGATCAGGGACGGATTGGTGGTCGCGTCCTGCGGCGCATAGGCACGCATCGCTTCAAAATCACCGGTATCGGCGACGACTGTCGTGTATTGCTTGAGTTGATCGAGTTGGTTCATGGGCTGTCGTGGAATCGGGCGGACGTGTGGATGGGTCGAGCCAGTTGGACACGGTATAATTCAAAAGTTTATCTTCATCCGCAGACCGTCCGCGCGACCTCCCATCTTTCGCTCATCACTCGACCTTTTGCGCTCTGCATTCTGCGCGCCGGGTTGATACGCGTAGCCACGCGATGTGCGCCGGCCGGCTATGACAGGGGCTCTTCTTGTTGCCGACCGATTTTTTCCCCGCCGACCCCAACGCGAGCGGACTTGCTCTCCTTGCGCTTGCCGACGGCAGCGTGTTTCGCGGCATCTCCGTGGGAGCAGCCGGTCAATCGATCGGCGAGGTCGTCTTCAACACGTCGATGACCGGTTATCAGGAAATCCTGACCGATCCGAGTTACGCGCGCCAGATCGTCACGCTGACTTGTCCGCATATCGGCAATACCGGCGCCAACGATGAAGACGTCGAAGCGACGCGCATCCATGCAGCGGGATTGGTGATTCGCGATCTGCCGCGGACCTATTCGAACTTTCGCGCCCGGCGCGGCCTCTCCGAATACCTGCGCGCCGAAGGCTGCGTCGCAATCGCCGGCATCGACACGCGCAAGCTCACACGCCTGCTCCGCGAGAAGGGTGCGCAGAACGGCGCGATTGTCGCCGACTGCACGGGCGAAGCAGACGATGTCGAGAGGGCGCTTGTACTGGCACGAAGCTTCCCAGGCCTCGCGGGCCTCGATCTCGCCAAGGTCGTCAGCGTGCGCGAACCTTACGACTGGACTGCATCGGTCTGGAAGCTCGGCGCGGGTTATCAGCGAGGCGGCGCGGCACGCTTTCACGTCGTCGCCTTCGACTACGGCATCAAGCACAACATTCTTCGCATGCTCGCCGAACGCGGTTGCCGCGTGACCGTCATCGCTGCGCAAGCATCGTCGGCCGATGCGCTGGCGCTCGAACCCGATGGCATCTTCCTGTCGAACGGTCCGGGCGACCCCGAGCCCTGCGACTACGCAATTGTCGCAACGCGTGAATTGATCGAACGGGGCCTGCCCACGTTCGGCATCTGCCTCGGCCATCAGATCATGGCGCTGGCCTCGGGCGCGAAAACCGTGAAGATGAAGTTCGGCCATCACGGTGCGAATCACCCGGTGCAGGACCTCGAGACGGGGCAGGTGCTGATCACGTCGCAGAACCATGGCTTCGCAGTCGATGCGAATTCGTTGCCGTCGAATTGCAGGGTCACGCACGTGTCGCTGTTCGATGGATCGCTGCAGGGATTCGCGCGCACCGACCAGCCCGCGTTCTGTTTTCAGGGGCACCCGGAAGCGAGCCCGGGGCCGCATGACATCGGGTATCTGTTCGATCGCTTCATCGCATCGATGGAGACTAGGCGTGGCTGAACGCGCAACGCGGATCGGCACCTTGCAACTCGTCGAAGGCGTCGAGGCACGGATCTATTCGCTTCGCGGGATGCGCGTGATGTTGTCGCACGATCTCGCTGAACTCTATCGCGTCGAGCGCCGCGCACTGATCCAAGCGGTCAATCGCAACCCTGAACGTTTCCCCGAAGACTTCTGTTTTCAATTGACGAAACAGGAACTTGCAATCTTGAAATCACAAACTGTGATTTCAAGTTGGGGCGGTTCACGCTATCCCCCTTACGCCTTCACTGAGCAGGGCATCGCAATGCTCTCGTGCGTCTTGCGCAGCGACCGCGCCATCGCCGTCAACATCGAAATCATGCGCACCTTCGTCAAGCTGCGCTCGATGCTGGAGTCGAACAGGGACCTCGCGAAGAAGCTCGCTGCATTGGAAGCCAAGTACGACGATCAATTCGCGATCGTGTTCGAAGCCATTCGCGAGTTGATGAACCCGCCTCCGGCGTCGAAGAAAAAGCCGATCGGGTTCGTTCAGCCCTGAATCGCGCACACCAACATTTCACATGCCCAAGCGCACCGACCTCCAATCCATCCTCATCATCGGCGCAGGCCCGATCGTCATCGGGCAGGCCTGCGAGTTCGACTACTCAGGCGCGCAGGCGTGCAAGGCGTTGCGCGAGGAGGGCTATCGCGTCGTGCTCGTCAATTCGAATCCGGCGACGATCATGACCGACCCGGAGACGGCCGACGTGACCTACATCGAGCCGATCACCTGGCAGGTAGTCGAGAAGATCATCGCGACCGAGCGGCCCGACGCGATCCTTCCCACGATGGGAGGGCAAACCGCGCTCAATTGCGCGCTCGACCTGCATCGCCACGGCGTGCTCGCGAAATACGACGTCGAGTTGATCGGCGCGTCGCCCGAGGCGATCGACAAGGCGGAAGACCGCAGCAAGTTCAAGGAGGCGATGACGAAGATCGGTCTGGGTTCGGCGCGCTCGGGCATCGCGCATTCGATGGACGAGGCATGGACCGTGCAAAGAACGCTCGGCTTCCCGACGATCATTCGGCCGAGCTTCACGTTGGGAGGCACTGGCGGCGACATCGCGTACAACGGCGAGGAGTTCGAGACCATCTGTAAGCGCGGCCTCGAAGCCTCGCCGACCAATGAATTGCTGATCGAGGAATCGCTGATCGGCTGGAAGGAATTCGAGATGGAAGTCGTGCGCGACCGCGCCGACAACTGCATCATCGTGTGCTCGATCGAGAACCTCGATCCGATGGGCATCCACACCGGCGACTCGATCACGGTCGCGCCCGCGCAGACG